>NZ_JBEYSX010000006.1:0-384919 GCF_040642815.1 Nocardia sp. NPDC047648 | reverse complement strand
GCCACGTGCGCGGCGATCAACGCCAGGATGATGCCCGGGAACAGCAGCACGTGCGCGATGTAGAGCCGCGGGATGATGATCTCGCCGGGGAAGTCACCGCCGAAGATCAGCCAGTGCATCCAGGTGCCGACGATCGGGATGCTCATCGTGATGCCGCCGAACGCGGCCCGCAGGCCGGTGCCCGACAGCAGGTCGTCGGGCAGCGAGTAACCGAAGAAGCCCTCGAACATCGCCAGGATCAGCAGCAGCGAACCGATCACCCAGTTCGCCTCACGCGGCTTGCGGAACGCGCCGGTGAAGAAGATCCGGAACAGGTGGATGATGATCGAGGCCGCGAACAGCAGCGCCGCCCAGTGGTGGACCTGCCGCACGAACAGACCGCCGCGAACCTCGAAGGTGATGTTCAGTGCGGTCTCGTACGCCCGCGACATCGTCACACCGCGAAGCGGCTGATAAGCGCCGTTGTAGACGACCTCGCTCATCGACGGGTCGAAGAACAGGGTCAGGTACACGCCCGACAGCAGCAGGATGATGAAGCTGTAGAGCGCGATCTCGCCGAGCAGGAACGACCAATGGGTCGGGAAGACCTTGTTGATCGACCGCTTCATGAACGCGGCGGCGCGGTACCGCTCGTCCGCCTCGCTGGCTTGGGCTGCGACTGAAGGACTCATGAACGGCGCTCCCAGTAGGCCGGGCCGAGCGGCTCGATGAAGTCGCCGTTGGCGACCAGGAAGCCCTCAGCGTTGACGGTGATCGGCAGCTGCGGCAGCGCGCGAGCGGCGGGACCGAAGACCGGCTTGCCCCACTCGGTCGCGGAGAACTGCGACTGGTGGCAGGGGCACAGGATCCGGTTGGTCTGCTGCTCGAACAGCGAGGTGGGGCAGCCGAGGTGGGTGCAGATCTTCGAGTAGGCGAAGTAGTCGCCGTAGTTGAAGCTCTCCTGACCCTTGCGCTTGATCGCCTTCTGCGCGTCTTCGGTGCGCAGACGGATCAGCATGACGGCGTTGCGGATGCCGCGCAGCGACTGCAACGTCGCGTGCTCGTCACCGCGCCACTTCTCCTTCCACGGGAACACCGTCTCCATGGCGCCTGCGTCCAGGTCCTCCGGGCGTACCAGCACCACGTCTTCCGGGCGACCGGTGTCGCGGCGGATGTAGATGGTCTCGCCCGGGTAGTCCGGAGTCCAGCCGGAGACCCACAGCGGCGACTTGTCACCCTTGGCCCACGGGTTCTTGATCATGCCGCCGACGAACACCAGCAGCGCGCCGATGCCGAGCACGCCGACACCAGCGCCCGCGGTGCGGGTGATCATCTTGCGGCGGCCCAGGGTGGAGGTGTCCAGCGCGTCCTGCAGTTCGGCGACCAGGGTGCGGCGCTCGACCTCCGGCGACGGACCGTCGTGCCGCTGCTGGATGGACAGTTCGGCGGGGATGAACAGCTTGCGGATCAGTACCACCGCGACGCCGATCACCAGCACCGAGATGCCGAAGGTGAGGCCGACCAGCGGGGTGAACAGCGAGTAGAGCCCGTGGCCCTCCTCTTCCTTGCCCTTGAATTCCCACGGCCAGAACAGGAACACGCCGACCAGCGCCGCGGCCGCGATGCCGGAAACGGCGAACCAGAAGGTGACCGCGCGCTCGGCGCGCTTCTCCGCCCGGGTGCCCGGGATCGGGAAGCGCTCACGGCGGTAGGCGACGTCGACGCCGTCGCGCTCGGTGCCGAGCTTGACCAGTTCGTCGCGCGACATCTTGTCGAGCTCCGCCTCGGTGGGCTCCGCCGGAGTGGCGTTCACCGCGTGCTCGTTCGACGGCTGCGCGTCGTGGCCCTCATCCGGGCGACCCATGTCGTCTCGCTCCTTACTGCTCATGACCTGTGTCCTTTCGGCATGGCCGGGCGCTGACCGGTCATGACCGGGATCCGATCCACATCGCGGCACCGACCACGAGCGTGATACCGACCACCCAGATGGCCAGGGCCTCGGTCGCGGGACCGAAGCCGCCGAGGTCCCAGCCGCCGGGGCTGTGCTCCTCGGTCGCGTTCTTGACGTAGGCGACGATGTCGCGCTTCTCCTCCGCGCTCAACTGGCGGTCGGAGAACTTCGGCATGTTCTGCGGGCCGGTGAGCATCGCGGCGTAGATCTGCTGCTCGCTGGCCGGTTCCAGCGGCGGCGCGAACTTACCGGAGGACAGCGCGCCGCCGCGTCCGGTGAAGTTGTGGCAGGACGCGCAGTTCATCCGGAACAGCTCCGAACCGCGGGCGATGTCGTCACCGCGCAACGACTCCTGGGCGATCTGGCCGTCGGCGTCGCGGATCACGGTCGGACCGCCGCCGTTGGCCGCCACGTACGCGCTCAGCGCGTCGGTCTGGTGGGCGTCGAACTTCGGGGGCTTGCGCTGCGCCTGCGCCTCGTTACGCGCCATCGGCATGCGCCCGGAGGACACCTGGAAGTAGACCGCCGCCTCGCCGACGCCGATCAGGCTGGGACCGCGATCGGCGACACCCTGCAGGTTCGCGCCGTGGCAGGTGATGCAGGACGTGTCGTAGAGCTGCTGGCCCTCGCGGATGAGCGCGGACTGGTCCTCGTGCGCGGTCGCGCGCTGCGGGTCCGGCGTGAGGGCCGATGCCAGGAAGCCTGCTCCGACGAGGCCCACCAGCAGCGCAAGCCCGCCCGCGATGCGACGGCGAACGCGGCGCTGCCTGCGCGTCTTGCTGGCCTGGCCGTTCCCGGGGCTGGCGGGCTCTGGCGCTGACGGGGGAGATGAACTCATCTGTGTCCCTTTGGAGTAGACGGAACCGACTTCTGCGAAAGATCCTGGGTCGCACCGCGCGCGTTCGGCAGCGCGGCGGCCACGATCAGCGGACGAAGTAGATCGTGGCGAACAGCCCGATCCACACGATGTCGACGAAGTGCCAGTAGTAGGAGACGACGATCGCCGCGGTGGCCTGCGCCGGGGTGAACTTGCTGACCTTGGTGCGCATCAGCAGGAACACGAACGCGATCAGACCGCCGATCACGTGCAGACCGTGGAAGCCGGTGGTGATGTAGAACACCGAGCCGTAGGAGCTGCTGGAGATCGACGTGCCCTCGTGCACCAGGTTCGTGTACTCGTAGCCCTGGCCGCCGACGAAGAACGCGCCCATGATCAGCGTGATGACGTACCAGCGGCGCAGGCCGAACACGTCGCCCTTCTCCGCGGCGAACACGCCCATCTGGCAGGTGAACGACGACGCGACCAGCACGGCCGTGACCGGCACCGCGAGCTTCAGGTTCAGCTCGGTCGGCTCCGGCGGCCAGTTACCGTGCGCCTGGGCGCGCGCGACGAAGTACATCGCGAACAGGCCTGCGAAGAACATCAGCTCGCTCGACAGCCAGATGATGGTACCGACGCTGACCATGTTGGGCCGGTTCAGCGAATGCACACGCTGGGTAATGGCCGATCCTGGGGTCCCTACTGCGGTCGTCACGGGGGTAAGTATGACTCGTCGTAGTACGACAGCCGAACCCGGGTACGAAACTCGTTCCTCCGTGTCCGAAAACGCAGGAAGGGACAGGCTCTCGACCAGGCGGGGCAGGGGGCGAGCAGGGTCGGCGACCCCCGGAACGGGTCGCACAGCGCGGACGAACGCCCGGCCAGCATGACAGTTGAGGGTAAGGAGAAGCTGAGATGAAGACGAATATGGGACCGGGGCTGTGGCGGCGGATGTTCCGGCGCGACCGGCCCACCGCACTCGACCCGGCGCGAGCGGATCTGGTCGTGGTCGCGGCCTGCTTCGACGACACGGAGGCGTGCTCGGCCGTGCTGGCGCGCGCGACCGGTCTGACGCCGGACGCGCCCGCGGTGCTACGGCACCACCTGCGTATCCCGCCACGGCATGTGCCCACCGTCTGCGCGATCGCCGCACAGGACGGCTACTCCCCCGCGCCGCAGGTCGGCGGCCCGGGTAGCGACGAACTCGAGACGGTGATCCTCCAGCGGGTCCAACTGCTGGACGCCCTGCACTGCTCCCAGGAACGCTCCCGCATGGCCGGCCTCGCCCAGCGCCACGACGGCACCGCCGACGGCTGGGACGCCCTGCAACCGGGCCCACACCCGTAACGGCTCCGCGCCCGGCGCCGCTGGACGGCGCCGACCCCGCGATCTCGGCTCAACTCCGGTTTCGAGCGAAGCGAGACCGAGCATGCGCCGTTCGCGACACCAAGGGGCCGCGAACACCCAGCGCCGCAGGCGCTGGAAAGACCAACACAGCTAGGCTGCGTGCGGACAAACTGGTGCGTGGAACCGGTGTGACGGGAGAAGTGTGGAATGAGCGTGCGCAGCTGGCCTCAGGTGCTCGGAGTCCTCGCCGACGGTGGCGACCTGGCCGCGGACGACACCTCGTGGGCGATGAACGAGATCATGTCCGACAACGCCACTCCCGCGCAGATCGCCGCATTCGGCGTCGCCATGAAGATCAAGGGCCCGACGCCCGCCGAACTGACCGGCTTGGCCGCGGGCATGCTCGACCACGCCCGGCTGGTGCGCATCGATGGCGACGCGGTGGACATCGTCGGCACCGGCGGTGACCGGTCCGGTTCGGTGAACATCTCCACCATGTCCTCGATCGTGGTGGCCGCGGCCGGTGTCCCGGTGGTCAAGCACGGCAACCGGGCCGCGTCGTCGAAGAGCGGCGGCGCGGATGTGCTGGAAGCGCTCGGCGTGAAGCTCGCGCTCGGTCCCGAGGCGGTGGCGCACTGTGTGCGCGAGGTCGGCATCGGCTTCTGCTTCGCGGCCGTGTTCCATCCCGCCTTGCGCTATGCGGGGGCGGCCCGCAGCCAGATCGGCATACCGACGGTGTTCAACGTGCTCGGACCGCTGACCAACCCCGCGCAGCCGCGCGCCGGGCTGGTCGGCTGCGCGTTCGCCGACCTGCTGCCCGTCATCGCGGGGGTGTTCGCCGAACGCGGTGCGAGCGCCCTGGTGGTGCGCGGCGACGACGGGCTCGACGAGATCACCACCTCGGACACCACCGAGGCGTGGATCGTCTCGGGCGGACGGACGCGCCGGACCACCATCGACCCCACCCGCATCGGCATCCCCCGGGTCGAGCTGGACGCGCTGCGCGGCGGCGACGCCGAGGTGAACGCGGGTGTGGCCCGCGACGTGTTCGCCGGTCGCGGTGGAGCGGTCCGCGACGCGGTGCTGCTGAATTCGGCGGCGGCGATCGTGGCCTACGACTGGTCGCGCGGCGCGGGCGATCCGGACGCGGATCTGCACGCCGCGCTCGCCGCGGGCATCGACCGTGCCGCCGAGGCGATCGACGCGGGCCACGCGGCCGCGTTGCTGGAGCGCTGGGCGAAGCTGACGCAGACACTCGGCGACAACTGAAGCGGGTCGACCGATGCGTGCGGGTCGACACGCTGACCTGAACGAAGGCCCTGATCGGCACTGGCGCGGCCGGTAACGTTCGAGGCGGCAATCCGGCGCATCGCCGAGTCCGTCGGGCACCGCGCCGGCCGGTTCGACCGACGAGGAGCACAGATATGCGACCCACCGTTCCGGCGCTACTCGCTGTCCTCGCCACCGCGGGTATCGCTGCCGCCGCGCCGGCCGCGAACGCGGCCGAAGGGGCCTTGTTCGCCGCGGGCCTCAGCTACGAGAACCCGGCGGGCTGCCTCGATGTCGGCGACGGGTCCGATGTGGAGATCCGCAACCGCACCGACGGCCTCGTGCACCTGTACGACGTGCCGGGCTGCTCGGGCGATGTCGTCGAGGTGCTCGCGCCGAACGACGCCGCCTATTTCGCGGTGCTCAGCGTCCGGGTGGAGGACTGAACGGGACTAGTCGCCCAGCGAGAACGCGGCCTCCACTTCGGCCCGCGAGTACGACTTGAACGCGATGTGCGTCGTGGTGCGCAGGACACCGGGCGTCTTGTCGATCCGGGCGGTCACCACCTCGGCGATCTGCTCGTGGTCGCGCACCCGCACGATCGCGATCAAGTCCACGTCGCCCGCGCAGGAGTAGACCTCGGCGACGCCCTCGGTGTCCGCGACCGCCTGCGCGGTCTCGGGGATGCGGCCGTTGTCGGCGTGAATCAAGACGATCGCGGTAATCATGACGATCAGCCTAAGCGGTCGAGATAGCCCTGCTCGGTCGGTTGCGCGCGGACCGCCGCGTCGGCCAGTTCCGCCCAGCCCAGCCACCGCGCGGCGCCGAACAGCGGTTCTCGATACCCCTGCGTGGTGCGCACGATCCGCACGCCCGGCCGGGCCAGCCAGCGCGCGACCAACGCCACCTCTTCCGGCGAAGCGCCCCGCAACGGCGGCGCGTCTTCGGTGATCGGCGCTTCCGCCTCCGGCAGCGGATGCTCGGCGAGAACCCCCGTCGGAATCACCGTTTCGGCGGCGGCGACGATCTGTTCCACGAGGGGCATCGGCGGCACGCCGCGCGGTGCGGTGCCGGAACCGGCCAGGCGGCCGTACCGGATGACCGCGAACTCCCACCCGCCGTCGCCGTCGGGATGCGCGGCGATCAATTCGGCGATGCGTGCCAGCGCGGCCAGCCGTTGTGTACGGCGCAGCGCCCGCACCACCCGCGCCGCACGATCGCGCAGCCGCGCGGCCGCCTCGAAATGCTGGGCACGCGAGTGGGTTTCGATGCGATCGAGGATGGACCGGATCGGCGCGTCGCTGTGCCCGGCGAACAGTGCACGCACGAGCGCGGGCGCGGCAGCGTACTGCGCCGTATTCAGCGGGTTGCCCGTGGACCCCGCCGGACAGCCGCCGACGAGGGCGGGCGGGCACTCGTGCACCGCCCCGCGCGACAGCCGCGTCGTGCAGGTGCGCAGTCCGGTGAACTCGGCGATGATCACGCCCAGGTCGGCGGCGTCGTTGCGGGAGCGAAACGGCCCCAGCGCGTCCCGAGTGGGTTCGCGCACCACCGAGAACCGCGGGAACGGCTCGTCGGTGAGGGTGAGCCACCAGGCCCGCTTCGGGAATTTCGACCGGCGGTTGTACGGCGGAGTGTGCGCCACCAGCAGCCGCAGTTCGCGCACCCCCGCCTCGAGCGCGTGCGCGCACACCACGTGGTCGACCCGAATCGCCAGGGACACCATCTCTTTCATCCGGCCCCGGGTCTCCGAACCGGTGAAGTAGTTACGGACACGACGGCGCAGGTTCACCGCCGTACCTATATATAGGACTTCGTCGGAAGGACCGCGAAACAGATACACACCGGGAGCAGCGGGGAGATCGGCCGCGAGGACGCGCTTGGAGCGCTGCCGGGGCGTGACGTCGGGCAGGTAGTCCAGCAGCTCGGTGAGGCTGTGGACGCCCTGGTTCCCGACTCGTCCGATCAGCGCGTGCAACACGTCGACGGTCGCCCGGGCGTCGTCCAGTGCGCGGTGGGTCGGTTGGGTGGAGGCGCCGAGCAAGCGCGCCAGCGAGCCGAGCCGCACGGAGGGGGCCTCGTCGCGCCCGAGCACCCGTCGCGCCAGTTTGACGGTGCACAGCACCTGCGCGGCCGGCCACGGGGTGTCGCACTGCGCCGCGGCGGCGCGCAGGAACGCCATGTCGAACCGGGCGTTGTGCGCGACCAGCACGGCGCCCGCGGCGAATTCGAGGAAGCCGGGCAGCACCGCCTCGATCCCCGGCGCGGCGTACACCATCGCGGTGGTGATGCCCGTGACGTGCACGATCGCCGGCGGAATCGCGCGTCCAGGGTTGACCAGCGTCGCGAATTCGCCGAGCACCTCCCCGCCGCGCACCTTCACCGCGCCGATCTCGGTGATGCCGTCGGCTCCGGGACTGGTCCCGGTGGTCTCCAGGTCCACGACCACGAAGGTGGTGTCGTACAAGGGGGTGTCGAGCTCGTCGAAAGCCAGCTGCTGGACGGCCGGGCGCGGCGCGGGGTCGGACACGGCGAGCAGCGTAGGACCACGGTCCGACAGGAACCGGGCACGCCGGTCCGCCACGAAATGTCCGAATTACACCGTGGGGATTCTCGGGCGATACCCGGGAAATGATCTAGGAATGCGAAAAAGAGACCCAGATCACAAAAGGTACAAATCTGTATCAAACATTGCCGCGAGTCTTGCGAAATGCAGTCGATCACCAGCAGGCGGGCCCGCCATCCGTGGCTCTACAGCGTACGAACGGGCGACCATGCCGTGCCCTACGGTTCTTTTGGGCGATCTACCTGGCAAAACACCGGTCGAGGCAACCCGGGGCCGCCGACCGGCCCGGCCCACTCCAGTAGACGGCGGAAACCGGACTTTTCCTGGGAGTTCGGCACCGTTATCTTTTCGTGATTCCGTGGGACGCATCTCACAGCGTTTGGACCACGCAATTGTTGAGCAGACGCTTTTCAAATTGCCCGGCCTTTACAAATCACCGTGATGTGTTCGTAACCTTTTCGAGACCTCACGGAGTCCGCCGCGCCAACCGGTGCGGCCCAGACGAAGTCCGCGGCACCACCGGGTGCGGCGTCGTGAGGCAGATTGGGAGTTCCGCATCATGACGACCAACGCCGTCAAGCGTCACGCACAGCGCGCTGTTGCCGCCGGGGCCGTCGGCGCTGCCACTCTCGGCGCGTTCCTGCTGCCCGCAGCCCCCGCGTCGGCCCAGCCGGTGACCATCCCCGGCGTGGGAACCTTCGACGTTCCCAACGAGATCCCGGTCCCGCAGGCCCTGCCGGGCCTCGAGCTGCCCGGTCCCGCCCCCCTTCCCTTCGCCGCCCCCAAGAGCTCCGGCGAGATCGCCTTGGACGCCGCCATGAGCAAGGTCGGCTCGCCGTACGTCTACGGCGCCGCGGGTCCCAACTCGTTCGACTGCTCCGGCCTGGTCCAGTGGTCCTACCGCCAGGCGGGCGTCGAACTACCCCGCACCAGCGGCGCGCAGCTGTCCGCGGGCAGCCCGGTCTCGCTGAACGATCTGCAGCCGGGCGACCTCGTCTCGTTCTACGGCGGCAGCCACTCCGGCCTCTACGCCGGTGACGGCAACGTCGTGCACGCGTCCACCTCGGGTCAGCCCGTGAAGGTCGCGCCGATCTCCTCCATGCCGGTCGCGGGTGCCCGCCGCTTCTGACAAGCAGCTGGTCGGGCCGCTGTCTCGCGGCCCGACCGCACCAACGGCCCGTGATCGTTCCGTGCTCTACTGGACATCGATGCGGGCCGTTCCGTAACCTAACCGAGACCTTCCACCGATTACCCGCGGTTCGCCGACGCAAACCTCGGTTTCGGCGAAGGACTCCGCGGCGGTTTCACGAGAGATCGCTTCACGAGAGAACGGGGCACCGCGGGCTGTGGCTGAACATCACCGGAGACAGCAGACCAAACGTCTGGTGGGCGGGACGCTGGCAGCCGGAATGCTGGCCGCGGGCCTCTACGGCGGCGGTCCGGCCGGAGCCGATCCGGTAGCACTTCCCTCGACGGCCACCGAAGCCGTGCAGCGGATGATCGATCTGTCTCATCAGTCCGAGCAGCTCAATCAGCAGGCGCTGGGGGCGGAGGCCGAGCTGGAGGCGAAACTCGCCGTGCAGCGCGACGCCGACGCCCGGCTGGCCGCCAGCACCGACGTGGTCAACCGGGCCCGCGACGAGGTCCGCCGGTACCAGCCGGTCATCGACCGCACCGCGATCGCCGCCTACCAGGGCGCCCGTACCAACCGCCTGTTCGCCGTGCTGGTCAGCGACTCACCGCAGCAACTGCTCGACCAGATGTCCACGCTGGACGTGGTATCCGCGCAGACCTCCGAGCAGCTCAACCACTACGAGAAGGCCACCGACGCCGCCACCGCGGCCGAATCGGCGGCCCGCACCGCCTCCGACGCGGCCCGCTCCGCCGCGCAGAAGGCCGAGGCGGTGCGCATCGATCTGGAACACAAGCGCAGTGATCTCGGTGGCGCCATCGCGCAGGTGGTGCAGGCCTGGGGCACGCTGTCGGCGAAGGACAAGTCCGTTCTCGCCGGATCGCCGTTCCCGCCCGGATTCGACCGTGACACCCTCTTGCAGGGTCTGGTTCCCGGCAGCGGCACCAGCGCGCTGGCGG
The DNA here is from genome assembly GCF_040642815.1 of Nocardia sp. NPDC047648. Taxonomy (NCBI): domain Bacteria; kingdom Bacillati; phylum Actinomycetota; class Actinomycetes; order Mycobacteriales; family Nocardiaceae; genus Nocardia; species Nocardia sp. NPDC047648. The sequence goes on along the minus strand of NZ_JBEYSX010000006.1, from coordinate 374,896 downwards.
CGGGACTCACGCGAATCGGCGACCCTTACGTCTGGGGCGCCACCGGCCCGGACCAGTTCGATTGCTCCGGTTTGGTCCAGTGGGCCTTCAAGCAGGTCGGCAAGAACGTGCCACGGACCAGTTCGCAGCAGGCCACCTACGGCACCCCGGTGGCCAAGGACGATCTGCAGCCCGGCGACGTCGTCTTCTTCTACTCCGATATCTCGCACGTAGGCATCTACGCGGGCAACGGACTCATGTTGCACGCCTCGACCTTCGGCGTGCCCGTCGCGGTCGCGCCCATGGGCTCGACGCCGTTCCATTCGGCTCGGCGATACTAGACCCTGTGAGCGAGCCAAACAGCGGCACCGCACTACCCCAGGCACGACCGACCGGCTACGGACGACCGTGAGCGACCCGCGCGGTCGACACGGTGTGTCCGCCACCGCACGGCACCGCGGCGCCATGTCGCCGGACGGTGTGCGCCGATGACCGGCATGCGGAAATCGCGCGACTGGTGGTCGGCGCGGCGGCGATTCGAGTTCTGCCTCACCGTCGCGATGGTGGTGGCGCTCACCGGCGTGTGCGTCGCGCTGATCATGTTGCCGAACACGGTGCTACCGAAACTGCGAGCCGCCGAACCGGGGACGACCGAGGCGGTGGGTCAGGCGGCGGCCGTCGATCCCAGGCTCGCCGAGGTGCGGCGCATCGTCGAACCGTTCGGCTCCATCGTCGCCCGCCGGGTGCCAACCGGCGACGGACGGCAATCCCTGGTCGTCGGCCATGCCGATCAGCGGATCGAAATCGACGTGCTGGAGCGTGAACTCGCCGACGCCACCGCCGCGGTGACCGACGTCTGGGGTCCCGACTGGGCGCAATCCGCGCTGGTCGTGGTCGCCTCGTCGCCTTCGGAGTTCGCGGCTCTGCTGCGTTCGCCCGACCTCCTGCCCGCCGAAGTCGCCGCCGCGTCGGTCGCCGACCCGTTCACCCAGGGCAGCAGCCCCACCGGCCAGCGTGTCGTCTTCGGTCCCGACACCGGACGCCGCCTCGATCCCGAAGGCATGGCCACCCTGCTGCGGCACGAACTCACCCACATCGCCGCGCGTGCGGACACCGTCGACGGCGCCCCGCTGTGGATGCTGGAAGGCTTCGCCGACTACACCGCGCACCACGCCGAAGGCCAGCGGTTCGCCGACATCGCCCCCACCCTCACCGCGCATGCCCACGCCGGGCAGATTCCGGCCGATCTGCCCGCCGACGCCGAGTTCTCCGGCCCCGACGCCGCCTTCACCTACGAAAAGGCCTGGTCGATCTGCGCATTCGTCGCCGAGAAATACGACCGTCCGCACCTCGTCCAGCTCTACCACCGCATCGCGGCGGGCAAACAGGACCCGACCACCGAAGACGGCACCCTCCGCGAAGTCCTCGGCACCACCCGCACCGAGTTCGTCGACGACTGGCGCGAGTGGGTACGAGCCCGGACCGCCTGACCCTTCCCCCGCGACCCGCGAATCGCGGCCGTCGCGTACGCGACGAAGGAGCAAGCGGCGGTCGCGCAAACGCGAGCCACAAAGGGCCGCGAACACGCCGCGCCGAAGGCGCGGCCAAACAAACCCAGTATTTTGTTGCGCATGGCCCGAACTTTGCTGGTTACCAATGATTTCCCGCCGCGGCCGGGCGGTATCCAGTCGTATCTGCAGGCGTTGGCCGGTGAGCTGCCGCCGGATGACCTGGTCGTCTACGCTCCGCGCTGGCGCGGCGACAGTCATCTGAAGTTCGACGCCAAGCAGAAGTTCCAGGTGATTCGCCATCCCACCACGCTGATGCTGCCGACTCCGCTCGTGCTGCGCCGCGCCGCGCGACTGCTGCGGAGCGAGCAGTGCGACACGGTGTGGTTCGGGGCGGCGGCACCGCTGGCGCTGATGTCGCCCGCGCTGCGTCGCGCGGGCGCCGAACGCATCGTGGCCAGTACGCACGGCCACGAGGTCGGCTGGTCGATGCTGCCCGGAGCCAGGCAGGCGCTGGGGGTGATCGGCGAGCAGACCGACGTCGTCACCTACGTCAGCCGCTATACCCGCCGCCGGTTCGCGTCCGCGTTCGGGGCGAACGCGGCGCTGGAGTATCTGCCGCCCGGGGTGGACACCGAGGTGTTCCGCCCGGATCCGGCGGCGCGTGCCGAGCTGCGCGAGCGTTACGGCTTGGGCGACCGTCCGACCATCCTGTGCCTGTCGCGGCTGGTGCCGCGCAAGGGGCAGGACGCGCTGATCCTGGCCATGCGCGATATCCGCGAGCGGGTGCGCGGAGCGGTTCTGGTGATCGCGGGTGGCGGCCCCTTCGAGGACAAGCTGCGCGCCCTCGCCGTCGCCGCGGGCGTCACCGAGGACGTGGTGTTCACCGGCCGCGTCCCGTCCGGCGAGCTGGCCGCGCATCACACGCTGGCGGATGTCTTCGCGATGCCCTGCCGGACCAGGGGCGCCGGCTTGGATGTGGAGGGGCTGGGCATCGTCTACCTGGAGGCCTCGGCGTCCGGCGTCCCGGTGGTGGCGGGCAATTCCGGCGGCGCGCCGGAGACCGTGATCGAGGGCAGGACCGGGCGGGTGGTGGACGGCCGCTCCGTGCAGCAGATCGCCGACGCCCTGGTGGAGATCCTGTCCGATCGGGACGCGGCGGCGCGGATGGGCGTGGCGGGCCGGGCGTTCGTCGAGCAGCAGTGGCGCTGGGACACCCTGGGCGCGCGCCTGCGACAGCTGCTGCGGTGATCCGCGTCGCATCTACTACGCTCAGCGGAGTGAGCAGTATCCAGGTCGCAGATCAGACCTTCGTCGCCGCATCGGGGGCCGCCGTGGCCGACCTGCTGGCCGGTCCGAACCAGTGGCGCCGCTGGTGGCCGGACCTGGACTTGGAGGTCCGGGAGAACCGGGGTGAGAAGGGCATCCGCTGGTCGGTGTCCGGGGCGCTGACCGGAACCATGGAGGTGTGGCTGGAGCCCTCGCTCGACGGGGTGATCCTGCACTACTTCCTGCACGCCGAACCGCAGCCCGCGCTGCCGGTCGGCAAACTCGCCGCCGCCACTCGGGCGCGCCGGGTCGCGGGCAAGAACATGTCGTTCGAGGTGAAGTCCCGGCTGGAGTCGGGTCGCCCGGCCGGCGTCGCTCCCGCGGCCCTGTCTTGATCTACCAGCACCGACGCTGAAAGGAATCGCTGTCCGCATGGCCGACAGGACCCAGAGATCAATCGTCATCGAGGCCCCGTCGCGGCAGGTGATGTCCGTCATCGCCGATCTGGAGTCCTACCCGGAGTGGGTATCGGCGGCGAAGTCGGTGGAGGTGCTGGAGACGGGACCGGACGGCTTGGCCGAGACCGCCCGGTTCGTGCTGGACGCCGGGGTGGTCAAGGACACCTACGTCTTGTCCTACGACTGGCGCGCCGACCGTAAGGCGGTCAGCTGGCGGCTGCTCAGCGGCGAGTTGCAGAAGGCTCAGAACGGGACCTACGAGTTGATCGATCGGCCGGACGGCGGCACCGAGGTGGTCTACACGCTGACCGTCGATCTGAACATCCCGATGATCGGCATGTTCAAGCGCAAGGCCGAGAAAGTGATCACCGACACCGCGCTGAAGGAACTGAAGAAACGGGTCGAAGGCTGACCGCGCACAAGACCCGGGTCGAACTGTTCATCGGCAAGGGTGGGGTGGGCAAGACCACGCTCGCGTGTGCCACCGCCATGGCCGAGGCCAGATCGGGCCGTCGCGTGCTGATCGCCTCGCTCGATCAGGCGCATTCGCTGGGCGACGCGCTCGGCTTCCGTTTCCCGCACGATCCCGGCACGGTCACCGGCGTCGCCACCGTGCTGCCGGGCCTGGACGTGATCGAGATCGATTCGCTCGCGCTGCTCGAGGACCGGTTCCGCGATGTGGTGCGGTTGATCTCCACCGGCCGCGGGCACGAGCACGGTTTCGACCTCGCGGCGCTGGATCCGGCGGAGCTGACCGGATTGCCCGGCGTGCAGGAACTGCTGATGCTGGTGGAGATCACCCAGTTCGCCGCCGAGGACGACTGGGATCTGATCGTCGTCGACTGCCCGCCCTCGGCGGACATGCTGCGCCTGGTCACCGCGCCCGCCACCCTGCTCGGTTACCTGGAACGGATGTGGCCGCCGCACGCGCGGACGATGAGCGCCATCGGCACCGATCTGCGCCGGGCCGTGCTCGCGGCCACGGTCGAACGGATCGTCAAGGCGGTCACCGAGGTTCGCGATCTGCTCACCGACCACCGGCGCACCGGGGCGCGGCTGATCACGGTCGCCGAGCGGGTGGCGGTGGCCGAATCGGAGCGGGTGCGTTCCGCCGCGGCGCTGCTGGGCCTGCGATTGGATGCCGTGGTGGTGAACAAGGTGCTGCCCGATCTCGCGCCGCCCGCCGAATCGAGTTCGGCCGAACATCCGGCGGTGCACTGGTATTCGAACCGGCGCGGTGAGCAATCGGACGTCATCGCCGATTTGCGGCGCAAGATGCCGGGTATCCCCGTGGTGATCGCGCAGCACACCGGCGCCGAGCCGATCGGGCTGAACTCGCTGGCCGCGCTGTCGTACGCGATGGACTCGGCGGGCGACACCGGTGACGCTGCGCTTATGCTGAGCGACAATCAGACGGAGGTCGACGCGAGTTCCGGCGAACCGCTGGTTCTGCGGGAATCCGGCACCGGAGTGCAGTCGGTGTACGCGCTGCGCATGCACCTGCCGGTGGTCGACGCCGCCACGTTGCGCCTTGGCCGAGTGGAGGACGATTTGATCGTGGGAGCGGACGGTGTCCGGCGGCGGGTGCGCCTGGCGCCGGTATTGCGGCGGTGCACGGTCGACGGCGCCGAGCTCGATGACGGGTATCTGGTGGTCCGCTTCCGGCCCGATCCGCGGGTCTGGGCGCAGGCGTCCGAAAGTCACGACCATGACCGGTGATCCGCACCCCCCCGAGGGACACGAGGCAGGCGGCCACAGCGCGCCCGACGGCATCGGCGAATTCGCCGAGGAGTTGAAGCTGCTGGCCGAAGCGGTGCTGGAACGGGTCGAACCGGTGCTGCGGCGCGCCGCCGACGGCCAGGCCGAGTGGGCCGGCTGCAGCTGGTGCCCGGTGTGCGCGGCCGCGGCGCTCGTGCGCGGGGAACACCACGACGTGCTGGCCGCCGTCGCCGATCACGGCACCGCGATCGTCACCGTGCTGCGCGAAGCGCTGGCGGGGGTGCCGGTCGAGCCGGTCATGCCCGCCGAGGCCGACCCGGAAACCGGTGCGCCGCACCGGCACGGTCCAGGCGAGGACGGCGATGGCCCCCGTTACGTCGACATTCCCGTGACGATCAAGGTATGACGCACCAGATGGCCGGTACACGACCGCTGACCGTCGGAATAGATGTCGGCGGCACCAACATTCGGGCGTCGGTGATCGACGACAGCGGCGAGGTGCTCGACACGGTCCAGGCGCCGACGCCGCATTCCGCCCGCGCGCTGGAGGACGCGCTGGACCGGGCCGTGCGCGACCTGTCCGGCCGGCATTCCATCGGTGCGGTCGGTTTGGCGGTCGCCGGGTTCATCAACGGCGATCGCTCCACCGTGCGGTTCGCCCCGCACCTGCCCTGGCAGGACGCGCCCGTCGCCCAGCGACTCACCGAACGGCTGGAGTTGCCGGTGATCCTGGAACACGACGCCAACGCGGCGATGTGGGCCGAGTACCGGTTCGGCGCCGCGGCGGGCGGCCACAACGTGGTGCTGATCGCGATCGGCACCGGCATCGGCGCCGCCTTGTTGATCGACGGCCAGTTGTACCGGGGCACGCACGGTGTCGCGCCGGAACTCGGTCATCTGCAGGTCGTTCCGCAGGGGCGGCCCTGTCCGTGCGGCAAGCACGGCTGCTGGGAGCGCTATTGCAGCGGAACCGCACTGGCCGAGACCGCGATCGAAATGCTGGCCAGCGACACGGTGCACTCCGTGCTCGCCAGGGACGTGGCGCGCGATCCCGGCTCGCTGACCGGACGGCGGGTCGCGGGCGCCGCGCAGGACGGCGATCCGCTCGCCGCGCGGGTGATGGCCGACTTCGCGCGCTGGCTCGGCCTCGGGCTGGCGTTCGTCAGCGACATCTTCGATCCCGACCTGGTGGTCATCGCGGGCGGGGTCAGCAGTTCGGCGCCGCTGTTCCTGGACGAGGCGCGTGAGGAATATGCGCGCACGATCACCGGTGCGGGGCACCGGCCGCTGGCCCGCATCCGGACCACTCAGCTCGGCGAGGCGGCGGGCATGATCGGTGCCGCCGATCTCGCCAGGGCCGCCCTGCCCTCCGGCGGCGGCAAAGCCGCCCGCATCGCGCGGACCGGCCGTTGACACCGCGGGCCACGAGGATCGTGGTCCGGCGCGACACGCCGACGCTCGCCATCGGTCGGCGTCGGCGCCGAAGTGTGGTGAGATTCGCCGCTGCGGTTGGATGTGATCTTGTACCAGCGGTAAAGTCGGCATTTGAAGCAGGTGCCCGCAACTATCCCGGTCCCGGGGGAAGGACGTCATGTTCTACTGGCTGCTGAAGTTCGTGCTGCTGGGACCGTTCATTCATCTCTACAACCGGCCTACGGTCGAGGGTGTGGAGAACATTCCGGCGGACGGGCCGGCCATCATGGCGGGTAACCATCTCTCCTTCGCCGACTGGCTGTTCGCTCCGTTGCTGAGTCCGCGTCGGATCAACTATCTGGCCAAGGCCGAGTACTTCACCACCCCGGGCATCAAGGGCCGGTTCCAGAAGTTCTTCTTCAGCGCCTCGGGTCAGTATCCGATCGACCGCAGCGGAGCCGACGCCGCCGAGGACGCGCTGAACGCCGCCCGCAAGCTGCTCGACGAGGGCCGCCTGGTCGGCCTCTACCCGGAGGGCACCCGCTCCCCCGACGGCCGGCTGTACAAGGGCAAGACCGGCTTGGCCCGCTTGGCGCTGGAGACCGGCGTCCCCGTCATCCCGGTCGCCGTCATCGGCACCGACGAGGTCAGCCCGCCCGGACCGTTCCGCTGGCGCCGCAGGAAGGTGACGGTCAAGTTCGGCAAGCCCATCGACTTCTCCCGCTACGAAGGCATGGGCGGCAACCGATTCGTCGAACGCGCCGTCACCGACGAGGTCATGTACGAGCTCATGCAGCTCACCGGCCAGGAATACGTCGACGTCTACGCCCACAGCCTGAAGAAGGGCGTCCCCAGCGGCAGCCGCCACGATGCCGTGCCCGTCCGCATCCCGGACACCGCCGCAGGCTGATCCCTCCCCTGCTCCTGTCCTGAACACCAGGCCTTCCCCCTCGTGCGCCCGATGACCGTGCGGTCGAAGATCAGGTGCGCCCGTACGCCGTCGACGTCAACAGCGGTGTGGAAACCGCAGGCGGCGACGAGGATCCCGCTGCGTGCGCCGCTTTGGTCGCCGCCGCTCGATCCACGCGCTGACCGGAGCGGCGCTGCTTCCACCGGCCGGCGCCATACACTCGGCCGAGTCGTCCAGGGCGACAAGGTAATGACAAGCCTTCGGTAAGACGGCGCGGCGAAAGTACGAGCATGTTCAAGAAGTTGCTGGCGGCGGCCGGAGTCGGTGGGGCCGAGGTGGAGACCGAGTTGTTCACGCCGGGTGTGCAGCCCGGGGGCACGGTCGAGGGTGTGATCCGGTTGCGGGGCGGGGCGGTCGCGCAGGAAATCGCTCAGGTGGCGGTCGAGTTCGTGACCAGGGCCGAGCAGGAGTACGAGGATCACGAAGGCCTGCGCGATATCGCGTTCGGCCGCACCGGGGTGCACGGGCCGTTGCATCTGCCCGTGGGCGCGGTGCCGGAGTTCCGCTTCGCGGCCCGCGCGCCGATGGAAACGCCGATCACGTTCTACAACGGCAGGCACCTGCCCGGCACGGTGGTGTCGCTGCGCACGGTCGTGGAGATCCACGGCGCGGTGGACGCCGCCGACACCGACCCGATCGGCGTAGGCGCGCTGCCCGCCCAGCACGTGCTGCTGGAAGCGGTGGAGCGCTTGGGATTCCACCTGCGCAGCGCGGACGTGGAATCGGGACGGGTGCACAACACACCTCAGACCCTGCCGTTCTACCAGGAGATCGAGTTCGCCGGTTCGCCGCACTACCCGCGCCTGAACCAGCTCGAGGTGACTTTCGTCCCGACCGAGACCGGCATGAGTGTGGTCCTGGAAGCGGACAAGCGCGGCGGATGGATCTCCGAGGGCCGCGACGTCTTCGACGCGCTCTGGGTGGACTACCAGCACCTGGGCGGCGTCGACTGGGCGGGCGAGCTGCACCACCGGCTGGAGCGACTCGCGCACTGAGGTCCCGTTGCTTGTTGGCCGCACGGACCCGGCGAGTTCATGTGACGTTGACGTAATTGCGCCAGAGTTTCCTCATGAGCGGCTCGGCCTCAGGACCCTCCCGGCGCACCGTTTTACGCGCCTGCGCATTCGGACTCGTGGCGGCCCCTGCGCTGGCGGCCTGCTCGCCGGGCAACGGGGGCCCGGCGCTGGTCCGGCAGCGGTCGGTGCTCACCCACGGCGTGGCGGTGGGTGACCCACGCACCGACGGCGCCCTGATCTGGGCCCGCGCCGATCGCCCCGCCACGTTGCTCGTGGAAACCGCCGCGACGGACTCGTTCACCGATCCCATGCGCTTCACCGGGCCGCTGCTCACCCCGGATTCCGACGGCACCGGCCGGGTGCGGGTCAACGGCCTGCCCGCCGGACAGCAGGTGCACTACCGGGTGACGCTGCGCGGCGAGGACGGCGCCACCTCCGAACCGGTCACCGGCGTCTTCCGCACCGCGCCCACCGCCGCGGCGGACATCCGGCTGCAATGGTCCGGCGACGTCGCGGGTCAGGGCTATGGCATCAACCCGGAACTCGGCGGTATGAGGATCTTCGCCGCGATGGCCGCCCGCGACCCGCATCTGTTCCTGCACTCCGGCGACTCCATCTACGCCGACGGACCGTTGAAGGAATCGGTCACGCTGCCCGACGGCCGGGTTTGGCGCAATCTGGTGAGCGAGGCGAAAAGCGCTGTCGCGCAGACCTTGGATCAGTTCCGCGGCAACTACGCCTATAACCTGACCGACGAGAACTACCGCCGGTTCAACAGTTCGGTCGCCCAGATGGTGCAGTGGGACGACCACGAGACGGTGAACAACTGGTACCCCGGCGGACTCGTCGCCGAGTCCAAGGGCTACACCGAACGCGGCATGGACACCCTCGCCACCCGCTCCTGGCAGGCCTTCCACGAGTGGATGCCACTGGAACCGCGAGAAGCGGTGGACGGCCGCCTGTATCGCAAGATCGCCTACGGTCCGCTGCTGGACGTCTTCGTGCTCGACATGCGCGCGAACAAGGACGCCAACGATGTCAACAACGGGCCGAACGGCCGCATTCTCGGTCCGGCGCAGACGAAATGGCTGATCGACGGTCTGCGCGAATCCACCGCCACCTGGAAGATCATCGCCAACGACCTGCCGCTCGGCGTGATCGTCTCGGACGGCGAACAGAAGAACACCACCGCCTTCGAAGGTCCCGCCAACGGCGATCCCGGCGCGCCGTCGGGCCGGGAACGCGAGATCGCCCAGGTGCTCTCGGCGCTGCGGGCGAACAAGGTGGCGAACGTCGTCTGGCTCACCGCCGACGTGCACTACACGGCCGCCCACCGCTATTCGCCCGAGCGCGCGGTCTTCACCGACTTCGACGAGTTCTGGGAGTTCGTCTCCGGTCCGCTCAACGCGGGCGCGTTCGGCCCGAATCAGCTGGACGGCACGTTCGGCCCCGAGGCGGTCTACGTCCACGCGCCGCCGGTGCAGAACAGCTCGCCGCTGGACGCCTTCCAGCATTTCGGCGAGGTCCGCATCGACGGAAAGTCGAGGGAATTGACCGTCGACCTGTGCGATGCCGCCGGATCCGTCCTGTTCAGCAAGAGCCTTGCGCCCGCGTCGCGGTGACTCCCGGATTCGGGGAAGCGGGGCGGGCCGCGCTGTGGTTAGCTTTTGGGCCATGAGCACGCCGCAAACTGTCTCCAACGCCGAGGAATACCTCCCGCGCGATACCGCCGATGTCGTTCGCACGGTGCGGGATTCACGCGGGCGAACGGAACGGCTGATGGTACGCGGCGGCGAACTGCTCGACGAGGGGCTCACGCTGCCCGCCCAGCCGACCGTGGTGTCGCTGCGCCGGATGAACCAGGTGCTGGACATCAACCTGGGCAGGCGCACCGTCCGGGTGCAGGCGGGCGCCAAATTGTCCGACATCGACCGCAGGCTCGGCGCCCACGGCCTCGGCCTGCCGATCGTCGGCGACCACCGCGACATCACCGCGGGCGGCTTCGCCTCGGTCGGCGGCGTCAGCGCGGCCTCGCACAAGCACGGCCTGTTCATCGACCAGATCGTCGATCTGGAGTACGTGGACACCGACGGGCGTATCGGCACCTGCGGGCGCACCCACCACACCGAGCGATTCCAGCGCGTCCTCGGCGCGGGCGGTCGCGCGGGCATCATCACCGCGCTCACTCTGGACGCCATCGAGATCGACAAGGAGCGCACCTGGCTGACCACCGACGCCGACCGGTTCCTCGACTTCGATTCCTTCGTCGAGCACGCGTACGCCGAGATCACCCGGCCCGGCAACGCCGAACTGCAGGTCGGCCGCTGGGTCGACACCGCGCCGCTGAAGGTGGCGCGTCCGGTCGGCACCGGCCACGTGCAACTGGGCACCGTCCGCTTCGGGCAGTGGTCGAGCCTCTACCCCACCGCGCCCACCCGGGGACTGCGTGCCCGGCGCGAGGTCGGGTCGCGGGCACGGAAATCGCTGGGCGCCATCGCCTCGGCCGCGCCCGGCAAGGCGGGCATGCCGGTGCGCAACGCGGCCGCGGGCGCGGTGCTGTTCGCGCCGAAGGTACAGACCCTGCGCGATGCCGAGTATCTGGCCGATACAGCGCTCAGTTCGTCCGAGCGTGGTCCCGCCTACCGGGTGGGCGTTTTCGCGCCCCTGTCGAGCTATGCGTCGGTGTTCTACCGCCTGCACGACCTGTTCTCGGGCCATCGGGAACGCACCGGCTGCTTCACCGTCATCTCTGCGATGACCTACGGCGTGCGCTCCCGCTACCTGCGCGCGGAATCCGCCGCCCGCGGCCTGCCCCCCGAAGACCACGGCCTGATCACCTTCACCTGCCGCCTGCGCCCCGCCGCCCTGCCCTCGGAACTGCTGCGCGACATCGTCTCCGGCATCGAGGAGATCTGCCGCTCGGAGAACGCGCTGCGGTACGAAGCGGAGTAGATTCGCGTGCGCGCGGCCACAGCGCCCGCGGCACGCGAGCTTGGGCAATCACGTCGCCGCTGACCGCACCCGGGGCGAAGACACTGCTGAACGGCTGAAAAGCCTGGAAGAGCAGTGAAACGCATCGACGCTCTCGAAGCGGCTCGAGGGTGCCTCCCACGGCGCCCGGCATGACCCGGCGTGCGGAGGCGGATCGGCGTCCGGCGAGCGGATTCCCGGAAACACCCCCGAAGGGCGCCACTCTGCGACATAGTTGTAGACGCTTGCGTACCCCACTCATACGCGGGCGTACCTTATTTCGTGTTGCTGAATTGGATTCGAAACTTCATGAGGACGAGCGCATTTCCCGCGACGGCCCGCGGCGTCGCCATCGCATCCCTGATCGCGGCAACTGCAGGCGGATTCCCTGGCGCGGCCTCCGCCGACACCGTGCCCGATGCGAATTCTCCAGCGGTGATCACCGTGAACACCACAGCCGACGGCGTCGCGGCCGATCCGTACAGCGGGCTTTGCCGTACCGTCGCCGGCGCCTGCTCACTGCGCGCGGCAGTGCAGACCGCCAACGCCCGGCCCGGGAGCACAATCGTGGTGCCCGAAGGACGGTACATCTTGATGATCCGTCCCGATCCACAGAAGGTGCAAGGCCGCAACCCGGATGCGACCACCGGAGACCTGAACCTCACCGCGGCGACGACCCTGCGTGGCGCGGGCCGCGATCAGACGGTGCTGGATGCCGCGGGGATCGACCGGGTCCTCAGTGTCTCCGCGCCGGTGACGTTGACGGGATTGACCGTGACCGGCGGAGTCACCGCTCAACACGAGATCCCGTACTACGACACCGGCGGCGGCGGAATCTCCAATTCCTCGAACCTCGTACTCGAGGATGTCGTGGTCCGGGGTAACAGCGCCGGGTACGGCGGCGGGATCTTCAATGTGCCGGGATCGGACCTGCAAACGAGAAATACGATCATCACCGGCAACGTGTCCGGCGAGGCGGGCGGCGTGCGATGCGATAACACCTGCACCTTCACCGACTCCAGGATCTCCGACAACCGCGTGGTCGATCCCGGAGTGTGGTACCGCCCGGGTGGCTTCGCCGGACGTGGCGGCGGTGTAGATGTCCGAGGCCGAGGGGTGGTGACCTTCGATCGGACGACGGTCACCGGAAACAGTGCCTCGGACGCCGGTGGCGGCATCAACGTGGCGCCCGCCTATCTCGATACCCTCCCACGCCAGGTGACGGATGCGCTCGATGTTCCGGTGGGCATCGTGAAAGTGCGGAATTCCATCATCACGGGAAATACCTCCGGCATCGCTTCGTCCAGCTGCGCGAAGGCGTTCGCGAGGATTGTCTCCGAAGGCGGCAACACCAGCGACGACGCTTCCTGCGACCTCACCGGTCCTGGCGACACAGTCGTGCCCTAGTCGGCCGACGTCGCGAGACCGAGCAGCGCGCGGTGTATGTACAGCACGGTGTCCTCGAGTGCGAGCAAGTCACCTCCCGCCCGCAGGGTTCGGCGGACGGCCTCGTTGACCGCGTCGGTCACCGCCAGATACGCGTCATCCGGCACCGGTGGATCGACGGGGCCCGCCGCCTCACGCCATGATCGGATGAATCCGGCGAACCAGCGTTGACATCGTTCGAACGACTCGATCGCGCGCGACCCGGCCACGGCGGTTTCCAGATAGAACGCGCGGGCGAACGACGGTTCGTCACGCAATAGAGTGAGATACTCGCGGATTCCGAGCCGTAAAGCCTCGAGGGGCTCGACCGGTCCCGCGAACACCTGCCTCATCACGCGCTCGAGGTGCTCGATCATCAGATCCCGGCCGGTCTCGGCCGCGGCGAGGAAACACGCTTCCTTGTCCGAGAAGTGCTGGTAAAACGTGCGGCGCGAAACCTTCGCCGCTGCGGCGATATCCGCGATTGTGGCGGTGGGATAGCCGCGATCCGCGACGACAACCGTCACCCCGTACAAAAGCCGCTGCCGCTGGGACCCGGTCACCAGATCACGAGCCAGACCGTGCGGCCCGTGCGGCAACTCCGTCAGGGTCGGCTCCAGCAACTTCTTACGTCCCACCCGGACTTTCATATCAGGCACGGTCTCGTCGGGGATGAGCCGGTTCGACCGAACAGGCACAGGCAGACGCGAAGCGGCCCCACCGGTTTTCCGATGGGGCCGCTTCGGCGGGTTCTCAGGTCAGTGCTTCTCCGGGCCGAGGTAGTACTCGAACACCAGACCGGCGGCGGCCGCGAGCACGCAGACGACGCCGATGCCGATCAGCCAGAACTGGAAGAACGCCAGGCCGAGGGCGGTCACCGAACCGGCGGCGGCCAGGGTGATCGGCCAGAAGCTGCCGGGCGAGAAGAAGCCCAGGTCGCCGGCACCGTCCACGATCTCGGCGTCCTCGTAGTCCTCGGGGCGCAGGTCGAGACGACGGGCGACGAACCGGAAGTAGGTGCCGATGATCAGCGACAGGCCCGCGGTCAGCACGGTGGCCGTGGTGCCCGCCCACTCGACGCCGGTGCGCGACTGGCCGGTGAAGAAGCCGTAGACCACCGCCACGATGATGAAGAACACCGTGAGCAGTTCGAAAATCCGCGCTTCGATCTTCATGTCAGATCAAATCCTCACTTGCTCTCGGCCGAGGCCGCGCTCTTGGTGTCGCGCCTGGTGTTGAACGGCGTGGTGGACGTGGCGACGGGGGACTCACCGATGGCCTCCAGCGCCTCGGCGTTGGTCTTGCCCGCCTGGCGCGCGTCCAGGTACTTGGTGAACTTCTCCGGCGTGACCGCGCGGACCTCGAAGTTCATCATCGAGTGGAAGGTGCCGCACATCTCGGCGCAGCGGCCGACGAACGCGCCCTCCTTCTCGATCTTGGTGATCTGGAAGACGTTGTCGGAGTTGTTTTCCTTCGGGTTGGGCATCACGTCCCGCTTGAACAGGAACTCCGGCACCCAGAAGGCGTGGATCACGTCGGCGGCGGCGAGCTGGAACTCGATGACCTTGCCGGTCGGCAGCACCAGCACCGGGATCTCGTTGCTCGAGCCGATCGTCTCGACCTTGTCGTAGTGCAGGTAGGACAGGATGTCGTTCTCCGGCTTGCCGTGCACCGGGCCCGGCTGCGGGTGGCCGTCCTTGGTCCGCTCCTCGTACTGCTCGAGCTGCTCCTGGTTCACCGTCTCACGCGCGGTGTCGATGCCGTCGAACTTGTAGCCGTCCTTGAAGTCGACTTCGCGGTAACCGAACTTCCAGTTCCACTGGAAGGCGGTCACGTCGACGGTGACATCGGGGTCGGCCACCTTCTCGTGCACGTAGTTCTGCACGACCACGGTGAAGTAGAACAGCACGGCGATGATGACGAACGGGATCGCCGTGTAGGTCAGTTCCAGCGGCACGTTGTAGCCGGTCTGGCGCGGGAACTCCGGGGAGTCCGCCTTCTTGCGGTGGAACGCGACGGTCCAGAAGGTCAGGCCCCAGACCAGCACGCCCATCGCCAGCGCGGCGATGACCGACCAGGTCCACAGTTCCCGCATCCGGGTGGCCTGCGGCGTGATACCCGACGGCCAGCCGAACCGCAGCCAAACATTGTCGATCGAGCAGCCCGAGACGAGCAGCGCGGTGATCCCCAAGGACACCGCCAGCCCGGCCCGCCGAAGGATGCGGCCCTGCCGACCCCGGGCGGGTCGTGCCCCGATCTCTTCGCTCGCCTTGTGCGCCACGCTCACGCCTTCCTGGTCGCCACACATTCCGACAGTGCATCGTTCGGGGCTGCGATAGGCCCCGACGATACGTCCTAAGCTCGTTCAGGACGCCCTCCGGGCCAGCGCGTTGCGCGCGGGTCGCCTGAGAGAGACCTGAGTACTACGCAGCGTAGACCAAACGCACCCCCGGTTCGTCGTCGGGTCGGCTTCGGCACCTCACCGAGCGCGCACCGATCACCGTCACCAGCGATTCCGTCCCGGACGTGGTGCGCACGACGCGCGAATCCCGTGGGTGCGGCATACTCGGACACTAGATTTCGCCCCTTTGCGCCCCATCCGGTGCGCGCGTATCCCGACTGTGAGAAATGAGGTTGCCGACGCCGTGTGTGGACTGCTCGGATTCCTGGCATCTGACGAGGCGGCACCTGGCACGGTGGAGCAGGTCTACGAAGCCTTGCACTGTGTGCGTCACCGCGGCCCGGACGAGCGCGGCACCTGGCACGACGACCAGGTGATCTTCGGCTTCAACCGCCTGTCGATCATCGACATCGAGCACTCGCACCAGCCGCTGCGCTGGGGCCCGCCCGAGCAGCCCGACCGCTACGCGCTCACCTTCAACGGCGAGATCTACAACTACCTGGAGCTGCGCGCCGAACTCGCCGAGGCGCACGCCGCCGAGTTCCCGGACGGGAAGATGTTCCACACGGAGGGCGATAGCGAGGCCATCGTCGCGGCGTTCCACTACTGGGGCCCCGAGGCGGTGCGGCGGCTGCGCGGCATGTTCGCCTTCGCGATCTGGGACACCGAGACCAAGGACCTGTTCCTCGCGCGCGACCCGTTCGGCATCAAGCCGCTGTTCCTGGCCACCGGGCCCGGCGGCACCGCGTTCGGGAGCGAGAAGAAGAGCCTGCTGGAACTGCTGCCCGCGCTGGAGCTGAGCGACGCGCTGGACCCGCGGGCGCTGGAGCACTACACCGTGCTCCAGTACGTGCCGGAACCGGAGACGCTGCACAAGGACGTGCGCAGGCTGGAATCCGGCAGCTACGCCACCGTGCGGCCCGGTGCGGCTCCGGTCGTCACCCGGTATTTCACCCCGAAGTTCCCGGTGCGCCCGTTCACCGCCGGTTCGGCGACGGCGCGCTACCGGGAGATCGCCGCGGCGCTCGAGGACTCCGTCGCCAAGCACATGCGCGCCGACGTGACGGTCGGCTCGTTCCTGTCCGGCGGCATCGACTCCACCGCGGTCGCCGCGCTGGCCATGCGGCACAACCCGAAGCTGATCACGTTCACCACCGGGTTCGAGCGGGAGGGCTACTCGGAGGTGGACGTCGCCGCCGAGAGCGCCGAGGCGATCGGCGCGCGCCACGTGGTGAAGGTGGTCTCCCCGGCCGAGTTCGCCCAGGCGATCCCGGAGATCGTCTGGTACCTCGACGACCCGGTGGCCGATCCGGCGCTGGTCCCGCTGTATTTCGTCGCCAAGGAGGCGCGCAAGCACGTCAAGGTGGTGCTCTCCGGTGAGGGCGCCGACGAGCTGTTCGGCGGATACACCATCTACCGCGAGCCGCTGTCGTTGCGGCCTTTCGAGAAGTTGCCCCGCGGCCTGCGCAGGCTGGCGGGCAAGTTGTCGGAGCGGATCCCGGAAGGCACAAGGGGCAAGAGCCTGCTGCACCGCGGCTCGCTCACCCTGGAGGAGCGCTACTACGGCAACGCGCGCAGCTTCAGCGACGCCCAGCTGCGCGCCGTGCTGCGCGAGTTCCGGCCGGAGTGGACCCATCAGGACGTCACCGCGCCGCTGTACGCCCAGTCGCGCGGCTGGGACCCGGTGGCCCGGATGCAGCACCTCGACCTGTTCACCTGGCTGCGCGGCGACATCCTGGTCAAGGCCGACAAGATGACCATGGCGAACTCGCTGGAACTGCGCGTGCCGTTCCTGGACACCGAGGTGCTGAAGGCGGCCGAGGGGCTGCCGTTCGATCAGAAGATCACCAAGGAGACCACGAAGTACGCGCTGCGCCAGGCGCTGGAGGGCATCGTGCCCCCGCACGTGCTGCATCGCGCCAAGCTCGGCTTCCCGGTCCCCCTGCGGCACTGGCTGCGCGGCACCGAACTCTACGACTGGGCACAGCAGCAGATCGCCGAGTCGCAGACCGGCCACCTGCTGAACAAGCCCGCGATCAGCGAGATGCTGGTCGCGCACCGGGCCGGAACCGCCGATCACAGCCGCAGGCTGTGGACCTTGCTGGTGTTCATGGTGTGGCACGGCATCTTCGTCGAGGACCGGATCAAGCCGGAGATCCAGGAACCCGCGTACCCCGTTTCGCTGTAGCGCGTGAACATGCGAAAGGCGCGCACCCGGCCGGGTGCGCGCCTTTCGTCGTGACGATCAGAGCAGGGTCTTGATGTCCGCGGCGGACTCCGGGCCGTAGGCCTGTGTGAGGCGCTCCAGCGCGGACTCCTTGCTCAGCGTCCACTCCTGGGTGCCCATCGTCTCCAGGACGAGCACGGCGATCAGCGAGCCGAGCTGCGCGGAACGCTCCAGGCTCAGCCCGGCGGTATGCGCGGTGAGGAAGCCGGCGCGGAAGGCATCGCCGACACCGGTCGGCTCGACCTTCTCGACCTCGGGCACGACGCCGACGGTCACCTCGGCGCCGTCGCGGTCGACGATCCGCACGCCATCCGCGCCCAGGGTGGTGACGCGGACGCCGACCTTCTGGGCGACCTCTTCCTCGCTCAGACCGGTCTTCTGCAGCAGCAGCGCCCACTCGTACTTGTTCGTGAAGAGGTACGCGGCGCCATCGATGAGCTGCACGGACTGGTCGCCGTCCAGCCTGGCCAGCTGCTGGGAGGGATCGGCGGCGAACGGGATGCCGAGTTCACGGCACTCCGCGGTGTGCCGCAGCATCGCCTCGGGGTCGTTGGCGCCGACCAGGACGAGATCCAGGTCCCTGGTCTCGGCGAGTTCGGCGATGGAGATGTCGCGGGCCTCGCTCATCGCGCCGGGGTAGAACGACGCGATCTGGGCCATGTCGTCGTCGGTGGTGCAGACGAAACGCGCGGTGTGGGCGCGCTCGGAGACCAGCACCGTGGAGCAGTCGACGCCGTGCTTCTCCAGCCAGGCGCGATACTCGCCGAAGTCGGCGCCGACGGCACCGACCAGCAAGGGGGTGCGATTGAGCAGGCCCATGGCGTAGGCGATGTTGCCACCGACGCCACCGCGACGGATCTGCAGATCATCGACGAGGAAGCTCAGCGACACGTGGTCGAGCTGATCGGCCAGCAGTACGTCGGCGAACCGTCCGGGGAAGCGCATGAGGTGGTCGGTCGCAATGGACGCGGAAACGGCTATGGACACGTGGCTGGGCCCTTCAACTGTAGGCGGCAGGCGGTCAAGACCGGGACGACAAAGGTCCCGGTCTCACCGTAGCGGATCCGCCGCACCGATCCGGGCGCAGCCGCGCACCTACATGTCCGGACGGGACAACCGATTTCGCGAGCCCACGTCACCCGACTCGTACGGCCCGAAGGCCCGGAGCGGCGGCCGGCCTCAGTTGAAGGAGTCGCCGCAGGCGCAGGAGCCGGTGGCGTTCGGGTTGTCGATGGTGAAGCCCTGCTTCTCGATGGTGTCGACGAAGTCGATCGAGGCGCCCTGCACGTACGGCGCGCTCATCCGGTCGACGGCCAGCGTGACGCCCGCGAAGTCGACGGTGAGGTCGCCGTCGAGCGAGCGGTCGTCGAAGAACAGCTGGTAGCGCAGGCCGGCACAACCACCCGGCTGCACCGCGATCCGCAGCGCCAGGTCGTCGCGTCCCTCCTGGTCCAGCAGTGCCTTCGCCTTCGCGGCGGCGGCGTCGGTCAGACTCACACCGTGGGTGGCGGTCTCGTTCTGCACAGTCATGAACTCTCCTCGAGGAACCTGTGGTCTACCCGAACAGCGCACGGGGTCGTGTCGGTCAACACCACTCGGCCGGCTGCTATTCCTCCATCTTGCCACCACCCGATCCGCGGCGACACGCAACCTGCGTGACACCGCACACTCCGGGCGAATCGGACCGCATTTCTCGCCGCGCTACCCATCGAATAGCCTGGTCTGTGTGAAGTTCTTCCGTCGCGGCGAGTCCAGCAGCACCGACGCGACCGCCGAATCGACGGTGGTCACGGACGGTGGCTCGGCCGCGGGCACCACCCGCGCGGCGGCCACGGCCACCGCGGGCAAGGGCCGCCCCACCCCGAAACGCCGTGACGCACAAGGCAAGCGCCGTGGCCCGATAGCGCCCGCTCCGCTCACCGCGAAGGAGGCCCGCGCCCGCCGCAAGGCCGCGCGGGGCACCAGGGCGGAACGCAAGGCCGCGTCCGCCAGACGGCGCGAGGCCGCCGCGGACCGACGGGAACGCATGCTCGCGGGCGAGGACAAATACCTGCCGCCCCGCGACCAGGGCCCGGTCCGGGCGTTCGTGCGCGACATCGTCGACGCCCGGCGCAACCTGGTCGGCCTGTTCATGCCGATGGCGCTGGTGCTGATCCTGTCGATGTTCGTCGCGCCCGCGCTGCAGACCATCGTCACCCTGGCCATGCTGGTGATGATGCTGTTCATGGGCGTCGAGGGCGTGCTGCTCGGCCGGGTGGTGAACAACCGGGTCAGGGAGCGTTTCCCGGAGACCACCGACGGCGGGTACCGGCTGGGCTGGTACGCATTCGTCCGCGCCTCACAGATCCGCAAGATGCGCGCCCCCAAGCCGCGCGTCAGCCCCGGCGACGCCGTGTAGTTTTTCCAGCGCCTGCGGCGCTGGGTGTTCGCGGCCCCTTCTTGGCTCGCGTCCGAGCGACCACCGCTTGCTCCTTCGTCGCCTACGCGGCGGCCACTCGGACGCGAGCCGGGCCGCGAACGGCGCATGCTCGATCTCGCTTCGCTCGAAACCGGGAGTTGGGGTGCGCTGGGCGCGTAGGTGTCGAAGCCCACTCTCACGTCATACGGTCGATAGACCCGGCTGCCGACTCGAGCTGATAGCCGCTTGCGTCCCTGTCACCTGCGCGGCAGCCGATGCGCCCGGCCATGCTCGAGCTTGCTTCGCCCGAACAGCTGTGGTTGAGCCCGGGCGGTTCGCAGTCGCCCTTCGCCCAACTTGCCTGGGCCGCTGCGCGATGCCGGAGGGGAGCGCGACGTTGCGTCAGCGGTGATGGGTGTTGCGGCCGAGCATCGCCGCCAGTTCTGAGTGCAGGCGCTGCGCGTCGCGGTCGACCACGTTCGAGGAACCCGCGCGAGCCGTTCCGCGGGCGACGAGTGTGGCGAAAGCCACGATGACTGCCAGGGCGACGAGGAAAGTAACCATGGCAGTAATTTTGCGTCCAGTTATTTACGGCCGAAAGTGGCGGTGCTGACATTGTTCGTAAAAATACGGCCACTAGACTGACGGCATGCTGTCGAAGGTCGCCGTGGTGCTGTCCGAACGCATGGCCATGTTCGAATTCGGGGTCATCTGCGAGGTTTTCGGCCTGGACCGCACGGCCGACGGGCTGCCGGGCTTCGATTTCCGGGTGTGCGGGGCCGAGCCGGGCGTCCCGCTGCGCTCGACCAGCCCCGGGATCACGGTCACACCGGAATACGGGCTCGCGGAGCTGGCGGCGGCCGATCTGGTGGCCATCCCCGCCGCGGCGGCGGACCAGGGATTCGATCCACGGGTCGTCACGGCCGTCCGCGAGGCGGCGGCAGCCGGGGCGACCGTGCTCACCGTGTGTTCCGGCGTCTTCCTGGCCGGGGCCGCCGGGCTGCTCGACGGCCGCAAGTGCACCACGCACTGGCGTCATGTGGAGCAACTCGCCGCTGCGTACCCGGCGGCGACCGTCGATCCGGACGTGCTGTTCGTCGACGAAGGCGATCTGATCACCAGCGCGGGCACCGCCGCGGGCATCGACGCCTGCCTGCACCTGGTGCGGCGCGAACTCGGCAGCGGCGTGGCCAACGCGATCGCGCGGCGCATGGTGGTCCCGCCGCAGCGCGACGGCGGGCAGCGGCAGTTCATCGAACGCCCCGTCGCCGCGTGCACCTCCGACAGCCTCATCCCCACTCTGGAGTGGATGAACGAGCACCTCGACCTGCCACACACGGTGGAAGACCTCGCCACGCGCGCCAACATGTCCACCCGCACCTTCGCGCGCCGGTTCGTCGCCGAGACCGGAACCACGCCCGTCAAATGGCTCACCAACCAGCGCGTACTACTGGCCAAGCATTTGCTGGAGGACACCGACCTCGGGCTGGAGCACATCGCCGCCCGCTCCGGCTTCGGCTCCGGTGCTCTCCTGCGCCACCACTTCCAACGCCTCGTCGGCATCGCCCCCACCGAATACCGTCGCCGCTTCGGCCGCAGCCCGGAAGCCTCGCTCTGAACGCGGAAACGCGACAGCTGTAACCGCCCTCGCTCACGGCCACCCCGACGCCTATCGGCGAACCCGCATCGGATGCCGACCGGCTTACCGCAGCCACTCGAAGGTCTCCCGGGCGGCGCGTCGCAGTTCGGTCCGGGACGCGTCTGCTTCGGCGGCCCCTGAGCGCGGATCCGCGGACACGTGTGGCGGTGTGCTTTTCGATTGATACCGTGCACCCGTGTCACAAACTCCCTCGTCGCCAGCGCCACGCAGCACCCTCGTTCTCGGTGGCGCGCGGTCGGGGAAGTCGGCGTTCGCCGAGGACATCGCGGTCCGGGCGGGCGGTCCGGTGCGTTATCTCGCCACCGCGGTGCCCGACCCCGCCGACCACGACTTCGCCGAACGCATCGCCACCCACCGCGGCCGACGCCCGGCAGGCTGGTCGACCGTCGAAAGCGCGGACCCGGCAACAATTCTCGCCGAACCCGCGCAGCCCCCCGCCCTCACTCTGATCGACGACATCGGTACCTGGCTGACCGGCCGCATCGACGCGCGCGACGCGTGGGACGCCCCGCGCGGCACGGTCTGCCCCGACACCGACGCACTGGTGGCAGCCGTCGCCGCCTATACCGGCGATCTGGTGATCGTCAGCCCGGAGGTCGGCATGGGCGTCATCCCCGCCACGCGCTCCGGCCGCCTCTTCCGCGACGAGATCGGCATCCTCAACCAGCGCCTCGCCCAGGTCTGCGACGAAGCCTTCCTCGTCGTCGCGGGGCTCCCGCTGCGCCTCAAATAGCGCCGTGCGCTGTTGCCGCCCGGCGCGGGTGCGCGAGGCCCGCTCGACGAAAGGCGACCCGCTGCGCAGGTGGGTCGTAGACCCCTACTGCCGCCTGCGCGACGAGTGGTGCAGCTGACAGGTTGCTCGCAGGCGGCTGCTCGTCCGGAAGACGGCATATGCCGTGAACCGGGATGCGCTCGGAGGCGCAACGAGCAGGCGAGCACGGGCGGGCCACTGCCGCGAGACAGGTCACGGCCGGACGGCGCGAAGGGGGCAATGGCAAGATTGGGCGGCGTAGTCGGCGTAACCGCCATGACCGAAAGGCTCGATAGTGACGCACGGATTCGGACCGGTAGCGCCTCCGGACACACAGTTTCGTGCGGCCGCCGAGCAGCGGCAGGCGCAGCTGACCAAGCCTGCCGGGGCGCTGGGCCGATTGGAGGAACTCGGCAACTGGGTGGCGGCTTGCCAGGGCACGTGCCCGCCGAAGCAGTTCGAGCGCGCCAGAGTCGTGGTCTTCGCCGGGGATCACGGCATCGCACGGCACGGAGTATCGGCGTACCCGAGCGAGGTCACCGCGCAGATGGTCGCGAACTTCCTCGGTGGCGGCGCCGCGGTGAACGCGCTCGCGGCCGTTGCGGGCGCGACGGTCCGGGTCGCGGACATCTCCGTGGACGCCGACACCGACCCGCAGGTGTCCAAGCACAAGGTGCGTCGTTCCAGCGGCGCGATCGATCGCGAGGACGCGCTCACCGCGGAAGAGGTCCGCGCGGCGCTGGAGGCGGGCCGCGCCATCGCCGACGAGGAGATCGATGCGGGCGCCGATCTGCTGATCGCGGGCGACATGGGCATCGGCAATACCACCCCGGCCACCGTGCTCGTCGCGAGTCTCACCAACACCGAACCGGTCGCCGCCGTCGGCCGCGGCACCGGCGTGGACGACGCCGGATGGATCCGCAAGGTCGCCGCGATCCGGGACGCGATGCGCCGCGCCCGTCCGGTGGTGAAGGATCCGGTCGAACTCCTGCGCGTAGCGGGGGGCGCCGACTTCGCCGCGATGGCCGCTTTCCTCGCCCAAGCCGCCACCCGGCGCACGCCCGTCGTCCTCGACGGCGTCGTCGTCACGGCGGCGGCGATGGTCGCCGAGGATCTCGCCGCGGGCGCGAGCGCTTGGTGGCTGGCCGGTCATCGCTCCACCGAACCGGCCCACGATCTCGCGCTGCGTCATCTGCGCCTGGACCCTCTGATCGATCTGACCATGCGCCTCGGCGAAGGCTCAGGAGCCCTGACCGCCCTTCCCATCCTCCGCTCGGCGGTGGCCACCCTCGCGGAGATGTCCACTTTCGGCGAAGCGGGCGTCAGTACCGCCGACCCGGAACCGGCGAGCCCCGCGCCGAACCTGCGCAAGTGACGCCGTCCCGCACGACAGGCCGACGGCGGATCCCCCGCGCTCCCGAGCAGGCGCGGGCGAATCTCCGTCAGCACGGCCTTCCATCTGCGGGCTGTATTCATCAGCCGTCGGCGGTGCGCAGGCGGAACTCGACGCCGCAGCCGGTCATCTCCCACATCGTCAACCCGCGCGAAGCGCCGGCCGCCGCCCGGGGTCCGGCATGAACGGTGTCCGGTTGGCGATTTCCTGGCTCACCGTGCTGCCGGTCCGCGGGCCGGATGCCGTGGATCGACCGGCGGCGGGGCGCGCGATCTTGTTGGCGCCACTGGTCGGGGCCCTGCTCGGCGCCGGGGCGGCGGCCCTGCTCGGGGCACTGTCCCGGGCCGGAGCAAGCACCGCGCTTGCCGGGCTACTGGTGGTGGGCGCGCTGGCGTTGATCACCAGAGGCATGCACCTCGACGGCTTGGCCGACACCTTGGACGGGCTCGGCAGCTACGGCCCGCCGGAGCGGGCCAGGGAGATCATGAAGAGCGGCGGGGCCGGCCCGTTCGGTGTGGCGGGACTCGTCTTCACCATCGGGGTCCAAGCGTTCTCGTTCGCGGCCCTCGCCGATTCGGGCAGATGGCTCGCGGTCGCCCTCGCCGTGGCCACCGGCCGTGTCGCGGTAATCCTCGCCTGCCGAGGTGTCCCCGCCGCGCCCGGCACCGGTTTCGGCATTCTGGTGGCCGACACGCAGTCGGCCCTCGTCGTGGCCGCCTGGTCCGCGATCGCGATCGGCCTCGCTGTACTCGCCGTCCCCGGCTGTGCGTGGCTCGGCCCCCTCGCGGTGGTGCTCGGCCTGGTCGCCTCGGCGATTCTGGTCCGGCACTGCGCCCGTCGCTTCGGCGGACTCTCCGGCGACGTCCTCGGCGCCGCGGTCGAGACCACCGTCGCACTCACGGCAGCCGTGCTGTCGCTCGCCGTCCACACCGGCTGACTCACCCGCGGCAGCAGGCCCGGCATGCCGATTCGAACATTGGTCAGTTCGAACGCGGGCAAGAGTCTGGGTCACTGGAATTTTTCCGGCCGTGCCGCGCGGATCGTCTGGGTCGGGCAATAAGGTGGGCGGTATGTCTTCTGAGCGCCTGTATTTTCGCCAGCTGTTGTCGGGACGCGACTACGCCGTGGGCGATCCGATCGCGACGCAGATGCGCAACTTCGCGTATTTGATCGGCGATCGGGAAACGGGCGAGTGCGTGGTGATCGATCCGGCCTACGCGGCGGGTGATCTGGTGGACATCGCCGAGGGAGACGGCCTGCGCCTCAGTGGCGTGCTCGCCACCCATCATCACCCTGATCACGTGGGTGGCACGATGCTCGGCTTCACCCTGCGCGGAGTGCGTGAGCTCCTCGAAAAGACAAGCGTCCCAGTGCATGTCAACGCCAAAGAGCTACCGTGGGTGGCCAATGTCACCGGGATCGCCGAGAGCGAGCTGACCGGCCACGAGCACGGCGACAAGGTCGGCGTCGGGACCTTCGAGATCGAGTTACTACACACCCCCGGCCACACGCCGGGCAGCCAATGCTTCCTGTTCGACAACCGCCTGATCGCCGGCGACACCTTGTTCGTCGACGGCTGCGGCCGAACCGATTTCCCGGGCGGCGATTCGGACGAAATGTTCCGCAGCCTGCGCTACCTGGCCGGCCTCGCCGGCGATCCGGTCGTCTACCCGGGACACTGGTATTCGCAGGAACCCAACGCCGCACTGTCCACTGTCCGGGACAAAAATTACGTCATGCGTCCGCAGACGCTGGAGCAGTGGCACATGCTGATGCCGGGCTGAGTCACATCGGCCGCATCCACCCGTGCTTGTCGGCGAAGGTGCCACGCTGGATGCCGGTGAGGGTGTCGCGCAGGGCCATGGTGACCACGCCGGGCTCTCCGCCGCCGATGGTGAATTCGCCGTCACCGGAACGGACCCAGCCGACCGGGGTGATCACCGCGGCGGTGCCGCACGCGAAAACCTCGGTGATCTCACCGGATTCGGCGCCCTTGCGCCATTCCTCGACCGAGATCTTGCGCTCCTCGACCGGGAAACCGGAATCGGCGGCGAGGGTGAGCAGCGAATCACGGGTGATGCCCGGCAACAAGGAGCCGGACAGTTCCGGCGTGACCAGCCGCGCCTCGGAGCCGGAACCGAAGACGAAGAACAGGTTGTTGGTGCCCATCTCCTCGACATAGCGGCGCTCACACGCGTCCAGCCACACCACCTGGTCGCATCCCTTGGCCGACGCCTCGGCCTGCGCGAGCAGCGACGCCGCGTAGTTGCCCGCGACCTTCGCCTCGCCGGTGCCGCCCGGCGCGGCACGCACGTACTCGGTGGACAGCCAGACCCGCACCGGCTTCACGCCACGGGGGAAGTACGCCCCCGCCGGGGAGCCGAGCAGCAGGTACTTGTACGCCGCGGCGGGCTTCACCCCGAGCCCGGCCTCGGTGGCGAACATGAACGGCCGCAGGTACAGCGATTCCTCGCCGCCCGCCGCGGGCACCCAGTCCCGGTCCACCTCCAGCAGTTGCCGGACCGACTCGATGAACAGCTCGTCCGGCAGCTCGGCCATCGCCATCCGGCGAGCCGACCGGCGGAAACGCGCGGCGTTGGCATCGATGCGGAAACAGGAGACGCTGCCGTCACTCTGCCGGTAGGCCTTGAGTCCCTCGAAGATGGCCTGGCCGTAGTGGAACACCATGGTCGCGGGATCCAGCGCCAGCGGTCCGTACGGCTCCACCCGCGCGTTCGTCCACGTGCCGCCCGCGTAATCGATCGAGACCATGTGATCGGTGAAGTGGCGCCCGAACCCCGGCTGCGCCAGTACCTCTTGTCGCCGCTGCGCTGCGAGTGGCGCGGGATGCGGAACACGGGTGAACTGTGCGGCAGCGGTCATGCCGACGATCCTATCCGGCCCGATCCGCACCATTTCGCCATGGTCCGCGCCCTCCCGCGCCGCGCCGATCTCAGCCGATGCCCGCGTCCGGGCGCAGGACGGTCACTTGGTGTTGGTCCGGACGAACGGCGGGCGGACGGTCTCGCAGCGCAGGCGGCGGCCGCGCACGTCGACCTCGACCTCGGTGCCGGGTTCGACGTCGGCCGAGGTGTCCAGCAGGGCCAGCGCGATGCCGACCTTGAGGGTGGGCGAGAAGGTGCCGGACGTGGTTTCGCCGACCGGTTCGCCATCGCGCAGCACGGTTTGCCCTTGCCGGAGCACACCGCGGTCGAGCGCCCGCAGGCCGAGCAGGATTCGGCGCGGACCGTCCGACTTCTCCTGTTCCAGAGCGGCCTTCCCCCAGAACTCCGGTTTCGTCCAGCCGACCGCCCAGCCACAGCGCGCCTGCACCGGCGAGATGTCCGGCGAGAGTTCGTGCCCGTGCAAGGGGTAGCCCATCTCGGTGCGCAGGGTGTCGCGAGCGCCGAGCCCGGCCACCTGGCCCTCGGCCGCGCGCACCCGCTCGGCCAAGGCGCGGAACAGCGGCTCGGCGTCGTCCCAGCGCGGCAGCAACTCGTAGCCGTGCTCGCCGGTGTAGCCGGTGCGGCAGACGCGGACCGGGCGGCCGTCCCAGTCTGCGTCGGCGTAGGCCATGTACTCGAGGTCGGTGGGCAGACCGAGCGCGCTCAGCACCTCGGTGGAGCGCGGCCCCTGCACGGCGAACACGGCGAAGTCGCGGTGCTCGTCGGTGACCGTGACGCCTTCGGGCGCCGCCTTGCGCAGTTCGGCGACCACCGCGGCGGTGTTGGCGGCATTCGGCACCAGGAAGATCTCGTCGTCGCCGACGTAGTAGGCGATCAGGTCGTCGATCACTCCCCCGTCCGGGGCGCAGCACAGCGTGTACTGCGCCTTACCCGCCCGGATCCGGCCGAGATCGTTGGTCAGCGCCGAGTTCACGAACGCCGCGGCGCCCGGACCGCGCACCGTCGCCTTGCCGAGATGACTGACGTCGAACAGCCCCACCGTCGTGCGAACCGCCTGGTGCTCGGTCACCGTGCCCGCGTACGACACCGGCATCTCCCAGCCCCCGAACGGCGCGAAGGTGGCGCCCAGCTCGATGTGCACGGCGTGAATGGGTCCTTGCAGGAGGCTCGTCTCGGTCACCAGCCGAGCTTATCCGGGACCGATGCCCAGGTCCTCGCCCCGCTCACGCCCCGAGACCGAACCACATCGGGATCAGGGTCGGACCGTTCTCCGGCAGCGTGTGTGTCGTTCCGGTGGGGGCGAACCCGCACCGGCCGTAGAGCCGAGCGGATCGTTCGGTGCTCGCTTCGAGAAACACCGGCACGACCGCTTCCTTCAGCCGGTCGGCGAGAATCGCCGCACCGGCTCCTTTGCCGCGATGCTCGGGCCTGGTCACGATCACTTGCAGGTACCGGTGCGGGAACTCGCGGGGATGTTCGCGGGCGAGCAGGTCGGTGACGATCGCGGCACGTCGCAGCGCCCGCACACCGGGCGCCTGTTCGACCATGGCCCGCGCCTCGGCGGCTTCCGCGGCGAAGCGCTCGATCGAGGTGACCTGCTGCCAGATCGAGATCGACCAGATCTCCCCGCCCGCGCCCGCGACCCAGATCTCGTCGTCCCGCAAGGCGCGATCGATCAACCCAGGCACGAACGCGGTGCGGAACCCGGTGTCGGGTTGATCTTCGAGGATCCACGCCGTCACCACCTCGTCCGCACTGGCCGCGACGAACGCCTCGATCAGCGGGTCACGGTCGCGCCCGGTCGCCCGGCGAGCAGTGATCTCCATTGCGTCCCCTTCTCATGTGAACACTGTGTTCGTTTGCAAATCTATGCAGGTCAGCGAGTCTTCACTACTATTTCGTCACACCTGTTCGTGTGTCGAAACGGAACCTCACATGACGTGCGCGATCTGCCGGAACGAACTCGCCCAGCCCTCCAGGGGCCGACGGCGCAAGTACTGCTCGCGCTCCTGCCAGGCCCGCGCCTACCGTGCCCGCCGCACGGCGATTCCGGTGCGGCACACGGGCCGCCCGGCCGGACTCACCGCGGTCGGCATCGCCCGGGCAGCGGTGGAGCTGGCCGACCGGGACGGGATCCACGGGCTCACCATGCGTCGCCTGGCCAGTGCGCTCGGCGTCGCAACCGCCACCCTCTACCGCCACTTCCCCGACCGGGAAGCGCTCCTGGCGAGCATGGCGGAACTGGTCCTCGACGAGATTCCGCCACCGGGCACCTCGTGCACCGGCTGGCGGCCCCGGCTTCGGCACGAAGCGCACGAGGAGTGGCGCCTCTACCGCAGGCATCCATGGATGCTGCCGTTGCTGGCGCGCACCCGCCCTCCACTCGGCCCCGCGCTGCTGGACGTGCTGGAGCGGAATTTCGCCGCGCTCGATCGCCCCGGCGTGTCCCGGCAGTCGGGATTCGCGATTTATCTCGCACTTTCGGGCCTGGTCCAGGGACTGGCGTTGCTGTGGAGTTCCGAGCGCGCCGACGGCTTCGGCGCGCCACGCGACGCCGCCGAGGCGACCGCGCTGCGCCATGAATTCGCCGAGTTGCTCGACCCACGGACCCGTCCCGTCCTGCACCGCTTCCTGACAGACCTGGACTCCGGCTTCGGGATGGACTTCGACGACCTGCTGCACGCCGCGGTGGAACTCCTACTCGACGGCGTCGCGGTGCGATATCCGGAACGGACCGAATAGCCTGTGCCCATGACCGCTGTTGCAGATCGCTCGCTCGGACCGGAACTGGCACGCACCGAGACCATCGGCGCGGACACCGATGTGCTCGTCATCGGGTTGACCTCCTCGGAGGACGGCCCCGCCATCGTGCCCGAGGACCTGTTCGGCGACGTGCTCACCGCCGACGTGCGCGCGGAACTGCTCGATCAGCTGGGCGCGGTCGGCGCGAAGGGCAAGGCCGAGGAACTGACCCGGATACCGGCGCCGACCGGACTGGACGGGGTGACCAGCGTGCTCGCCGTCGGCCTCGGCTCCGCCGACAAACTCGACGCCGAGCAGATCCGCCGCTCGGCCGGTGTGGCCGCCCGCTCGCTGTCCGGCACCGAACTGGTGGCGACCACACTGTCGGGACTGGACATCGGTGCCGCCGCGGAAGGCTTCTACCTGGGCGCCTACTCGTTCACGCCGTTCCGTTCGGACAAGTCCGCGCCCAAGCCGGACGAGCGCCCCGTGGCCCGCGTCGAGTTGCTGGTGCCCGAGCCCGGTTTCGGCGAAGAGGCCCTGTTCCGCGCGCAACTCACCGCCGAGGCCGTCGCCACCGCACGGGATTTCGTGAACACCCCGCCCAGCCACCTGTTCCCGGCCGAGTTCGCCGCGCGGGCGGAGGAACTCGCCGAGGCCGCGGGCCTCAGC
This sequence comes from Nocardia sp. NPDC047648, assembly GCF_040642815.1. NCBI lineage: Bacteria > Bacillati > Actinomycetota > Actinomycetes > Mycobacteriales > Nocardiaceae > Nocardia > Nocardia sp. NPDC047648. The sequence continues at coordinate 345,019 of NZ_JBEYSX010000006.1, read as the reverse complement.
GTCGAGGTGCTCGACGAGAAAGCGCTGGAAGCGGGTGGTTACGGCGGTGTCCTCGGGGTGGGCAAGGGTTCCTCGCGCCCGCCGCGCCTGATCCGGATCACCTACGCGGGCGGCCCGAAGAAGGTGGCGCTGGTCGGTAAGGGCATCACGTTCGACACCGGCGGCATCTCCATCAAGCCCGCGCAGAACATGGAGAACATGACCTCCGACATGGCCGGCGCCGCCGCCGTGATCGCCGCGACGCTGCTGGCCGCGCGGTTGAGCCTGCCGATCACGGTCACCGCCACGGTGCCGATGGCGGAGAACATGCCCTCGGCCACCGCGCAGCGCCCCGGCGACGTGCTCACTCAGTACGGCGGCACCACCGTCGAAGTGCTCAACACCGATGCCGAGGGCCGGTTGATCCTGGCCGACGCGATCGTGCGCGCGAGCGAGGACGAGCCGGAGTACCTGATCGACGTGGCCACCCTGACCGGCGCGCAGATGGTCGCGCTCGGCACCCGCACGCCCGGCGTGATGGGCACCGACGAGTTCCGCGACCGGGTGGCCCGCATCTCCCGCGAGGTCGGGGAGAACGGCTGGGCGATGCCGCTTCCCGCCGAATTGCGCGGTGACCTGAACTCCAAGATCGCCGACCTGGCCAATGTCGCGCCGCACCGCTGGGGCGGCATGCTCTCGGCCGGACTGTTCCTCAAGGAGTTTGTCCCGGAGGACGTGCAGTGGGCCCACCTCGACGTGGCCGGTCCGGCCTACAACACCGGCGGCCCGTTCGGCTACATCGGCAAGGGCGGGACCGGCGTGCCGGTGCGCACCCTGATCGCCGTGTTGCAGGACATCGCCGCGGAGTGAGTGGCCGAGCGCGTCGTCCGGGGTGACTCCCCGGCCGACGCGCTCCATGCGACCTGGGCGGATCAGCCCGCGCGTACGCCATCGAAACCGGACGGATCAGACAATCCAACGGCTCACAGGTCGTACAGATCCCGCTCCAGCTCGCGTTGCCGCTCCACTCGCTTGCGCGCGTCGTAGTCGCGCATCCGCTGCGGATATCCGGTCTTGCGGACGTCGTAGACGGGGATGTGCAAATCCTTGGCAAGCCGCTGCGCCCCGCGCTCGCCGACGATCCGCCGCGTCCATTCACCATCCGCGGCAATAAGGACAACTGTGACATCTGTCACCGTGGTCTTCGGTTCGATGTAGCCTTCGACGCCCATGTGCGTGCGCACCCAGTCGGCGAGGTAGCGAGCATCCCGCCCGTCCACCGAACGCCCACGTAGAGTGCCGCCACCCCGGGTCGCGCCGCCGCGGAAACGATCCAGCAAACCCAACGACGCCGACCTCCTTTCCTGCACCGGAGAATGTTCACCGCCGGTCTTCCCATACTGCCAGCTCCGCGCAGTACGCCGCCCTGTGCTACATGGCTTGCGCGCGAGTGCAAGGATGGACCGCGGTACAAGAACCACACGGATCTCCGGCGCCACCACAATGATCGGTGGCTTACGGACTCCCGGCGCGACCCGCGGCGGGCGTCCGCAGCGAGATCAACTGTTGTAGAACCCCGTCGAGCAGTCAGAGGAGTCAACGGACATGGCCTTCTCCGTCCAGATGCCCGCTCTTGGTGAGAGCGTCACCGAGGGAACGGTGACCAGGTGGCTGAAGCAGGAAGGAGACACGGTCGAGGTCGACGAGCCGCTGCTCGAAGTCTCCACCGACAAGGTCGACACCGAAATCCCGTCCCCCGCGGCGGGTGTGCTGTCGAAGATCGTCGCGAACGAAGACGACGTGGTCGAGGTCGGCGGCGAGCTCGGCGTCATCAGTGCGGCCGGTGAGGCGGAATCGTCCGCTCCCGCGCCCGCTCCGGAAGCCGCCGCGCCCGCGCAGGAGACTGCCGTCCCCGCGGAGGAGGCGCCCGCGGCCGAGCCCGAGGCCGCTCCGGAAGAGGAGTCCGCGCCCGCCGCCCAGGCCGCGCCCGCGTCGTCCGGTGACGGCACGTCGGTGAAGATGCCGGAACTCGGCGAGTCGGTCACCGAGGGCACCGTCACCCGCTGGCTGAAGTCGGTCGGCGACGAGGTCGCCGTCGACGAGCCGCTGCTCGAGGTCTCCACCGACAAGGTCGACACCGAGATCCCCTCGCCCGTCGCGGGCACCCTGCTGGAGATCACCGCCCAGGAAGACGACGTCGTCGCGGTCGGTGGACAGCTCGGCGTCATCGGCAGCGGTTCCCCCGCGGCCGCCGCCCCGGCTCCCGCGCCCGCCCCGGCTCCCGAACCCGCGCCCGCTCCGAAGCCCGCACCGGCCCCGAAGCCGGAACCGGCCCCGGCCGCCGCCGCGCCCGCTCCGGCAGCTGCCCCCGCTCCGGCGCCCAAGCCCGCTCCGGCCCCCGCGGCCGCAGCCGCTCCGGCTGCCGAATCCTCCAACGGCGCAACCCCTTACGTCACTCCGCTGGTGCGCAAGCTGGCCGAGGAGAACAAGGTCGACCTCGCCGCGATCACCGGTTCCGGTGTCGGAGGCCGCATTCGCAAGCAGGACGTGCTCGCCGCCGCCGAGGCCAAGAAGGCCCCTGCTCCGGCCGCCGCTCCTGCCGCGTCCGCTCCTGCCGCGGCGAAGGCGCCCGCGGTGGCGAGCCCGGAACTGGCTCACCTGCGCGGCACCGTGCAGAAGGCCAACCGCATTCGCCAGATCACCGCGACCAAGACCCGCGAGTCGCTGCAGACCACCGCGCAGCTGACCCAGGTGCACGAGGCGGACGTCACCAAGATCGCGACGCTGCGCAAGCAGGCCAAGGCGGCGTTCAAGGACCGCGAGGGCGTCAACCTGACGTTCCTGCCCTTCTTCGCCAAGGCCGTGGTCGAGGCGCTCGGCGTGCACCCGAACGTCAACGCCAGCTACGACGAGTCCAGCAAGGAGATCACCTACCACGCCTCGGTGCACCTCGGCATCGCGGTCGACACCGAGCAGGGCCTGCTGTCGCCGGTGATCCACAACGCCAGCGACCTCTCGCTGGCCGGACTGGCGCGCGCCATCGGCGACATCGCCCACCGCGCCCGCACCGGCGGACTGAAGCCCGACGAGCTGGCCGGTGGCACCTTCACCATCACCAACATCGGTAGCCAGGGCGCGCTGTTCGACACCCCGATCCTGGTGCCGCCGCAGGCGGCCATGCTGGGCACGGGCGCGATCGTCAAGCGCCCGGTCGTGGTGACCGACGAGACCGGCAACGAGTCCATCGGCGTCCGCTCGATGTGCTACCTGCCGCTCACCTACGACCACCGCCTGATCGACGGCGCCGACGCCGGACGCTTCCTGACCACGATCCGCCACCGGCTCGAGGAAGCGGCGTTCGAGGCCGATCTCGGTCTGTGAGGAAGGTCCCGCGGCACCTATGAAGGTCGTGATCGCCGGCTCGTCCGGGTTGATCGGGACAGCGCTCGTCGCGGCACTGCGCCGCGACGGGCACGAGGTCGCCCGGTTGGTGCGCAGAAAAGCGGCGGGCGCGGACGAATTCGCCTGGAACCCGGCTCGTGCCCAGTTGGACGAGCGGGCGCTTCGCGGCGCCGACGCCGTGGTCAACCTCTGTGGTGCGAGCGTCGGGCGGCGCCGCTGGACCGGCAGCTTCAAACAGGAACTGCGCGACAGCCGCATCACACCGACCGACGTCCTGACCGGTGCGGTGGTCGCCGCGGGCGTGCCCGTACTGCTCAATGCCAGCGGCGTGCATTACTACGGCGGCGACACCGGCGACCGGGTGGTGGACGAGACCTCCCCCGCCGGTTCGGGTTTCCTGGCCGCCCTGTGCCGGGACTGGGAGAAGGCAACCGAACCCGCCGCGACGGCCGGTGTTCGCACGGTGCTGTTGCGCAGCGCCGCGGTGCTTTCCCGGACCGGAGGCGTGCTCGGCGTGCTGCATCCGTTGTACGCGCTCGGCTTGGGCGGGCGGCTGGGCAACGGCCGCCAGTACACGCCCTGGATTTCGATGGCCGACGAGATCGGCGCGATCGTCTTCGCGCTCACCCACGACACGGTCTCCGGCCCGATCAACGTGACCGGCCCGGCACCGGTCACCAACGCCGAGTTCAGCCGCGCGCTCGGGCGGGCGCTGCATCGCCCCACCCCCCTCGTCGTCCCGGCATTCGCGCTGAATGCGCTGGTCGGCGAGATGGCGCAGGAGGCGATCCTGCGCGGGCCGAGGGCCATCCCCACCGCCCTCGAGGAAGCGGGTTACCAGTTCCACCATCCCACCATCGGCGCCGCGCTGGCCGCCGCGGTGGGACGACCCGGAGATGCTCGATGACCGACCGACTCGACACCAGGCCCGCCACGGTCATCCGCGACGCGACCACCGATGACCTTCCGGCGATCCTCGACATCCACAACGCGAATATCGCCACGTCCACCGCGATCTGGGACACCGAGCGGGTCGGCCTGGACGAGCGCCTCGGCTGGTTCCAGGCCCGCACCGGGGCGGGGCTGCCCGTGCTGGTCGCCGAGATCGACGGCGCGCTGGCGGGTTACGCGAGTTACGGCCCGTGGCGTACCAAATCCGGCTACCGCTACACGGTCGAGAACTCCGTGTACGTCGACGACCGCTTCCAGCGTCGCGGCATCGCCACCGCACTCCTCACCGAGCTGATCGAACGGGCTCGTCGCGCGGGCACGGTGCACGCCATGATCGCCGCCATCGAATCCGGCAATGCCGGTTCGATCCTCCTGCACGAACGCTTCGGCTTCCGCACCGTCGGCGTCCTGCCGGAGGTGGGCCACAAATTCGGCCGCTGGATGGACTTGACGCTCATGCAACTCACCCTTCCCATCGACGTCGACTAGCGGACGCCGCATGATCGCGGATCTCCGCATCCGTTTCGCGGTCGACGATGGGGTGCTCTCGCGGCTGCACACCGACGCATTCGGCGGTGACCACGTGCCGAGCCCTTGGAAGGCACGCCTGGAACGGCACAGCAGATCGTGGGTCGGTGCGTTCGTCGGCGATCAGCTCGTCGGGTTCGTGCACGCAGTCTGGGACGGAGGTCGGCATGCGTTCCTCCTCGACACCATGGTCGCCCCCGACTTCCAGTATCAGCGCATCGGGACCAGCCTGGTCGCGGCTCTTATCAACGACCTTCGCGAACTCGGGATCGAGTGGCTCCACGTCGACTACGAACCGCACCTCAACAGCTTCTATCGCGACACCTGCGGGTTCCGAATCACCGACGCCGGCCTACTACGACTGAACTGACACCGAACGCCACGACGGCGCAACCAACCACGACCGATCCAGCTTGACCACCACCATAGGGACACCACCGAAGCTGATCTCGCGCAGCCGCTGGTCCGGAGGCACGGCAATGCCGAGCGCGGGCGCCAGAATCCGCGCGGTCTCGAAAACGGCTGCTCGTTTGTCCTACGGGGCCGGGCGCATACGGGATCCGATGTGTATTTCAGCACGTGACGCCAGGCAGGTCCGAGAGGCACCGACCTGGTCGAGCACTCCTCGACATCGACTCGAAGCGGCGGGACTTGAAGCAATCCGGCAATCGACGCCATCGAGGGCCCCGCATTCTTCCCGACGGAACCCGCACGCTCGCGCCGTACCCGCACTTCCGGGGGCGAGACCCGGACGCGGGCCCGGCCAGCGGCTCATGGGCGCGCAACCTTTCAGCTCCACTCCTGGCTATCCATCCCGGCTGTGGGCGTTCCCACATCGAGGTGCTGGAATCGGCTGCCCCGGTGGGCGTACCGTCATGCCTGTGACAGACACGCGCACCACCCTGTCCGCCCGATTCGATACGACCCCGATCGTGGTCGAGGATCTCGGACTCATCGACTACCACGCCGCCTGGGAGCTGCAGCGCAGCATCGCCGAGCAGCGCGCCGATGGCAACGGATCCGATCATCTGCTGCTGCTCGAGCACCCGTCGGTGTACACCGCGGGCCGCCGCACCGAAACCGACGATCTGCCCATCGACGGCAGCCCGGTGGTGCAGGTCGACCGCGGCGGCAAGATCACCTGGCATGGTCCCGGCCAACTGGTCGGCTACCCCATCGTGCGGCTTGCCGAGCCGGTTGACGTCGTCGACTACGTGCGCCGCCTCGAGGAGGCGTTGATCACCGTCTGCACCGGGCTCGGCCTCGTCTGTGGCCGCGTCGAGGGTCGTTCCGGCGTCTGGCTGCCCGCCACCGAGCTGTACGCCGAACGCAAGATCGCCGCGATCGGTGTGCGTGTGCAACGCGGCGTGGCCCTGCACGGCCTCTCGCTCAACTGCAACGCCGCCATGGACGGTTTCCAGGCCATCGTTCCGTGCGGCATCCGCGACGCGGGCGTCACCACACTGACCCGCGAACTCGGTCGCGAAGTGACCGTCGCCGAGATCAAGCCGCTGGTGGCCGACGCCCTCATCCGCGCGCTGGACGGCGACCTGCCGGTCGCCGAGCACAATATTCCGCGTGTCACTCCTGGTGACACCACCCCGCAGTCCCCGAGTGCGACGGCGTAAGGTCGATCGAGTGACCTCAGTCGACACCCCGACACCACACAACGCTGCCGCAGCCGAACCTGCTGCGGCACTCCCGGTGCCCTCCGCGGCGGCGCAGGCCACCTCCGGGCCGGATGCTCGCGCCGCCAACGGCCGCAAGCTCTTGCGCATCGAAGCCCGCAACGCGGAAACCCCCATCGAGCGCAAACCCAAGTGGATCCGCACCCGCGCCACCATGGGCCCCGAGTACTCCGAACTCAAAAGCTTGGTGAAGCGCGAAGGCCTGCACACCGTGTGCGAGGAAGCAGGCTGCCCCAACATTTTCGAGTGCTGGGAAGACCGCGAGGCCACCTTCCTGATCGGCGGCGAACAATGCACCCGCCGCTGCGATTTCTGCCAGATCGACACCGGTAAACCCGCCGCCCTCGACCGCGACGAGCCCCGCCGCGTCGCCGAAAGCGTCCAGGCCATGGGCCTGCGCTACTCCACCATCACCGGCGTCGCCCGCGACGACCTGGACGACGGCGGCGCCTGGCTCTACGCCGAAACCGTCCGCGCCATCAAGCGTTCGAACCCGCACACGGGCGTGGAACTGCTGATCCCCGACTTCAACGCCGACCCCGACCAGCTCGCCGAGGTCTTCTCCGCCCGCCCGGAAGTGCTGGCGCACAACCTCGAAACGGTCCCCCGCATCTTCAAGCGCATCCGCCCGGCTTTCCGCTACGAGCGCTCCCTCGCGGTGCTGACCGCCGCCCGCGAAGCAGGCCTGGTCACCAAGTCCAACCTCATCCTCGGCATGGGCGAAACCCCCGAGGAAGTCACCCAGGCCATGCACGACCTGCACGAGGCGGGCTGCGACATCCTCACCATCACGCAGTACCTGCGCCCGTCCCCCCGCCACCACCCGGTCGACCGCTGGGTGAAGCCGGAGGAGTTCGTCGAGCACTCCAAGACGGCGGAGGAAATCGGCTTCGCAGGCGTGATGGCCGGCCCGCTGGTCCGCTCCTCCTACCGAGCGGGTCGGTTGTACGCCCAGGCGATGGCCCACCACGGTCGCGAGATCGCCCCGGAAATGGCCCACCTCGCCGAGGAAGGCACCGCATCTCAGGAAGCCGGCGCCGTGCTGGCCCGCTTCGGCAGCTAGTCACTTACCGAACGAATTCGGCCCTCGCCCGCATCGTCGTCGGCGAGGGCCGATGCATGCCGCCGAGGTTTCGGGGCTGACGACATCGCCTCCGCACCGACGAAATCTTTATCTCAGGCCGCTCGGAACGAGGCCGGAATGTCGACGCCTCGCGCTACTGCCGCTCTCCGATTCGGACGTCCGGCGTAATCGCGTCGAGATAAAGTCGCGTCCGTTACTACTATCTCGGATAATGTGGCTCAAATCACGTTTATCAGAGAAATAGCTGGTCAAGCCCATCAGTTCGAGGTTGTACAGACCACTCCAAGATCGGCAATTTCTTTCATTAACTGTTTGTTTGCCGGGTGTTCACCGACTGTGATCAAGCTGAGATCAGGTCCGGAAGAGACCCGAGAAACCAGCTCCACAGCTTACGGCTTGTTTCTCTTCGGGTACGGCAGCGGCACCGACGGGCACCGCCCGGGATGTTCACCGCGTCGCGCCGCCAGGAAATCGCACCCTGGCTTTCACAACGAAATCCGAAAATCGCACACGAGCCGAGACGGCGGATCCGCCCTGGTGGCCGCCTTAGATCCGCTCTGTCTCCGGAGCCGGGTCGCCGCACGATCAAGGAACTGATTTCTCGATGCCTGACGCACGCCTCTCTTCTTTCCGCCATCTGCCGCTTCGAAAGGGGGCCGTTCTCGCGGCCACCATCGGCGTCATCGCCGTGGGCTTTACCTCCGGGGTCGCGGTGGCCGATGACAGCGTTCCGGCCCCGGTCGCGCCGGTCGCCGCTGCCGCGCCCATCGACGGCCTGGCCCTACCCGCACTGCCCGCGTTGCCCGGGCTACCCGGGCTGCCGCCCCAAGGTTTCCTGCCCGCGCCGCCGCCGGTTTACGAGGACAACCTCGACGGCTGGATTCGCCAGTCCCTCGACGTCATGCGCGTCCGCGGGATCCCGGGTAGCTACGAAGGCATCCACCGCAACATCATGCGTGAATCCGGCGGTAACCCTCGGGCCATCAACCTGTCGGACTCCAACGCCGCCAAAGGCACCCCCTCCAAGGGCCTGCTCCAGGTGATCGACCCGACCTTCAACGCCTACCACGTCGACGGCACCGCCTTCGACATCTGGGACCCGGTCGCCAACATCACCGCCGCCTGCAACTACGCGGCGCACCGCTACGGCTCGATGGACAACGTCAACGGAGCTTACTGAGCCCGACCGGAATCCAACAGCGCCTCCTCGTCTCGTCGACGGGGAGGCGCCGCCGTTTCCGGGCGGCTTCACCGAGCCGCTCCGGCATTTCCTGCCGCAGCGGCAGACGCTTCAGCGGCTCGGTCGAGGATGTTCAACCCCACCGCCGCGAGCATCAGGGCGGACAAAACGTCCGAGGACACCGCTGCTGTCGACAGTCGGCCGGAACCGCCCTGCCGCAAGCCGGACGTTCGCCGCATCGCGACGCAATGCATCTGTCGCACAACACTATCGGGCACGGTCGGCGTGCCGAACGAAGTCATCCACCCCAGACGACGACCCATCTGCGCTGGTCACACCGGCACTCCCCGCCAGTGACAACAAGCACACGAATAGGCGCACCTACCCTTGCCATATGCCTCGCTGGAGTACGCACAGTGGGAAGTCGGCGAGAGTAGGTCGGCTCGCACGGCTCGGGGGAGATCCCGAAACGCTCTCGGCGACAACAATTTCGATGGCGAGGACGCGATCGAACTCCACTGTCTCGAGCGGCTCGCGGTCGCGTGCCGACAGCGAAGCCTCGCGTCCGGTCCGGTCCGGAGTGCATCCCGGTGCGCTCGCCCCGCGGTCCGAAACGGTTACTCGGACAACGGCAATGGGGATGCCGCCGCTGCCGCCCCGAAATCGGGATGACGAGCCGCATCGGCTGCACAGTACGGGAGCGGCCGCATTCGTCGGGCTCTGCATCGGCATGGTGATCTTGGTGGTGTCCGGATGCCTATTCGTCGGCGGCCCAACGGAAACGGCGTCATCGACGACTACATCGGCCCGCACCAGCGCCCCGAGCACCTCGCCACCTTCGTCCACCGTGCGCGCGACGACGCCTTCGGTCCCCGCTCCCGCTCCCCCTGCCGGCCGCTCGGGCATCGGGATCACCTTCGGGAAGGTCACCGCCAACGACGGCACGACCATGGTGGTGCGCAACGCGTTCACCAGCAACAGCGTCAAGGTCCGTACCGACACCGGCACCAAGGTGCAGGTTCTGCTCGCCAAGCGGGCGACCGAGATACGCGTGGGCGCCCTGGTCGCCGTCTACGGGCGGCAATACGCCGACGGTGTGATCGTTGCCGATGTCATCACCGGGATCTCGATCGGCACCCTGCCCAAGTGATTTCGGCGGATCGGACCGGACCGATCGCGGAGCGGTTGGCCGTCGCCGCGGCGAACGCGCGCCGTTGGTCACCGTGCTGCGGGCGCGGGTAACGCCATGCAAGCCGCGATTGCCGAAAGCGCTCGCAGCAAGCGAAACGTGGAGCGCCACCAGTATCGACCACTTCGCTCCCGCCGAGTGGCCGGCCTATGACATCGGGTCCAGCCACATCGATCGCATCGAACCAAGGATGACCATGGCCATTACCTCGTACCACGGAACTTTCTATACCGAGAGCCCGGAAATCATCGAACAGATACTGAGATCGTGGCTGTCGAAGAACGATCTGCAGATGAAGCCGCATCGCGGGTTCCAGATGCACTACGAGACCGACGGATTCGAACTCTATTGTTACGATGCCGGCGGCCCGGAAGCGCCTTTCTACTTCCTTCTCGAAGGCCGCATCGAGGACGCACCCGATACTGCTACTACTCGGCTTCGAGACCTTGCAGATCTCTCCAGGAACGCAGGTCTCGAATTCAGCATCGACTACGAACAAGTCGATTCCGAGGGAAATCCTCTGAGCGCCGAGAAGACGATCAGCTGATCAGGGCAGACTTGCAACTCCCCAGCAGACCGCGAGCGAGGGCCTGGGGAGCTACGTGCTGAACGCCCGAACAGGAGTAGGACTGCCAACGCGCGCCTCGCGCAGGGCCCGCGGCCGTCGGCTGTCCTACCGGCGCCGGTCGGACGCTTGCCCTGCGATGCAGCGAGGACCCGCTGAATGTCGGTGCCTCTTGCTAACTTTCGTTTCGTTCTGATCTGACGAAAACAGGCGAGGCGCTATGACAATCGGGGGAACCACCTATCTCGAACTGTCCGAGGACAGTGGTACCGCGCACAAGTTCTACGAGGTGATCGTCGCGGGCACCCAAGTGAGCGTCCGTTTCGGCCGCATCGGCGAGCAGGGGCAGACGAAGGTCAGTTCGTTCGCCACCGAGGAGAAGGCGCGGGCGGCCGCGGCGAAGAAGGTGGGCGAGAAGGTGCGGAAGGGCTACGCGCCCGCCGTGATGGGGGCGCGGGGCAGACGCCCGGTGACCAGGCGGGCGATCAGCAGCGGCCGCTCGACCGCGAAGGCCGCGCCCGTGCTGTGGAGTTTCGACTCCGGCGCCGCCGCCTTCGGCATCTTCGTCGACGAGCGCCGCTGCTGGATGGGCAACGAGAGCGGTGACGTGTTCACCCTGACCCCGGACGGCGTGGTCACCGGCCGGTACCGCCTGCCCGACGCCGTCAAATGCATTGTGGCCGACGATTTCTGGATCTACGCCGGATGCGACGACGGCCGGGTCTACGACTTGTCGGGCAAGGTGCCGCGGGCGGCTTACGATATCGCTGCCGATGTCGACATCTACTGGCTCGACATCCACGACGGCATCCTCGGCGTCTCCGACCGCCAAGGCGGCATCACCGTGATCGATTACGAGGAAGAGTCGCTGTGGACCCGGCGCAGCACCGGCGATTCGGGCTGGATGGTGCGCATCGACGCGCACGGCGTCTACCACGGGCATTCCGCGGGCGTCACCAAATACAACCTGGACAGCGGGAATCCCCTGTGGCAGGCGGGCACCGGAGGAGACGTCCTGTTCGGCTGGCAGGAATCCGACGCCGTCTACGCGGGCACCTCCCGCAACCAGGTCCGCATGGTGACCAAGAGCGGCCGGGCCGAGCACATCTACCAGTGCGATGCCGCGGTCTTCTCCTGCGCCACCTCGCCGGACGGCCGTTACGTCTTCGCCGGTGACAACTACTCCTCGGTGTACTGCTTCGACGCCGCGGGCAACCGCGTGTGGAAACTGGCCACCGGCTGCGGTTCGGCCTATTCCATGCAGTACCACGACGAGAAGCTGTACCTCGTCACCACGACCGGCACGCTGGCCTGTCTCGACGTCGGCGAAGCCGCCATCCGCGATGCCGAGCAGGGCGTGCTGCCTCAGACGGTGTCGGTCAAAGCCCCCGAGATCTCCGCGGTGGTGCCCAGCGACACCGTCGAGATAACTTCCGACGCGGGCACCGGCGTCATCGTGGAATGCGTGAACCACGGGAGTTCCCTGCGCGTGCGTGTCGTCTCCCCCGGATTCCACCAGGGATGGAATGTGCAGTTTCCCAAAGACATTCGCCGCGCCGGTGCCCGCTACGTGGTCGACGGCATCGCCGAGTCGGCACGCGGCGGCTTCTACCGCGTCCGCGGCGACATCCGTCGGCTGTCCTGATCGCACTCCGCATCAGGTCCTCGCGAGAGCGTTCTTCACACATCGTGTGCGGAGAACGTCTCCGGTGGCATCACGGCTTCCCGCGGGCTCGGCGGAGTGGCTCGCTGGTCGCCCTCGCGGCGAACGCGGGATCGCTCGGGACTACGAGCGCGGGCTAGCGACCGAGCGACACTGATGGCGGCAGACGCTCGACCCGGCGGTTCCGGCGGCGGTGAAGCCACCGCGGCTCGCAGACGACGCGGCCCCGGAGTTGATCGCGTGTGGCACCGGCCCTTTGCTTCGGTCACGACGGTGACCGAGCTGACCGCCACCGAGCCCGGTCAGCGCATCGCGACCGTGACGTCCACCGGGCCGGAAAACCGGATACCGAGCATCGTGCCGTTCGTCTCGCGAGAGGGTTCCTGGTCTATCGCCCCGGGCCGGGCCTGCGCGACGATCCGCGCCGCCGGCGAGCGCTCCCCCGGCCTGCGCATTCGACCGCATACACCCCTGATCTGCCGATTCGTCGGCGGAACGCCACGCCCGGTGGGAAGGTGGATGCACGGCAGGTGTCGGCAAAGGAGCGAGACACATGGTGGAAAAGACCAACGGAGCTGCCGCGGGCAACGGCGGCGTGGTGACCGCGGACCGGCCCGAGCAGATCCGCAATGTCGTCCTGGTCGGGCACAGCGGGTCGGGCAAGACCACGCTCGTCGACGCCATGGCGCTCACCGCGCGGGCGGTCAACCGAGCCGGACGGGTGGAGGACGGCACCTCGCTGTCGGACTACGACGAGATCGAGCATCGCCAGCACCGGTCGGTGCAGCTGTCGGTCGTGCCGGTGGCATGGGCCGGGATGAAGGTCAACTTGGTCGACACACCCGGATACGCGGACTTCGTCGGCGAGCTGCGGGCGGGGCTGCGTGCGGCCGACGCGGCGCTGTTCGTCATCTCGGCGGCCGAGGGCGCGGACGGAATCTCGGGTGCGACCAGGGCGCTGTGGGAGGAGTGCGCCGCGGTCGGGATGCCGCGCGCGATCGTGATCACCCACCTGGACACGGCGCGCGACGAGTTCGACGTGATGACCGAGACCTGCCGGACGGTGCTGGGCGGCGGATCGTCGGAGAACATCCTGCCGCTGCATCTGCCCGTGTACGGCCCGAAGAACCCGGACGGCCACCGGCCGGTCACCGGCATGGTGGAGCTGCTGCCGCACTGCGTGGGCGACTACTCCTCCGGGGAGGAGGTGCAGGGCGACCCTTCGCCCGATCAGGTGCCCGCTCTGGAGGAAGCGCGCAACCGTCTCATCGAGGGCATCATCGCGGAGAGCGAAGACGAGACCCTCATGGAGCGCTATCTCGAGGGCGAGGAGATCAGCCTGGCGACGCTGGTCGCCGACCTGGAGCGCGCGGTCGCCCGCGGCAGCTTCCACCCCGTGCTATTCGCCGCGCCCGCGCCGGAGGGCGCCAAGCAAGGCCTGGGGACGGTCGAGCTGCTCGAGTTGATCACCGGCGGCTTTCCGACACCCGCCGAGCACGCCATCACCGCCAGCAACGGCGCCGAACCGCATCCGCTGCGCTGCGACCCGGACGGAGAGCTGGCCGCGGAGGTCATCCGCACCGCCTCCGACCCGTACGTCGGGCGGGTGTGTATGGTCCGCGTCTTCTCCGGCACCTTGCACGCCGACGACACGGTGCACGTCAGCGGACACGGCCTGGAGGATCGCGGCCACGAGAGTCACGAGCTGGACGAGCGGGTCGGCGCGATCTCGGCACCCTTCGGCAAGCAGCAACGCCCGCTGCGGCAGGCGATCGCGGGCGACATCGCCTACGTCACCAAACTAGGTCACGCCGAAACCGGCGACACGCTGTCGTCCACCGACAGCCCCTTGCGGATCGAGCCGTGGCCGATGCCGGACCCGTTGCTGCCCATCGCCATTCGCGCGCACAGCAAGGCCGACGAGGACAAGCTCTCCCAAAGTCTTGCCCGCCTGGCCGCCGAAGATCCGGCACTGCGACTCGAGCACAACGCGCAGACCCATCAGCTGGTGCTCTGGTGTCTCGGCGAAGCGCATCGCGACGTCGCCCTGGAACGGTTGCGGACCCGGTTCGGCGTGCAGGTCGACGTGACCGATCACCAGGTGGCGTTGCGGGAGACGTTCGCGGGCAAGGCCACCGGACGCGGCAGGCACGTCAAACAGTCCGGCGGCCACGGGCAATACGCGGTGTGCGAGATCGAGGTCGAACCGCTGCCCGAAGGGGCCGGGATCGAGTTCGTGGACAAAGTGGTCGGTGGAGTTGTTCCGCGCCAATTCATTCCGTCGGTGGAGAAGGGCGTCCGAGCACAGGCCTCCCGCGGGTTGACCGCCGGATATCCCCTCGTGGACGTGCGCGTCACCCTGTTCGACGGCAAAGCCCACTCCGTCGACTCCTCCGACGCCGCGTTCCAGACCGCAGGCTCCCTCGCCCTGCGCGAGGCAGCGGCGGCCGCGGGGATCAGAGTGCTGGAGCCGCTCGCCGAAGTCTGGGTACTGGTCTCCGACGACTACGTCGGCCCGGTCCTCAGCGACCTGTCCAGCCGTCGCGGCCGCGTCCTCGGCACCGAGCCGCACGGCACCGGCCGCACCCGCGTCCACGCCGAGGTCCCCGAACTCGAACTCAGCCGCTACGCCATCGACCTGCGCTCGATCTCGCACGGCACCGGCGATTTCACCCGCACCTATGCCCGCCACGAACCGATGCCGAACCAAATCGCCGCGTCGGTGCGCGGGGAGAAGGCGCGCGCGTAGCCTGCTCAGACCTGCGGTGGTGGACCGACGGGAGGCGGACCGGACGGTTGCGCCGTGCTCAGCGTCGGCGGAGGCGGCGCCGTAGCTCCGGGATCGGCGGTATTGGAACCTGTGTCCAGGCCCGTCGGGTGGATGTAGCCGGTGAAATACCCATATTTTTCTGTCAAGGGGGGGTTGTTGGGATCCAACGGAATCAGCTTGCCGCCGTCCAGGACGAAAAGTCCGTCCATTCCGTTCGGATTCCGCACAACCAGCGCACTGAATTTCTCCCACTGAAGAATATCGCCCGTCTTCAGCTCACCGGGTCCATTGACAACCGCGGGCGGATGCTCTGCGGTGATCTCACCCGCCGTTCCCTTGTATGCGGATACCGCGTCGAGAGCGGTGTTCTGCGTCTGCTTCTGCAAAGCCTCCGCGACGGGCGGCGACGCATTCACCATCGTATCCCCGATTCGGACTCCCGGCGTCATGCCCGGGGTCGTCACCGCAGGCGGAGTGCCCGCGGACGTCGGCGCTGTCACGCCAGGAGGAGCCGTCTGCTGGACCGCTTGATTCGCAGTAACCGGCTGGGCATTGCGGTTGCGCTCCCGCTCCCGCTCCCGGTCCCGGTCCTCGCGCCGCTCCGCGGCGCGGTCGTAGGCCCGGTCGTCGTCGGGCTGACGATTACCCTGATTCATCATCCCGCTCATGGCGCTCATCATCGCCATTTGCTGCATCGCATTGGCCATACCGTTGTCGCCGGTGTTGCTCGCGGGCGCGACGCTGCCGGTATTCGCGCCGGTGTTCGTACCCGTCGTCCCCGCTCCGGTCCCGGTCTGCAACCCTGCCGGAGTAACGCCCGGGTACGCGCCCGACGAGGACGTATCCACACTGCCGCTGTCGGAGATCGGCTGGGTGCCCGTGCCCGTCTCGGTCGCCGAGGGGTCGGTAGAACCATCGATCAGGTCGTCGTAGGTGGAACTCCAGTCGTCGTTCGTGGTGCCAGTCTGCTGCGTTGTCGAATTACCCGTTGTGGTCGGCGGCACGTAGGTGTTGTTGTTGCCGTTGTTGGGATTGCCCGTGTTGCTATTGTTGTTTGCGTTGTTATTATTGGCGTTGTTGTTGTTCGAATTATTATTATTATTATTGTTGTTGTTGTGATTGTCGTCGTTCTCGTGGTCGATATCATCGGCCTTCTTCTGGAACTCTGTGGTCGCTTCCGCGTATTTCTTATCCCAGTCCTCCGCAGCCGTGTCGATAGATCTTACGTAGTACCTCTGCTCCGCCTCTGCGGTCAAATAGAATTTGTTGTATCCTTCACTGTCCTTGTCGGTGTTCTTCTCGTATACCGGCACCTGAACCACGTTCTCGGGGCGCCCCCCCGAGCTCTCGGTGATCTGATTACCGGTATGCGTGGTGTTGGTCGGCTCGTACTTCAGATCCGCTACGAGATCATCCTTGATACGGACAAGCTCGCGAAAGGTGTCATCTTTGATGACCTTGGTGTCGAACGTATCGAATTTGACGTCCTTGTGTGAATCCTTGTACGCCGTCTTCCGCTTCTCCAGCCGCTCACCCAGCTCCCCGTGCTGCTTTTTGATCTCCGACCAGCCGTCGCCGGAGGTGATGTGCTCGTCATCGAGCACGTTGGTGAAGTCGGGCGCGTCCTTCGGATTACGAATTCCGAGCGTATCGAATCCCCACTGCATCGTGAACTCGGTGTCCTTGATCAACGCCACCAACTGCGCGCTGGCACCCTTGGGAATCGGCAGTTTCACCGGCTCCGCGTGTTTACCCTCGTCCTCATCGGGTAGATCGTCCAATTTCCAATCGTTCGCGAACTGAGGCGTCTCCGCCGTCTGCTCGGCCGTACGCTTGGTGTTGACGTAATCTTTCGGGTCTCCGGAGTTGAGAGCATAGATCAGATCTTTGTATTTAGGGTCGTTCCGGAGGCCCTCATCGGCATCTTCGCCGATATTTCTTCGCACGTCGTCGTCAAGCTTGTTGAATGCCTTCTCGAAATCGCCGGAACTCAGTCCCGCCAAAGCCTCCAACACTTTTTTGTCTTCGTCATTCGCGAAATTCGTGTTGCCGTCGTAGTACCCGACGTAGTTTTCCTTGTTGACCAGGTCGACGGCGTCTTGCACCTCTTTGTCGCCCATCAGACTCTCCTCTGCTCGCTGGAGCCCTCGGACTCCGCCGGACCTCTCAGCAACTCGTCGATAGCCGGGGGAGGCCCGTCGAGGTGGATGGAGCCAACGTTGGTGAAACCGCCGCCATGGTTCCGAGGTCCGACATCGCGGGCAACCTCGACGTCCGGAACTGCCGGCCTTCGCGCCTGCGCCGCCACTACCCTTGCTGCCGCTGGGAACAGCGGATGCTCCGTTATCTGGCCGTAGCTGTAGAGCGCATCGCGCAACGTCTGCCGGTCAGCTTCTCCCGCGGCGAGTAACAGCAACAATTCGTCGGCACGGCGCTCGAAAACCATGTCGCGCAGCGCTTCCTTGCCGGATGTGTCCGGAAGGATGCCGCCGACGGGAATGTGGGACACGTCCATCTGCTGCGACCGCAGTGCCGCCGCCGCTGCGTCATCGGCGGCGCGGATCTGTTCCCACCAGTTCGCAGGGATGGGCAGATCGGCGTGCAGTGCGTCGAGGATGCGTTGCCGCTGTGCCCGACGGGCGGAGATCTTCGCATCGACGCTGGGTACGGCGGTACGCACCTGGACATCCGCCGCGCGCGCCAACTCGATGCACATGGCTCGAACTTCCGTCGCGGGCACCGTCGCCGCCTGGCGTAGCAACTCGGCCGAGCCGCCGAGGGCGAGCCGGTCGACCAAGCCGACACCGGGCGAGGTGAGGTCTACGGCGGACTCGGCCGCCGGCACCCAGCCCTCTATGGCGACATCGTCTCCGAGGACTGCGTACAACTCAGGGGCGATCGCCGCGGACGACACCAGGGCGCTGAGCCGGACACTTCTACGGCGCATCATCAAGCCGAACTCGGCGAGCATCCGAGCCGGGTCGGCAGTTCCTTCCAATGCCCCGATAGCATTTCGGACCGCGCCATCCAAAACGGCGTCCCAACTCCACGGTAGAGCGACCTCCGACGGCAAGAACAGTCCGGGAGGCAACCAGCCACGGCCCTCGGTGCTGGTCAACAGAACCACAGGCCCGATGGGAGTTCGCCCCACCGCGACCGCCCACTCCAGACCACGGGCGGAATCAGCAACGGCGGCAAGAGTTCCTGCGAGAAGGTTACGGGCGAGCACCAAGTCGTCCCCAACCTGCTCACCTACCACGAATGACGGCAACCCTCGCCTGTCCTCGGCTGCATGGACCGCTGCCGCGAGCGGACCAGAAACCAGTGGTGGAGGCATCGTCGGGGCGATACCTCCTGCGACAGCTGCCGGGAAAGGGCCCGTCGCCAAGGGCGGAGGCATCCCACCGGCCAAGCCTGCGGCACCGTTCGCATCGGTGCCCACCGCACCATTCGCGTCCAAGCCGCTGCTCGTGGCATCTCCGATCTCATCGGCCGAACCTCCGATACGAGTCGTATCGTCGGACGGAACGGCGGAGACATCGATGACGCCGGACTCCGGAATGACGACCGAGACCGGCGTCATCCCGGTCGGAACGGTAGCTGCGGGGTAAGCGGCATCGTCGGCCCGCGGTGCCGATGCGACGGGTGGCGGAGGCACCTGGTCGGAGCGGCCGGTCTCGGGGAGCACGCCCGGGGCGTCGGGAGTCGTGACGGGAGACCGCACCGGCTGGTCGCCGTTCGACCTCGGGGTGTCCGGACCGGTATCTTGTTGCGTTCCCAGGCGATCCGGAGGCGTGCCTATAGCAGGACCGCCCGCCGGGGCTTCTCTACCGAAACCATCACCGGCATGGCCGATCTGATGTTTTCCTGCCTGATCGCCGTCCTCGAGTGCGGTTGCCGCGGCGAGCAAATCGTCTCGCGTCCGCTCATGGTTGGCAGCAAGACGTTCCGCGTTGTCGTGGCGCCTCTGATAGTAATCCTGCAGCGCGCCTCGCACCGGGTCGGCAATTGCGCCGTACTTGGAGGGGAATTCGGCAAGCCAGTCCCGCGGGATTTCGCCCCACTTCCGGATGTCCGCAGCGGCCCGATCGTGCTGCTCGGCGATCCTGCGCAGCTGATCCGGCTCGACATCCAGATAGTTGGGCATGCTCGGTCGATCCCTCCCGCCAGCTAGTTCAGGTTCATTGTTCCGCCTTCCCAAAGTTGGGAACCTGCTGGTCCGACGTGTTTCCAGCCCGCCGTTCCCGCATGACCTCCGAGAGTGGCCTCGGCAGATTGTGCGGGTCGTTCATGGCGATGGTGTACTGCCGCCGCGCATCCTCGGTGCTCTCGCCGATGGCAGCCATGATCTCGGCGGCCAGCTCCCGACTGTCGAACCTCGCGCAGGTTCCTGGAGCCAGATACAGGTCTCGCAATCTTCCTGTGGCGTCGATCTCGGGAATGACCAGGCCGCTCGGGGACGGGCGACGCGCGACGATCTCGTCGGCCCGCTCGCGCACCTCGGCGATGCGGTGCCGCAACTCCCGCGCCAAGCCGAGTGCGGCACGTACGTCAGGGTGGATGTCTCTCATAAATCCTCTCATCCGCCGGCAAAACGCTCGCCCGCTCGGCAACCAGCCGACGAACGCGCCTGTTCACCAGTCGCGATGCCGTCGACGAGCGTCCGGCCACGTCGAGTGCCACTTGCCCTACAGGGTGCGGCATTCCCTACTTTCGAACAAACGCTTCTCGACACTACTTGCGCGAGGGCCACCAGCAGCGAATTGCTCCCCACGGCGGGAAGGAACCATACTCGAGTGCCAGAGGTTTCCCGAAGGCAATGCCATGAGTTTTCGCGAGGTCCCCCATCGACGAGTTCGCCACCGACTTCGGCGGGCTGCGGCGCGCCGTCCCGACGGCCGTGCATCGAATGCCCGCGGCGTTTCCGTCGGCATTGCTCGGCTCCGGTCGGCCGTTGACGCTGCGCGGTGCGGGTCATTCCTGTGACGGCCAGACCGTCACCGCTGGTGAACTGCTCGTGACCTACGCACCGGACACCGCAGCCGCGCAAGTGCGGGATCTCGGCCAGGGCCTTTTCGAGGTGCCCGCCGGGATGAGCTGGCACCGCCTGGAGCGATATCTGCACCACCGCGGCAGGGCTGCGCCGGTACTACCCAACTACCTGCACATGTCTGTGGGCGGCACCCTTTCGGTCGGCGGGGCCGGGGTCGATTCGGCGCGCTACGGCATGCAGGTCGATCATGTGGAGCGGGTCCAGCTGATCGACGGAACGGGAAGCAGCCGCTGGTGCTCTCGTCACGACCATCCGGAGCTGTTCCGGTTCGCCCTCGGCGGGCTCGGCATGGCGGGACTCATCGAACGGGTGGTGCTGCGCACGGTGCCGCACCATCGCTACATTCACGTACACCACGCACGCCACGCCACACTGACAGAACTGGCCGAGCACACCGAACAGATAGCCCAGCGCGACGATGTCGACATCTACCGAGCGTCGCTGCGCCGTGGCAGGCTCGCCTCCATCACCGGATGGCGTGGCAGCGAGTCCACCCGCTGTCACGCCGAGAAGTGCGTGACGCTACCCAATCTGCCGCACGCGGGGGACATCGACGTTGCGGAGACTCACGCCCCAGCCTCTGATCAGGTGCAACTCTGGACTGATTACGTCGTGCCCGCAGGACGGTTCGCGCCGATGCTCGCGGCCGTCGAGGCCCTACTGCACCGAGAACCGCTGAACCGCGTGCACATGATGTTGTATATCCTGATCTTGCGCCGCCCCCTCGACGCAACACCGTTCGCCTTCATACCGGTCCGCACCGCCCCCGTTTCGATCGGACTGGGCGTTTACACGTCGTTCAACAAAGACCCGGCCGTCGCCGCGGCTATCCGTGCGGTGTTTCGCGGCCTCCTGGAACGCTGTTGCGACCTGGGCGGACGTCCGTACCTCTATGGCGCCAACGACCTCGATGACTCGCTGGCGAATCGGCTCTATGGAGCCGAGTTGGTTCGGCTCGCACAACTACGCTCCTTGCACCGACTCGAACACGTCAACGCCCACCTCCCGCTGGTGAGGGCCGGACGCGTCGCTGACCCCAGCGCCAAGAGACATCCCCAGGATTGGGAATATGAGTGCGCCGGAACCCGACCGATCTGAGACAGACTGCGGATTCGGGCACAACCCCGATCCATAGCCCTCGAACGTGACAACCACCGGAGAATCCTGACGACCGTGATGGGTGCAGCTGCCGGAGAATTCCTGGTCGAGTTGGCCGAGCGGCTGGCCGTGCCTTGTGACCCAGCGCCGATCCACGCCATGCTGGAACGTGCCTGCGGAGGGCAACTGGATTCACGCAGATCGGATGGACGCCGGGCCAGCACACTGACCACGTCCGGTATTCCGTTCGAAGCCAGCGTTTCCGGTGGTTGCGGGGAGCTCGCACCCGCCCTTCGGTATGTCACCGAGACCGCGACGCAGGAGACGGAGTTCGCCTCCCGCGTCTCCGCCCAACTCGCCGCGATCCCTGATCTCGTCGCTTGGTTGCCGAATGGCGACGAGTCGGTCTCCGACATGCTGCGATCCTTTGTCGCGACGTTGTATCCCGAACCCGCGCGAGTTTCTGCGCGCCATCGCTTCGCCACGTGGCTCGGGGTCGTTCATCATGCCGGAGCGCCGAATCACGCGGCCCGTCTCAAGATCTACGGCAACCTGAAACTGGTGCCGGGGGCGCTGCACAGGTTGTGCGAACTGTGGCCCGGGTTCGTGGGATTGGTGTCCGTACCCGAGGGCGAGAAGCTCATCAAACCTGTTGGTGCGGCAATCGAGGTGGACGCGCTCGGCAACGTGAACCACAAGGTCTACCTGAGGGCCCGACCCCACGACGTCGGCGTGCCGATGAAACTGGTCCGGTACTTCGGCGATGCGGCATGGGAAGTACTGTCCGAGCTTGTTCGGTGCGGCGTTGACGCGGCCGAACTCCACGAACACGACTTCATGGTTTGCTGTGCACGCAGTACCGGCGCTCCTGAATTCGGGCTCTACTTGGCCCCGAGGCAAGACGACGAACTGACCAGGATCGTGCGCGAACTCGCGTCCCGCCACCACGGCACCACCCACGGCGTCGACGCACTATCCCTCGCAGCAGACGCGTGTGGCGCGACTTGGCGTTACTCGCTGGTCGGAATGGGCTTCTCCGCCGACCGTGGGATCGACAAACTGAACGTCTACGGGATCCCGGCCTGGAGTGCCGCGTAAGTCATCCAGGACGCCTATTCGTTTCGGCGGAACGTGAGGTATATCCCGTTGTCGGTGACTCCGTTCTTCGTACCTGGTGCGATCGACATGAGTGTCCAGCCTTCGAGTTCCATCTGGTTCATGAGCCTGGTCGCGTTCGGCACATCGTGAATCCCGTGGTTCGGGAGGTGGTCAGACACCCAGAGCATCCTGTACATGAGGGTGCATAGTAGAAGGCACGCGTCTGGGTCTGCTCGGTTTCGAACTTCCTACGACTGACCCCAGCCAGGCCCATGCGCGACGCCGGCCAGGAAACTGAAGACGGATGGTTCCGAGGCCCCGATCCTGTTGTCGTCGGCTGTTCAGCAACGTCCCGGAGAGGCGTATCCGCACCGACGACGAAGGCAATTCGGTACCGCCCTCGCAGACCGATCGCGCACACCGGGCGGTACGCGGGAATGTCGTCGGCCTTCCCGAGTGGTTCGGATTTCAGGACCTGCGCCATTACCTGGCGTCGCTGCAGATTGCGAACGAGGCGAACATCGAGGTGGTTCAGGCCAGGATGCGGCACTCGACGGCGAAGACGACGCTCGACACGTACGGGCATCTGTGGCCGGATACGGACGAGTCCACCCGTCGCGTGATCGCTGCTGTGATCACGGAACGGATGGACTCGTTGCCGTCTACTGCGTATGAACTGCGTACGAAACGGGCCGAATAGGCCTATTCCCGCAGGTCAGGCTTACACGTCGAAGTACAGCTCGAACTCGTACGGGTGCGGCCGCAGGTTCACCGGGGCGATCTCGCCCTCGCGCTTGAGGGTGATCCAGGTCTCGATCAGGTCCTCGGTGAAGACGTTGCCTTCGGTGAGGTAGTCGTGGTCCTGCTCGAGGCGGTCGATGACCGACGCCAGGCTGGTGGGGGCCTGGGGGATGTTCTTGGCCTCCTCCGGCGGGAGCTCGTAGAGGTCCTTGTCGACCGGGGCCAGCGGCTCGATCTTCTTCTTGATGCCGTCCAGGCCCGCCATCAGCATGGCGGCGAAGGCCAGGTACGGGTTGCCCGAGGAGTCCGGTGCGCGGAACTCGATGCGCTTGGCCTTCGGGTTGTTGCCGGTGACCGGGATGCGGACCGCGGCGGAGCGGTTGCGCTGCGAGTACACCAGGTTGATGGGGGCCTCGTAGCCCGGCACCAGACGGTGGTAGGAGTTCACGGTCGGGTTGGTGAACGCCAGCAGCGACGGCGCGTGGTGCAGGATGCCGCCGATGTAGTGGCGGGCGATGTCGGACAGGCCACCGTAGCCGGCCTCGTCGTGGAACAGCGGCTTGCCGTCCTTCCACAGCGACTGGTGCGCGTGCATGCCCGAGCCGTTGTCACCGAAGAGGGGCTTCGGCATGAAGGTGACGGTCTTGCCCTCGGCCCACGCGGTGTTCTTCACGATGTACTTGAACAGCTGCAGGTCGTCGGCCGCGCCGAGCAGGGTGTTGAACCGGTAGTTGATCTCGGCCTGACCGGCGGTGCCGACCTCGTGGTGGCCACGCTCGAGCTCGAAGCCCGCGTTCTGCAGGTTGGTCGCGATCTTGTCGCGCAGGTCGACGTAGTGGTCGTACGGCGCGACGGGGAAGTAACCGCCCTTGTTGCGCACCTTGTAGCCGCGGTTCAGAGTGCCGTCCGGGTTGAACTCGGCACCGGTGTTCCAGGAACCGGAGACCGATTCGATCTCGTAGAAGGCGCCGTTCATGGACGAGTCGTAGCGGATCGAGTCGAAGATGTAGAACTCCGCCTCGGCGCCGAAGTACGCGGTGTCGGCGATACCGGTGGAGCGCAGGTACTCCTCCGCCTTGCGCGCGATGTTGCGCGGGTCGCGGGAGTAGGCCTCACGGGTGAACGGGTCGTGCACGAAGAAGTTGAGGTTCAGCGTCTTGGCGGCGCGGAACGGGTCGACGCGCGCGGTGGAGAAGTCGGGCAGCAGGAGCATGTCCGACTCGTCGATGGACTGGAACCCACGAACGGAGGAGCCGTCGAACGCTAGCCCTTCCTCGGCGAGGTCGGTGGTGAAGGCCTTCCCCGGGATCGAGAAGTGCTGCTGCACACCGGGCAGGTCGCTGAACCGGATGTCGACGTACTCGATGTCCTCATCAGCGATGAATTTGATGACCTCGTCGGCCGTGCTGAACGTCACTTGTTCTCCTTACGGATCGGTTCCCAGCCAGTGTCGCTTGCATGGGTTCGTCGCGACCAGACGCTATGGATGCCGTGTTTCCCCGTAGTCAAGGATGTGTTTCGCCGGTGTTACACGTGCGTCTGACCGCGTGGTGCTGACCACCCGGACTCGACTTGCATGGTAGTCCTGCCCCCGCCGACGTGCTCGCCGACGCTGAACTCCGCTTATGCGATCCCGGGCGCCGGTCCGGTCGCGCCTATTCTGGGGGGCATGGCACGCATCACCGGCTCCTGGCTCTCCGGACCCCCGGCCGACTCCGGCGGGTCGGCAACCCCCGAGTACTCGGGTGCCGAACTCGGCCTGCCGAAGACCGGGGCGGGCTCGCTGGCCGGTATGGGGCGCCGCATCGCCGCCCTGTTCGTGGACTGGATGATCGCGCTCGGCATCGCGGCGCTGATCGTGCGCGGCAGTTCGGCGTCGAGTGTGACGTTGCTCATCTGGTTCGTCATCGGCGTCGGCGCGGTCACGCTGTTCGGGTTCACACCGGGGCAGTATTTCCTGCGGTTGCGGACGGTGCGCATCGACGCGGACGCGCCGGTCGGGTTCGTGCGGGCGCTGGCCAGGCAGGTCCTGCTGCTGTTCGTGGTGCCCGCGCTGTTCACCGACGCCGACGGGCGCGGCATGCACGACCGAGCGACCGGCACGGCGCTGGTGCGTTCACGCTGATCGCCGGTTTCGGCCGGTAGCGCGAACCCGGCTCGGCTCGAGCCATGTCCTCGGGACGATCACAGTCGAAAGGCCCGCGCCCCCGGACGCGGGCCTTTCGACCGAGCAGGATCAGCGGCGGCGGATGGTCCGCTGCACGCCGCGCATCTTGGCGCCCGCGGGCATCGGCCCCTTCGGCAGGGCGGGCCCGCCGCGCGCGCTGAGGGCGGACAACCGGCCTTCGATGAGGTCCATCCGCTTGGTGTCGATGTTGCGCGGCAGCTTGGTGAGGTAGCGCTGCAGGTCCTTGAGCGGAACCTGGCCCTCGTCGTTCCCGATGACGACGTCGTAGATCGGGGTATCGCCGATCAGCCGGGCGGTGCGCTTCTTCTCCTGGGCGAGCAGCGACTTGACCCGTTGCGGGGAGCCTTCGGCGACCAGCACCACGCCGGGCAGGCCGATCACCCGGTGCACCGCGTCCAACTGGGTGGTGGCGGCGATGCCGTTGCTCACCCGCCACTTGCCCTGGAGGTTGTCCAGCACCCAGGCCGCGGCGCCCGCCTGGCCCTCGGCCTTGCGGTAGACGCTCTTCTGCACCCGCCTGCCGAAGATGATGAACGCCACCAGCGCTCCCAGCACCACGCCCAGCGGAACCAGGAACCAGGTCAGCCCGAAGACGAGGCCGATCACGACGAAGACGGCGGTGATGCCGACCAAGGCGCCGATCATCAGCGGCAGCAGCAGCTTGTCTTCCTTGCGCTGCATCTGGAACGCCTGCCACAGCTGTTTGCGGCGTTCTCTCGACTGCTGCTTGCGGGCCGCTTTCGCCGCGGCCTTCGCTTCCTTGGTGGGCTTGCCTGCTGCCATGTCTCTCAGGATAGTGCCCAGGTAGTCGCGGCTTTGCCGTGGGACAGCGGCCTGGTCGGTTCTACCCGCGCCGGGCGATCGGGCCGAGCACCGTGAGATCCAGGTCGCCCGATGCCTCGGTCCAGCCCATCGCGCGCAACTCGACCGGGGTCGCCACCCCGAGGGCGTCGCGCAGGCCGACGACGACCGAGCGGGCGAACTCGACCAGGCTGTTCGGCGCGATGGGCCAGAACAGGGTCCTGGTCCAGTTGTCCGCGTCGCGCCGCACCACGGGCTCGTGCCAGCCCAGTGCGCGTAGCTCCTGCGCGGCGGGCTCCGGTATGGGGTTGCTCAGGTAATGGTTCCCGGCCAGTTCAGCGGACAATTTGATGTCGTATTGGACAAATTGGACATAGCGATTTCCGGGGGCGGCGATGATCAGGGTCGCCCGCGAGGGCAACTCCGAAAGACAGTGCGCCAACGCTTGCACGAACTGTTCCCAGTCCGCGGTAGCCGGCTCGTTCATTCTTCCCCCGGGTATTCGCACTGGCATGATCATACGCCGAGCCCATCGGACACCGGATGGATTACCTTGTGCCACCGATGAGTTGGACCGAGCCATAGCCGTTCGCCATGGCCTGCCTCGACATCACGCCGCCGCTGTCGCGTCTCCTCCACCCACGTGACCTGCCCATATCGCCGGAACACCGGCACGCTCGGCTTGCCGCTCGCCGGACGCAATGCCCAGGCCGCGCCCACCCGGGCCGCGAAAGATCCCGGGTAGAAATGATGGACGACCGCCGATCCGTGCGCGATATGCGAGACGAATGCACCGGTGAGTTCGAAAAATGCACCGGCACAGGCCCATTCCTTCACCGCCGGATACTGGTGGCGCGATCGCCATCGCGCCGAGAATCTCCGAATTCCGAGAATGGTCCGCGCATGCGCCGGTTATCCCGGCTCGATGTTCTCCGCCATCGTCCACTCCTTCCCAGGCCCTGATGTGCGGATGGCGGTCACTTCGGCCACGGCGTTATCGGCACGACCGCCGAAGGCCTGCGTGTGACAACCGCGAATCCGCACGCCGGAGGCCGCCGGATGCGGGTCCGCCCGGGAACGGCGGATGGCGTCCGCCCGGCGACCACCCTGGTTCCGGGGGCTGGACGGCTGTCCGGGCAGACTCGATAGTCCTATGGTGACCGAACGAGCCGTCCTGTCGCGTGCCGTGTGCGGCCTGCTGTTGCTGCTGGCCGCGTTCACTCCGGTGACCGCCGCCGCCGAGCCGCTGCCGGTGCCCTATCAGTGGAAGCAGACGTTCATCGACGGCAAGGACGGCACCCGGCTGCACGCGGACATCCTGCGCCCGGCGGGTGTCTCCGACGACACGCGCACACCGGTGATCCTCACCGTCAGCCCGTATCGCGCGCACCTGGCGTACCTGAGTGAGCCGCGCGTGACCGGGGGCCCGTCCACCGACAATCTCACCGCCGAATTGTTCCTCAACGCGGGCTACACCTACGTGATCGTCGACCTGCGCGGGTTCGGCGGCTCCGATGGTTGCCCGGACTTCGGCGGCCCCGGGGAACGCGCCGACGTCGCCGCCGCCGTGGAGTGGGCGGCGGCTCAGCCTTGGTCCACCGGGAAGGTCGGGTTGTTCGGCACGTCCTACGAAGCATGGACCGGACTCATGGGCTCGGCCGCGGCCCCGGAGGGCCTCGCCGCGGTGGGCGCGTTCGAGCCGGTCGTCGACCCGTACTCCTACCTGTACATGCAGGGCGTCTCGTGGAAGTTCTCCGGCAAGCCGATCACCGAGAGTGGTGTGCGGCCCGCCGACTTCGCGGGGCTGGAACACCTGCTCATCGCGTCGACCCCACCGCGCCCGGAGGACTCCGGCGAATACCAGGCGAACGCGACGCAATTGCCGTGGCAGTGCTATCGGCAGTACCTGGCCGAGATCGGCGACCACAATCCGGACAGCGCCTTCTGGCGCGACCGCGATCTCGTCGCGCGACTGCGCGGCAACACGATCCCGCTGTTCCTCGGTCAGGGCTTCGTCGACTACAACACCCGGGCCTACCGAGTGTTCGACCTGTGGAACGGCCTCGGGCCCGGCGAGCACCGGGCCTGGTTCGGTCAGTGGGGACACCGCACCTGCCACGACAAATGCGGCACACCCCACTTCGACACCGAGTTGCTCGCGTTCTTCGACAAGCACGTCGCGGGTCGTGACGTGGTGGTTCCCGGACCGCGGATCACCGTCGGCCAATTCGACGGCCGCTGGCGCGCGGAGACCGCGTGGCCGCCCGCCGACGCGCGGCGCGTCCCGGTGGAGCTTCGAACCGGCGAGTACACCGACCGGGGCCTGATCCCCGGGCCCGACCGGGAACTGTGGTCGATCTCCGCGCCGCTGACCTGGGACCAGCACCTGTCCGGCATCCCCACCGCCACCCTGCGGCTGAGCGGCCCGGCGAGCGCGACGGTCGCGGTCGAGCTCTACGACATCGCACCCGACCTGCGCGCGACCGTGATCACCCGCGGGATCGCCCCCGTCCGCGACGTCGCCGAGGTCCGCTTGCTGGCTCAGGATTGGCCGATCGCGGCCGGTCACCGCATCGGCGTGCGGGTCACCGACGTGGTCGACGACGTGTGGTCGCACTCCCCCGCCTTCGCCTCGGTCGCGGTGACCTCCGCGCGCGTCGAACTGCCCCTGCTGGCCGGAACACGCCGTCCCGATCTGCCGGGTGGACTCACCGAAGGCATCGTGAAGTGGCGAAACGAGAAGACGATCGCCCTGGACCCGAGCATGTTGAACAATGCAACGGTGCCCATGAATCTGCCCGAGCGCACCGGTGACCGATGACAGAACCGGTCGACGACCTGACCGCCGAACGCCTCGCCGCCGCGCTGCGGTGCGCGACGGTGTCCACCGACGACCCGCGGGACGCCGACAGCGCTGCGTTCGAACGCCTCGACGCGCACCTGCGGGCATCCTTCCCCCGGGTGCACGCCGAACTCGAATTGCGACGGTTCGCGCACAGCAGGCTCTACCGCTGGCCGGGCGTCGAACCGGACCGGGTGGCCGCCATCCTGCTCGCCCACCAGGACGTGGTGCCGGTGGACGACCTCGAGCGCTGGACCCATCCGCCGTTCGCCGGCGTGGTCGACGAGGAATACATCTGGGGCCGTGGCGCGATCGACGACAAGAGCCGGGTGCTGGCCATCCTGGAGGCGGTCGAGTCCGCGCTCGCCGCCGGCCTGCGGCCACGGCACACCGTGTACCTGGCCTTCGGGCACGACGAGGAGGTCTTCGGCGGCGACGGCGCCGAGCGAATGGCCGGCCACCTGCGACAGGCGGGCGTGCGCGCGGATCTGCTGCTGGACGAGGGCGGTGTGATCACCTCGGGCATCGTCGACGGCGTGCACCAGCCGGTGGCGACGATCATGCTCGGCGAGAAGGGCTACGCGACGGTGCGGTTGTCGGTCACCGAGGTGGGCGGGCATTCGTCCATGCCGGGCAAGCAGACGGCGGTCGGCCGGATCGCGCGAGCCGTTGCCCGCATCCAGGACAATCCGATGCCACTGCGCCTCACGCCGGTGATCGCGGACATGCTGGCCAGGATGCGCCAGGTCATGCCGGGCCCGCGGCGGCGGCTGCTCGGCCTGGCGGGCGTCGCCGCGCCGGTGATCACCCGGGTGATGGCGGCCCAGCCACAGACCGAGGCGATGGTGCGCACCACCACGGCGCCGACGGTGATCCGCGGCGGCGTGCGGGCGAACGTGCTGCCCCAGCGGGCCGAGGCCATGGTGAACTTCCGCATCCTGCCCGGCGATACGGTCGCCTCGGTGCTTGCGCACTGCCGGAAAGTGGTGCGCGACAAAGGGATCGATTTCGAGCTGATCGGTATGTCGTCGGAGCCGTCGCGGATCACGGAGCCCGGCCCCGCCTTCGAGCTGATCGCCGGTATCGCCCGTGCCGTCGTCCCCGGTATCGCGGTGACCACCGGCATCGTTCCCGGCGCGACCGACTCCAGGCACTACGACGACTTGGCGGGCACCCGGTGCAATTTCGCGCCGATCGTGCTGGAGGCGGGCGACCTGGCCTCGATCCACGGAACCGACGAGCGCCTCTCCCGCGTGAACTACGCTCGACTCATCGAGTTCAACCGGCGGCTGATCGAGCATTTCGCGACGGTCGGCGCGCCAGAAACGTCAGGAGCCCAGGCATGACGACCGAGCCGACGGCGGGCGACGCCACGCCCACCGAGCCGCCCGCGATCCGCACCGAGTCCGGTGAGTTCGACGGAGCAGACGGCGCGGTCGCCTGGCGCGCGTGGCTGCCGGAGGGCGCCGCGCGGGGCGTGATCGTCCTGGTGCACGGCGTGGCCGAGCATTCCGGCCGCTACGCCCACGTCGGCCTGCGGCTGGTCGGCGCGGGTTTCGCGGTCTACGCTCTCGACCACATCGGGCACGGGAAGTCCGCGGGCGGCAAGGCCAACATCGGCTCCATGGCGGCCGCCGCCGACAATGTCGCCGCCATGCTGGCCATCGCGAGCCGTGAGCAGCCCGGCGTGCCGCGCTTCGTGGTCGCGCACTCGATGGGCAGCCTGATCACCCTGTCTCTGGCCACCCGCGAGCCGATCGACGTCGCGGGCATCGTGCTGTCCGCCCCGCCGCTGGACATCCCGGTGGGCAATCCGGTGCAGCGCGGGCTGGCGCCGGTGTTGAGCCGGTTCACTCCGAATCTCGGTGTGCTGAAGCTGGATTCGTCGCAGATCAGCCGCGACCCGGCGGTGGTCGCGGCCTACGACAACGATCCGCTGGTCTACCGGGGCAAGCTGCCCGCCCGCACGGGCGCCGAGATGCTGAGCGCGACGGATACGGTCAAGCAGCGACTGGCGCGGCTCACCGCGCCCGTGCTGGTGCTGCACGGCACCGCCGACGCGATCGCCGCGCCGTCCAGCTCCGATCTCATCGAGCGCGGCGCGGGGTCGAAGGATCTCACGGTGATCCGCTACGAGGGCCTGTACCACGAGGTGTTCAACGAGCCCGAGCAGCAGAAGGTCCTCGACGACGTGGTCGGCTGGCTGGAAGCGCACCTTACCGGAAAGTAGTATCTCGACATGAGTACAACCGGATCCATCGCGTTCATCCGCGCCAGCTGGCACAGCTCGATCGTCGGCAAGGCCTACGAGGGCTTCCGCACCGAATACACCGACCTCGGTTTCGATCCCGCGGGCATCGACGTCTACGAGGTGCCGGGGGCCTTCGAGATCCCGCTGCACGCCAAGCGCCTCGCGCACTCCGGCCGGTACGCGGCGATCGTCGCGTCCGCGCTGGTGGTGGACGGCGGCATCTACCGGCACGACTTCGTGGCGTCGGCGGTGATCGACGGGCTGATGCGCGTGCAGCTGGACACCGACGTGCCGGTGTTCTCGGTCGTGCTCACCCCGCACCACTTCCACGAGCACAGCGAGCACGTCACGTACTTCACCGAGCACTTCCTGACCAAGGGCGCCGAGGCGGCCCGCGCGCTGGCGGGCACGCTCAGCTCGCTGCGGTCGCTGCCGGTGTAGCGCCTACCGGAACCGGGCCAGGCAGGCGCTTTCGCCGTCCAGGACGCCGGTGCGGAAAGCTTCCAGCCGCTGGTAGCCGCTCGGCACGACCTTGCCGTTCACATCAGCGGCCGCCGCGCCGTCGGCGAGCAGGCCGGAGACCGCTTCGTCCAGGTCGCCCGCGGACAGGTGCGGATCGCTGCCCGGCCGGCTCAGCATGGTGGTCACCACGCCGCTGAGGCAGGCGGTGCGCAGACCGGCCGTCTCCGCGCCGGTCAGCGACAGCTTGCGATCCTGTTGCACCGCGAGCACATACCGCGACACGAAGACGACGAACGCGTTGTAGTCGCCGTCCACCACCGCCGACAGCGGGTCGTCGCCCGCCATCGGTCCGCCGCGCCGGGCCAGGGCGGGGACGTCGGTGCCGATCCGGTTGGCGGCAGGGCAGTACGACACCGGCCGGGTGACGGTGACGTCCGAGCAGCCGCGACCGACACCGGAGTAGTCGAATTGCGGCGGCCGCGTAACCGGGAAGATCTCGGTCAGCGCCTGGCCGAGACTGGTCAGCGCGGCGGCATCCACCGGGAGCTGGGCCCGCTCCTCGCCGGGCTCGAAGGTGGTGGGCAGATTGCCGCGGCGCTGCGCGATCTCCTTCCTGGAGATCTTCTTGCATCCGTCGGCGCCGTCGGTGTAGCCGATCTGCACCGCGGTCACCCGCTCGAAGGCCGAGCCGTGCACGTTCTCCGGATCGTTCGGGTCCCGGTCGCGCACGGCCACCGTGGCGCCGAGCACGGCGTTGAGGCCGTCGGTGGTGTTGAGCGCGAAGTGCGCCGAATTCCCCTCGGCCACGTGGCGCAGGAAGACACCGGCGAGGCAATCGGCCTGCTGTTCCTGCACGAGCGGCGGGGTCAGCAGACCCGCCAGCTTCGCCTGCCCTTGGATGGCGTGCCCGTACTCGTGAGCCAGCACCATCACCACCGCCATCTCACCGTACTTCTGCACCAGTTTCGGCAGCAGGACGCCCCGATCCCAGCCGATGGTGTGGTCGCCGCCGCAGTAGGCGGCGTTCACCACCTGGTAGGTGTCGGACTTGCAGAACTTGACCGACTGGGCCTTCGGCGCCTTGGCGTCCCAGGAGATATACCTGGTCACCGGCTCGAGCGTGCCGGGGAAGTACTCGGGGTATTCGGTGGCCCAGAAGTCCTGAACGTCGGCGATGGCATTGAGGGCCAGCTTGTCCATCGCGCCGCCGTCGCCGTTCTCCGCCGTGAGCGGCGCGTCGGCCACGCCCTTGCGCGGGCCGTTCGGGCCTGCGGCCGTCATCGATCCAGCCAGCTCCCAGGTGTCGGCCGGCGGCGAGACATGCTGCGCCGCATGATTATTCGTTCCCACGGCGCAACCGGCGAGCACAGCGGTCACCACCGCGAGCACGGCCACCGCGCCGAATCGCCTGTTCTTCGTCATCGAACTCGCCTCCCCGAGTACCGCGTCTCGGGCCCGCCGAGCGCTCACATCGTAATCGCCGCGAACCGGCTTCGCGCATCATCGCGGCCACGGTTGTCGCCAGGCTTCGCAAGGCGCGCAACGTCTTCGCGCAGGTGGGTGCGAGCTCCCGGTCAGAGCAGGCGGATGCGAGAGACCAGCGCTCGATGATCCGAGCCGGGGATGGAGAGCGTCCGCAACTCCTCGGCCGTGGCGTCGGCCAGGAGGATGTGATCGATGCCGATCACCGGGCCCCAGACACGGTCCTCGGGAAAGGTGGGCAGCAGGCCCGCGCCGGTCTGGTCGGCGGCCGAGGCGAAGCGGCCGCGCAAGAGGTCACGATAGGCCGCGTGGTCGCGAGTCGCGTTGAAGTCGGCGCCCACGATGGCGGGACCTCGGTGCGCGTCGAGGATTTCGCGGGTTCTGCGCATTTCCGCTTGCCACGCCGGGAAATCGAACGGCGGCGGAACGGGATGGAACGCGAAGACGGTGATCGGCCCGCGCTCGGGGTGATCCATCGTCGCGGAGATGTTGTTGAGGATGTAGCCGTCGTATTTTCTGTTGTCGCGCAGCGGGTATCGGCTGTAGATGCCGGTGCCGCCACCGCCCTCGCGGGTGGGCTCGGTGTAGTGATAGGGCAATTCGCCGAGCAGGCCGGCGGCCGCCAGCCGCTCGACCGCGGCACCGGTCAATTCGTCGACCGTCAGCACGTCGACGTGGTTGTCCCGCACCGCGCGCACCACGGCGGCCGGATCGGCGCCGCCGAACAGCAGATTCGACTGCATGACGGTGAGCTGCGGACCGTTCGCGGCCCGCCCTTCCGGTACGAACGCGGGCACCAACGTCCACAGCACGGCCGCCGCCAGCACTCCGGCGACGGCCGCACTGCGCCACCCACGCGCGATCAGCAGCAACACCACACCCGCGATGGCGCCGATCATCAAGTACGTCGCCCCCGAGGCGAGCAGCACCAGCCCGCGCCGTTGCCACGCGCCGAAATGCAGCACGAGTCCGACGGCGCCCGCAGCGACAGCGCACCACCCCACACCGAGCAATGCCCGGCCCATCCATTCACGCATGTGGTCGAGCCTAGGCACGGTCCGCGAAGACGCGATGGAGCGCAGGTGGGCGTTCTGTGTGGTCCGTGCGGATTCCGGCCCGGCTACACTGGCTGACCACCGTCGACGACGTGACGAGGTCGAGGATGTACGTCGAGGAATTTTCCGCGCAGGGGCCGCTCACGGCCGAGATCGCCCAAGAGCTGGCCTGGATTCCGGGTGTCAGCCGTTCGTCCATCACCGTCAGCGGTAACGGGCGCAGTGTGCACGCGCCCGTCCTGCCGGTGGCCTGGGACGTCCTGCGGATCGACTCCGGCACCATGGTCACCGTCACGGCCGCGAACGGACTCGGTGACGAGGACCGGTTGGCGATCCGCCAGTTCGTCGACCGTTTCCAATCCTTGACCGGCGCTGCGAGCACCCCACCGCAAGGCGGCCTCGCCCACAGGCGTTGATGAGCCGGAATGCGAGCGAGCTTACGGCCACGACCTGTCCCGGTGGGCGGCGCGCAGCGGACCGACGGCGTCAGCGGGAGGGCCGACTCATGGACTCGATCAGTGCACCGGTGTCCGTCGTGAGCGAGCCGCCCGCGAATCGCAATGTGGCAAACGATCTTTCGGCCGCTTCAGGATGCCCGGCACCGCACGCGTCGGTGACGACGATCGGCAGATAACCCAGATCGAGGCTGTGCCGGACGGTCGGCTCGATGCCGACCTCCATGGCGATGCCCGCCACGGCGTAGGTGTCGATGCCGCAGTCGCGCAGCGCGAAATCCAGCGGGGTCGCCGCGAATGCCGACATGGTGATCTTGTCGAACACCACCTCGTCCGGCCCGGGCGTCAGCTCGGGTACCAACTGGAACTGCGCGGAGCCCTGCGGGAAGCTGGAGCGCAGCTCGGCGGGGTCGTCCACGCGCTGCCAGGACATGGCGGTGCGCAACTGGGCGACGCCCGAGGCCGCGACCGGCAGCGACATGTGCCGGGTGTAGAAGACGCGGAAACCGCCCGCCCGCGCGGCGTCGCGCAGTCGCACGCAGGCGCGCACGATCTTCTCGCCCTCCGGGATCTGTCGCACTATGCCGACCTGCATGTCGTAGATGAGCAGCGCCATCCGCGCGGGATCGCAGGCCTCGGGTACGGTCCCCGGGATGCTCAGGCCGAAGGCGTGTCGCATGCTCACGCGGTCCGGTCGTAGGGCTCGGCGACGTCGACCGCCGGGTCCATCAGCGCCTCCAGCGGCAGCGGCGCCTGCACCGGCACGAAGGTCCACTCCAGGTACCCGGCCTTGGTCAGCGGGAAGTCCGCGACGTACTTGCGCGCCTGCTCGACGCTGTCGACCTCGAAGACGATGACCACGCCGGGCTCGTCGGCGCGGGCGTAGTTCTCCCGGACGATGCCCGCCTTCCACAGCCGCCACACGTTGGCGACCTCCTCGGGCAGATAGGGGTTGATCGTCTCCAGTGTGACGCCGGGCTTGAATCGGTCGAAAACGATGACCTTCATAGAATTTCACTCCATGTCCGCGATGGTTCCTCTGAACGGCATCCATGGAATCGCGATGATTACAGTGTTACAAGAACGCACTTTTCAGTGAGTACCCGGAGGACATGTGCCCGACAAGCGCTACCGCTGCGCCGTGGAGGTGACCGTCGACCTGATCGGCGGCAAGTGGAAGCCGGTGATCCTCGCCCACCTGAAGGAGGGCGTGCACCGCTACGGCGAGCTGCGCAGGCGGATGCCGACGACCAGCGAGAAGATGCTGATCCAGCAGTTGCGCGAACTGGAATCCGACGGCCTGGTCCGGCGTACCGTCTTCGACACCGTGCCGCCGCAGGTCGAATACACCCTCACCGACGAAGGCCACACTCTCGTGCCCGTCCTCACCGCGCTCTACGACTGGGGCGAACAACGCGCGGCCCGCACCGGCCTCACCCTCGGTTCGTGACACCGACGAGTGAGAGCTGGCGCGGGAGCCGCTCACGCGCCGAAGACTCGTTCGACGACGGCTTTGGCGCGCCGGGTGACGCGCATGTAGTGATCGAGGAATTCGCTGCCGTCGTCGTTGGGCCACCCCGCGACGCGCGCGACGGCGGATAGCAGGCGGCCGGGCCCCGGAAGCTGATCGGTCGGCTTGCCGCGCACCAGCACCAAGGCGTTGCGGGCGTTGGTGGCGGTCAGCCACGCGTCGCGCAGCAGCGCCACGTCCTGCCCGTCCAGCAGGCCGGTCTGCTCGATCACGTCCAGCGCTTCCAGCGTGGAGGTGTTGTGCAGCCCCGGCACCTCGTGGGCGTGCCGCAGCTGCACGAGCTGGACCGTCCACTCGATGTCGGCCAGCCCCCCGCGTCCCAGCTTGGTGTGCGTCGCCGGATCGGCGCCGCGGGGCAGCCGCTCGGCGTCCACCCTGGCCTTGATCCGCCGGATCTCGCGCACCGCCTCGGCCGACACTCCGCCCGCCGGGTACCGCACCTTGTCGATGACGTGCAGGAAGCGCACCCCGAGTTCCTCGTCGCCGGCCACCTGGTTGGCGCGCAGCAGCGCCTGCACCTCCCAGGGCTGCGCCCACTGCTCGTAGTACGCGGCGTAGGCGGCCAGCGTGCGCACCAGCGCGCCGTTGCGCCCCTCCGGACGCAACCCGGCGTCCACGTGCAGCGGCGGGTCGGTGCTCGGCGCACCGAGCAGCTGCTGCACCCGGTCGGCCACCCCGATCGCCCATTTGACGGCCTTGGTCTCGTCCTCCCCCGGCCGCGGGTCGCAGACGAACAGCACGTCCGCGTCCGAGCCGTAGCCGAGCTCCATGCCGCCGAGCCTGCCCATGCCGATCACCGCGATGTCGGCGGGCGCGGGCGCACCCCGCTCCGCCTCACTCGCCCGGATCACCGCGCGCAACGACGCCTCGAGCACCGCCACCCACACCGACGACAGCGCCCGGCACACCTGCGGCACTTCGAGCATGCCGAGCAGATCGGCCGACGCCACCCGCGCGAGTTCGTGCCTGCGCAGCGAACGCGCCGCGGCCACCGCGCGTTTCGGGTCCTCGTAGCGCGCGGCGGCGGTGAGGATGCCGCGCGCCACCTCGTCGGGCTGCGGGCCGAGCAGCAGCGGACCGCCGGGCCCGTCGGCGTACATCCGGATCGTCTCGGGCGCGTTGATCAGCAGATCGGGCAGATACTCCGAGGAGCCGAGCACGATCATGAGCCGCTGCGCTATCGCGCCCTCGTCGCGTAGTTCGCGCAGGAACCAGATCTGATCGGCCAGCCCCTCCGACACGCGGCGGTAGGCCAGCAGGCCCGCATCGGGATTCGGTGTGTCGCCGAGCCATTCGAGCAGCGTCGGCAGCAACAGGGCTTGGATGCGGCCTTTGCGGGACACGCCGCCGGTCAGGGCCTTGAGGTGGCCTAGGGCGTGTTCGGGCGCCGCGTAGCCGAGCGCGGCCAGCTGCCGGATGGCGGCCTCGGGGCTCAGGCGCAGCGCGGCGGAGTCCAGTCGCGCCACCGATTCCAGCAGCGGCCGGTAGAACAGCTTGGCGTGTAATCGCCGGACGCGCACGGCGTTCCGGCGGATCTCGCTGTCCAGCACGCCCACCGCGTCCTGCCTGCCGTCGGGGCGGATGTGCGCGGCGCGGGCCAGCCAGCGCATGCCCTCCTCGTCGTCCGCGGCGGGCAGCGTATGGGTGCGACGCAGCCGCTGGAGTTGCAGCCGGTGTTCCAGCAGCCGCAGGAATTCGTAGGACGCGGTGAGATTGGCCGCGTCGTCACGGCCGACGTATCCGCCCGCGGCCAGCGCGCCGAGCGCCTCGACGGTGCCCTGCACGTGCAGTGTCTCGTCCACCCGCCCGTGCACCAATTGCAGTAGCTGCACGGCGAACTCGACGTCCCTGAGGCTGCCGCGCCCGAGCTTGAGTTCGCGTTCGCGCAGGTCGGCGGGCACCAGATCTTCCACGCGGCGGCGCATCGCCTGGACGTCGGCGACGAAATCGGGGCGCTCCGACGCCGACCACACCGTCGGCATCAGCGCGGCGCGGTACTGCTCGCCGAGCGCGAGATCACCCGTGGCCGGACGGTTCTTCAACAGCGCCTGGAACTCCCAGGTGCGCGCCCACCGCTTGTAGTAGGCGATGTGCGAATCCAGCGTTCGCACCAGGGCACCGGCTTTGCCCTCCGGCCGCAGCGCCGCGTCGACCTCGAAGAACGCCTGGCTCGCGACGCTCATCATCTCCGCGGCCAAGCGTGTGGCGGTGGCGTCGGCGGGCTCGGCGACGAACACCACGTCGACGTCGCTGACGTAGTTCAGCTCGCGCGCGCCGCACTTGCCCATCGCGATCACGGCCAACCGCACCGGCACCGGCTCGTCCTTGCAGACCCGCGCCACCGCGACCGCCAGCGCCGCGGTCAGGGCGGCATCGGCCAGGTCGGTGAGGTGACGGCCGACCACCTGGTAGGGCAGCACGGGCTCGTTCTCCACCGTTGCCGCCAGATCCAGCGCGGCCAGCAGCATCAACTGGTCGCGGTACCGCTTGCGCAACGACGCCACCACGTCGGGTCCCGAGAGCCCGGCGCGAAACAGCAGCTCGCCCGCCTCCCGACCGCCACCCCCGATCGAGTCGCGCTGCGACACCGTCTCGGCTGCGCGGGGCCCCTGCGCGGGCTCGGCCTCGACCGCCGCGAGCAGGTCGGCGATCAGTTCGTCGCGGTCGGGTAACTCCTTGCGGCGCAACACTTCCCATGCCGACGGCGCCGCCACGAGATGATCGCCCAGCGCGCTGGACGAGCCGAGCAACGCGAACAGCCTGCCCCGCAGTGAGCTATCGGTGCGGATCGCCGAATCGATGGCGTCCCAGCCGTCGGCGATGCTCTCGCGCAACCGCATCAGCGTGCTCAACGCGAGGTCGGCGTCCGGCGCGCGGGACAGTGCCCACAGCACGGGAATGCTCTCGACGTTGTCCCAGCCCAATTCGCGCAGCGACGCGGCGGCGGACGGCTCGAGCAATCCGAGCCGGCCGACACCGGGGACGGCGGAGCGCGCAGACGGGGGCCGGACCATGGTTCTCAAATTACATGGCCGCGACCGGGGGCACGCCGCCCCCGGACATCGCCCGGATCACAACCCCAGGTATTCCTTGAGCTCGAACGGCGTCACCTGGCTGCGGTAATCCGCCCACTCCCGGCGCTTGTTGCGCAGGAAGAAGTCGAACACGTGCTCGCCGAGGGTCTCGGCGACCAGTTCGGAGCGCTCCATCGCCTGCAGCGCCTCATCCAGCGTGCCCGGCAGCTCCCGGAAGCCCATCGCGCGCCGCTCCGCGACGGTCAACGCGAACACGTCGTCCTCCGCCTCCGGCGGCAGCGTGTAGCCCTTCTCGATGCCCCGCAAACCGGCCGCGAGCAGCACGGCGAAGGTCAGGTAGGGGTTGCACGCGGAATCGGGGCTGCGGATCTCGACGCGGCGCGAGGACGACTTGTTCGGCGTGTACATCGGCACGCGCACCAGGGCCGAGCGGTTGGACCGGCCCCACGAGGCGGCGGTGGGAGCCTCGCCGCCGTGGATGAGGCGCTTGTAGGAGTTCACCCACTGGTTGGTGACCGCGCTGATCTCCGGAGCGTGCTCGAGGATGCCCGCGATGAACGCGCGCGCCGTCTCCGACAGGTTCATCGGGTCGTCCGGGTCGTGGAAGGCGTTGGTCTCGCCCTCGAACAGGCTCATGTGCGTATGCATCGCCGAGCCCGGGTATTCGGCGAACGGCTTGGGCATGAAGGTCGCGCGCACGCCCTCGTCGATGGCCACTTCCTTGATCAGGTAGCGGAAGGTCATCACGTTGTCGGCCATGGACAGCGCGTCGGCGTAGCGCAGGTCGATCTCCTGCTGGCCGGGAGCGCCCTCGTGGTGACTGAACTCCACGGAGATGCCCATGGACTCCAGCGCGTCGATGGCGTGGCGGCGGAAGTTCGGCGCCGAATCGTGCACGGCCTGGTCGAAGAAGCCGCCGCTGTCGGCGGGCACCGGCACGCCGCCGTGCGAACCGTTCTCCAGCAGGAAGAACTCGATCTCGGGGTGCACGTAGCAGCTGAAGCCGACGTCGCCCGCCTTGTTCAGCTGGCGGCGCAACACGTGGCGCGGGTCTGCCCAGGACGGCGAGCCGTCGGGCATGGTGATGTCGCAGAACATGCGCGCGGAGTGCTGGTGGCCTTTGCTGGTGGCCCACGGCAGCACCTGGAAGGTCGACGGATCGGGCCGGGCGACCATATCGGCCTCGGAGACCCGGGCGAAGCCCTCGATGGCCGAGCCGTCGAAGCCGATACCCTCTTCGAACGCGCCTTCCAGTTCG
Source organism: Nocardia sp. NPDC047648 (assembly GCF_040642815.1). Classification (NCBI taxonomy): domain Bacteria; kingdom Bacillati; phylum Actinomycetota; class Actinomycetes; order Mycobacteriales; family Nocardiaceae; genus Nocardia; species Nocardia sp. NPDC047648. The sequence goes on along the minus strand of NZ_JBEYSX010000006.1, from coordinate 304,670 downwards.
GCGGGCGCGATCGCGACCGACTTCAGGTAACCCAAGACGTCGGTGAACCAGAGACGTACGAAGCGGATATCCCGCTCTTCGAGCGTCCGCAGCACGAATTCCTTCTGGCGATCCATGCCCGCGAGCGTAAGCATCCGGCGTTAAATCTGTGTTACATACACGCTTAAGATTGCTGACCTGGATGTTTTCGGAAGACTCCGCACAACCGGATCGTCCCGTTTGTGAGTTTTCTCCGGAGCGGGCCGGACGATGTCACCGACCAGCAATCGCGCCCGCCCGGCTCAGCAGGTGAGTCCGGGAGCGGGTTCGGTCAGGTCGACCAGGTAGGCGATGACCGCGTCGTCCACGCACGGCACGCCGCCGGCCAGCGCCACCGTGTGCCGGTTGCCCTGGTAGGTGATCAGCGCGGCGCCCAGCTGCCCGGCCAGATCGACTCCGGCCTGGTACGGCGTCGCCGGATCCTCGGTCGTCGAGACCACCACCGTCTTCGGCAGCCCCGGCACGGAGATGCGGTGCGGTTCACTCGTGTTCGGCACCGGCCAGGCGGTGCACAACTCCAGCGGCGCGGCGCCGGTGGCGTGGCCGTCGTCCAGGAACGGGGCCGCCTTACGGTATTGCGCGTCCTGGCGTCCGGTTACCTCGCGATCGGTGACGCGCGGATCGTCCACGCAGCGAATCGCGTTGAACGCGTCGGTGGTGTTGGCGTAGCTGCCGTCGTCGCGGCGGCCGTCGTAGAGGTCGGCCAGCGCCAGCAACGTATCGCCGCGGCCGTCGCGCAACTCCGACAGCCCCAGCGTGAGCACCTTCCACAACTCGTCGGTGTAGAGCGCCTGGCGCACGCCGGTGAGCGCGTCACCGTAGGTCAGCCCGCGCGGATCGGTGGTCTGCGCCGGCTTGTCCCACAGCGGGTTCACCAGCGCGCGGAACCGCGGCACCGCCTGCGCCGGATCGGCGCCCAGCGGGCAGTCCGGCTGCTGCGCGCAGTCCGCGGCGTAGGCGTCGAACACCTTCTGGAAGCCCGCCGCCTGCCGCAGCGACTCCTGCACCGGGTCCTGGGAGGAGTCGATGGCGCCGTCCAGCACCATCGCGCGCACCCGGTCGGGGAACTTCTCCGCGTAGGCCGAACCGATCTTGGTGCCGTAGGAGTACCCCACGTAGGTCAGCTTCGCGTCGCCCAGCGCGGCGCGCATGACGTCGAGGTCCTGGACGACCTCGCGGGTGCCGACATGGGCGAGGAAGTCCTTTCCGGTGCGTTCGGCGCAACGGTCGGCGTACCGGCGGTTGTCGGCCTCCGCGTCGGCGATACCGGACGGGGTGTAGTCCTCCTCCGGCTCGGCGCGCTCGGCGTCCTGCTCCTGCGGCGTCTGGCAGACGATCACGGGTGTGGAGGAGCCGACACCGCGCGGGTCGAAGCCGATCCGGTCGAAGCGCTCGGCCAACTCCGTCTTGTTACCCAGCGACGACAGGCCGAGGCCGGACTCCCCCGGCCCGCCCGGGTTCATCACCAGCGAACCCACCCGCCGCCCGGTCGCCCGGATCCGGGAGACCGCGATCTGCGCGGTCGCTCCGTCGGGCGCCGCGTAGTCCACCGGCACGGTGACCCGCGCGCACTCGGTGCTCGGCGGGAGCCGGTCGTCGGGTCCGCCGAATCCGGCGCAGTCGCCCCACTGCACCGTCTGCCCGTAGAACTTCTCCAGGCCGGTGGGCGGCGCCGTCGTCGGCTGCCCCGATTCGGTGCGGGTGACGGCGCACCCCGACATCAGGACAGCGACCGAGGCCAGCACCGCCACCGGGAACGCTCCGCGCCCACTTCGCACCGTCGACATGCCCTCGATATTGCCATCGAGCCACCGCGGGCACCGACCCGGGCGAACCCGACCCGCGCTGTGACCAATTGCACCGGTCATCGGCCTTAATCCGCCTCGGTGGCGAGTGGCACACTGATTCTCGTCAGACAATCCCGGGGACCCGGACGGGCCCCGAGGCGACACAGACGAAAGGGACGATGATGTCCGTATCCGATTCGGAAACCCCTGCCTACGGTGCGGTGCCCGGCAAGACCGAGAAGGTCGTGCGCAAGACCCGGGTGCACCACTTGCAGCAGATGAAAGCCGACGGCGAACGCTGGGCGATGCTGACCGCCTACGACTATTCCTCGGCGCGGCTGTTCGAAGAAGCAGGCATTCCCGTGCTGCTGGTGGGCGACTCCGCGGCCAACGTCGTGTACGGCTACGACACCACCGTGCCGATCACCGTGGACGAACTCATCCCGCTGGTGCGCGGCGTGGTGCGCGGCGCGCCGCACGCCCTGGTGGTGGCCGACCTGCCGTTCGGCACCTACGAGTCCTCCCCGCAGCAGGCGCTGGCCACCGCGACCCGGTTCATGAAGGAGGGCGGGGCGCACGCGGTGAAGCTGGAAGGCGGCGAGCGCGTCGCCGAGCAGATCGCGCTCATCACCGCGGCGGGCATCCCGGTCATGGCGCACATCGGCTTCACCCCGCAGAGCGTGAACACGCTGGGCGGATTCCGGGTGCAGGGCCGCGGCGACGGCGCCGAGCAACTGATCGCCGACGCCAACGCGGTCCAGGAGGCGGGCGCGTTCTCCGTGGTCATGGAGATGGTCCCGGCCGAGCTGGCGGGGCAGGTCACCCGCAAACTGACCATTCCCACCGTCGGCATCGGCGCGGGCGCGGACACCGACGCGCAGGTGCTGGTCTGGCAGGACATGGCCGGCTACACCAGCGGCAAGACCGCGAAGTTCGTCAAGCGCTTCGGCAACGTCGGTGACGAATTGCGCGCCGCCGCCGCGGCCTACGCCGACGAAGTGCGCCGGGGCAGCTTCCCCGGGCCGGAACACAGCTTCTGACCGGCGATTCCCCGGTCGGCACCGGCCGGGCAGTGCACGCACCCCGCACGCTGCTCGGCCAACCGCTGGAACCCCTGGTGAGCTGGGCGGGCACCGCCCTGCGCGCCCACGGCATCGAAGTCACCGGCATCGCGGTGGAGACCAAGCGGCGAGCATGGTCGCTACTCGCCCGTATTCCCACCGATGCCGGCCCGATGTGGGTGAAGGCCAACGCGCGCGCCTTCGCCCACGAGGGACCGCTGTTGCGTCTGCTGGCCCACCTGCGTCCGGGCAGCGTGCTGGAACCGCTCGCGGTGCACCCGGACAACGGCTGGCTGCTCAGCCCGGACGGCGGCGCCACCGCCGACGGCTTCGACGCAGGATGGCCCGCTTTGATCCGCCACTATGCCGATCTCCAGCGCTCGCTCGGCACGCACGTGGAAGACCTGCGCGCCACCGGTACACCGTACTTGCCGCCGGGCGAATTGATCAGCGTCTACCGCCATTTCGAGCCGCGCGTGCCGGGGCTCGGCGGCGGCATCGAAGCGGCCGCCACCGTGCTGACCGAGTCCGGTCTGCTCGGCATCGAGCACAACGATCTGCACCCGGGCAACGTCTTCGCGCGTGGTGCGGGGCCCGGCCTGCTCTTCGACTGGGGCGATGCCGTGATCACCCACCCGTTTCTGTCCCACCGCGTGCTGCACAGTCCCTATCGCGCGGAGTATTTCGCCCGCTGGCGACAGGTGGGGGACGTATCCGAGGCCGAGATCGCCGCGGCCGACCGCCTGGCTCCATTGGTCGCCCTGCATCCGTGGCGGACCGTGGAAAGCGCCGAGCCGGCCTTCGATCGGGTACGCCAGGATCTGCTCGACGAGCTGCGCGCGCACTTCCGCTGATCTATTCCCACCGAAAACGGCCGGTTCGGGCCGGTCGCCGAAATCAATGGCAGACTCGATGCCGACATTACCGACACGACCAGAGGTACCCATGCCGTACAGCCGTTGGATTTCACGCAGCACCCTGCTGGTGGCGGGCGTATTCGCCGCCGGGGCGTTGACCGCTTGCGGCAGCGACTCGGACCCGGCCCCCACCGGCAGCTCGAGTTCGACCACGGTATCGGCCACCGGGGCGCCGGGCACGACCTCCGGCCGCGTCACGCCGACGGCCCCGGAGATCTCCGACGCGGCCGCGGCCCAGCTGTGCGACATGATCCGGCCGGAGCTGTCCAACTGGCGAATCCAGGGCGGCACCCTGGGCAAGATCGGGCTGAACGCCCTGGTGCACGAGTGGGCGCTGCGCAACGGCGGCATCAACGGCGCGGTGCTGGCCGACAAGCCGATCGTCGACCGCCTCACCACCAAGAGCTGCCCGGACGTGCGTCAGCAGGCCGTGGAGGCACTCGGCATCCCGGATCTGGCCTCCGGTCTGGCGTTCTGAGCCGGGCGGTCGGATGCGCACCCGCTATCCCGCGATCGAGCCGTACGACTCCGGCATGCTGGCGGTCGGCGACGGCCAGTCGGTGTACTGGGAAGTCAGCGGCAACCCGGAGGGCAAGCCGGTGGTGTTCCTGCACGGCGGCCCCGGCGGCGGGACCGCGCCGTTCCATCGGCAGTTCTTCGATCCGGCCGCCTATCGGATCGTGCTGTTCGACCAGCGCGGGTGCGGCCGATCCACCCCGCACCTGGCCGACGGCGCGAGTCTGGAGTACAACACCACCGGCCATCTGATCTCCGATATCGAGGCGTTGCGCGAACATCTCGGCATCGATCGCTGGCAGGTGTTCGGCGGCTCGTGGGGGTCCACGCTCGCGCTGGCCTACGCGCAGCGGCATCCCGACCGCGTCACCGAAATGGTGCTGCGCGGGATCTTCCTGTTGCGGCGCAAGGAAATCGACTGGTACTACAACGGCGCCGCCGGCTACGTGTATCCGGACGAGTGGGAGAAGTTCCTCGCGCCGGTGCCCGAGGAGGAACGCGACGGCGACCTGGTCGAGGTCTACCACCGCCTGCTGCACGCACCCGACGAGCAGCTCGCCCGCACGGCCGCCATCGCCTGGTCCAGCTGGGAGGGCGCGACGAGTTCGCTGCTGCCGCACCCGGACCGGGTGGCCGAGACGTCCGATCCCCGATTCGCCCTCGCGTTCGCGCGCATCGAGAACCACTACTTCCGTAACGGCGGATTCCTCGACGAGGGCCAGCTGCTGCGCGATATCGGCGCCATCACCCATATTCCCGCCGTGATCGTGCAGGGCCGTCACGACATCGTCTGTCCGGCGGTCAGCGCGTGGGATCTGCATCGCGCCTGGCCCGGCTCGGTCCTGCACATCGTCGACGACGCCGGGCACGCGGCGAGCGAGCCCGGCATCACCCATCACCTGATCGAAGCGACCGACCGATTCGCGAAAGCAGAGGTCCGCCCGGTGGTCACGGCCGGGAACGCACTGGTCGCCGCATTGCGCGAGGACATCGACCGGCTCTTGGCCGCCGAGCCCGAGGTCCGCGCCGACGCCCCGGATTCGGTCCATCAGATGCGGGTGGCCACCCGCAGGCTGCGCAGTGTGCTGCGGTCCTACGGCCGACTGCTCACGAAGAAACCCGCCGCCGCGATGGGCGCGGAACTCAAGTGGCTGGCCGGATTGCTCGGCGCGGCGCGAGACGCGGAGGTGCGCGCCGACCGGTTCGCCGAACTGCTCACCGAGCATGCCGGACGGGCCGGCCTGGACGCCGTCACCGGGCGTCTGGTCGACACCGAGCGCGATCGCTATCGCGCGGCGCACGACGAGGTGCTGGCCGCGCTGGACGGGGCGCGCTACCGCGAGCTGCGCGACGAACTTTCCGGGTGGCGCACCGATCCGCCGCTGCGCCACTCCCGCGCCGCCGCGTCGGCGACGGATGTCTTCGGAGAGGTGCTGCGACGCGACCTCGACCGGGTGCGGTCCCTGGTCCGCGCCGAGGCCACCGTCGACCCGCTGCACCGGGTGGAGTTGCTGCACGACATCCGCAAGAGCGCCAAGCGGCTGCGGTACGCGTGCGAGGCGGCGGAGCAGGTGATCGGGGACGAGGCCGCCGAGCGCGGCAGCCGCGCGAAGAAGCTCCAGACCGTGCTCGGCGATCACCGGGACGCGGTGGAGTCGCACCAGGCGATCCTGCACCGCGCGGCCGAGGCCGCCGCCGCGGGAGAGGATGCAGGGCTCTACGAGATTCTCGCCGCCGCGGAGGACGCGGCGGCAGGTCGCGAGCTGAGCCGTTACCCGGCCACCGCCGCCACGTTGTTCGGATAAGCGGACTCCCGGCCTTCACGTCGAATACTCGAACGACACTTTCCGCTCGACCGGGTCGGCCGACAGCAGCCGCACCCGCACCGTCTTGCCTTCCGGCGGATTCCCCACGCACGGCCCGAGCACCGGCGGGTCGGGAACGAAGACCACGGCGGGCCGGTTGCCGTTGGCCTCGCGCACCACCACGGCGTCGAACTCCGCGCCGGTCCGCGGCGCCAGCAGGGTCGACTCGGTCAGGTCGATACAGGCCCGTTCGAGCTTGCCCGCCACGTTGTCGCTGCGCCGCATGGCGTCGGCCGCGCCCGCCAGCCCCTCGCGCACCCAGCGCGGCACCTCGGTTCCCGCGCACCTGGCCAGGCAGATCTCGGTCGTGAACCGGTCCGACAACCGCCGCAGCGGGGCGGTGACATGCGCGTATGGGGCGCCGATCGCACTGTGCCGCAGACTTTCCGGCGCGGGCGGCTCCCCCGACACCCCGTCGACCACGGTGTAGGAAGCGCCGCGCAGCAGGGTTGTCGCCTCGGACATGAGTACCAGCGCCGCGGGTGTTCCGGTGTCCAGTCCGGCCAGCATCCGCCCGACCGATTCGCCGTCGGACCACGCCACGCCCAGCGCCTGCGCGGTGCGGCGCATCGATTCGATCGCGGATTCCGACGGTGGCGGCATGGTGCGCAGCAGCGCGACCCGCTCTCTGGCGGGCGCGTCCGCGTCCAGCATGATCCGCGCCGCACACATGCCCGTCAGCAGCGAGACCTGTTCGTTCCAGTCGTCGGCGGCGGTGCGCGGTTCCACCACCAGCCGCCAGTGCCCGTCGGCGTGCTCGTCCTCGACCACCGCTTGCGCGGGCAATCGCAGCCCGATCGCGCCGCGCGCCAGCCCCGCCTCGATGCGCCGCGTGCCGAATTCCGGCAGGGCCGCGATGGAGGGGTGCAGCCGACCGGCCTGGGCGTCGGCCTGCACGCGAAAGTAGTCGAACCGGGCCCGCGAGCGCACCAGGGCACGGACCACCGAGAACCGCACCGGTTCGGCCTGCTCGTCGAGTTCGACGGTCCACAGCGCGGCCGGGCGCGTCCGCTCGGGAAGCAGGCTGGCGGAGCCTTCCGACAAGGCGGGCGGGTGCAGCGGCACGGTGCCGTCGGGAAGATAGAAGGTCTGTCCCCTGGCGCCGGACTCTTCGGCCAGCGCGCCGCCGGGGGTGATCACAGCGCCTACATCGGCGATGGCGTAATGCACGATGTAGCCGCCGGAGGTGCGTTCGATGTGCAGGGCCTGATCCAAGTCCATGGCCCCGGGCGGGTCGATCGTCACGAACGGGATGTCCGTGCGATCGACCCGGATGCCCGCGAACGCGTCCACCGCGTCGCGGGCTTCCGCGCTGGCCTCGGCAGGGTATGCCGAGGCCAGGCCGAACTCGGAACGTATGGCGCCGAAATCGACCGGCGCCGACACGATCCGCGGGTGGAGTTCCACGCTGAGGCGCCGGTCCTACTGGAGCGCCAGCATGGTGCCGTTCAACTGATCGAACGGACCGTAGACGGTGAAGGTGACCCGGCCACCGGGCACCGAGGACGAGACCCCGGCCGCGGCGTCCAGCGCCTCACCGAAGGAGGCGGCGGACGGATGCGGCAACCCGGCGAGAGCCAGGCCGACGTGATTCTGGTGCACCCACACCGTGTCGGCGGGACTCAGGTCGACCTGAACCCCACCTTGCAGCGGGGTCACCGCGACGGCGCTTGCGGAACCCGCACCCAGCACCGCGAAAACCGAAGCGGCGCCTGCGACCAATGCGCCTGCGACCATGGAGCGAACTACTCGCATATGTGTTGAGACCTGCTTTCCCGCGATCGAAGTATGAATGGCCCGGTGCTGCCCTGCGCCGGGCCTTGCCAACGGCGACTACTTTATGACGTCGATCACGATCAGGGCCAGTTCCGCACGAATCGGGCAGCGGAAATTCTCGCCCCGAGACACGAGCGCGCCCGCGCTGCTAACGTGGCCCGCCGTGACGGGCGTCGGGTTCGCCCGCGCCTTCGAAATGTCCCGCACGTCGACAATTTGGGAGCTCCATACCTATGTCATCGATTTTGTTCGACTACCTGTTGCCTCTGCTCGGCCCGGAGCAGGCCGCCTATTGGGCGCAGGTTTTCGTGATCAACCCGATCTGACCGCGCGTTTCTTTTCTCCCACTACTCGTCGCCTCCCGTTCACCTGACGGGAGGCGACGGTCGTCACGGGCCGCTAGCATGCCGCTGCGTGACCAGAACTACCGCCGCGCTCGCGGCCAGAACCACGGCCGCGTTCGCGGCAGGCGCCACCCTCTTCGCCCTGCTCCTCACCGGTTGCGGGGACGACAAGACCAACGATGCCGGCTCGCAGGCCACCACCACGGCGACGCAGGCCGCCGCACAAGTCGACAGCGTGAAGGCGGGCGCGTTCCTCGTCAGCTTCCGCGGCGCGTTCCCCAAGCTGTCCGAAGGCAAGGACGACGCGAAGATCGCTAGCATCCTGACCGAGACATGCGGAGACATCAAAGCCGGTAAATCGGAAAACGACGTCGTCGCGAACATCACCGAGCGCGCGGGCGGCGCCACCCGGCCCAGCTCCGAAGAGGCCAAGGCGATCTATCAAATGGCCAAACTCATGTGCTGACCCTGCTCTGCGCAGGCGTGCTTCGCAGGTGTGAAGCACGCCAGGCGGGCGGACGAGTTGGTCTGTAAGCCGGATCCTGTCCCCGGCCCTGGGGCCGGGAGGCGACCATCCATCTGGGCACTCCGTCGCCGGGTACCTCGAGCGGTCCACCCGCAGGCTCGGGCGAGCAGCCCTCGAGCGCCTGCGCAGCCGCACCGCGAACGGTGCGACCTTCGACCTTGCTCCGGGCGGGGTTTACCAAGCCGCCCCGGTCACCCGGGGCGCTGGTGCGCTCTTACCGCACCGTTTCACCCTCACCGCACGGCCCGGAGGCCGTGGGCGGTCTGTTTTCTGTGGCACTTTCCCGCGGGTCACCCCGGGTTGCCGTTAGCAACCGCCCTGCTCTGTGGAGTCCGGACTTTCCTCGGCGCCGGGCGGCGGCACAACCGTGCCCGTTCCCAGCGCCGCGGCCGCCCGACCAACTCGTCCGCCGTCCCAGGATACTGGGTACGGTTGGTGGCCATGGAACGTGTCGAGGTCGGCTTCCCATCCGGAAGCGAACAGTGCGCGGCGTGGCTATATCGCCCGGACGGCGCACCCAAACCCCGCCCGCTAGTGGTGATGGGACACGGCCTGGGGGCCAATCGGGAAATGGGACTGGATCGGTACGCGCGGCGTTTCGCGGCCGCGGGGATGGCGGTCCTGGTATTCGACTATCGGCATTTCGGCGCCAGTCAGGGCACGCCGCGCCAGTTGCTGAGCATCGCGCGGCAACGCGAAGACTGGCACGCCGCCATCGCGTACGCGCGCACGCTGCGCGGCATCGATGCGACCCGGATCGCACTGTGGGGCACGTCCTTCGGCGGCGGGCACGTGCTCTCGGTCGCGCCGGACGACGCCTACATCGCTGCCGTGGTCGCGCAGGTGCCGTTCACCAGCGGACTGTCCTCGGCACTGGCGAAGGGGCCGATCAGCCTGATCAAGGTCTCCACCATCGCGGCCACCGACCTGCTGCTCGGGCCGATCCGGCGCAAGCCGGTCCGCATCCGGCTCGCCGGGCGCAAGCGGGCCGCGGCGCTGATGAGCGCGCCGGACGTGCCGGACGGCTTCCGCAGACTGACCGACGAGAGCGAGACCTACGAGCCGAAAGTGGCCGCCCGCGTCGCATTCTCCGCACTGTTCGACGCGCCGGGGCGACGCGCGAAGGCCCTGAAGATGCCCGTGCTGTACGCCCTGTGCGACGACGACTCCGTCGCGCCGGTGAAATCGGCGCTGCGCGCCGCCGAACGCACCAAGCACGCGGTGGTGAAGCGATATCCCGCAGGACATTTCGATATCTATTTCGACGAGGTCTTCGAGAAGACCGTGTACGACCAGACCGAATTCCTGGTGTCGGTACTGCGACCGTGAATCGTCCGCGGCCCGGCCGTGCGCCGGGCCGCACGAGAACGGCCGCGCTCGGTAGATTGCGGGTGAACACGCGTCGATCGGAACGAGGCACCGATGATCGATCCATTGATCCTGGAGGAACGGCGCGGCCGAATGCTGCACCGGGTCCGCGAGTTGCGGCGTGACCTCGCCGCGTTGGCCGATGATTACGGCGCGCTGCCGGATTCCGGGCTGCTGATCGATACCGACGGGGTCGGCGCGCTCACCACCCCCGGTTATTGCGTCGCGGGCGCGCGCGAGGTGTTCGAGGAAGCGCTGCTCGAACTCGCCGCGGCCGCCGACGCCCTCGACCGCGCCGCGACGTACACCACCCGGCTCAAACCCGTGGTGCTGGACGGCTGAAGCTGTCGGTGCCCGGCCCTACAGTCCGTGCCATGCACTCCGCCACCGCCGCGGTCGCCGATGTCGTGCGGCGGATCACGCCGCTCGACGAGCTCGAGCGACAGCACGTCGACACGACGCTGGATTGGCTCGCCTCGACCGACGACATCTTCCGGCGGGCTAGACCGGCCACGCCGCCGCGACACCTGGTCGCCTATGCCGTGCTGGTCGATCCGGCGGCGCGGGCGGTGCTGCTCGGCAGGCATCGCCTCGCCGGGCTCTGGCTGCCGACCGGAGGGCACGTCGATCCCGGCGAGCATCCGCTCGACGCGGCGCGACGGGAAGCGGCCGAGGAGATCGGCGTCGAGGCACGGTTCGACGTCGTCGGGCCCGATCCACTGTTCCTCACCGTCACCACCACCGTCGGCTCCGACGCGCACGAAGACGTCAGCCTCTGGTACGTGATCCGCGGTGACCGCGCCCGCGGCCACTGCCTCGACCGGCGTGAGTTCGACGGTGAACATTGGTGCGACCTGGCCGGTTTCGACCTTCCCGACACCGATCCCCACTTCGCGCGTTTCCGCACCAAACTGGACACCGCTCTGCGAGCCGCCGCAAGCTGAGGTCGCTTCGAGTCGACGCGGCCGACCGATGCTGTCACGATGGCGCGGATGATTGTCAGGCTTGCGCGAGAGGACGACCTCGCCGGTTTTCTCGAACTGGCGGGGCAGGTCGAGCACTGGTTCGGGGCGTCCGCCGAGGATGCCGAGTTTCGTGCCGCGGTGCTGCGGCACATCGGGCGCGGAACGGCGCTCGTCGCTCGGTCCGCGGGGGCGGAGGTGCTCGGCGGCATCCTGTTCGGGCCGAACCCGCCGGTCTACCGGGTGCGCTGGCTGGTCGTCGCGGAACAGGCTCGCGGGCACGGCATCGGCCGGGCGCTCCTCGCGGACGCGGTTCGCCGGTACGTGCCTGCCCCGGGGACGCTGGAAGTGGTCACTTTCGGGCCCGATCACCCCGGCGGGGTCGTCGGCGGTGCCCGCACGTTCTACGAGAAGTTGGGGTTCCACCCCGCGGAGGAGGCGGCTCCCGGGCCGGAGGGGGGATCCCGGCAGGTCTATCGACGGCGCGTGTGAAACGGGTCAGCGCCGGTGGAACGCGCGCCAGAGGATGAAGGCGAGGGTGGACGCCGGGATCGCGGCGAGGATGGGCTTGTCGCGAAGCATTTCCAGCAGCGTGCGGCCGGGGCGGCTCACCGGCCCGGGGATTCCCGCGGCGCCGCGTTCGGCGGCGGTGGCAGCGTCCGCCTGGACCTGCTCGGCGCGTTCGGCGGCGCGGCGAACCGACTCGTATATCGGTGTTTCCTTCGGGCTGCCCTCCGCCGCCGAATGCCGCACGGCTTCCGGATCCGCGTTTCCCGTCGCGCCCGCGCCCTCCGGTGCCTGCGCCGATGCCACCGTATCCGGTTTCCCCGTAGCGCCGGCAGCGCCCGCTGTCGCGAGCCCATCCTCCGAGATCTGAGCCGAACTCACCGACTCCGTCTTCCCTCCCGCGCCGGCGATACCACCCGCCTGCGCGGACGTGCTCTCCGAGACCTGGGCCGAACTCACCGACTCTGTCCTTCCTCCCGCACCGGCGCCACCGGCCTGCGCGGACCGGCCCTCCGACAACCGCGAAGTCACCGTCTCCTGCTCTCCCGCCACGCCGGCGGCACCGCCCGCCTGCACAGCCGCATCCTTCGAGATCGGCGCCGAGGCCGCCGTGTCCGACTTCTCCGCCGAACCAGCAGCGCCGCCCGGTTCCGCAGACGCATTCTCCGAAACCTGCGCCGAACTCACCGACTCGGTCGCGCCTCCCGCCCCAGCAGCCGCGCTCCGCGTATCCGACTCGGACTTTCGCACTTCCGCGACGTCACCACGGGGCTCGCCGGGCGTGTTCGCGGGACGCTGCGCGGCGCCCGGCTCCGCATCCCGGTCCGCTCCAGAGGCTCCGCCGCGCCGCGCCGCACCCTTGGACGGCTGCCCGGTTTCGGCAGGCACACCACCGGTGCCCCGCGCGTCGTCGGTCCCCTTGTCCGCGGAATTGCGATCGGTCATGGCTGCCTCCTGTGCTCGGCGTCGCGGTGCGGGACGGATGTCTCGGATGCCGTCGCGGCCCGGATACCCTGCGGGTGGGCGGGCAAACCGGGCGTGGGCGGCCGCCAGGCCATCTCGAATTCCCGGCGCGGATCGCCCGGGGCGATCTGTCCGCCGCCCCCGGTCCGCGCGAAGCCGTTGCGCAGATACAGCCGCTCGGCGAAGGCATTGTGCTCGGCGAACTCCAAGTGGACGACGTCGTGCCCGCCCTCGACCGCCCAGTCGAGCACCGCGCGCACCAGCCGGTCGGACACCCCGGTCCCCCGCGCCGACGGCGCCACCCACATCGAGATCAGGTGCACCCCGCCGCGTTCGGGGTCGGGCATGCCCGCGACGGTCCCCACTTCGGTGCCGTCCCACCGGGCCACGAACTGCGCTCGATCCGACAGCGCGCGCCGCCAGTCGCTTTCGGTCCGGGCCTTGGCCTCGGCGAGGGTGCTACCGAAGAACTGCGGCGCGTCGGTCAGCGCCGCGAGCCTGATACGCCGGAATACCGCCCAGTCATCGGGCACGAGCAATCTGATCTCGGGCATGGAGACGTCCATCCGCATGTCTCTACCCGCCCGGCGGAGTCGGGCACAACGGAATTCCGATGAGCCGTCGAGGACGCAGAGTGCCCGCTCACCCGTGACTGTGGGCCGGGGTGAACAGCGACTGTCCGGCCCGCCGTTCGGCCATCCTGATCCGGACGGCACTCGTCGCTGTCCCTGACCAGCCCACACCCGCTGCTGGTCACCAGTGCGGCGAGGGGTCCGGATGCCGTGACCGCATCACCGGCCGCCCACGGCGATCCGCGCGTCGAGCAAGCGGTCGAGGCCGGACGCGTCGGCGAGGCGGCATCGGTCGGTACCGTGGGTGCTCACCCGAGCCTGCGCAGACCGGCGGATTCCAGTCCGGCGAAGATCGCGACCGCCGCCGCGCCGACGAGCAGGAAAGCCACACCCGGACCGGTCAGCGCGAGGACGTTCGTACCGGCCAGTCCGATCATTCCCGCTGCCGACAGCGCGTTGACCGCTACGACCGCCCGCGCGTGGCGCGCGGACACGGCGGGGAGTCGTGCGAGCGTCAGCAGTGCGAGCGCGCCGCCGATCATGACCACGCCGAACGCGATGCTCCAGCCGATCGGCAGCCCGAGCGGGTCGCGCAACACTCCTGCTCCGGCCAGCAGCACCCCGCCGAAGATCCCGGTGCTCCAGCCGTCCATGCGCAGCGCGGTTCGCAGGAACGCGGCGCTCCCCTCGCGGCGGGCCAGGGTGGCTGTTCTCATATCGCACTCCGTTCATCGATTCGGCGGGGCCTTTCGGCTCCCGCCGCCAACCCTGCTGGCCGGAGGTCGGCGTCGCAATGACCTCGGAGGTCATGGCCGCACCGCACGACCGAGTGCTTAGCTGGTCGAATGACAGCGGTGCGAACACCATCGAGAGCGGGCATCCTGCTTCGCGAATGGCGGCAACGGCGCAGGCTGAGCCAGCTCGATCTGGCGCTGGCCGCGGACAGTTCGGCGCGTCACCTGTCGTACCTGGAGACCGGCCGCGCCGCGCCCAGCCGGGCGATGGTGCTGCGGCTGTGCGATGCGCTGGATGTGCCGTTGCGCGAACGCAACACCCTGCTGGTGGCAGCCGGTTTCGCCCCCGCCTACCCGGAGAGCGGCCTCGACGACGCCCATCTCGCGTCGGTCCGCACCGCGCTGGACACCATGCTGACGGCGCACGAACCGTACCCGGCGGTGGTCATCGATCGGCTGTGGAATGTGGTGACGGGCAACGCGGCGATGAGCGTGCTGATGGACGGCGTTCCCGAACACGTGCGGGCGCCGCGGCTCAACGTCTACCGGCTGGTGCTGCACCCCGACGGGCTCGCGAGCCGGTTGGCCAACCTCGCCCAGGTGCGTGCCCTGTTCCTGGAGCGGCTCGGCAGGCAGGTCAGCGCGAGCGGCGACGCGGAACTGGCCGCGCTTCACGAGGAGGTGGCGGCCTATCCCGAGCCGGCCGGAATCGATGGGCCGGAAGCGTGCGCAGGCGCACCGCCCGGCCCTTTCGAGGTGCCGATCCGGATCCGCACTCCGGCCGGCGAACTGTCGATGTTCAGCACGATGGCCACCTTCGGCGCACCCGCCGACGTGACGCTGTCGGAGCTGGCCATCGAATTGTTCTATCCCCTGGATGATTTCACCGCGGCCGTGCTGCGCGGGGCGGCCGCGGCGAAGGCGTGAGCGGACCTCAGGCGTCCAGCATGGATTCGTCCCACTCACGGTCCAGATCGGGGTCGGCGGCCGACAGCACCTCGTCCAGCCGCAGGCCGAGCTCGCCGATGTTCGGCTCGGACATCATGTTCAGGTGATCGCCAGGAACGTCGATCACCGTGAACCTGCGCGCCGCGTACTGTTTCCACCCGTTGTCGGCGCTGTCGAACATGCTGCCGACGGTCTTGTGCGCCAGGTCGACGCCCGGCGGCAGTCCCTCGGTCGCGCGCAGCAGCGTGATGTCGCGGTCGTACGGCTCGAGTTTGTAATCCAGCATCGATGAGTAGTTGGCGAAGAACACCTCGTAGAGCCGCCGGATCGCCTGCGGGGAGCTGTCGGCGGGCAGGATGCCCGAGCGCACCGACTCCGCCAGCATCGCCGCGAACAAATCCTCGGAATTGTGCACGTCGGGCTCGAAATCGACCAGCGCCGACTGGCTTCCGCGCGCGTACCACAGCAGTTCGAGAAAGAACCACCGGATGAGTTTCTCCTCCGGGATCGGTGTTCGCGTCCGCGCGCGCAGCGCCATCGTGTCCAGCAGCGTCACACTGGACACCTCGTCCTCGGGGAGCCTGCGGGCCATCTCCAAGGCGACATAGCCGCCGAACGACCAGCCCGCCAAGTGATACGTGCCGGTCGGATGCACTCGCCGCACCGCCTCCAGGTACGACTCCGCCATCGCGGGAATGGACTTCTCCGGCGCGCTGCCCGAATCCGCGCCCGCCGCCTGTAGCCCGTACACCGGGCGGTCCGGATCCAGGTGACGCGCGAGAGCCAGGTAGCACAGCACGTTGCCGCCGATCGGGTGCACCAGGAACAGCGGCGGCTTGAACCCGCCCACGCTGATCGGCACAAGCGGGTCGAACGTGCGCTGCACGTCGCCCGCGCGCACCAGTGTGGCGAGCCCGGCGGCGGTGGGCGCGCCGATGAACGCGTCCAGCGGCACCTCGACGCCCCATCGGCGCGACAGCGCCATCACCACGCGCATCGCCCCGATCGAGGTGCCACCCGCCGCGAAGAAGTCGTCGTCCACGCCGATCGAGCGCAGGCCCGCGTACTCGGCCAGTAGTTCGACCGCCGAGCGCTCGTAGTCGTCGGCGGGCTCGCGCCGCGCCGACACCGACTCCGCGGCGTCCGCACCGTAGGCGCGCAGCGTCGCGTCGTCGCGCTTGCCGCTCGGTGTGCGTGGCAGTTCGTCGAGCCAGGCGAACCGCGAGGGCACCATGTGCGCGGGCAGCATCGAGCGCAGGTCGTGCCGCAGTGCGGCGAGGTCGGTCTGCTCGGCCGCGCCGACCAGGAACGCGATCAGCGAGCCATCGATACCGCCGAAACCGCGGGCCACCACGGCGGCCTCGGCGATGCCGGGGAACTTCTCCACCAGGCTCAGGATGCACAGCTCGACTTCGGCGGGTTCCACCCGGAACCCGCGGATCTTGACCTGGCTGTCGCTGCGGCCCAGGCAGACGATGTCGCCGGAGAACAGCCGGACACCGAGGTCGCCGGTGCGGTACCGGATTCCGCCCGCGTGCGTGGCGACGAACCGCTGTGCGGTGAGCGCGGGCCTGCCCTCGTAGCCGCGGGCGATGCTGCGGCCGCCGAGATAGATCTCGCCGATCACGCCGTCCGGCACCGGCCGCAGCGCGCTGTCGAGCAGTTCCACGGTGTCTCCGTCGACGGCGCGGCCGATGGGCGGCAGCGCGGGGAACTCGTCTGCCGGACCGGTGAGCGTGAACTTGGTCGCGACGTGGGATTCGGTGGGACCGTATTGGTTCTCCAGCACCAGGCCGGGAACCACTTTGCACAGCGCGCGGATCTCGTCGGTGATGCGCAACTGTTCGCCGGAGGAGATCAGCACCTTCAGTTCGGTCGGGAACATCCGGTGCCCCACGGCGGCCTCGGCGAACGCCTGCAAGGCCACGTACGGCAGGAACAGTCGTTCGATGCCCTCCTCCACGACGGTGTTCAGCAATTGCTCGACGTTCGATCGCAGATCGGCCGAACTCACCCGCAGGGTGGACCCGGCCGCGAGGGTGGTGAAGATCTCCTGGAACGACACGTCGAAACTCAACGGCGCCAACTGGAGTGTGCTCAGCAGACCGGTGCCGGTGGCCGCGCGATTCTGCCAGTCCACCAGCGAGGTCAGGCCGCGATGCGGCATCGCGACGCCCTTGGGCTCACCGGTCGACCCGGAGGTGAACAGCACGTAGGCCACCGCGTCGGGCGAAACGTGATCGGGCAGTTCCACTTCCGGCTCGGGCGCGGAGTCGTCGAAGAGCGCGGCGCTGTCCAGGACCAAGGCGGCGTCGTCGACGATGTCGCGGTAGGCGCCGTCGGCGATCACCCGGTGCGGGCGGGCGCGGTCGATCATCAGGTTCAGCCTGGTTCGCGGGTAACTGACGTCCAGCGGGACGCACGCGGCCCCGATCCTGGTCAGGGCGAGCACGAGCAACACCAGTTGCGGACGACGCCCCATCAGGATGCCGACCCGGTCGCCCGGCTCGACGCCGAGTGTGGTCAGGCGCCGGGCCAGCCGATCGGAGCTTTCGATCATCTCGTCATAGCTGACCGATTCGTCGTCGCCGGCCAGAGCGACGCGGGCGGGATGCAACGCCGCCGCCTCGGCCACCAGCGTGCCCACGTCGCGGGCGGTCGCGGGGCCCGCGCCGCGGTCGATCACCGCGTCGGGGTCGGCGACGATGCCCGCCAGCATGCGCAGCTGGGTGAGCGCCACGGTCTCGCACTGTTCGGCGGTCAGCGTGTGATCACCGTCGACCCGCAACCACATCCGGCCGTCGCGCGGGTCGGTCGCCGCGGTCACCAGCAGCTGGAAGTTGGTCTCCTCGCGGGCGTCGAAGTCCAGCAGGCGCACGCCGTCCAGCACCAGCATGGGCTGGAAGACGTGATAGTTGACGAAGTTGAACGCCGTCTCGAAGACCGGCCCGCCGTCGGCGAGGATCGATCGCAGCGGGTAGCGACGGAACGGATAGGCCTCGCGTTCGCGCCGCGCGAGCTGCTCCACCGCGGCGCGCCACGTGGTCGCGGTGCTGTCCAGCCGGATCGGCAGCGTGTTGAGGAACAGCCCCGCCACGCGTTCGGCGCCGGCGCGGTCCGGGCGACCGTGGCTCACCACGCCGGTGGTGACATCCGTGCGGCCGGTGAGCGCCCGCAGCGCCAGGCAGTGCGCGGCCAGATAGACCGCCTTCTCCGGCACCTGGTGGCGCGCGGCGAACGCGGAGACCCGTTCGGCCAGCCTGCGCGGCACCAGCGCCCGTGCTTGCGGCACGCCCGCGACCACGGGCTGGTGCACCCCGAGCGCGGTGAGCGCGGTGGGTTCGGCCCCGGCCAGGGCGGTCGACCAGTACTCGCGGGCCGCGGCGTCGTGCGCCGCGCCCTGCTCGGCCTGCGCGTACTCGGCGAGCACGGTGGCCGGATGGGCAGTGGCCTCCACCTGGGTCCGGGTCATGCCGATGTGGTTGAGGTAGTCCAGCAGTAGTTCCAGCACCGACGTGGCCACACTCCAGCCGTCCAGGATGGCGTGGTGGAAGCTCAGTACCAGGTCCACCGTGCCGACCGGCTCCTGCGGGCCGGGGCGGACGAAGACCCGGATGGCGAACAGCGGAGCGAGCGCGATGTCGTACTGCGCGTGGGCGCGCTCCTGGAGATAGATCTCTATCAGGTCTTCGCCGTCCGCCTCGCCCATGTCGCCGAGGTCGACGATCTCCAGCTCGTAGTGCGGTGCGACGTGCACGATCTGCAGTGGGACCGAATACCTGCTCAGTTCGAACGACGAGCGCAGCGCGGGTTGCCGCCGCACCAGCCGGTCCACCGCCTCCCGGAATCGCGATTCATCCCAGGGAATTTCGAGCCGGTAGCGGAACACGTCCTTGTAGGTGACCGAGTCGGCGCGCTCGATGCTGTGATACAGCATGCCCAGTTGCAGGGCCGTTGCCGGGAACGCGTCCTCGGCCTGGTGCAGCGCGGCGCGGTCGATCAGCGGCACCGTCTGCAAGGGGGCCGCGATGCGCCCGCGCTCGTCGTGGCGGTCGTCGCGCACGACCCTGGCCAACTCGGCGATGGTCGGCGCCTGGTAGAAGGCGTCCACGTCGAAGTAGAGCCCGGCGCGTTCGGCGGCGGTGCGCACGGCCAGCGCGAGGATGGAATCGCCGCCGTGGGTGAAGAAGTTGTCGTGCACGCCGATCGACTCCACGCCCAGCACAGTGCGCCAGACCTGCGCGAGCCTGGTCTCCACCGCGGTGCGCGGCGCGCCGCCTGCCGCCTGCTCGGCGCCGTGGCCGAGGACGAGCTGCTCGGCGAGTGCGCGCCGGTCCAGTTTTCCGTTGCGGGTCAACGGTATCCGCTCCACCCGGATCAACCGGGACGGCACCATGTAGCGGGGCAGCCGGGCCGCGAGTCGCTCGGCGATCTCCTCGCCGGAGACGTCGGCGCCGACGAAATAGCCGACCAGTTGCACGCCGTGCGCCTCCGCGACCTCGTCCACCACGGCCGCCGCGCGCACCCCGGCGCAGCCGAGCATGGCGTTCTGCACCTCGCCGAGGGTGATCCGGTTGCCGCGGATCTTCACCTGGTCGTCGAAGCGGCCCAGGTACTCGAGGTTGCCGTCGGGCAGCCAGCGCGCCAGGTCGCCGGTGCGGTAGCGGCGGCGGCCCGGCACCCCGCGGTCGTCGACGAACGCCGCCGCGGTCAGCTCGGGCCTGCCGCGATAACCGCGTGCCACGCCCACACCCGCGATGTTCAGCTCCCCCGGCACCCCGACGGGCACCCGGCGGCCGATGTGGTCGAGCACGAGCAGGTCGATGTTGGCGATGGGACGGCCGATCGGCACCACGTCCGGCGACTCGTCGGCCGGGCAGTCGAAGTAGGAGACGTCGACGGTGGCCTCGGTCGGGCCGTAGAGATTCACCAGCTGCGGCGCTGTGGCCCCGGCCGCGGCGAAGACCGCGTGGAACCGGCGAACCAGCGCGGGCGGTAACGCCTCGCCGCTGCAGAACACCCGTCGCACGCTGCCGATCCGCCCGACCGTCGCCGGGTCGGCGGCCAGCTCGTCGACGAACGCGGCCAGCATGGAGGGCACGAAATGCAGCACCGTCACGTCGTGCGCCGCGATGGCGTCGGTGATACGGCGCGGATCGCGTTCCCCGCCGGGTTCCAGCAAGGCCACCCGGGCGCCGGTGATCGCCCACCAGAACAGTTCCCAAACCGACACGTCGAAGGTGACCGGCGTCTTCTGGAGGATCACGTCGGCGGCGTGCAGCGGGTAGCGCCGCTGCATCCAGGTCAGGCGGTTGACCACCGACCGATGCTCGATCATCACGCCCTTGGGCACGCCCGTAGAGCCCGACGTGTAGATGAGGTACCCGAGATCGGCCGGGTGCGAGACGCTTTCGACGCCGCGCGCCGGGACGGTGTCGGCCACCGCGATGCTGGTGACGCCCAGCTCGTCGAAGACCGCTCGATGCCGCGGCCCCGCCACCACGAAGCGCGCCCCGCAGTCGGCGAGCACGGTTGCGATGCGGGCGGCCGGGAAGTCCGGGTCGAGCGGCACGTACGCGCAACCGGCCCGCAACACGCCGAAGATCGCGACGAGCATCTCGGTCGAGCGGGGCAGCACGACGGCGACGCACTCGTTGCCGGTCGCGCCCAGCGCATGCAATCCGGCGGCGAATCCATTGGCGAGCGCGGATAATTCGGCGTAGCGCAGCGGCTGTTCCCCCGAGCCCGCTATCGGCTCGATCGCGATCCGCTCGGGATGCCGGGCGGCCACGTCGGCGACCAGCCGGTCGATGGTCGTGTACGGGAACTCCTCGCGCGGGCCCGCTTCGAACGCGGCGACGGCGGCCTGCTCCCGCGCGGGCATCAGCGGCAAGGCCGAAATCGGCACTCCGGGCCGGTCCAGCGCCGCCACCAGCAGCGCGCCGATGCCGCGCACGACCGACTCGAACGGGAAGTTCTCGTCGAAGACGTCCTTGTCGTAGTAGAGCTGGAGGTTCAGCGAGCCGTCGCGGGCGTGCTCGACGCCGAGGATGTTCAGCGCTTCGAGCACCGTGCCGGGATTGACGATGTCGAGGGTGCCGAGGATCTTGTCCAGGTGATCCGACGGCGGCATCTTGATGTAGGAGTACGCCACGTCGAACAGCGGCGGCGCCGTCGGATCGCTGCTGAGCGCACGCGCCAGGTCGCCGTACGGAAAACGCTCGTAGCGCTTGAGTTCCCGGATCTGCGCGGCCACCTCGGTGGCGACCGACGACAGCGGCTGGTCCGGGTCGACCCGGATGCGCAGGGGCACCACGTTCGTCCGGTGCCCGGCGGTGCGGAAGGTCTCGGCGCTGTGCCGGTTGAGCATCGGGACCCCGATCACCACCTCCTCGGAGCGGTGAATGGTGGTCAAGTAGGCGGCCAGTGCCGAAACGGTGAACGCGAAGACGGAGAAGCCGGTGGCCCGAATGCGGTCGAGGAACGCGGGTTCCACCACTACGCGCCGGCGTCCCCGGTTGACGTCGGGGGTGCTCGCACGGCCGGAGAAGAGCGCGGGGACCACGCCCTCGAAGCGGCGCACCAGCGCGTCCCGATCAGCCACCCACTGCGCCGAGGACAGATATTCCTCGTGCTCGGCGGCGATCTTGCGATAGGTGGCGGCGCCGCGATCGGTCTGCTCGGTGACCGGATCCGGCTCGGCGAGCTGTTCGAGCGACAGGTCTTTGCGGCTGTAGTTGTCCACCAGGGCGCTCCACAGCGCGTTCACGCCCCAGCCGTCGATCATGGCGTGGTGCATCGCCACGTAGAGATGGAAATGTTCGGGCCCGTCGACCAGCGCGGCGATCCGGAACGGCTGGCGCGGCGGGGAGGGCGTCACGTTCGCCCGGTTCACCCAGTCGCGCCGCGCCGCGGCGGGATCCGACGCCCAGCTGAGATCGACCAGCTCGACCTCGGGTAGCTCGTCGCAGACCCACTGCCAGAAGCGGCCTTCGGAGAACTCGAACCTCAGGCGCAGCGCGGCGTCACCGAGCAGCGCCCTGCGGACCACCGCGCGCAATCTGGCCATATCGAAAGGCTCGTCCATGAACGCGCAGTAGGCGTTTCGGGTGACCGGCGCCGGGGCATACCGGTAGGAAACCGACAACACATCGCGCTGATAGGCGCTGACCGGCCAGGCTTCGGGGGGTCTTTCGGAAGTAGCACTCGGTTCGAATGGCACAGTCACTCCTATCGCGACAGTCGCGGCACCGGCCGTGCGCAGATCTACCCAAGCCCACCCTGATCACTGTCACGCAAAGCTGCTACCACGCTTATCAAGTTATCGATATCGCGAATCACGGCATCGGCTCTGCCGATGCCGCGACTCTGCTGTTGTTATCGCGGTGTATGCGCGGCCGGTCAGCAGGCCGACAGCAGCGCGCGCACGCTTTCGTCGGCGAGACGGTCGGCCCGCTCGCGTGATACGGCGGGCTCGACGTAGCCGATATTGAGGGACAGCTCGTTGTGCGTCGCGTTGGCGGTGGCCATGATGAAACCGCTGACGGACATGCCGGAGACGAACTGCGCGCCCTCCAGCTGCCAGGAGCCGATCTTGTCCGGGAAGGGGTAGTCGCCCAGGTAGGTCATACAGAGATGACCCGGGCCGCGGGTGTCCATGAGTTTCACTGTGGACGCACTGGCCGACACCGACTTCGGCGCCGCCACCTTCAGCAGGTTCAACGCGGACAGATGGTCGCGCCGATCCATCCGCGCACCGTACTCCCGCTCGATCTCGGCGGCGATCTCCCACAGCGACGCCCACGGCGCGTACTTCGCCGGGGTGGCGATCATGCCCTGATAGGTGCCGACCTCGGTGTCGCCCGCGGCGCCGTCGAGATGGTCGCGGAAGTTGACCGAGCTGCCGACGGTGTACCAGGTGGCCTTCTCGGTGCCCGCCTCCCTGGCCGCCGCGATCAGCAGCGCGGCGGAGAGGGCGGCCTGCAGGCCGACGCCGTGGCGATCACAGCCCGCGGTGAGCGCCTCGAGCCGGTCGGCGTCGAGGCTGCGGTGCACCACCCGGCTGCGCCGCTGCGCGGGCGGCGCCAGCGTGGTGGGCTCCAGCCTGTGCGGCTTGCGCAGCTGCGACTTCTGGTCGCGCAGGAACGAACCCGCGGTGCGCAGCGCACCGCCCGCGCCCTGGAAGCGCGGCGGGAACAGCTCCTCCGGGCCCGGCCGCACCGGGGCGGGCGAGAAGTCGGCCGCTTCCCCGGCGGCGACTTGGAGCACCTGCTTCGCCACCGACAGCGCGCTCTCGCCGTCGGCGATGGCGTAGTGCAGCGTGACGATCAGCTCGTTGGTGCCATCGGTCTCCTTGATCAGCACCGCCCTGGCCAGCGGGCCGGTGCGCCAGTCGAACGGCTCGCGCAGTTCCACCTCGTCGGCCTCGGTCAGCCAGTTCGTGCTGTCCTCGGATTCGATCACACGCAGCGGAATCGGCGCCTGCACCGGCACGAAACGCGGTGCGGTGCCGTCGGGTTCGGCGGCGACGGCGACCCGCAAGAGCGGATGTCGGCGCTGCACCTCGTCCAGGCCCGCGCGGATCTGCTCGACCTCGACGTGCCCCCGGATCCGCACGCGCGACAGGATGTGCAGCGGCGCCAGCTGATCGGCGATCCAGTGCCAGCGCTCGACCGGCGAGAGCGGGCGCGGCAGCCGCGCGGTCGGCCCGTCCGGCGCCGGGAAGGACATCGGCTTGCCGAGTTCGCGCAGGAAGAATTCGGTGGGCGCGTGCCGGAAGTAGGTGTCGCGCACCCGCACCAGGCGCGGGTCGGTGGTCTGCTCGATCTTGGCCAGCGAAGCCGAGCCGTTGACGAACATGGCGGTGCGGTCGGCGCGCAGTTTCTCGTAACGGCGCAGTCCCGCGATCGGATCCAGGGAGTTGCGCAGCACAGCGGCCAGCACCACCGCGTCCTCGATGGCGGCGTTGGCGCCCTGGCCGAGGCTGGGCAGCATCGGGTGCGCCGCGTCGCCGAGCAGCGTCACCCGGCCGCGGCCCCATTGCGCCAGCGGCGGACGGTCCTGCGCGGGCACGGCCAGGATCGCCGCCTCGTCGGTCTGCTCGATGCAGGCGCGCACCTCCGGCGCCCAGTCGGCGTAGAGGCGCAGCAGCTCTTCCTTACCGCCCTGCCAGTTCGCGGCCTCGTCGGCGGGCAACGTCTTGGTGCCCCACCAGTACACCCGGCCGTGGCCGATGTCGTGGATGCCGAAACGCATTCCGGTGCCCCAGAAATGCGCCGAGAGGCCACGGGCGACGTTGGGATGCTCGAAGGGGATGCAGGCCAGCCAGCACACGAAATTGCCGGGGCGCGGCTCGGCGCGGCCGTGCAATTGGGCCCGCACCACCGAGTGGATGCCGTCGGCGCCGACGAGCAGATCGCCCTCGGCGACCCGGCCGTCGGCGAACTCGACGCGCACGTGCTCGCCGTCGTCGACGAAGCGGGTGGCTTGCGCCCCGACGAACGTCGGTGTGTCACCGATCTCGCGCAGCAGCACGTCGTGCAGGTCGGTACGGTGCAGCGCGACGGCGGGAGCGCCGAGCTGGGCGTCGAGTCGGTGCACCGGAAGCACCCGGATCGGGCTGCCGTCGGGGTTGCAGAAGCGGAAGGTCTCCACCCGGCCGCCGCGTTCGAGCAGTTGCTCGTCGAGCCCGAGGCCCAGGGTGCGCAGTGCGTTGATTCCGTTGGCCTGCACGGAAAGTCCGAAGCCCTGAGCGCGCAGCTCGGGACCCGCTTCATATAGTTCGACGCCGAAACCCGCCTGCCGCAGAGCAGCCGCGGTGGTGAGTCCTCCGATCCCCGCCCCGAGAACGACAACCTTGATCGGACTGCTCATCGAACCTGCACTCTCATCGAACCACTCGACGGCACAGGGACTTCCTACCGAGACGCGGCGCGAGCGACACTGCCCGCGCGAACCGTCCCACCGAGCAGCACTGATCGAGGCCACTGCGGCGACCCCGACCAGGCAGCTGGACGCCTGTGCCTGACCGACCGGAAGCCTACCGCTACTCGCCGCGCAAGGCAGAGTTGAAGTGAGATTCACCGCATCGCGCGATTGTGAAACGCAAATGTGTTGCAATGGGGCATAATTCGCCCTCCGCGCACCACATTCGCCCTCGATTCGGGCGCGGCGGCGGCCTCAGAGGTAGGACGTATCGTTCACCAGACGCACCGAAGACCCGCCGTCGAGATAGAACTCCGCTATCGATAGCGACGCCAGATCCAGATGCAACCGGTACAGCAACGCGGGGCCGACATCGAGGGCCAGCCGAAGCAACGTCTTGATCGGGGTCACGTGGCTGACCACAACCACATTCGCGCCGGGGTAGCGTCCGAGCAGATCGCGCAGCGCGGCCTCCACCCGCCGCAAGACCTCCTCGAAGCTCTCCCCGCCGGGCGCCGCGACGGCGGGATCGCCGATCCAGCGGGCGTGCAGGCCGGGATCGCGCTGCGCGGCCTCCGCGAAGGTCAGCCCCTCCCACTCGCCGAAGTCGGTCTCGATCAACCCGTCGTGGACCTCCACCGGGACGCCGAGCGCGGCGGCGGCCGCCTCCGCGGTCTCCCTGGCCCGGCCGAGCGGAGAACTGATCACCGCGGCGATACCGCCTTTGGCGGCGAGCATTTTCGCGGCCCGCGCGGCCTGCTCCCGACCCAAGGCGGTGAGCGGCGGATTGCCGCGCCCGGAATACCGGCGCTGCACCGACAACTCGGTTTGACCGTGGCGAAGTAGCAGCAACCGGGTGGGACGACCGGTGGCACCCGTCCACCCCGGCCCGTGCTGCGCGGATTCGGACTGCTCGGCGTTCGCGTCCCTGGCTTCATCGATCCAGCTCGGCAGATCGCGCTCGGTGACCGCGAGGGCCGGGTCCGCGGCCTCCCGCGCGTCCGCGGCCTGCGCGGTGGCCTCCGCGAGGCCGGTGCCCTCGTCCATGGCCTCGTTCGCCAGCCGGTCGGCGTGCGAGTTCTGCGCGCGCGGAATCCAGCTGTAGGTCACCCGGCCCAATCCGGCGGCGATCCGGCGGGCTCGATCGGCGAGCGGGATCAAGGCCGCGTGCTTGATCTTCCAGCGACCGGACATCTGCTCGACGACCAGCTTGGAATCCATGCGCACCAGCACCGACTCGGCGCCCAGTTCCGCGGCCGCCTCCAATCCGGCGATCAATCCGCGATATTCGGCGACGTTGTTGGTGGCGATGCCGAGGAATTCCCGGCGCTCGGCGAGCACCCGGACGCGGCCGGCGTCGTAGACCACCGCACCGTATCCGGCCGGACCGGGATTGCCCCGCGATCCGCCGTCGGCTTCGACGATCACCTCGGGCAAGCTCATCGCTGTGCCCCGACAACCGGTCGCGGCGAGCTCACAGCCCCGATTCCTTGGTCCGGACCAGGATCGCACCGCACTCCGGGCAGCGCACGACCACGTCGGGTGCGGTCTTGGCGATCCGCGCGATCTCGCCGCGATCGAGTTCGATGCGGCACGCGCCGCAGCGGCGAGCCTGCAGCAGCGCGGCGCCAGCACCGTGCTGTTCGCGCTGCCGGTCGTAGATAGCGAGCAGTTCGCCGGGCAGCTTCGCCACCGAGCCCCCGCGGTCGGTCTCGCAGCGCGTCTGCGCCACGTCCAGATCCGCGAGCGCCTCGTCGCGCTGACGCAGTGCGACGGCGAGTTCCTCCTCGGTCTTGCTCAACCGCGCGCCCGCGTGCTCGTAGTCGGCGGCGGAGGCTTCGCGCCGCTCCATCACCTCGAGCAGTTCGTCCTCCAGCACCGAGCGGCGCCGCTCCAGGCTGCCCAGCTCGTGCTGGATCTCCGAAAGCTGTTTGGCGTTCACCGTTCCCGCGGCGAGCATGGCCTTGTCGCGCTCCTCGCGCTTGCGCACCGCGTCGACCTCGCCCTCCAGCTTGCGGATGTCGCGGTCGAGATCGTCCAGCGCGATCTGCACGGCCACCGCGGCGTCGGAGTGCGCGTTGCGCTCGGCTTCCAGCCGCGCCACCTCCTGCTGCTCGGGCAGCACGGTGCGGCGATGCGCGATCCGGGTCAGCTCGGCGTCGACGGCGGCGAGCCGGAGCAACTCGGCCTGGAGCGGGGGTTCGACATTCAACGCGGGCAAACTCCTGGACGGGGTGGACGGGACTGGTGTTCAACCGTACCCCGCCGGACCGGCGGACCCGCGTCAGCCGCCGACGGTGCGGGTTTTGATGGCGTCGCGGGAGATGTAGACGTCGTACTCGCCGGGTACCGCGATCACCGCGTTGCCGTAGGCCGAGCGCACGAACGGCTGGGTCCACCAGCGGCCCTCGCGCATGTCGGCGAAGAAGTCCTTGTCGCCGTCGTTCAGGAAGATCTGGTTCTGCTGGGTCGCGACGCCGTCGAGGCGCTGTCCGTACAGGCGGCTGATCCGGTAGCCGGAGTGGAAGCCCAGGGCGTTGACCCACGGCTCCAGCTCGACGATGCCCGCTTGCAGCACCCACATGTCGCCCTCGACGCGGTAGGTCTCGCGCTGTTCGGGGTGGTCGTCGTCGCCGTACAGGATGAGATCGACGTCGAGCTGGTGTTCCTGCCCCGCCACCGGCTTGGCCACCACGTGGGCCGCCTTGATCTCCCCGGTCAGGCCGAGGTACGTCTGCAGCAGGGTCGCGATCCACAGCAGCACCGCCGCGACCAGCAGCAGCGCGAGCCCGCCGGTCCCGCGCGCG
The DNA here is from genome assembly GCF_040642815.1 of Nocardia sp. NPDC047648. Taxonomy (NCBI): domain Bacteria; kingdom Bacillati; phylum Actinomycetota; class Actinomycetes; order Mycobacteriales; family Nocardiaceae; genus Nocardia; species Nocardia sp. NPDC047648. The sequence continues at coordinate 277,054 of NZ_JBEYSX010000006.1, read as the reverse complement.
AGCAGCGGCCGCATCCCGACCCGGCGTGCGGCGATCAGGCCGGAGACGATCAGCGCCACACCGGCGACCAGCAGCAGGATCAGCCCGATCTGCACGAGCCCGAAATCAACCGGGAAGTTCATGCGGTAGTTGTACCCCGCACGAACTACTCGATTCACCCGAACCGCCCAACCTTTTCCGGCACGGCGCGGATACGCCCCGACACGCCGGTTGCCGGTTCGTCGCCGCGACAACGGCTTCGGACGCGCAGGTGCGGCGCTCAGCCCGGCGCGCGCACCGTCCACGGGTCGGTGCGCAGCGTGGACACCCTGGTCTCCAGGCCGGGCAGGGCGGTTCGCACCACCGTCTCGGCCTGCGCGCACCAAGGGAATTCGGTCGCCCAGTGCGCGGCGTCGACCACGGCGGGACCGCCCTTGCGCAGGTGCTCGTCGACCGGATGGTGGCGCAGGTCGGAGGTGAGGTAGACGTCGACGCCGAGCCCCGCGGCCCTGCCCAGGTAGGAGTCACCCGCTCCCCCGCACACCGCCACGGTGTAGACGGTGCGGTCGGGATCACCCGCGGCGCGAACACCCCACGCGGTGGGCGGGAGAGCGCGGCCTACGCGTTCGGTGAAGGCGCGCAACGATTCCGGTTCCGGCAGGGTGCCGACGCGGCCGATGCCGAGCGACGACGGCAGCTGGGCGCGTTCACTGATGTGATAGGCCGGGTCCGCGCTCGGATGGGCGGCGCGCAGCGCGGCGAGCACGGCCGAACGCGCCGCGGGCGATGCGGTCACCTCCACCCGGTCCTCCTCGACGTGTCGGAGTTCGGTCAGGGAGCCCTGCTCCGGAGTCGGCCGGAACTGCCCTGTCGCGGGCACCCGCAGCGCACAGTCGCAAGCGTGTTCCCGCCTACCCGCTCCGGCGGCGAAAAGCGCGGCGAGCACCGCGTCGGTGTGCGCGCGTGGCACCTGTATCACCCAGTGGTCCACGGCGGATTCGGGTTTCGCCTCCAGCGGGCCGGTCACCGTGAGGCCGAGCGCCGCGGCGAGCGCGTCGGACACGCCGGGGTCGGCGGAGTCGGCGTTGGTGTGCGCGGTGAACAGCGCGCAACCGGAGCGGATCAGCCGGTGCAGCAGCGCGCCTTTCGGCGTGCTCGCCGCGACGGTGTCGACGCCGCGCAGCAGCAGCGGATGGTGCACCACCAGGGCCTGCGCGCGCCAGTCGATCGCCTCGTCGACGACCGCCGCGGTGGCGTCGACCGCGAACAGCACCCGGGTCAGTTCCTCGGCCGGGTCACCGCAGACCAGGCCGACCGAGTCCCACGGCTCGGCCAGCGCCGGCGGGTACGCCGCGTCGAGCACCCCGATGAGATCCGCGAGCGTGGTCATCGTCCACCTTCCTTCGCTTCCGTCCTGCACTGCTTCACTGGGTTCTTTCCACGCGGGCCGGGCGCCGCTGTCCGGCTCCCTCGCACTGCGCGGCCTGAGCCGTGGGCTCACCCGGCATCCGCCGACCGGATCGCCGCGACCAGCCGATCGACCTCCGCCGCACCGCGAACCGCGACGCGCAGATGATCGGGGCCGAGGCCGGGAAAGGTATCCGCGCGCCGGACCGCGATCCCTTCTTCCGCCAAGTGTTTGCGCAGCAATTCACCGTCCCGGACACGCAGTAACAGGAACGGGCCCTCGGCCGGAGTGTGGACGGCGATGCCGAGACCGCCCAGACGCTCGATCATCGCCGCACGGTGCACGGCCAGCGCACGCGCGCAGCGCTCGGACTCGGCCACGGCGGACGGGCTCGCGGTGGCGGTGATCGCCTCCAGTTGCAGAGTGCCCAGCGGCCAGTGCGCCCGCCCGTGGTCGAGGCGCGCGAGCACTTCCGGTGCGCCGAGGAAATAGCCGCAGCGCAGCCCCGCCAGCGCCCACGTCTTGGTGAGGCTGCGCAGCACGAGCAGGTCGGGCGCGCAGTCGGCTGCGAGGGATTCCGGCTCGCCCGCCACCGCGTCGGCGAAGGCTTCGTCGACCACGATGACGCGTCCCGGCCTGCGCAGGGCGCGGATGGTGGCGGCGGGGTGCAGCACCGAGGTCGGGTTGGTCGGATTGCCGAGCACCACCAGGTCGGCCTCGGCGGGCACGGCGGCGGGATCCAGCCGGTAAGGGGCTTCCAGTACCACCCTGGTGACCGGGACGCCCGCCTCCCGCAACGCGAGTTCCGGCTCGGTGAACGACGGGTGCAGCACCGCGGCCGAACGCGGCGCCAGGCGGGGCAGCAGCGCGAACCCTTCCGCCGCGCCTGCCAGCAGCAATACCTCGCCGGGACCGCGGCCGTGCCGGGCCGCGACCGCGCGACGGGCGGCGTCGGCGTCCTCGGCGCTCGGATAGCGGCCCAGATCGGACAACCGCTCGGCCAGACGACGCCGCAGCCACTCCGGGGGCGCGAGCCCTTGGACGTTGACCGCGAAATCGAGCATGCCCGCACGCGCGTCCACGTCGCCGTGGTGACGCAGTTTCGCGCGATCGACGGTGTCCTCGGCCACGAGAGCACACCCTACGTGGCGGTCCCGGAGCGGAACCGGCCAGAATGGCAGGCGTGGGTCAGCTGCACGTCTCGTTCGTCTGTACCGGCAACATCTGCCGCTCTCCAATGGCGGAGAAGATCTTCGCCTCGCACCTGTACCGGGCCGGGTTGGCCAACCGGGTCCGGGTGAGCAGCGCGGGCACCGGTTCCTGGCACGTGGGCGCCGACGCGGACCCCCGCACCAGCGCCACCCTGCGCAAATACGGATACCCGACCGGGCACGTCGCCGCCGTGTTCGGCGCCGAGCACAGTGACGCCGACCTGGTGGTCGCCCTGGACCGCTCCCATCAGCGTGACCTGGTCCGCCTCGGCATCCCGGCCGAGCGGCTGCGGTTGCTGCGCGCCTTCGACCCCGACGCCGACGATCACGACGTGGCCGACCCCTACTACGGCGACGCGGCGGACTTCGAACTCGTGCGCGCCCAGATCGAGGCCGCCGTCCCCGGCCTGCTCGACTGGGTGCGCGCCGAACTGGCCGCCGAACCGCCCGACCTGCGACCCGTTCCGGACGAGCGACGCTGATGCGCAGACTCGCGTTCCTGTTGCGCCCCAGCTGGATGATCCTGGCCGTGCTGGTCGCCGCGTTCGCCTATCTGTGCTTCACCGTGCTCGCGCCGTGGCAACTCGGCAAGAACACGGCCACTTCGCACCGCAACCAGCTGATCGCCGACTCGGTGCGAGCCGATCCCGTCGACGTCACCACCGTGCTCTCCGACACCGGGAACAGCGCGCACACCGAATGGCGGCGGGTCACCGCCACCGGCAGTTACGTGCCCGACTCGACGGTGCTGGTGCGGCTGCGCCACCTCGACGGCGCTCCGGGATACGCGGTGCTCGCGACGTTCCGTCTGGCCGACGGCCCCCTGCTGCTCGTCGACCGCGGGCTGGTTTCCGCCGTCGACGGGACGCGCCCGCCGCAGATCCCCGCGCCGCCCGCCGGGCCGCAGCGCATCGAGGCCAGGGTCCGGATGTCCGAGGGCGTCACGCCGGGTAAGGATCCGAGCGTCCAGGACGGCTATCGCCAGGTGTACTCCATCGACACCACGCAGGAATCGACGGTCCTCCAGCAGTCCCTCACCCCCGTGCCCGCCGGCGGCGAACGCGGCGGTTACCTCCAGCTGGGCGAGAACCAGCCGGGCGCGTTCACCCCCACCCCGCTTCCCCAACTCGACGCGGGCCCGTATCTGTCCTACGGCCTGCAATGGCTGGCCTTCGGCATCATGGCTCCCCTCGGCCTCGGCTACTTCGTCTACGCCGAGATCCGGGAGAGAAGGAAAGAGAAGGCCTCCGCCGAGCCACCCCGCTCGCCGTCGCCCACCGAGCCGGCCCGGTCCGGGTCGATTCCCTCGCCGGCTCCGGCCGCGCCGACTACGCAAGCCCGCCTGGCCGACCGCTACGGCCGCGGCCGCGGTTGATCCCGGCGCAGCGGCCATTCGGCACTGCGCCGCGGCTCGATGCCGTCGGAGTTCGCGTCAGGGCTGATGTGGCCCGAGCAGATCCCATCGGTTCCCCGCGATGTCCAGGAAGACCGCGACCCGCCCATACGGCTCGACGCGCGGCGCGCGTACGAACTCGACACCGCGGGAAACCATCCGGTCGTACGCCGACTGGAAGTCCCCCACCTGCAAGAAGAACCCGACCCGCCCCGCGACCTGCTGCCCGATCACCGCGGCTTGCGCCCTGCCGTCGGCTCGGGCGAGCAGAATGCCCGTCTCGGCACCGGGCGGCCGCACAACCACCCAGCGTTTCGGGCGGCCGTCGTTCGTGAGCGCCGCCGAGTCCTCGACGAGCTCGAATCCCAGGGTGTCGACGAAGAATTCGATCGCGGGGTCGTACTCCGCCACGATGATGGTGATGAGTCCGATCCGCACCGTGAAACCCTATCCGTCGACCGCCCTGAAGACGTCGCCGTCCTCGCGAGTTCGGCTCGCGGATGCTCGCGCCCCGACGGCGGCGCCCCGCGGCGAATCACTCAGCGCCTGGTCGCGGCGACGGCGGCGGCGAGCAGAGTGGCGGTGAGTTGCACGGCCTCGGAAAGGCGAACGGCGCGGCGCAGGTCGTGCACGGTTGGAGCCGGGCCGTCTCCGAGCAGCGGGCGCAGCTCCACACCGTGCGGGTACTCGGTGCGGCCGCCCAGCCGGACGCCGAGCGCCCCGGCCATCGACGCTTCCACGACTCCCGCGTTGGGGCTGGGATGGCCGGCCGCGTCACGCCGCCATGCGGCCAACACGGCAGCGGGCCGCCCGCCGATCAAGGGGGCGAGCGCGGCGGTGAGCACACCGGTGACCCGCGCCGGGATCAGATTGGCCGCGTCGTCGACGCGCGCGGCCGCCCAGCCGAAGCGCCGGTAGCGCTGATTGCGGTAGCCGATCATCGCGTCGAGCGTGTTGATCGCGCGATACCCGAGCAGACCCGGGACGCCCGCGACCGCGCCCCAGACCACCGGGGCCACGGCCGCGTCGGAGGTGTTCTCGGCGATGGACTCCAGGGCCGCGCGGGCGAGCCCGTCCGCGTCGAGCGCCTGCGGATCGCGGCCGCACAGCGAGGGCAGCAGCGCGCGAGCCCCCTCGAGGTCGCCACCCTCCAGTCGATCGGCCATCGCGTGGCCGGCCCGAGCCAGGCTGCGTCCGCCCAGGACGGTCCAGGTCGCGACCGCGGTCGACGCCACCCCGCCGCGCCGCACGGCCACGCCGAGCCCGACCACCGTGCCGACGGCCAGCGCCTCGTGCACCAGCCCCGCCGCGCGCCGGTCGGCATAGGTCACCGATTCCAGAGCCGCCACCGCCGAGCCGAATCCGGCCACCGGATGCCACCGCCGCGGATCGCCGAACACCCGGTCGAGCGCGAATCCGAGCAGCAACCCGATCGCGGTGGAGGTCCCCTTCTGCATTCGGTGAGGCTATCGGTCGGGTGACCGGCCCCGCGCAGACGGCTCGCCGCTCGAAGCCATGTCACACTCCCTTCCCCTGCGTCGTCGATCCGGTGACGCACCATAGACTCGCCCCGGCAGGGGCCGAACGACGAACAGGCGACCAGAAGTGACTTCCGAACAGCGTGAGCCCCTCGACCAAGCCGAGCTGGCCCGGCAGTTCGAGGAGCACCGCGGGTATCTGCGCAGGCTCGCCTACAGCACGCTGGGCAGTCTCAGCGACGCCGACGACGTCGTGCAGGAGGCGTGGCTGCGGTTGCAGCGCCAGTACGAGGCGGGCGCCGCGGGCGAGATCGACAACCTGCGCGCGTGGCTTTCCACCGTGACCGGCCGGCTCGCCCTCGACCACCTCGGCTCCGCCCGTGTGCGCCGCGAACAGTACGTCGGCGAATGGCTGCCGGAGCCGGAGGTGACCAGCTGGGAGGATCCGGCCGACCGGATCACCCAGGACGAGCGGGTCACCACCGCGCTGCTGGTCGTGCTCGAGTCCCTGTCGCCCGCCGAGCGCACCGCGTTCGTGCTCCAGGACGTGTTCGGCATGAGCGGCCCGGAGGTCGCCGAGGTGGTCGGCCGCACCCCGGCCGCCGTCCGTCAGCTCGCCTCCCGTGCTCGCAAGCACGTCGAGCAGGGCACTCCGCGCTTCCCGGCCTCTCCGGACGAGCAGCAGAAGGTGGTGTCGGCCTTCGCCCTGGCCTGGCGGTCCGGCGATCTGAGCGCTCTGCTCGGTGTGCTCGACGCGAACGTCAGCCTCACCGCCGACGGCGGCGGCAAGGTGCCCGCGATCCGGCAGCCCGTGCACGGCGCCGAGATCGTGGCCAAGCTGCTGCTCGGCTGGTACCACGCGCCCTCCGCGGCGGGGGCATGGGGCCGCGCGGTGCTGGTCAACGGCCGGCCCGGGCTGGTGGTCTTCGACGGCACCCACACGGGCGTCTTCGCCTTCACCGTCGACGACGGTCGCATCGTGTCGATCGACGTGGTCCGCAACCCGGACAAGCTGCGTGACCTGCCCACCAGCGGCGAGCCGGACTGGTACCTGGGCGAGGGCCTCGCCGGGCAGGAGTAGTCAGCCCGCGACGCCGAGCGGCCGCGAATACCCGTGCGCGGCGGCGACTTCCGCCGACAGAAGCCGCCCGGCGTCCGCGGTGAGCCCGTAGGCCAGATCGGGGTGCGTGGCGCATGCCTCCTGCCAGCCGAGGCCGGCGATCGCCCGTACGTAGGGCAGGGTCGCGTTGGTGAGCGCGATCGTCGAGGTGTGCGGCACCGCGCCCGGCATGTTGGCGACGCAGTAGAACAGCGAATCCGCCACCCGGAAGGTGGGAGCCGCGTGCGTCGTCGGGTGCGCGGAGGCGAAGCAGCCACCCTGGTCGATCGAGATGTCCACCAGCACCGCGCCGGGGCGCATCCCGGCGACGAGGTCGTCGGAGACGAGTTCCGGCGCACGCGCGCCGGGGACCAGCACCGCGCCGATCACCAGGTCGGCCGACAGCACCGCCCGCCGGATCTCCGTGGCATTCGACGCGACGGTGGTGATCCGCCCGTCGAAGCGGGCGTCGAGCTCGCGCAACCGGTTCAGGTTGGTATCCAGCACGCTGACGCGCGCGCCCATGCCCATGGCGACCGCGGCCGCGTTCGATCCCGCGACGCCGCCGCCGAGCACGACGACTTCCGCGGGACGCACGCCGGGGACGCCGCCGGGCAGCAGCCCCGCCCCGCCGAGCGGGGCCATCAGGTGATATGCGCCCACCTGGGCGCCGAGCTTGCCCGCGATCTCGCTCATCGGAGCCAGCAGCGGCAGCGAGCCGTCGGCGGCGCGGACCATCTCGTAGGCGATCGCGGTGATGCCCGAGCGCAGCACGGCGTCGGTGCACTCGCGCGACGCGGCCAGGTGCAGGAAGGTGAACAGCACCTGCCCGCGGCGCATCCGCGGATACTCCGGCGCGATCGGCTCCTTCACCTTCAGCACCAGCTCGGCTTCCCGCCACACCTGGTCGGCGTCCGGGACAAGGCGGGCCCCCGCCGCGGCGTATCCGGCATCGGGAAAGCCCGATCCGACGCCCGCGCCCGCCTGCACCAGCACCTCGTGTCCGTGCCCGGTCAGTTCCCCGGCGCCCGCCGGCGTCAGGGCCACCCGGAACTCTTGCTCCTTGACCTCCCGTGGTACTCCGATCCTCATACCGTCATCGTCGCCCCGTCACCGGGCCCGCGCCACGACCGACGCGCCGAACGCGCACGGCGACCACCCGCGCCCGCGCCATGAGCGAGTTTCTCGGCACGTTGCCCAGCTGAGCGCGGGCGGCACTGCTCACACGACCGCGGCGCGGCCCAGCGGCGGTATCCGCAACTGCTCGGCGCGGCCGCCGTAACGGAAGACGTGGCCCAGGTAGTCGAGGTTCTCGCTGAAGTGCGCCCAGCCTTCGGCATGTACCGGCACGATCACCGCGTCGCCGAGTACCTCGGCCGCCCGCAGCGCGGTGCGCGCGTTCAAGGTGACGTCGGCGTCGCCGAAACGGCCGATGTTGGCCGCGCCGATGTTGAGCACGGCGATGTCGATACGGCCGATCCGCTCGACGATCTCGCGCACCACGTCGACGGAGGCGTTGTCACCCGAGACATATACCGTCGGCTCGCCCTCGGCGCGCAGCACGAAGCCGGTGACGATCCCGCTGAACGGCTCGCATCCCTCCGGACCGTGCAGGGCGGGCACGCCGGTCACCCGGACGCCGTGCACCGTGACGGTCTCCCAGTTCTCCAGCCCGCGCACGCCATCGATCCGGGTCGCGGCGCCGGGCGTGGACAGCACGGTCGGCACCGTGGTCAGCAGTTTCCGGCCGGAGTCGTCCAGGTTGTCGGCGTGTTCGTCGTGCGAGAGCAGCACCACGTCCACGGGACCCACCTCCTCGGCCGACACCGCGGGGCCGGTGAGTTTGTGCAGTGTGACGGCGCCCGGGTAGTCGCCCGGCTCGTCGAAGGTGGGGTCGGTCAGCCAGGTGCGGCCCGCGTAGCGGAACCGCAGTGTCGGACCGCCGATGTGCAGGACTTCCAGGCCGGTGCGTTCGATCGTGTCGCTCATGCCGTTGATCTTGTCCTGTCCGCGTACCGATAACCAGTGGCCCGTGAGCCGCTTACCGTTAAGATCGGGCCATGCATACGGTGGCCGTCTTGGCGTTCGACGGAATCAGCCCGTTTCACCTGTCGGTGCCCAGCCTCGTCTTCGGCCGGGTCGGCATCGAAGGACCCCCGCCCTATCGGGTGGACGTGTGCGCCGAGCAGCCCGGGAGCCTGGCAACCCCGGCCGGATTCGACATCCGGGTCAAGCACGGCCTCGACACGCTGAGGCGCGCCGACACCGTCGTGATCCCGAGCTGGCGAGCAGGCGAACCGCTGTCCGGCGAACTGAGCGCCGCCCTGCGCGCCGCTCACGCGGGCGGCGCCAGGATCGTCGGGTTGTGCCTCGGCTCATGGGCGGTGGCCGCCAGCGGACTGGCCGACGGTCGGGAAGTGACCACGCACTGGGCCTCTGCCGCAGAACTGGCCCGCGCGTTTCCGGCCGTCCGGGTCCGCGCCGACACGCTGTGGTCGGATCTGGGCGACGTCGTCACCTCGGCGGGCGTGGCCGCGGCGCTGGACTGCTGCCTGCACCTGGTGCGCGGTGATCTCGGCAGCAAAGCGGCCACCGAACTGGCCAGAGCGCTGGTCACCGCTCCGCATCGCAGCGGCTCCCAGGCGCAGTACATCCCGGTCGCGGTCCCCGACGCCGCCGACGACGATCCGATCGAGCGCGCCATGGTCTGGGCGCGAGCCCATCTCGGCGACCCGGTCGACCTGGACAGCTGGGCCCGCGTCGCGCTCATGTCGCGGCGCACCTTCACCCGCCGCTTCCGCGACCGCACCGGCACCAGCCCGCAGCAGTGGCTGCTGCTCCAGCGCACCGACCGGGCCCGACTACTACTCGAGTCCACCACCGACACCGTGGAACGCATCGCCGTCGACACCGGCTTCGGCACGGCGGTGAGCCTGCGCCACCACTTCCACCGCATCCTCGGCACCAGCCCCGCCGCCCACCGCACCAGCTTCCAAGGGCAGAACCGAGCGGTTGCACTAGATTCGTGACCATGCGGATTCAGCTGGGCGAGCATGCGCCGGAGATCGAGGAGAGCGCGTGGATCGCGCCGAACGCCACCGTGATCGGCCGCGTGCGGCTCGGCGCCGAGGTGAGCGTCTGGTACAGCGCGGTGCTGCGCGGCGACCTGGAGACGATCGAGGTCGGCGCGCGCAGCAATATCCAGGACGGCTGCGTGCTGCACGCCGACCCCGGCTTCCCGCTCACCGTCGGCGCGGGGGTCTCGGTGGGCCACAACGCGATCCTGCACGGCTGCACCATCGGCGACGACGTGCTGGTGGGCATGGGCGCCACCATCCTCAACGGCGCCGTCGTCGGGTCCGGCAGCCTGATCGCGGCCAACGCGCTGATCCCGGAAGGGGCGCGGATTCCGCCCGGTTCCCTCGTGGCGGGAGTCCCCGGCAAGGTGCGCCGGGAGCTCGGCCCCGAGGAGCAAGATCGCATTCGCCTGAATGCGACTGTCTACCTAGCAAATACAGCTCAACATCGCACGGGAAATCAGGTGTGAAACAGGACACATTGATCAAGTGTCCTGTCAAGATCGCTGATAGCATTCAGCCAGCGTGCCCGGCGACCCGGGCTCTCCTGTCGACACGGTTGTCGTGCGACTTGTAGCGCAGTGGTTAACCCACCCGGGTCGGTGGGTGGGCGAGCGTGAGGCAGGAGGTATCACGGTGTCGTACGTGCAGTCGGGTGTGCACGGGCCCAAGGGCCGGATCAGCGTCGCCGACATCGCGGCCCAACCCGGCGGAGTCGAGGCACTCCAGCGCCGGGTTCATGAATTGCGTTCCCGCGGTGTGGATTTCGCCGCGAACGCGATCGAGAAGGAGATGGCCGAGCTGGACCTGCCGTGCCGATGACTCCGTTACCACGGTCACCGCGGTTCACGATTCCGCGGTGACCGTGGCCAGTCCGGCCGTGGTGTGCTGATCCAGCGCCATCAACGCGGCCCGTATCCGTACCGGTTGCCAACCACCGTCGAGCCTGCGCAGACGCACCGTTCCCTCGGTGCGATGCCGCGCCAGCTCCCCTGACATGGTCTTCGCGGTGGCCAGATCGTCCGGATGGATCTGCGGTCTCGGCTGCCCCGGCCGGTCCTCCCAGGCGATATCCGGCATGGGCGCGCCGATCCACCGGATCAGCCGCAACGAGCGCAGATTGACGATCGCGCGGTACTCGCCGGGTTCGGTGGCTGCTTCCAGCAGCGTGTACTCCAGGATCGCCGGCGGCGGCGCCGCGGAGACCGCGGTGGCCGCGCCGATGTCCTGGGTCACGCCGCACATCAGCACGTGACAGTCGCCGCGGTCATCGGGCTCGGCGACGATCCGGCAGGCGAAATGGGCGGCGCGCAGCGCGTCGTCGTCCCGCCGGACGGTCCATACCGCCTGGTGCTCGGTGCCCGGCGCGGAGTTGACGATCTTGGCCAGCGCTTCGCTCTCGTCCCGGTTGGTCACCAACCGGGTGAACGCGCCCGCGATGGCCACCTCGGCGGCACGGTTCTCCGGCGCGACGCCGTACAGATCCAGCAGGTCGGTACTGCGCACCGAGCGGTTGGTCGTGAGATCGAAGTGCCACGCCCCCATCGGGTCGGCCGCCGTGACCGGCTCCCGCCGCGGGCCGACCCACAGCCGGACGGCATGCGCCCGCCGCGGCGCGATGAGCAGCGGCTCGGCCAGCACCGTGCGCCGCCCGTCGGCGGAGACTTCCGCCACCGGCGCACCGGTCGCGCATGCCCGCCCGAGTGCCGCCTCCGCGTCGGCCAGCGACAGCGGATTGCGCACGATGTTGGTCAGCGGTACGAACGACTTCGGCGCGGACCCCACCGCGATCACCCGTCCCGGAGAACCCGAGAAACATTCGACGAGAACCCATTTCGTCACCACTCGAATCCCCGCGCCCAACCGCCGCGTGACCCGTCCGGCTTCCCCCATAGAGTGAAATATGTTCGGCTGGTTGTCATTTCGTCATTCCCCATCCCTGACCGCGATCAGGAACGGAATACCATGTCCAGCACCTTCTCGTGGTACGACCCGGCGATTCTTGTGACCAGATCCACAGCGATGGCGTCCAGTCCGACCAGAACCTTGGCCTCGCCCCGCGCGGCGCCACGCAGGATCGTCCGCGCCGCGGCGGCGGGACTGGTCCGCGCCACGTGCCCTTCGAATCGGCGCACCACCTCCTCCGCGTCGATCCCCGGCGCGACGCTCGCCGACCGGGCGATCCCGGTGAGCACGCCACCGGGGTACACCCCGGTGACCCGCACCGAGCCGCCCGCCGCCCGCATGTCCTGGCGCAGCGAGTCGGTGAAACCGCGCACGGCGAACTTCGCCGCGTTGTACGGCGCGTGCCGTGCCACGGCCACCAACCCGAAGGCCGAGGACATGTTGACGATATGCGCGCGATCGGCGGCCAGCAGATGCGGCAGGAAGGCCTTCGTCCCGTTGACCACACCCCAGAAGTCGACGGCCATCACTTGTTCGAAGTCGCTGAACGGCGACTCGAGCACGCTGCCGACGTGCAGGATGCCCGCGTTGTTGAACAGCGCCTCCACCCGGCCGAAGCGCGCGACGGTCCGCTCCGCGTACGCGAGCACGGCCGCGCGGTCGGTGACGTCCACCGTGCTCACCTCCGGCTCCCGTCCGGTGGCCGCGCACAACGCCCCCGTCTCGGCAACGGCCTCCCCCGACTTGTCCGACAGTGCCAGCCATGCCCCCGCACCGGCCAATGCCACGGCCAATTCCCGGCCGATACCGGAACCCGCGCCGGTGATCGCCACGACTCGATCCGCGAAATACCCCATGGCTCAACCCCTTTCCACACCGGCCGAGTGCCATGGCCGACGCCGAGCACAGGCTGGCCAGTCGAACATGGACGCGCGACCCACTCGGCGGGACCACCCCGTCCGGCGATGCCCGCTCACGCTCGGCCCACTCGATGAAATAATGGACGTTCCCGTCCGCACCGTCGCGACGCCGCGCCCACCGGCCACGGCCCGGCCGCCGCGCCGAACCCACTGGAGATCCGATGCCAACCATCTCGCCCATGCTGCAACGCATCCTCGAGAAACCCGTCGCCGACGGCGAGAAGCTCCTGGAAAGCGCGCTCTCGGCGTTCCTGGATTTCGGCATCAAGCGGACCAGCATGGGCGAGATCGCCCGCCGCGCGGGTATCAGCCCGGCCACGCTGTACCGGCGCTACGAGTCCAAGAACGATCTGGTCGAGGCGGTCAGCGTGCGGGAGGCGCAGCGCTTCGTCGCCTCGATCGAGAAGCAGGTGCGCACGGTCTCGGGCAACGACGATCAGCTGGTGGAGATCTTCGTGGCGTTCATCGGAGCCATCGCGGGCAACGAACTGCTGCGCAGGCTGCTGCGGACCGAGCCCGACCTGATCCTGCCCCGGCTGACCACCGAGGCGGGACCGATCCTCGCCGTCGGCCGCGACTACCTGGCCGAGAAGCTGCGCGAGCTACGGGATGCCGGTGGCACGCACGACTTCGACGCCGATCTGGTCGCCGAGATCATGGCCCGGCTGGCGCTGTCGCTCGCTCTCACCCCCGACGGCCTGATCCCGGTCAGCGATCGCGGCGCGGCGCGCGAATTCGCCCGCCGCACCCTGCTGCCGATGGTCGGCGTCCGGGTCAGCGCGTAGTCCGACGCCGAACGCGGCGGCCACCCGCTCGTCCAGCTCCGCCCGCGCCGCGAGATCCGGCACCCGGCCCTCCACGAACTCACGGACCAGATCGATCACACCCGCCGACCGGGTGGCCGACGGATCGGGCACCGGCAGCCGCGACACGTACTGGGTGATCCACCGCCGCCTGCCCGAGTACAGGCGATTGCCGCACACCACGTCGTAGAACCGCAACCCGAGGGCCGAATTGGCCACCCCCATCAGCAGATACGCCAAGCGTGTCGCCTCGGCGGGCAGATCGGCCAGATCGGGCAGCGAGATCCAGTAACAGTCGCCGTTGACCACCGCGCCCGAGCCGTCCAGCGCGAAACGCGGCCGGTCGCTGATGTCGGGGAAGACCAGCTTCGGCTCGCGCCACAGGTGCGGCCGCTGCGGGACCCAGATCTCGTACCAGGCGCGACCGCTCTCGGTGACGTAGCGGCGACCGGCCAGCGTCTCCCGATGGGACCGCAGATACGCGGCCGCGGCGGGATATTCGTCGAGATCTATCGGCGTGCGGCGCGCACTGGCCAGATCGTAGGGATACAGCACGCGAACCTCGCGGACGCGGGTGGTCCGCCACGGCGCGAGATCGTGGTGGGTGATCAGGTCGAGCAGCAGTTCGGACTCCGGACACGGCTCGGCCTTATCCCAGCGGTCGGAGATGAACACGCGGTCGGCGGTCGTCTTGATGCCCACTCGGATGCGCGCCACATCGCCGAAACTGCGCCAAGTCGTCTCCGCTATCCGCGCCAGCCAGGAATCGATCGCGTCGTGCGACATCCGCCACGCGACCTCCGGTTCCCGCGCCGCACCCCGGCGAGTCCTTCGTTCCGCCGTCCGCTCTGGTCCCCCCTCCCCCGTCGCCGCGCCGGTCGAACCGCCGTCGCGTCCGCGATCGGCTCCGGCGGAGTCCGGGGACGTCGACTCCCGGGGTTCGGTCGCCAGCTCACCGACCTCGATGACGAAGGTCCGGCCGTTGTACTCGACGATCGAGCCGCCCGGGTCGACCAGCGCCTCGAAAAGCGTCTTCTCGCCGGGTGTTTCGTCGGTGGCCTCGTAGGCGGAGACGTAGCGGCAGCCGTCATCGTGCCCGGCGCGGCGCGCGATGGCGATCGCGGGGAGCACGGCGGCGGTGAACAGTTTGGTGTCCCCCAGGTCGTACAGCTCGACCGGAACCAGGTCGGTCACCAGCAGCCGCCGGATGTTCGCTCCCGCCTTGGTGGTCAGGAACCGGTTGGCGCACAACAGGCCGAGCACGCCTCCCGCGGCCAGCAGCCGCGGCAGCGTCGCGACGAACGGATGGGTGAGGTCGATCCGGCCGCGCAGGCCGAACCGCTTGCTCAGCAGCTGCGCCGTCGATCCGCCCAGCTGCTGGGTGCGCACATACGGCGGGTTGGTGATCACCGCGTCGAACGAGCCGTCCGCGAGCTGGGCCTCCACCGCGAGGAAGTCGGCCCTGCGCCATTGCGCGGCGATCCCGGCCGCCCGTGCGCGCTCGCGGGCGACCGCGAGTGCTCGGGCATCCAGGTCGTAGCCGACCAGCACCAGGCGGAGGCCGGGAAACCGGGCTGCGACCTCGTGGTGCACGGCGAACAGCAATTCGCCGTCGCCGCAGGCCGGATCGAGCACACGCAGGACGCCGGCGTTTGAGAGTTCGACATGGCGGAGCAGCCGTTGCGCCAGGAACCGGGCCAGCACAGGGGGCGTGTAATGCCTGCCGTGCCGTTTGCGGTCCCGCGCGGCGGGAGCTTCGGACGCCATATCGGGATTCTGCCTCGTCGCGCGGTGCCGATCGCCGTAACTCGGACAACAGGATCGCGGGACCGCGCGCGTCGCGGCCGACTCGCCCGCCCAGGCCGACCGCCGGGCTTTCGCGGCGGGGTGTTCGATGCTAGCGTCTGGTCTCGAAATAAGACTGACAAAGGAGGCGGGGGAATGGCAGTGGCGACAGACGACTTCACGGCGCTGAGTCGGGTGCTCGACGAACGGTGGACCTGCAGGCAATTCCATCCGCAGCCGGTCGAGCGCGACACCATCCATGCCCTGTTGCGGCTGGCCCAGCGGACGCCGTCGTGGTGCAACACCCAACCCTGGCAGGTCGTGGTGACGGAGGGGGCCGGCACGGATCGTTTCCGAAAGGAACTCGTCGAGCACATCGCGACCGCCACGCCCGCACCGGATTTCGAGTTCCCCGCGCAATACACCGGGGCGTACCGGGACCGCAGGCGAGAATGCGGAAAGCAACTCTACGAAAGCGTCGGCATCGCCAAAGGCGATCACGAGAAGACCATGCGCCAGGCCGTGCGCAATTTCGAACTCTTCGACGCGCCGCATGTGGCGATCGTGACCAGCGAAGCCGATCTGGGCATCTACGGAGCGGTGGACTGCGGTCTCTACATCGGCAGTTTCCTCTTGGGCGCCCAGAGCCTCGGCCTCGGCGCGGCGCCGCAGGCCGCGCTGGCCACCTACTCCCCCTTCATCCGGGAGTACTTCGGTATCCCGCAGCAGCGCAAGGTCGTCGCCGGAATCTCGTTCGGATACCCCGACCTCGACCATCCCGTCAACGGCTTCCGCACCACCCGGGCCGAGCCCGACGAAGTCGCCACCTGGTTCGCCGACTGATGCCGCCGTGCGCGGCCTCGCCCGGCGAGGTCGCGCCGATGGAGTATTCCGCTGCGCCCGCCGTCGATCACCGCGCTTCCGCTAGCGCGCGCGACCCGCGGCGGCCTGGCTACCGGTGACGCCCAGCAAACCGGGTCCCGGTTCCGGGGTGACCTCCCGCGCGGTGAGTTCGGTTCCACACGAATCGCATTCGAGCTTGACGTGCGCCTCGCCCGCGCAATCGCGATGGGCGTAGCGCACCGGAGGCCCTTCGGGCGCCATGTAGGTATCGCCCCAATCGCGGATGGCCAGCAGGATCGGGTAGATGTCGTGGCCTTTGGGGGTGAGGCGGTACTCCTCGTGCGCGCCCACGGCGGCCTTCTGTTTGACGAGGATGCCGTTGTCGATCAACCGGTCCAGCCGATCCTGCAGCCTGCTGCGTGAGATTCCCAGTGCGCTCTGGAAAGCGTTGAACCGCCGGATGCCGGAGAAGCAGGACTTGAGGATCAGCAGAGTCCAGCGATCACCGAAGATCACGAGCGGGCGCGTGATCGAGCACGGCACGTCGGCCAGTTCTTCGTAGCGCACCTCCCGATGCTACCGACCACCGAGCCACCCTCGCCCCGTGAAACTTCACGACCTCCGCCTGCCCTGGCACGTGCGCCTTCCAAGCCACCGAATCGGCGCACGCCACCGCCGGTTCGCCGACCCCTCGCGGGCCGCCTGAAACGCGAAGCGGGCCCCGGAGAGTACCGGGGCCCGCTTCGGTGGATGGATCAGAGCGGGATGTTCTTGTGGTGGCTGGCGCGGGCCGGGGCCGCCGCGAGAGCCGCGGCGATGACGCTGCGGGTCTTCGCCGGGTCGATGACCTGGTCGACCACACCGATCGCGATGGCGCGCTCCACGCCGCCCGCGATGCGCTCGTGTTCGGCGGTGAGCCGCTCGTGCAGCGCTTCGCGCTCCTCCTCCGGCGCGGCCGCCAGGGCCTTCTTGTGCAGGATGCCTACCGCGGCCTTGGCACCCATGACGGCCACCTCGGAACCGGGCCACGCGTAGACCGCCGTCGCGCCGAGCGAACGGGCGTTCATCGCGATGTAGGCGCCGCCGTAGATCTTGCGGGTGACCAGGGTGACCCGCGGTACGCGCGCCTCGGCGAACGCGTGCAGCAGCTTCGCACCGCGCCGCACGACGCCTTCCCATTCCTGGCCGACACCGGGCAGGTAACCCGGAACGTCGGTGACCACGATCAGCGGGATGCCGAACGCGTCGCACAGCCGCACGAAACGCGCAGCCTTCTCCGCGCTTTCGGAGTTCAGGCAGCCGCCGAGGCGGATCGGGTTGTTCGCCAGCACGCCGACGGTGCGTCCGCCGAGACGGCCGATACCGGTGACGATGCTGCGGGCGTACAGCCCCTGCAACTCCTCGAACGACGACTCGCCGTCGACGTTGTCGAGCAGCTCGTGGATGATCGGCTTCACGTCGTAGGCGCGCTTGGCCGATTCCGGCAGCATCGCCTTCAGGTCCACGTCGCCGTGCTCGGCCGCGACCAGGTCGAACTCGCCCTGCTCGGCGAACATCGACACCAGGCGGCGCGCGCGATGCAGCGCGTCGGACTCGTCGTCGGCCACGATGTGGGTGACGCCGGACTTCTTGCCGTGCGTCTCCGGGCCGCCCAGGGTGGCCATGTCCACCTGCTCGCCGGTCACGCTGCGCACCACGTCCGGGCCGGTCACGAAGACGCGGCCTTCCGGAGCCATGATCACGATGTCGGTCAGCGCGGGACCATAAGCGGCGCCACCGGCGGCGAAGCCGAGCACCACGGAGATCTGCGGAACCAGGCCGGACGCGCGGACCATGGCCTCGAAGACCAGGCCGACCGCGTGCAGCGCCTCGACGCCCTCGGCCAGGCGAGCGCCGCCGGAGTGCCACAGGCCGACCACGGGGGCACCGGAGTCGATGGCGGTGTCGATGGCGTCGACGATGTGCTTGCAACCCTCCACGCCCATCGCGCCGCCCATGACGGTCGCGTCGGAGCAGTAGGCCACGGTGCGGACGCCGTCCACCTCGCCGATGGCGGCGAGCACGCCGGACTTGTCGCGCGGGTGGAGCGGAAGAATGGTGCCGGGATCGAAGAAGCGCTGGAGTCGACCGAGCGGATCACGCGGGTCGGTCGCAGTCTCTTGATGCAACGCGGGAGCGATGATTGTCATCGCGTGGTCTCCTCACCTCGATGAGCGTGCCGCTGCTGCGGCTGCGTATGTCGAACCACGGCGGGGCCGGGCCAGTTCAGCTGGCCGACCCCGCCGGGATCGTTGTGCAGTCGATCGCGCGGCTATGCCCGACCGAAGGCGAGCGCCACATTGTGCCCACCGAATCCGAAGGAGTTGTTGATCGCGTACTCGATCTCCTGACGACGGGCTTCGCCCCTCACCACATCGAGGTCGATCTCCGGATCCTGGTTCTCCAGGTTCAGCGTCGGCGGAACGATGCCGTCGCGGATGCTCATCACGGTCAGCACCGACTCGAGGGCGCCGACGGCGCCGATCGAGTGGCCGAGCGCCGACTTGGGCGCGTACACCGAGGCGTGGCTGCCCACGGCCTTGTTGATCGCGTTCGCCTCGGCGGTGTCGCCGATCGGCGTCGCGGTCGCGTGCGCGTTGATGTGCGTGATGTCCTTCTTGGTCAAACCCGCGGACTGCATCGCCCTGGTCATCGCCCGCGCGGCGCCGTCACCCGTGGGATCGGGGGCGACGAGGTGGAAGCCGTCGGAGGTGATGCCCGCGCCGAGCAGGCGCGCGTGGATGGTCGCGCCACGGGCCTTCGCGTGCTCTTCGGTCTCGATGACCATCAGCGCGCCCGCTTCGCCGAAGACGAAGCCGTCGCGATCCTTGTCGAAGGGACGCGACGCGCCCTTCGGATCGTCGTTGCGGGTACTCATGGCGCGCATCATGGTGAACGCCGCGATCGGCACCGCGTCGATGAAGCCTTCGACGCCACCGGTGACGACGATGTCCGCGTCACCCATGACGATCATGCGCCAGGCGTTGGCGATGGCCTCGGAGCCGGACGAGCATGCCGAGACCGGAGTGACCACTCCTGCCCTGGCCTTCAATTCGAGACCGACAACGGCCGAAGGGCCGTTCGGCATGACCATCTGCACAGCCAACGGCGAGATCTTGCGATAGCCGCCGTTCTTCAGCTTGTCCACCGAATCGATGAGGGCGTCGCCGCCTCCCAATCCGGTGCCGATGGCCACACCCAGCCGCTCCGGGTCGACTTCCGGGCTGCCCGCGTTCCGCCAGACCTCGCGACCGAGCACGGTCGCGAGCTGCTCGACATAGGCCATGCGCCGGCATTCGACACGAGACAGCAGGGTGTCGGGCCGGACCTTCAGGTGGCCGCCGATGCGGACCGGAAGATCGTATTCCTCGACGAAGGAATCCTCGAGAACGTCGATGCCGCTCTCGCCGTTGAGGAGTCCCTTCCACGTCGCATCGACGTCACCCGCGATCGACGTGGTCGCCGCAAGGCTGGTTACGACGACGTTGGGGAAATTCCCGTTCAAGGTGGAAGGAGTGGTCACTGTTTCGGCCCTACTCGGCGTCGAACTTGGCCTTGAGCTCGGCCGCCGCGTCAGCGTTCTCGGCCTCGAGCTTCTGGATGTAGGCGACGGCGTCGCCGACCGTCTTCAGGCTGGCAAGATCCTCGTCGGGGATCTTGACGCCGTACTTGTCCTCGGTCTGCACCGCGATCTCGACCATGGACAGCGAGTCGATGTCCAGGTCGTCGACGAAGGACTTCTCGACCGTCACCTCGGAGGGCTCGATGCCGGTCACCTCTTCGATGATCTTGCCGAGTTCCTCGACGATTTGTTCCTGGGTCAGAGCGGCCACTTCGTGGCTCCCTTCTTGATACTTTGTAGGGCTCTACTGGTTTTTTTCGGATCGAGCGCGGAAATGGTTACCGCCTCTCGGTCACGACCTCGCATCTGAATGCATGGTCGCGGAGGAAAGCTAGCCGGATACGGTCAGCTCAGCCAACGCGGGGAGGTCTTGCGGGGTCTTCAGGGCCAGCGTGGGCGTGCCCTTCAGCTCCCGTTTCGCGATGCCGACGAGGGTGCCCGCCGGCGGCAGCTCCGCCACTGCCGAGACGCCGGCTTGCCGGACGGTCTCGGTGCACAGGTCCCAGCGAACTGGCCGAGTGACCTGCGCGGCGAGCTTATCTATCGCGTCACGTCCGGAGGCGACAGGCTTGCCGTCGAAATTCGAGAGCAAGGTCCTGGTCGGCTCGTTCGGCGTGATCTTCGTTATGGCATCGGTCACAGCATCCTGCGCCGAGGCCATGAACGCCGTGTGGAACGCGCCCGCGACGGGCAGCGCGCGAACCCTGGCCTTCTCCGGGGGGTTCGCGGCGAGTTCGGCGAGAGCGTCCAACCGACCCGCGGCCACGATCTGACCCACCGCGTTGCGGTTGGCCGGGACGAGGTCGAGTTCGGTGAGCCGTTCCAGCACGGCGGCTTCGTCGCCGCCGAGCACCGCGGACATCCCGGTCGGCTCCAGTGCGCACGCCTTGGCCATCTCCGCTCCGCGGAGGGCGGCCAGCCGGACCGCGTCGTCGGCGGAGATGACTCCGGCGACCGCGGCGGCGGCGAGTTCACCGACCGAGTGCCCGGCCACGATGGTAGCGGCGGGAAGCTCGTCGGGCGAGATCTCCGCGAACGCGAGCAGCGCCGCGGCGACCACCAGGGGCTGGGTAACGGCCGTGTCGGTGATCTCTTCGGCCGTCGCGGTGGTACCGAGACGGACCAGGTCCAGGCCGGAGGCCTTGGACCACAGCGTCAGGCGCTCAGCCGCGCCGGGAAGGTCGAGCCAAGGCGCGAGCATGCCGGGTGTCTGAGAGCCCTGTCCAGGGGCGAACAACGCGATCACGCCTCTAAGAAAACACTGTGAGGCGGGCCGCACGAGATGTCGACGCGAATGAAGGTTCGGAAGCGCTTTTGTGGGGGTTCCACAAAAGACCAAGTGGGCTGTCCGAATCGACCGATTCCACGGATGCGTTACAAGCCCTCGGGGCCGAACGCGACTGGAGTTACCTCTGGGGCAGGAGACGACGATTCGTTACGGGTTCGTGTCAAACGACCCACTGTGGCGGCGATCCGGAGCACATACGCGTCTCTCGGATTCAGCGGATCACGGCCCGTGATCTCGCCGATGCGCTTGAGGCGATACCGGACCGTATTTGGATGGACGTACAGCTGACGCGCACACGTCTCGACCGCACCGCCGCAATCCAGATAGGCGTCGAGAGTGTCCGCCAGCGACGACCCCGCCGCGGCCAACGGTAGGACAAGGTACTCGTTCAGCGCGTCGATCGCAGCTCGATCACCCAACAAAGCGCGTTCCGGCAGCAATTCCGCCGCGTGCACCGGCCGGGGAGCCCCGCGCCAGCCCACCACGGCCTCCATCCCGGCCAGCGCTTCCACCGCGCTGGCGTGCGCCGCGCCGAGGGTGCGGGTGGTCGGCCCGATCACCACCGGGCCGTCGGAGAACACCTCGGCGAGCAGATCGGCCAGGAACGGGGAGACATGCGAGGTCTCCCCCAGGTGCCCGGAGACGACCATCACCAGCCGCGCGCCCTGCACCACCGCGAGCGCGGCACGGCCGTGCCGCGCCGCGATGGAATGCACCGCCCCCACCGACGACACGCCCTGCTCGCCGGGCGGGGTGCCCACCAGCACCGTCGCCGGTGCGGTGGCGTCCCAGTTCAGCGTCGCGGCCCGGGAGAGCATGTCCGGACCGGTGTCCCCGCGCACCACGGCGTCGACGACGAGCGCCTCCAGCCGGGTGTCCCACGCGCCGCGCGACTCGGCGGCGCTGGCGTACACCGAGGCGGCGGCGAACCCGAGTTCGCGCCCGTACCGCAGCACCGCCTCGGTCAAGGCGACCAGCTGCCGGTCGTTGCGCGCGAGCGCGGGCAGCCACTGTTCGAAGAACTCCATGGCGACGCGCACCATGTCCACGGTCTGGCGCAGCGTCAACCGCCGCGCGAGATCCTGCGGAATGACCTGGAAGGCGTCCAGGCTGAACCGGATGTCGCTGTCCGGGTCCTGGAGCCATTCCAGGAAGTTCACCACCGCGGTCTGCACCAGCATCTGCACGCCGGCCCGCTGCGCGGCGTCCAGATCGGCGAAGAACGGCAACCGATCCTGCATCGACCCCACCGCCTCGGTGGAGAGGCGGCCGGAGAACTGCTTCACGCGTTTGAGCAGCGTGTCCGGAAGGGGGTCGCGGGTCTGCCGGTTCGGGGAGAGCGCGCCCGTCGGCAGATACACCTCGTGCTCGGAAGAGCCTTCGGAGATCCGTCGCGGCCGCGGCGGTTTACGGTCCACCATCCAATATTCCGCTACGCGAGGTCTTCGTCCGAACTCACCGCTGCCTTCGGCGCGGCGTCCACGTCGGCGATCCCGTACTTCGCCGCCGCTTCCACGGCCTTGGCCGGGTCGAGCTTGCCGGTGCGGCCGAGCCCGGCCAGCGCCGCGACCACGATGGACTGCGCGTCGACGTTGAACACCCGTCGCGCGGCCGGGCGGGTGTCGGAGAAGCCGAACCCGTCCGTGCCGAGCGTGGTGAAGTCGCCGGGCACCCACTTGCGAACCTGGTCGGGCACCGCGCGCATCCAGTCGGTGGCCGCGACGTACGGGCCCTCGGCGCGCGAGAGCGCCTCGGTGACGTACGGGAGGCCGGGATCGCTGCCCGGATCGCGCAGTGCGGCGATCTCCTTGTCGAGCGCATCCTTGCGGAGTTCGCCCCACGAGGTCACCGACCATACGTCCGCCTGTACGCCCCACTCCTGCGCGAGCAGCGCCTGCGCGCGCAAGCCGTCCGGCACGGTGACGCCGGAGACCAGGATCTGGGCGCGCACCTGGCCCTCGCCTCCGCGCTTGTACAGGTAGACGCCCTTGAGCAGACCTTCGACGTCGAGCCCTTCCGGCTCGGCAGGCTGCGGGTACGGCTCGTTGTAGAGGGTGATGTAGTAGAAGATGTCCTCACCGCCGAACTCGCCCGCGCTGCCGTGCGGATGGGTGCCGGGCAGCGGCGCGGCGCCCTTCGGCGCGGCGCCACCGCCGTACATCCGGCGCAGGCCGTCGCGCACGATGTGGGCGATCTCGAACGCGAACGCCGGGTCGTAGGTCACCACGGCCGGGTTGGTCGAGGCGAGCAGCAGCGAGTGCCCGTCGTTGTGCTGGAGGCCCTCACCGGTCAGCGTGGTGCGCCCGGCGGTCGCCCCGAGCACGAAGCCGCGGGCGAGCTGGTCGGCCGCAGCCCACAGGCCGTCGCCGGTGCGCTGGAAGCCGAACATCGAGTAGAAGATGTACAGCGGGATCATCGGCTCGCCGTGCGTGGCGTACGAGGTGCCCGCCGCGGTGAACGAGGCCGTCGACCCCGCCTCGTTGATGCCCTCGTGCAGGATCTGCCCGACGGTGCTCTCTTTGTAGGCAAGCATCAATTCCGCGTCGACCGATGTGTACAACTGGCCGTTGCGGTTGTAGATCTTCAACGAAGGGAACCACGAGTCCATCCCGAAGGTCCTGGCCTCGTCGGGGATGATCGGCACGATCCGCTTGCCGATCTCCTTGTCCCGCAGCAGCTCCTTCATCAGCCGCACCAGGGCCATCGTGGTGGCGACATTCTGCTTGCCCGAACCCTTGCGCACCGAGCGGTAGGCCTCGTCACCGGGCAGCTTCAGCGGCTTGGCCGCGGCGCGCCGCTCGGGCAGGAACCCGCCGAGCGCCTTGCGCCGGTCGAGCATGTACTGGACCTCGCGGGCCTCCATACCGGGGTGGTAGTACGGGGGCAGATACGGATCCTTCTCCAGCTCGGCATCGCTGATCGGGATCCGCTGCAGGTCGCGGAAGTCCTTGAGGTCCTGCAGGGTCAGCTTCTTCATCTGGTGCGTGGCGTTGCGGCCCTCGAAGTGCTTGCCGAGGGTGTAGCCCTTGATGGTCTTGGCCAGGATCACCGTCGGCTGGCCCTTGTGCGCCATCGCGGCCGCGTAGGCCGCGTACACCTTGCGGTAGTCGTGGCCACCGCGCTTGAGGTTCCAGATCTCCTGGTCGGACAGGTCCTGCACCAGCGCCTTGGTGCGCGGGTCGCGGCCGAAGAAGTGGTCGCGCACGTACGCGCCGTCGTTGGCCTTGTACGTCTGGTAGTCGCCGTCGGGGGTGCTGTTCATCAGGTTCACCAGCGCCCCGTCGCGGTCGGCGCCGAGCAGCGCGTCCCACTCGCGGCCCCAGATCACCTTGATGACGTTCCAGCCCGCGCCGCGGAAGAACGACTCCAGCTCCTGGATGATCTTGCCGTTGCCGCGCACCGGCCCGTCCAGGCGCTGCAGGTTGCAGTTGACGACGAAGGTCAGGTTGTCCAGACCCTCCATGGCCGCGACGTGCGCGAGACCGCGCGACTCCGGCTCGTCCATCTCACCGTCGCCGAGGAACGCCCATACGTGCTGGTCGGAGGTGTCCTTGATCCCGCGATCGTTCAGGTAGTGATTGAAGCGCGCCTGGTAGATGGCGTTCATCGGGCCCAGGCCCATGGACACCGTCGGGAACTCCCAGAAGTTGTTCAGCAGCCGCGGGTGCGGATAGGACGGCAGCCCGTGGCCGGGACCGCCGTGGCTGTACTCCTGCCGGAACCCGTCGAGCTGATCGGCCGACAGCCTGCCCTCCAGGAACGCGCGGGCGTAGATGCCCGGCGAGGCGTGACCCTGGATGAAGATCGAGTCACCACCGCTGGGATGGTCCTTACCGCGGAAGAAGTGGTTGAAGCCGACCTCGTAGAGCGCCGCCGAGGACGCGTAGGTCGAGATGTGGCCGCCGACGCCGATGCCGGGGCGCTGGGCGCGATGCACCATGATCGCGGCGTTCCAGCGGATCCAGGCGCGGAAGCGCCGCTCCACCTCCTCGTCGCCGGGGAACCACGGCTCGTTCTCGGTGGGAATGGTGTTGACGTAATCGGTGGAGGTCAACGACGGGATGGCGACACGGCGTTCACCGGCCCGCTCCAGCAAGCGGAGCATGAGGTAACGCGCCCGGCCGGGGCCCTCCCGGTCGAGCATCTCATCGAACGACTCGAGCCATTCGCTGGTTTCCTCCGGGTCGATGTCCGGTAGGTAGGACGCCACCCCTTCGCGGATCACCCGCACCCGTCCGCCCGGCTGCGGCGCGTGCGACCCGCTGGGATCGCTGCTCGCGGCGGGCGCGGGGGCGGAGCTGTTTCCGGCGGATTTCGCCGGTGCGGAAGAGTGGATCAGGTCGGTCAAATCTGCTCCTCGTACAGGGGTGGACATGCTGATGGCGTCGGTATCCCCGGGCGGGTTCGCTGGTTGGCGGACCGCCCGTTTACGAAAGGTTCGGGCGCACCATCCATCCTTGCCGATGGCGCGTCCCAAATCATCATGTCAGCCGGAAATCCAGTACCGTTCGACAGGCAAGGTGAGCATGAGAGCGTGGCAGCCCTGAGGAGCGGGAGGACGATGAAGCTGCTGAACCCACGCGGGTTCGGAATGGTGTGCGCCAGCGGCGCGGTCGCTATCGGGGTGGTCGTCGCGGGATGCGCCAACCGGGTGGACGGCGTGGCCGGTCCGAACGCGAGCGATCTGGCGGCGTACAAGACCGAGGCGGCGTCCTCGTCGGCGGCGGCGACATCCTCCCGGCGCGCGGCGGCCCAGGGCAAGGCCATCGCCGACAACTGCGGGCAGTTCCCCACCACCACCGGAGCGGGCGTAAGCAAGTACAACGACTTCGTCGACGCGCACGATTCGAACGCGCCCGACTACGACGCCAAGCGCGACTCGGCGGTGCAGACCCTGGAGGACGCCGCCAACAAGGTGGAAAGCGGCGTGAACTCCGCCAGGGACGCGCTGCCCGTGGACTTGGCCGGTCTGTTCACCGAGTACGTGAACGCGGCACGCGCGCTGGCCGCCGAGACGCGCAAGATGACCTACACCGCCCCCGTCGCGGCGCTCAACGACGCCAGCAAGCGGGTCAACGACGCGCGCAACGCCGTCCGCGACTCGTGTCCGAAGCGCTGAGAAAGCCCTTGACACACCATCGCAACGCGACATTCGGTAGCTATTTCGCCGGATCGGCTTGCGCTGAAGCCCATAACCATGTTCGCTTGCAACTATCCATTGTCGGGAGTTGAGGAGGACACCACCGTGGTCGCCGCGGCGGACGCGCAGAACTACGCTCAGAAGCTTGGCATTACACACGGCTTGGTTGTCCAGGAATTGGGCTGGGACGAGGACGTCGACGACGACCTGAGAGCCGACGTAGAGGAAGCGATCGGCGGCGAGCTCGTCGACGAGGACTCCGACGAGGTGATCGACGTCGTGCTGCTGTGGTGGCGCGACGGGGACGGGGATCTGGTCGATGCCTTGATGGACGCCATCGCCCCCCTCGCCGACGAGGGTTTCGTGTGGGTGCTCACCCCCAAGACCGGACAGCCGGGCCACGTCGAGCCGAGCGAAATCGCCGAATCCGCACCGACCGCGGGTCTGACCCAGACCTCGGCGATCAGCCTCGGCTCATGGACGGGTAGCAGGCTGGTACAGCCCAAGGCGCCCTCGAAGCAGCGCTGAGCCACCGCGCTATGGTTTCCACCAGGGCGGTGTCGCACGCCCGCCCGGTGGAGACCCGACACGATGGAGGATTCGCTATGCCGCTCGAGGTTGGCACTGTCGCGCCGGACTTCACGCTGAAGGACCAGAACAACCAGGAAGTCAGCCTCTCGGACTTCCGCGGGAAGAAGAACGTCCTGATCGTCTTCTACCCGCTCGCCTTCACCGGGATCTGCCAGGGCGAGTTGTGCAAGGTCCGCGACGAGCTGCCCAAGTTCCAGAACGACAACGCGGAGATCGTGGCGATCTCGGTCGGCCCGCCGCCCACGCACAAGATCTGGGCCGCCGAACAGGGCTACACCTTCCCGCTGCTGTCGGATTTCTGGCCGCACGGCGCGGTGGCCCAGGCCTACGGCGTTTTCAACGAGAAGTCCGGCTACCCCAACCGCGGCACGTTCGTCGTCGACCGCGAGGGCTTCATCCGCTTCGCCGAGATGAACGGCCCCGGGGAGCCCCGT
This sequence comes from Nocardia sp. NPDC047648, assembly GCF_040642815.1. NCBI lineage: Bacteria > Bacillati > Actinomycetota > Actinomycetes > Mycobacteriales > Nocardiaceae > Nocardia > Nocardia sp. NPDC047648. The sequence continues at coordinate 250,039 of NZ_JBEYSX010000006.1, read as the reverse complement.
GACCAGGCGGCTTGGGAGAAAGCGCTCGCCGCGCTAGATTCATAAGCCGCCGGTAACGGTCCGGGCGTATAGCTCAGCGGTAGAGCACTGGTTTTACACACCAGCGGTCGGGGGTTCGATCCCCTCTGCGCCCACCGAAGAAGTTGCAGGTAGATGGCAGACGACCCGCCATAGATACTTGCCCCACGTTAGTAGCGTGGGGCAAACATGGGGCAGACGTCTGCGAGATGGACTATCGACCGCCCGAGGGGGGCCAAGTGAATCTTGTGGATCTGCGTTCCACGATGAACTGGCTTGCGGTGCGGACCTGGAAGGACTACGCAGACAGTTCCCTGTACAGGCTCTCCCTGGACGAGGAAACAACCACAGACCGCAACCTGCTCGAGCTGCGACGCTCGTTCCCGGACCTGCATGTTCACAAGTTCACCCGACAGCGAGAACACACAGTTGGGGCTGACTGGGAGTGGTGGGTTGGGTCCGACAGCGAAGGCTGGCTGTGCTTGCGGATCCAGGCGAAACGGGTCTTCGCTACTACTTATAAGCAACTCGACCACCCCGGCACCAAGAGGGGCAGGCACCAGGGCAGGCACCAATATGACACCCTCATAAGCAGCTGCAAGCTGGCGGGCTATCTCTTCCCGTTTCACGTCTTCTACAACGGCTGGGAAGCCAGTCGGTTCGCCCGTCAAGGCGGCACGAGGCTCGACATCGTGGCGCTGGAAATGAACGATTTCTGGCCGCGCTACGGGCCGCACTATGGGCCGAGGGCGTGGGGCTGCGCTGCCCTATCGACCTACCGTGTGGCTAGCCTCCACTCCGTTGGCGGCCCTACTCGGTCGAGCGTTCCGCGATATCTGGAGCATTCAGTGCCGTGGTCGGAGTTGTTCACGATCGCGCCCGCTCGAGAGTCGAAAGACCGCAAAACGGAGCTCGACCTTCTCCAGCAGAATCTCGCCACGGCCACCACTCCCCCAGCAACGCTCATGTCGGGCACTGCCACCGAGCTTGCCGCTAACCCTGATCGGCGCCGAGAGCGGTTACCGTCCTACGTACAGGCCGTCATCGCAGGCGATGCCGATCAGACCGACATCGGTCAGTTCGTCGACTTCGGATTCGTACCTGCCAAGCGGGTCGTGGTCGCACCTCTCGACCACAACCCCGCACGCAATCAGGATTGAGTGGCGCGTCGTGTTCGCGCCCAGCGATCGAAGCCCATTCACCCGAGTAGTTCCCACCACCTTTGAGCGCATCTAGTGCCTTAGGCAATCCGGATCCAACGTGGTACAGACCGGTCCCAACACGATGTATGTCTGAAGGAACACGAACCTAGCTTCCTGGAATTGCCGAGTGCACGGGAGGGTTGGGGTGGTGGTTGAGAGCGCCAATAAGTAGCACACGCGTGTGCTACTTATTGGCTACTTTTGTGCTGGGGTTCTCGCGCCTCCGACCACCACTACCGGAACCAAGATCGACTGCCGAAACGGCCGGATCCACGGCAAGGCAAAGTCCTTCTTCGGCCGGATAGCGTGGCCCCGGCTCGGTGGTTGTTCAGGGCGCTCCTGTATCGCGTCGGCTTCGCCGGTGGCCTGACGGCCACCCTAGAGCAACCACCGCTCCGGGCTGGTTGTGCCTGCGGAGGAAGGTCCAGGGAAAGGTCAGGAAGACAACACAACGTCGCTGACCGGCGGGCCATCTACGTCGACCACCGCAGGCAGTTAGTCGTCGTAGTCGGATGGCCAGAAGATCATGGCGACCACCACCGCCAAGGGGACGGCGATCACAAACACCAGGCCGATCTGAGCCCAGCTCATCGGCGCACCCCGCCGACGACCGCCCACCGGCCGAAGGATGCCCGGGGCGTGGCGCATTCGACATCGACTACGGCCATGAGCCGATCCAAGGTCACCGCGTCGACGTGCGCCGAAGACGGCAGCAACACCACGTCGGTACCGCAGGCCGTGACCTGTTCGACCAGTCCCAGTAGCGAACCGGTGTCGGCCCAGTGCAGTGTGTAGCCCAATCGCCGCGCCAGGCGCCGCACCTGGGCCGCGTCCCATTCCGGTGTCGGCGAACACGGGTCTATCCAGCCGATCGCGTCCAACGCCATGCCTCCCCTGCTACTCCGGTGGATGGTGTGCACCCGCCGCCGAGGACCGAAGTCGACCCGGCGGCGGGGCATGAAAATGGACGGTAGGCGGGCATTTTGGGGCCTGGAACGCTTACGGTGGTTGCAGGGTGTCTGCAAGTTGTTCGCAATGCGCAATCGGTCGCGGCGGTAGGGAACGGTGTGCGGAATGAACGTTGCGCCCATGCTCGGCCCCGCGCTGCGCGCTGCTCGGGAGGCGTCGGGTTGCGGGAGTTTGCCCGGCGAACGCACTGGAGCGCTGCCTACTTGAGCCAAGTCGAGCGAGGGCTACGGCCGGTCAGCGACGCGATACGGCAGGCGTACGCGGCGGCGCTGGGCACCGACCCCGAGGCATTGATGCCGCTGCCAGGTGATCCGTTGCGCATCGCGCATGAGTGGCTGGTGAGCGACCCGCCCCCGGTTGAGCACATGGCGTCTGGGAGGCGGGTCGGGTCGGGCCTGGCGGACGAGATGGAGCGGCGCGTGGTGGAGCTGCGCCGACTGGATGACGTGGTGGGCGGGACGACATTGCACCCGGTCGTGCGGTGCGATCTGGACGCCGCGCGGGTCGTGGTGCGCGAAGGCTCACACGCACCCAACACGCGGCGCCGGTTGTTGCGGGTGGTCGGCGAGCTGTCACAGCTGGGCGGGTGGGTCTACGCCGACGCCGGGCATTACCGGCAGGCGCAACGCGTTTACCTAGACGGTGTGACGGCAGCGACCGAGGCCGGAGACAGACCACTTGCAGGGCAACTGCTTTCGACGCTGAGCTACCAACTCGCCAACGTCGGCGCCCCGAACGACGCCGCCCTTCTCGCCCGTACGGCGCTGCGCGGTGCCACCGATGCGCCCCCCATCGTGCGGGCGCTACTCGGTGAGCGCGTCGCGTGGGCGTCAGCGAAGGCCGGGGACGCCGACAACGCGCGTCGCGCGCTCGATGCGGTGGACGACGACTACGACCGTCGGCGACCGGGGGACCGTGAGCCGGACTGGACATATTGGCTCGACCGCGACGAAATCGACGTGATGCGCGCCCGCTGTGCCGTGCAACTCGGCGACATCGCCGAGGCCGAGACGCTGTTGTCGCCCGTGATCGAGCGGTACCCCGCCGACAGACAGCGAGAGGCGGCGCTCTACCGGTCGTGGCTGGCCGAGGCGTACGCCCGCAACGGGCAAGACGATGCCGCGCGCCGGACGTTGGACCGCGTGCGGGCCGATGCGGCCGCGCTGGGCTCGGTGCGGCTGAAACAGCGGGTAGCTGAGGTTGAAGCCACCCTCACCCAGCGCCGCGTCTGAAGGGCAGCGGCTGAAGTGCCGAATAAACGGCAGGTCAGGCGTTGACCCGCCACCGGGCCCGGCCGACTCCACGGCTGAGCACGCTGCACCGACGGCAGCTGGGTTGGCTTGGTCGAGTTCCTGTCCGCGCGGTCACGCCGACCGCCACGGCAGGAGCCGACGAACCGCCTTTCGTCCCGAGGTGATGTGCGGGGGTCGCGACATCAGGGAATCCTTGCCCCGAATACACCACCCGAACGCCACCCACCGGTCGTCGTCATCGGTGATCACATACTCTTCGGCGCCCCCGAGAATGATCGCCTCGACCGCCGCGGCCGCCTGGGACGGCTTGTCCTCGAATTGGATTTCGTAGTCGGCGATGGCGCGGACGCACCAGCCCGTTTCGATGCGCACCGCGGCGTCGCCCATATCCACTAGTTTGATGTGTGGATTGACCCCGCGCGCTTCGGCTTCCGTGGACGAGGATCCGCTGGAGAGCACCAGGGTGCCGGGATTCGAAAACGTCTGGACGGCGTAACGCTCGGCGATGGCAAACACCTCCGAGCAGAACATCTCCCATTCCGTCCCGCTCACCCCGGCCTCCCAGCCCACTCGCAATCTTGCCTCGCTTCGACACTACTTACCGCACGGATTCACCACCGTGTCCGAGTACTTCCACGCCGAGGATTGCGAGGGTACTCCCCCGTACACGCCGCCCCCGCGAGCAGCCGTCCGGTACTCCCCGTCCGCGCAGGTGGTAGCGCCTTGGGCAACGAGTTTAGTGCCCGCTTTGGGTTTGATGGCCTCGTTGTGGCCGCCGTCGACCCGCTTCCAGCTCCCACCCTCCTTGCGCTGGAGTTCGACATCGATGTACAGCGAGTCGATTTCCGCCGTGCACTTGATACTGCCCTTCCCGACGATATCGGTCGGCGTGCCCTTGGAATTGTGCGGATTCATGGCCTTCACGGCGTCCACGTGGCAGTTCGCGTCGCCCGGCCCGGGCGCCGCGTCGGCGGCGGGCAATACCACACACGTGGTCATCAAGACAGCCAGCACGCCACCCGCGACCGCCCCGAGGTTCCTCGCGTACTTCGTCATTCGCTTACCCCCAGTGATGGAATCTTCGGTTCTTCATCTGGTTGGACGTCGAAGCACCCCGATCGGTTCCATCGTTCAGCGAATTCTTTTCATCCGCCCTCCGCCATCGCCCGAACCCGCCCCAGCACATCGGGATACCACCGCAGATGCGCACTCCCGTCGAGATCGATTGCCGCCCCAAGATAGGCGTGCCTGCGGCCGAAGGGCCCAGGGGATGGACAGCCGAGTTGTAGACCGGCTGTAGACGGGGTCCGGAAACATCCACGAGAAATCATGCTCACCATGACCCGGTAGGCTCGCCGTATCCCGAAACCCTCACGGCCTGTGGGGGTTCCAGGGTTTGCGTGGTTCGCTTCTGTTGTGTCCTGCTCTGCCTCGGGAGGTCGTCGTGCGTGTTGGTCGGTTGATATCGGTTGTTGCCGCGGTGATGCTCGCCGCGCTCGTCGCCGGCGGAGGCCCCGCCGCCGGACAGAGCGATTACGCGCAGACCGGGCTCACTCTGCACAACCAGTACCGGGCCAAGCACGGTTCCCCGGCCATGACCTCGAGCCAGAACCTGAACAACCTGGCCGACCAATGCGCGAAGTACTACGCCCAAAAACGCACGATCGATCACAGCTGCCCCTACAAGAACGGGGCCGGGGAGAACCTCGTCGGGGGACAGGGCAGCTGGGACGCTGTCTCCTTTGTCCAGACGGGCACGCAGATGTGGTACGACGAGATCAAGAACTACGACTTCGACAACCCCGGGTTCAGCATGTCAACCGGGCATTTCACGCAGGTGGTGTGGAAGGCCAGCACTCGACTCGGTATCGGGTACGCCTCGGAGGGCGGCTGGACTGTCGTCGTCGGTCTCTACAACCCAGCCGGCAACGTGGAGGGACAGTTCCCCCAGAACGTGGCACGCCCCCGCTGAGCGGTCCTGTCCACGGCGATCCCCTCCGCCATAGCGTGACTGCTCCCGTGGATGTTCCCGCACCCCTCAGACACGGCCGGGAACACGGTCGATGTCAGGTGAGGTGGAGGGTCAGTTGGGTTCGGTCCGCGGCGACGACCTCGACATGGATGTAACCCCGGGCCGCCGTGTACTTGCCGGTGCCCCCGGTGATCGCGATGTCGTAGGCGCTCGCGCCCGGCGTGCGGGGATCGGTCACAGCGCCCTTGGTGGTGATCCGGCCCTCGGGCAGCGACAGCGCGCCGTTGCACCGCATCTGCGCCGAAGCGTTTTCGGCGACAGACACGACCGTGCAAACTCCGGAGCCGCGGCCGAACCCGGCCTCGTCGCGCTGAAGGTCGTCGACGTAGGTCACCTGGTCGCCTGGACCGAGTCGCTTATCGCCATCCCGGTCGAAAAACGAGGAACTCGTCTCGATCGCGGTCAACTCGATCACCTCGGCGGCCGCGGAGGCCGCCGCCGGGCCGGTGACCACCGCGGCCGCGACCACGGCGATCGCCCCGCCCTGAATCCTGTTCGCCACTCGCAGACCTCCCGGTGCGGTTCGGTTTGAAGCGGTACAGCCGCACAAGATATCCGGCACGCGCCGCCCCGGGCCGCCACCGCGGCATGTGACGGCGTTTCTTGTCTCACCCGGCCTCGCGGAGACCGCCGCGCGGCAGGATCGGCGGGTGCGTCCGCCGCCGTCTCAGTCCACCCTGATGGGGCTGCCACCCTCGAAGGACGAGCCGTAGTGGATTTCACGGATCCCGATCGGCTTCGCAGGATCTCCATAGGTGTGCCCGGCGGTCACTTTCAGGCGCGAGGAGCGGGCGAGCCCACCCAACTGCCGATGCCCCGGCAAGTAGAGAGCGACCCGGTCTTCCAACTCCTCGACGGGCCCCACATCGTGGGTATGCGTGTAGAGGATGCCGAGCGGGCATCCCCAGTGCGGCCAACCCTCGGTACCTGCCGAGATCCAGCCAGCGTGGGTGTCGTCCGAATCGATGAAGAGTTCCCAGTGGTGAACGCCGGGCAGCCGCGGCACATAGTGCGAAGCGATCCAGACCACCAGGTCGGAGATCGTGGACGTGGCCGGGAACATCCAGCGTTGGCCGTGCGGGAGCGCGTCGTCGCCGGCGTTCAGCGACCCACGATCGAGGAGCACTTCCACCCAGCCCGACACGCACCGAATACTTCCAAAGGCAGGCGGCGACACGGGTCAGGCGCGCCGCGCGTTCGCGGCTCGTTCGGCGCGTCCATTGCCATGATCGCAGGCAGCGGGGTCGGTATCGTCGCGATATGCCCACGTTGATCGCTCCGACGACACGTCTGCATACGGCCTGGCTCGAGGCGCATGCGGAGTGGGGGCCCGGCCCACACGAGGACGGCTTCGGACTGCGGCCGTCCGATGACGTGAAATCGCCCGCGGGTTTCGCGGCCTGGGTGGCTCGGCTGGATCACGAATCGGGTCGGGCGGTGGCCGAGACGGGCCGGGCGCAGTGCACCTATCGATGGATCGTCGAGGGTGACCGAGTGCTCGGCGGAATCGCTCTGCGACACGGGTTCGACGACTTCGTGCGGTGGGCCGGCCACATCGGCTACGGCGTCCGACCGTCCGCGCGCCGGCGCGGGCTGGCCGGCTGGGCTCTGGGCCGGATGCTGGACGAGGCGCGGAGACTCGGCATGGCTCGAGTGCTGATCGTCTGCGCGGCCGACAACATCGCCTCGGCGAAGACCATCGAGCGCCGAGGCGGCGTCCTCGAGCGCATCGTGGACACCCGGCTCGGTCCTGCACGGCGTTACTGGGTCGAGACCGGTGTCGATGACCAGCGGCCCGACCGCTGCGGCCGACAGGAAACCACGGCCACCTCGCGGCTCCCTGTCTTACCGGCCTTCCCTCCTGCGGACGTAAAATAGTCGGCACGAGTCCACTCCTCGAGGAGGTCGGCGATGACCGACAGCCCGCGATCGATTGCCGCGACCGACAAGGCGCTCCCTTCGGGTACGGATGAGGAGCGATTCTCCGGCTACGGAGTGATGGGAATGCCGTTCGCCAGCGGTCACTACCTGGCGCTGCGGCACTTTCCCGCCAGCTCGGTCGGCGCGGGGTACGACGCGGTGTGGCATCGGGACCCCGACGGCAAATGGGTGATCCACAGCAGTGTCTCCCCGGCCACCAGCTGCGCCCGCTATTTCGGAGCAGCACTCGAAGACGCGCGAACCGAAGACATCTCGGTCGATTGGACCGGCCCCGCCACCTTCACAGTGCGGGTGGGCGAGAAGATCGTGTGGGATCTCCAGCTGGGACGATCGGTGGCGACAGTCGCGATGACGGGTCTCGGGCGCATGATGCCCGCCGCTCTGTGGCGACGTCCTGCCGTCTTGTCGCTCATGTCGCGGGCGGCGGGACCGGCGCTCGGCGTGGGGCGGGTACAACTCAGCGGTACTTCGCCGAATGGTCAATTGTTCCGGGCCAACCCCCGGATGCTGTGGACCGTCGAAAACAGCACTGCCCGGATCGACGGAATAGATATCGGTCCTCCGGGACCGCTGGCCGAGCAGGCCAAACTCGGTGACTTCTGGCTGCCGCAACGCGGAATGTTCGCCGTGGGCGAGTCCTATTTCGAACAGTACGATCCGACGCGCCATCACCCCGCCCGTCCCGGTGCATGACGGTCGCGCCGGTTCCGCTGCTCAATGTCTCACCGGACACCTGCGGTCGGCGCATCGCGCCCATGCCCGGGTAGACCTCAGCGCGGACGCCGAACGAATAGCCCCTGGAGCAGTCAGCCCGCTCGGCGTCCGGTGACCAACAGGTACTCCCACTCCATCCGCCCACCGCCCAGGTCGTGCTGGGACGCGAGTTCCGCGAGAGCCCGGTCCAACTGCGCGATCTTGTCGGGATCTCCCGCAATGGCCTTGTACACCGCGACTGTCGGTCCGTAGTACGTCTTGAAGAAGTCGCGGAACTCGGCGGCGTCGGCGAAACGGTCGATGACCGCGTTCTCCCGGCGTAGCTCCAGGTCGGCGACGCGATCGCCGAGCAGCGACCGGACATGCGCTTCGTCGCCCCACAGCGGGGGCGGCTGCGCGCCGGGCGGGGGCGGCGGAGCGAACGGTTTCATCGTGGCGAACATCTGCCCGATGAATCCGGAGGGCGTCCAGTTGATCAGCCCGATCGTGCCGCCCGGTTTGGCCACGCGCACGAGTTCGTCCGCGGCCGCCTGGTGGAACGGCGCGAACATGACACCGACGCAGGAGATCACCGCGTCGAACTCGGCATCGGAGAAGGGCAAGGCCTCGGCATCGGCTTCCCGCCACTGGAGCTCGACGCCCCGGTCGGCGGCGATGCGCCGGCCCGCCTCGAACAGTTCCGGCGTGAGGTCGCTCGCCACCACATCCGCACCGGCCTCGGCAGCGGGGATCGCGGCGTTCCCGGACCCGGCCGCGACGTCGAGCACCCGTTGACCAGGTCCGATACGGCAGACCTCGACGAGACGACGGCCCAGCCCGGGGATGACTTCGGCGGCGATGGACGAATAGTCGCCCAGGGCCCACATCGCGCGATGTCGCCGCTTGAGATCAGCGGAGCCGGATTCGGTCATCTGACGCTCCCTTTGTCGTCGGGCTCGTGAACACTGCCGAAATGGCCATCGGAACCTTCCCCGCCGACCACGATCGCTCCCGCTGACTGTGGGCGAGTGCATTCTCACCAATCGGCGCGGCTCATCGAAACCGTGACCCGAGCGAGTGTTACCCGGTAGAGGTCGCGACAAACGGAGCCACCTGCCGCGACAGGTCAGCTCCTGCCCGTCGCGTCGCTGTCGGCAGAGTTCGTGCGGCCGTTGGAAGATATCCGGCCCGGTCCAGACCACGGCAGCCGCCGGGCGACGCGAAGGACGTGTTGCCATCTGCCGGGGTGCCCGGATTACTGTCGGGGATATGCCGAGCGAGCCCGCGCCGTCCATCCCCTCATTCCATGTGAACGCGATCCCCGACGCTTCGCGCCCTACCACCGACGACCCGATGGCCGTGCTGGTCGGCATCCTGGATCTCCAGGCGGCGCTGCCGGGTATTCGGCGCATGCGCGCGTGGGCGCACGAGGTTCTGGCCGTCCAACCCGGCGAGCGCGCGCTGGATATCGGCGCCGGAACAGGCACCGAGGTGATCGAACTGGCCCGCCGAGTCGAGCCGGGCGGTGAAGCGGTCGGCGTCGACCCGAATCCCGCGATGCTCGCGATCGCCCGTGGGCGCGCCGAGACGGCGGACTCTCGGGCCCGCTTCGTCGAAGGCACCGCCTACCATCTGCCGTTCCCCGACGATTCCTTCGACGCGGTGCGCTGCGAGCGCGTCTACCAGCACCTGGACGACCCGGTCGCCGCCACCACCGAGATCGCCCGAGTCCTGCGGCCGGGCGGGCGCGTGCTGCTCATCGACAGCGACTGGCACACGGCCATCGCGCATCCCGGCGACGACGATGTGATGGCCCGCCTGTCCACGTCGCTGCTCGCGACCACCCCGAATCCGAAGTCGGGCCGAAGCCTGCGCGGCCTGCTCACCGCCGCCGGTTTCGCGATCGACGACATCGGATCGGAGGCGGTGATCTGGGATCCGCAGACCATCCGCCCCCTCTTCGCCCAGATGACCGAGCGCGCCCGCGCCGACGGCGTGATCACCGAGCAGGAACGCGACGACCTGGCCGCCACCATGGAGGCGGGCATCGCCAGAGGCGACTACCACCTCTCCGTCACCATGTTCGCCGTGCTCGGCCACCGAGGAGAGTGAGCCGCCCGGCTCTCACCGTTGCCGCCCCGCATCCGGCCGGATACGCCCGGCCTCCACGAGCGCCCGCCACGCAGCCGTCTTGCGCGGGCATTCCCCCACGCGACAAGCGCGGTGCCGCTGCATGGTCATCTGCGCCTCCCCCACGCCCATCGCGTGATCCGGAGCGTCATGCGGGAAACCCATCGGCCAAACCGTCGTGTCCATGTCTCCGCGCTCCCGTTCCACTCGCCGGGTGATCTCGTCCACGCTGCGCCCCTCCGGCAACCGAACAGGCCACAGCCACAAGGTCATGCCGACCAGCAAGGTGAGCAGCACCGCACCGATCGCGACCGCAAAGAATTGCCACCCGGTCACGGCAACCTCCGGTACGGGTGATCGAGGGGCAGCAGCGACGGCCACCGATACCCGCGCGGATACGTCTGCTCGGGAGTGATCAAGTCGCATAGTTCGGTGACCGCACGAGCGAACGGCTCGACATGAGCCAGCCCCGGCACGATCACCGCGACCGCATCCGCCACCCGGATATGCTCGACCGCCAGCAGAGCCGTCGTCCGGACCGCCGTAGCGAAGACGATCAGCTCCACCACGAAATACCCACGCGCAGCCGCTATTTCACGGACCAGCCACTCATCGCGTGGCTCGTCCGCACCGGAAACCTCGCGCCGAATGAAGCCCAGCGCGTTCGGCCCCAAAGACTCTGTGCCACAGCACTTCTCTCCATACATCCCTGACTCCCCTGCTCGACCTATCGGTGGGCACCAGCCGCCAGGGGCGCAAGAGAGCATCAACCCGGCGGTGGACTGCGCAGCACGCTAGGTAGCTATGGAGATGTCACCGGGTACGGTTCGTACCCGATACTGTCCAGTGGACATCGGATTCACCCCTCTGCGGCCGAGATCGTCCGGCTACGCTTGATTCATCGAACCAGCGGCGAGAGGGGACAGCCGTGTACAGCTCTGATGATGCCCCGGTGGGCGCGCGGATTCGGCGGCACCGTGAGCGGGCGGGTATGTCGCGCCCGGTTCTCGCGGGGTTGGTCGGCCGTTCCGCCGAGTGGTTGAAGGCCGTCGAGAACGGTCGACTGCAGAGTCCGCGCCTGCCGATGTTGCTTCGGATCGCCCGCGCCCTGGAGCTGGACGATCTCGCCGAGTTGACCGGAGATGGGCATGCGGTTCCGGTCGCGGTATTCGCCGGAGAACGCCATGCGGCGCTGACCGATGTGCAGTCGGCGCTGACGGACTATCGCCTGGCGGCTGCGGATGACTCGGCGCGCACCGAGCACTTGGCTTTGCGGCTGGCACAGGCGTGGCAGGTGCGACACGCGAGCCCCGATCACCGGACGCAACTCGGTTCGCTACTACCTGGACTGATCAGGGACGCGCAGAACGCCGTGCGCCTTCGCCGCGATGATCGCCGGGCGGCCCGGCGTGTTCTGGCCGGGGTGTACCAGCTCGCGGATTTCTTCGTGGCGTACCAGCCTGCTCCGGAACTCGTCTGGCTCGTCGCCGATCGCGCTCTGAACGAGGGGTACGAGGCAGACGACCCGTACCTGATCGCGAGCGGTGCGTGGTCGATGGTTCAGGCGCTGCGGGACTCCGGCCGGTGGGAGGAAGGAATCGCTCTGGCCCGCACGGCTATCGCGCAGCTGGAACCGTACCTGGACCGGGAGGGCACGCCGGACGACTGGCACGGGATCGCGGGGGCTCTACAGGCCGAAATCGCCTATGTACACGCTCGTCGCGGCCGCTACGGCGAAGCGTGGGCGTACTGGGAATCGGCCGATCGGATCGCCCAGCGCCTCGGGCCTACCTACCGGCACGTCCAGACATCGTTCTCCATCCCGGTGATACAAGCCCACGCAACGACACTCGGAGTCGAACTGCGACGAGCGGGTGAAGGGCTCCGTGCGGCCCACGCGCTGGACGCCGACCGGATAGCTTCCGTCCCACGCCGCAGCCGTCATTTCATCGAGGTGGCCCGTGCCCACTACCAGCGTGACGAACTCGTAGCCGCCCTCGCGATGCTCGACAAATCCGAACGCACCGCACCCGAGACGATCCGATACAACGGCTACGCGCGCGACATGCTGCACGCGCTACGGCGACGACCGCCGTCCGGGATGGGCGAGGACGTTCGAGCTCTGTGCGACCGCGTCGGCGTCGCAGCACACTGAAAGGAGCCTCTCGTCCTCGGCCGGGAGCGGTGCCGCTTTTGCTCTCCTCAGAACAGATGACACTGGTCGGGCGGCAGGACGCGCACCACGCACAGGCCGACGATGCCGAAGAACAGGACGCTCGCGATCGCGCCTCGGACCGCGTCGACGACGCCCGGGGGCACTTCCACGGCCGCCGCGACCGGTTCGGCGGTTGCCGTCGCGGGGGCGGCGGTCGCGGCCGTCAGGGTGATCGCTGCGGCGGCGATGATGCGCATACCGGCATGCTTCATGGTCGACTCCTCGTGCTCGGCCCCGACCGTGTGACGACCCTATCCCCGTCGGCGAAACCGGGACAGACGCCAATTCCGGTGGCTACAGCGGTGATACCTACCCCACGTCCCGGCGCAGCCAAGTGACCTCGGCGCCGGTTTCCGTTCCGTAGCGGTAGATTTCGAGGTCCTCGTCCCATGCGGTGCCGAGGGCGCGGTCGATTTCGGCGGCCAGGTCGTAGGCGGAGTACTTGCCGAGTTCGCGGGTGGCCTGGAGCATGGCGCGCAGGCGCATCTCGCCGACCATGACGTCACCGTTGGCGCTCGTGGAGCCGTGCCACAGACCGAGTCCGGGGACGAAGCTGTAGCGTTCGCCGTCCACGCCGTCGCTGGGATCCTCGGTCACCTCGAAGCGCAGAACGGGCCAGGAGCGCAACGATTGGGCGATCTTCGAGGCGGTGCCGACCGGACCGATCCACTCACTGGTGGCGCGCAGTTGGCCGTCGGCCGGTTGGGCGGTCCAGCGCAGCTTCGCCGGGGCCCCCAGGGCCGAGGTGAGTGCCCACTCGACATGCGGGCACAGCGCGGCAGGCGACGAGTGGATGTAGACCACACCCGCCGTCGCGTCCGCGAACTGACTCGATGCGCGCACCACCAATACCTCCAGCTTCGACGAGGACCGTCTTCCCCAACGATTCGTCGGACTGGCGTTGCCTGAGTGTACTGGAGTGCCCGAAGTTACACGTGTTACTTCGCGACCGTGTTGCTTCCGGCTGTCGCCTCCGCGATCACGGCGTCGCTCAGTGGTGGCCAGGCCGCCCGCGCCCAGTCGCCGAAATTCTCGTCGCTCAAGGCGAGACACGCCAACCCCGTTTTCGGGTCAACCCATAAAAATGTCCCGGATTGGCCGAAATGTCCATAGGTTTGTGGCGAATTCGTGCCACCGGTCCAGTGCGGAGACTTGCCGTCGCGGATTTCGAAGCCGAGTCCCCAGTCGTTGGGGCGCTGCGAACCGTAGCCGGGCAGCACGCCGTTCAGGCCGGGGAACTGGACGGAGGTGGCCTGCGCGTGCGTCTGCGCCGAGATCAACCGGGGGTTCAGCAATTCGGCGGCGAAGCGGGCCAGATCCGTCGCGCTCGACCGTCCCGCATGCCCGGCCGGGCCGGCCAGGACCGAAGCGGTCATGCCCAGCGGCTCGAACACGGCGTCGCGCAGGTACTCGTCGAACGCGATCCCGGTCTGCGCGGTGAGGAATTCGGCGAGCACTTCGAAACCCGCGCTGGAGTAGATCCGCCGGGAGCCGGGCGACGCCTGGGTGTCGGTGGTGTCGAACGCGAGTCCGGAGGCGTGCGCCAGCAGATGACGCACCGTGGCGCCGGGCGGTCCGGCGGGCTGGTCGAGGTCGACCGCGCCCTCCTCCACCGCGACGAGCACGGCGTAGGCGACCAGCGGCTTGGTCACCGACGCGAGCGGGAACACCCGCTCGACATCGCCTTCGCTCGCGACGCCGCCGTCGGCGGTGACCACCGCGGCCGCCGCGTGCCGAACCGGCCATTCCCGAATCTGCTCGAGTGAACGCACCCTGCGAGCCTACGAGAACCTGGTAGCTACCATCGACTCGCCATGAGTGAAAAGCCCACTGTTCACGGCGAGGTCGCATCGGGTTTCGAACCGGTCGCCGACGCCTTCCGCCGCAACTTCGAGCGCCACGGCGAAATCGGCGCCGCCGTAGCGGTCTACGCCGGTGAACGCCCCGTGGTGGACCTGTGGGCAGGCTTCCGTGACCGCAGGCGCACGCTGCCCTGGGAGCGCGACACGATCGTTCCGGTGTTCTCCTCGACCAAGGGCATGGCGGCGTTCACCGTCGCCACCGCGGTAACCAAGGGTCTGCTCGACTACGAGCAGCCGGTGGCGAAGTACTGGCCGGAGTTCGCCGACCACGGCAAGGACGCGATCACGGTTCGCCAGTTGATCGACCACCAGGCCGGGCTGTCCGGCCTCAGCGAGACCGTGCGCCTGGCCCAGATCGCCGACCTGGACGGCCTCGCACCCGTTCTCGCCGCGCAGAAACCGGCCTGGCGGCCCGGCACCAAGCACGGCTATCACGCGATCACCCTCGGCCTGTACCAGGGCGAGCTGCTGCGCCGCGTCGACCCGAACCGCCGCACGCTCGGCCGGATCTTCGCCGAGGACATCGCGGCACCGCTCGGCGTGGACTTCTTCATCGGCCTGCCCGCCGAGCAGAGCATGGACCGCATCGCGACATTGTCGGCCACGCAGGGGCTGGATGTGCTGCGCTACGAACGCGATGTGCCGCTGCGGATCGGTGCGGAGATCTACGCCAAACGCGGGCTGTCCTACGCGGCGCTGACCAACCCGCGCTGCGGGGCTCCGGCGCGGGCGACCCGGCGCGAGTTCCTCGAAGTGGAGCTGCCGGGGTCCAACGGGGTGGGCAACGCCCGCGCGCTGGCCGAGGTCTACGGCGCGGCCGCCGGTCGTACCGGCGTGCTCCCGATCGACGACGCGCTGCTGGACCGGCTCGCCACCGACCGCACCGCCGACGACGTCCCCGCCGAGGACTTGGTGCTGCACACCAAGAGCCGCTACCACCTCGGCTTCCGCAAGTCGCGCGGTAGCTTCCGCTTCGGCTCCGACAAACGCGCCTACGGCACCACGGGCCTGGGCGGTTCGTTCGGCTTCGCCGACCCGGCCACCGGCCTGGGCTTCGGTTACACGATGAACCGGCTGGGCCTTGCCGTTCTCGACGACATCCGCAGCCGCAACCTGCGCGAAGCCCTGCTGCGCTGCCGGATCTGAGTACCGAGCTTCGCGACCGCACAGCTCCAGCGGCCGCAAACCTCTGTTGACGCACTGTTGGGTTTATGCAACAGTTTGTTGTATGAGTCCGGTGAGACGTGGGAAAAATCTTCCCATCTACAACCGTATCGGGGTGTTACGCGCCGAGCGGAGAATGAGCCGGGCCCAGCTCGCCGAGGCGATCGAGGTGAATCCGCAGACGGTGGGTGCGCTGGAACGGGGCGATCACTATCCGAGTCTCGATCTGGCGCTGCGGATCTGCGATGTGTTCGGGCTGCCGGTCGAGGCCGTGTTCTCGCGGGATGAATTCGCGCCGCTGTCCACGGCGGTCTACCGAAACGACAAAGGGGATGTTCGATGACGCGCCCGAATCTGCTGGAGCGCTACCAGGCTCGCCGGACACGACGGTTCGAGCTGTTCGCCGAGCGCTGGGCCGCCCTGTTGCCGCGGTGGCGGACGCGACGCCGCCGCCGGCTGCTGGTGCTGGCCCTCGCGACGATATTCCTGGCCATGGCGGTCGTCGCGGTGCTGATCGCGTGCGGCCTGGAGCGGGGACCCCTGCTGTGGGTGGCGGCCTGCCTGGTGTTCTTCCCGCTGTGGATTTCGCTCCAGATCGTCTCGGGACGCCAGGCCGACGCGCCCGTCGGCGCCCTGGACGAATGGGAACTCGAGCAGCGTAACGCGGCTCGCTCGGTGGGGCTCACCCTCACACAGACGCTGGCGATGATTCCAGCGGTCTGGCTGGTCGTCGTGGGCGGATTCACCGACCTCGACAATGTCCGAGCGGCCTACGCGGGCGGGCTGATGCTGCTGACCGCGCTGCTCGTCGGCGGCTGTAGCCCGACGATGATCCTGGCCTGGATCCGACCCGACACGGAACCGGAGGACGAGTGATGAACCTGCTCACCGGAGATCTGATGCTGCTGCTTCTCGACGAACGCACCGGGCACTCCTTGACCGACAGCACACGCACCCCGAGGGTTCTCGCCGGAGCAGTGCTGCTGGACCTGATCGACGCCGGGGCGGTCCGGCTGACCGGGCCGGGCGACGCGGCGAAACCGGGCCGGATCGTGGTGAGCGCGAACAGGAGTGCCGATCCGATACTGGGCGACGCGCTCGCCAGGATCGAGGTGGCAGGTCCGATGAAAGCCCGGGCCGCGATCGAGAAACTGTCCAAGGGGCTGCAACCGAAGGTGTTGCACCGGCTGGCGGACGAAGGTCTGGTGCGTGTCGAACACCACCGGGTCTTGGGCGTCTTCCCCCGGACCGCCTGGGTGCCGAGCGGATACCGCGAGGAACTCCGCGACCGGCTGACACCGCCGTTCGCACACCCCGACCTCTCGGTCGAGCCGCGCGCCGCCGCCTTGATCTCCCTGCTGTCGGCGGCCGACGCGGCACCGAAGGTCTTCCCCGACCGTGACCGCCGAGTGGTGCGGCAGCGCGCCAAGGAGATCGCCGCCGGGGACTGGGCAGCGAAGGCGGCCAGGGAAGCGGTGCAGGCGGTCGACGCGGCGCTCACCGCCGCCGTCGTGTTGAGTGCCGCGGCAACGGGCTCCGCGTAGGTCGCCGAGCAAGGGAATGCCGATTCCCGCTCGGCAGCCGATCCCTACGACTTGATCGCATGGATCGCCGGCGAGTTCCCGAGCGGGATCAGTGCCGAACCTCGCGCCGCGACGACGGACACCGCATCCCGGCGGCCGTCGTCCACGGGGCTCGAATCACCAGTCGGCCTCGGTGTACTTGATGATCCCGCGGATGTTCTTGCCGTCCAGCATGTCCTGGTAGCCCTGGTTGATCTCTTCCAGGGAGTAGCTGCGGGTGACCATGTCGTCCAGGTTGAGCTGGCCGGCCTTGTACAGCGACAGCAGGCGCGGCGCGTCCTGGCGGGCGTTGCCACCGCCGAAGATGCAGCCCTTCACCGTCTTCTGCAACATCGAGAGCAGGAAGCTGTTCAGCTTGACGTCGTTCTCGTCCATCCGGCCCATCGAGGTGACCACCAGGGTGCCCGCCTTCGAGGTGAGGATCAGGCCCTCCTCGATGTACTCGCCGTGCATCTCGCCCATGGTCAGGATGACCTTCTCGGCCATCCGGCCCTCGGTGGCCTCCAGCAGCGGCATGATCGCGGCGGCCATGCTCTCGTAGGTGTGCGTGGCGCCGAACTTCTGCGCTTGCTCGCGCTTCCACGGGTTCGGGTCGATCGCCACCACCTTCGAGGCGCCCGACAGCACCGCGCCCTGCAACGCGCTCATGCCGACGCCGCCGATGCCCGCGATCACCACGGTCTCGCCCGGCGCCACCTGCGCCACGTGGGTGGAGGAGCCGAAACCGGTGGGGACGCCGCAGCCGACCAGGCAGGCCACCTCGAACGGAATGCTCGGATCGATCTTCACCACGGAGGTGTGGTGCACCGTCATGTACGGCGCGAAGGTGCCCAGCAGGCACATCGGGATGACGTTCTCGCCGCGGGCCTGGATGCGGTAGGTGCCGTCGCTGATCGCCTGCCCCATCAGCAGGCCTGCGCCGAGGTCGCACAGCGCCATGTGTCCTGCCACGCAGGCCGGACAGCGGCCGCAGGCGGGGATGAACGACAGGATCACGTGGTCGCCGACCTGGAGATCTGCCGGGCAGTTCGGGCCGAGCTTGGTGATCACACCCGCGCCCTCGTGCCCGCCCATGACGGGGAAGGACGGCATCGGGGTCGCGCCGGTCACGATGTGGTGGTCGGAGTGGCACATACCGGCGGTTTCCATCCGGATCTGCACCTCGCCGGCGACCGGGTCACCGACCTCGATCTCCTCCACCGACCACGGCTGGTCGATCCCCCACAGGATCGCGCCCTTCGTCTTCATTCCTGTCGACCCTCTCGCATGCACGTGCTTTCATGTGACTGCACCCACAGTACGAGAAAAATGTAACGCGTTCTAGTACCGGTCGGAAAATTCGTCGGCAAAGCGTGACATCGACGCCGAACGCGTTACAGTTCGGCGAGGCGTTCACCCACGAACGTCGTGCACGTGGTGCAGGACATCATGGAGGATGTACCGGGCGAACGACTCCACCGTGAACTCCGCTCCGTCACTGCGCGCACCGCGCAGACCGCGCCGCTCGGGTGGCACCGATTCGAAAGCCAGCGCCGCCCGCTCGGCGGCCTCGGCCAACTCCCCGGCCACCACGGCCGGATCCTGCTCGTTGTAGCGGTCGGTGACCGCGGACGCGTCCTGATCCCAGTTCGGGAAACGCGGCGGCTCCCCCTCGGAGTCGTCGGTCAGCATCAGGCCGAGGCGAGTGTCGGACATGCGGCACACGTCGCGCACGTGCGCGCCGTATTCCAGTGCCGACCAAGTCGATTCGTCCGGCCGCGCGCGCACGCCGGGGCGGTCGAGCACCGCGGCGAAACGGACGGCCGTCTCCCGGATCAGCGCGGGCACGGCTTCGTAGGCGGTCGCGGCGGCGTCGAAACCGCAGTCACTCCATCAGCCGCCGCGCCCGCTCGAAGAGTTCCAGCGTGATCGCGTGCAGGAAGTCGCCGACCTGCTTGGGGGCCTTGCCCGCGAAGGCGCGGGCGTGCGTGCCCTCCAGGACGATGCCGAGCTTGAAGCAGGCAAGCACGGTGTACCAGGGCATCGCGCTCAGGTCGCGATCGGAGAACTGCCCGTAGTGCGCGATCATCTCCTCGGCCGTCGGCAGACCGCCCACCGCGCCGAGCTTGCCGACCAGCGCCGCGCCGGTGGTACCGGGTTCGGGGCGGGTGGCGATCTGCCAACCCAGGTCCAGCAGCGGATCGCCGATGGTGGACATCTCCCAGTCGACCATCGCCGCCACCTGCGGGCCGTCGAACTCGAACATCATGTTCGCCAGGTGGCAGTCACCGTGCAGGATGCCGGGCGTCCACCGCGCGGGGCGATTGCGGTCCAGCCACTCGCCCACCGCCGCCACGCCGGGGATCTCCGGACCGGGGTAGCCCTCGTTGGCCGAATACGACTCCAGCTCACCGAGCCAGCGCGGCACCTGGCGCTCCAGAAAGCCCTCCGGCTTGCCGTAGTCGGCCAAGCCGAGCGCCTGGTAGTCCAGCGCACCGAGCCGCGCGATGGCTTCGACCGCCGACAGGCCCATCTGCCTGCGAACTTCCGGATCGCCCGCGTGCAACTCGGGCAGTTCGTTCTGCGGATTGAAACCGTGGATCGGCTCCATCAGGTAGAAGACCGCGCCGAGCACCGACTCGTCGGCGCAGGCCGCGATCACCCTCGGCGCGCGGACCTCGGTGCCGCCCAGCGCGCCGAGCAGCCTGGCCTCGCGCCGGATCACGTCGTTGCTCTTGACGCGCAGGTGCTTCGGGCCACGGCGCAGCACGTACGTGCGGCCGCCGCGCGTGAAGCGGAGCATGATGTTCTGCGTTCCGCCACCGAGCGCGATCACATCCTCGAATTCACCCCCGGGCAGACCCTGCTCATCCATCCACTTTCCGACGACGGCGAAGTCGACAACGGCGGGATCCACATCGACCGGTTGCGCAACAGACATGCCCCACATTGTGCACCACCCGCCGACCCGAACTGAAGGCAGACGACAACAGTTAGCTCCGACCGGTGCGGCGTAGGGTTTCCAGAACCATGCACACGCTGTTGATCGACAACTACGACTCGTTCACCTACAACCTCTACCAGCTGATCAGCGAGGTGAACGGCGTCGAGCCGGCGGTCGTGCGCAACGACGAGGCGCGCACGGTCGCCGAACTCGATCTGGGCCGCTTCGACAACGTCGTGGTCTCGCCCGGACCCGGTCGGCCCGGCGTGGCACGCGACATGGGAATCTCCACGGCGGTGATCGTCGAGAGCGACCTGCCGTTGCTCGGGGTGTGCCTGGGCCACCAGGGCATCGTGGTCGCGGCGGGCGGCGTGGTCACCGAGGCGCCCGCCGCCAGGCACGGGTATCTCGACCGCATCCAGCACGACGACCGCGACCTGTTCGCCGGGATTCCGCAGGGCTTCACCGCGGTGCGCTATCACTCGCTGTGCGCGCTGCGACCGCTGCCGGACGATCTGGAGGTCACCGCGCTGTCCGGTGACGGCGTCGTGATGGGCGTGCGGCATCGCGCGCGCCCGCAGTGGGGCGTGCAGTTCCATCCGGAATCGATCGCGAGCGAGTTCGGCGCGGCGCTGCTGCGCAACTTCGCGAAGCTCACCGCCGCGCATCGAAGCAGGCGTGCCTCCACGGTGGGGAACCCGTCGATCGCCCCGGCGCGCGATCGCGTGGCGGAGCCGGTCCCGGCACGATTCCCCCTCCCCGACGCGGCCTCGCCCGTGCCGCTCGCGGCCGAGCAGTTCCCCGCCGCGGCCGTCGAACTCGATCGCGCGTCATCCGCTGGGCGCACCGGCCCGATGCGTTCCGTGCCGCGGACCTACCGGCTGCAGCGGGCCGTGCTCGAACGGCCGATCGATACCGAGCGCGCGTTCGTGCAGTTGTACGGCAACTCCCCGACGGCGTTCTGGCTGGACAGCGAGCATGTGGAGCCCGGAGCCGACCGGTTCTCCTTCCTGGGCGACGCGAGCGGTCCACTGGCCGAGGTGCTGCGCTATCGCGTGGGCGACGGCGAGGTGACCGTCGAGTCCTCCGACGGGCATCGGCGCACCGCGCCGGGCGGCATCCTCGATTTCCTGGCCGCCGAGTTGCGCACGCGCCGGCTCGAATTGCCCGATCTGCCCTTCGATTTCGTCGGCGGCTACGTCGGTTATCTCGGTTACGAGGTGAAAGCCGACTGCGGCGGGAACGCGGTTCACCGCGCCACGACCCCGGACGCCCAGTGGATCTTCGCCGACCGGATGGTGGTGGTCGACCATGTCGGCGGGCGCACGCACCTGCTGGCGCTGAGCGACGACGTGGAGACCGCCCGATCCGCCGCCGACTGGCTGCGCGACACCCGCGAAACCCTGAACACCCTCCCGACCTGGACGAATCCGCCGCCGCTCGAAGTGCCGCCGGACGATGACGCCGTCGAGCCACTGCTCACCCGCGGCCGGGAGCGCTATCTCGCCGACATCGCGGTCTGCCAGGAGCGGTTGCACGCCGGCGAGTCCTACGAGATCAACTTGACCGACAGCGCCACGATCCCCGCCACCGCGGCCGACGGCCTCGATTTCTACCGCACGCTGCGCCGGTGCAACCCCGCCCCGTACGCCGCCTACCTGCGCTTCGACGACCTCGACATCGCCTGCTCGTCGCCGGAGCGCTTCTTGAAGGTCGACCGCCGCCGCATCGTGGAGAGCAAGCCGATCAAGGGGACCGCGCCGCGCGGCGCGACACCCGAGCAGGACGAGCGCCTGCGCCGCGAGCTGGCCGACAGCCCGAAGACCAGGGCGGAGAATCTCATGATCGTCGATCTGCTGCGCAACGATCTGGGCCGGGTCTGCGAGATCGGCAGCGTGTATGTCCCGAAGCTGATGGCCACCGAGCAGTACGCGACCGTGCACCAACTGGTCTCGACGGTGCGCGGCAGGCTGCGCCCGGAGATCGGCGTGGTCGATTGCCTGCGCGCCTGTTTTCCCGGCGGCTCGATGACCGGCGCGCCGAAGCTGCGCACCATGGAGATCATCGATGCGCTGGAAACCAAAGCGCGCGGCGTCTATTCGGGCACGATCGGTTTCCTCGGGCTCGGTGGCACCGCGGACCTCAACATCGTGATCCGCACCGCCGTGCGCTACGGCGGACGCTGGCGGATCGGAGCGGGCGGCGCCATCGTGCTCGACTCCGACCCGGCCGACGAGTACCACGAGGTCCTGCTCAAGGCGGCCGCCACGTTGCGCGCGGCCGCCGACCACGCGCACCACTGAACGCGAGCGTCCTTCTCGACTATTTGCGCCGCTTCGTCGGCTTGCGCCGGGCGGGCTGCTCGGCGGGTTGTTCCTCGGCTGCGCTCAGGCCCGCCAGCTTGCCGAGCAAGGCGATGCCGGGCAGTTTCGCCAGACGCCCGAACACGTCCTCACCCAGCGAGATCATCGCTTCCAGCCGGGGCAGCAGCCGGTCGTAGGCCGCGAAGGCCGGATCGGCCAGGGCCAGCGTGCGGTCGAGCCGATCGATGGTGGAGTTGAGCCGCTCGATCGCGGTCGAGAGGTTCTCGATGAGGCCGGGCAGTTGGGCGGCCAGCTGCGCGGACGCGGGCGGCAGCCGCACCGCCGTGTCGAACGCCGAGGTCGCGGTGAGCTGGGCGGCTTCCAGCGCTTGGCCCGCGGCCGTCTGCGCCGCTTCGACCGCCGCCTGGGCGGCGGCGAGGACGTCGGCGGGGCCGGGCACGCGCCCACTGGGCAGTCTCGGGGTCGGCGGCTTACGACCCGGGCGTTTCGGGTTCGTCATGGGGAACACTGTGCCGCACGCCCCGCCGAAGGACCTCCCCTCGCGCGTTCGGCGTGTCGGAGGGGCGTGGCATAGTTCGAGCACAATGAAACTCAGCAAGGGCGCGAACGCAGCGGTACCGACATCCCTTCTAGCCGTGGTTGTTTCATGGCGATCGGAGCACGCGGTGGACGCGCACGCCTTGCTGCTGGACGCGAACGGCACGGTCCGCTCGGATCGGGACCTGGTGTTCTACAACGCGCCGCGGCACGTCTCCCAGGCGGTCACGCTCGATCAGGAACCCGCGCCGGGCACCGCGCGGCTGAGCGTCTCGCTGCCGCGCACCGAAGCGGACGTCGAGCGCATCGTCGTCTCCGGATCGGTGGAGGGCAGCACCTTCGGCGACATCCGGGAGCTGACCGTCGCCGTGCACTCGGTCGACGGGGTGGTCGCGGCGTTCGAGGTCGACGACGCGGACGCGGTCTCGGCGCTGATGTTCGGCGAGTTCTACCGCCGCGACGGGCAGTGGCGGTTCCGCGCGATCGGCCAGGGCTGGTCCAGCGGGCTGGCCGGGTTGGTCGGCGAGTTCGGCGTGCAGGTCGACGACCCGTCGGCGCCCGCCCGCACCACCCATCCCACCAACCCGTTCCGGGTGCACCGATCGGCCGCGGTGGCACCGCCTCGCGAACGACTTCAGGCCGCCGCCGACTCCGGCCTCGACTCGGCCGAACGGGCCGATCGCCGCGACTTCGCCCAGCCCCGGCACGTCCCGCACGGGTCGTTCTCCTCCGGCCAGTCGCGCAGGAACGGCGAATTCGCTACGGCCGAGCGAACGGACGCATCGAACGCCGCCGCCGAACATGCTCCGGTGCAACGCGTCCGCGAGCACGACTACCAGGCCGAGAACCCGCCAGGGCGATCCGAAGGGCCCGAAGCACCACGCCCCGGCACACCCGCATGGCCACGCACCGAAGTGCTCGGCCGCGCGGACACCGCTCCCCTCCCGCATACTCCCCGTCCGGTCGATCTCAATCGCTACACCCCCGAAAGCGCACCTCCCCCACCGCCCCCGGATCCCGAACGCGCGGACTGGCATCCGGATCCGGAGAACCCGCAGCGCATGCGCTGGTGGGACGGCGCAGGATGGACCGAGGACCGGTATCTGCCCCCTCCGCGCGGCGACCGCCACTGCGCTCGCTGCGCAAGTCCGCTGCGCCGCAAGTTCTTCGGCGGGTTCGCCCCGTGCCAGAGGTGCGCCGAAGAGATCGAGGAATACCTCGTCCATTGGCACACCCGGGCCTGGCGGGTGCTCACCGGCCACGGTCCGCGTGGCCCCGAGTGGGCGGCGCTGTGGGCGTCGTTGCGTTATCAGCGAATCGACGCCGAAGCCGGACGCGCGGCGTTGCGCGACGCGGCGCTCAGCTATGTGGAGCGGCTGGTCACCTTCGCCTTCGCCGACGGCGAGGTCAGGGACGCGGAGCTGGAACTGTTCGAGCAGGCGGTCACCGAACTCGGCCTCGGCGGACCGCTGATCGACGACCTGCGCAGACGGATGCATCGCGGCAACACCCTCTATCGGTTGCGCACGGGCGACCTGCCGGTGGTCCGCACGCCCGGCCTGCACCTCGACCCCGAGGAGACGGTGCACCTCGACCTGCCCGCGACGCACGTCCGTCAGCTCGCGCGCGGCCCGAAGGTCACCGAGGGCAGGCTGATCGGCAGCAACAAGAAGCTACGTTTCGTCGGCGCCGACACCGGTATCGAGATGCTTTGGTCAAGGGTGGTTTCCGTGCACGCGGAGCAAGGCGCGGTGGTGGTCGCCGCCACCTCGGCGCGCGGCGGCGCGACGTTCGCCGTCGACGATCCGGACTACGTCTCCGCCGCGCTGGAAGGCGCGCTGCGCGTGGCCAAACGTCTCGTCCTCACTCCGGGCCAGCGTGATACCCGCAGCATCTCGCAGGAGGTGAAGGCGCAGGTGTGGCAGCGCGACGGCGGGCGGTGCGTCGAATGCGGCGACGGGCACTACCTGGAGTTCGACCACATCATTCCGCTCAGCCGCGGTGGCGCGACCAGCGCGGCGAACCTCCAGATCCTGTGCCGCGCGTGCAACCGGGCCAAGGGCGCCCGCATCTAGCCCGGTCTCACTCGGTGAGCAAGCCCGCCGTGCGGCCCAGATCGGCGAGCATCGCGTCGAACAGGATCTCCGGATTGTCCAGCGGGATAGGGTAGTTCCCGAAGACCTCGAGTGTGACGTGCCCGTAGAGCCGCGCCCAGATCTGGATCATCAGATACGTCACCCCGAGATCCAGTTTCTCG
The DNA here is from genome assembly GCF_040642815.1 of Nocardia sp. NPDC047648. Taxonomy (NCBI): domain Bacteria; kingdom Bacillati; phylum Actinomycetota; class Actinomycetes; order Mycobacteriales; family Nocardiaceae; genus Nocardia; species Nocardia sp. NPDC047648. The sequence goes on along the minus strand of NZ_JBEYSX010000006.1, from coordinate 224,936 downwards.
GCGGGGAATTTCTGGCTCGACTCCGACAGCGCGGCCAGCAGTTCGGTCTGGAAGTGCACCAGGTCCTCGCGCAGCTCCGGTGGAATGACGTCGGTGGACGGCGTGACGATGTCGTAGGTGGCCAGCAGCCTGCCCGCCGTGGCCAGGAAGACCCGGCCGAAGGGCTCGTCGAAGCGGCGCAGCGCCCGGGCCTGCCCGGCGCCGGGCGAGGCGAACACCAGGGTGAACTCCCTGGTGTGCGTCAGCGCCCAGCGCCGGAAGCCACGGCAGATGGCGAAGAACTGCACGGCGCCGTCGTCGGGCAGCGTGGCGATCTCGGCGGTCAGTTCCGCCGCCAGGTCGGCGCAGAAGTCCAGCCGCAGTCGCTCCAACAGGTCTTCCAGCGAGTTGTAGTACCGGTACAGCGCGGGCGCGGTGACACCGAGTTCGCGCGCGATGGCGCGCAGGGTGACCGCATCGGGCCCGCGTTCGACCAGCAGCGCGCTGGCCACCCGCCGGATGTCGGTGTCGGTCACCACCGGCGCGCGACCCCGTGGTTTGGACTGTTGCACCGATCGATTCAAGCGTATTCGACTTCCCAGCGCTTGATTCCGTTCAGCCAGCCCGACCGCAGCCGCACCGGCTCGGCGACCTGCCGCAGGTTGGGCATCACGTCGGCGATGGCGTTGAACATCAGATCGATCTGCAGCCTGGCCAGGTTCGCGCCGACGCAGTAGTGCGTGCCGGTGCCACCGAAACCCACGTGCGGGTTGGGATCGCGCAGCACGTCGAAGGTGAACGGATCGGCGAAGGCTTCCTCGTCGAAATTGGCCGAGCTGTAGAACAATCCGAGCCGCTGGCCCTTCTTGATCTCCTGGCCGCCGAGCACGGTGTCCTGGGTCGCGGTGCGCTGGAACGCGGTGACCGGCGTGGCCCACCGGACGATCTCGTCGGGCGCGGTGCGCGGGCGCTGCTGCCGGTAGATCTCCCACTGCTCGGGGTGGTCCACGAACGCTTTCATGCCGTGGGTGATCGAATTGCGCGTGGTCTCGTTGCCCGCGACCGACAGCAGGATGACGAAGAACGCGAACTCGTCCGAGCCGAGGTGCTCGCCGTCGATGTCGGCGTTGACCAGCTGGGTGACGATGTCCTCGGCCGGGCAGGCGCGCCGCTGCTCGGCCATGTTCCAGGCGTAGCCCATCACCTCGGCGGTGGCGGCGTGGTGATCGCCGTCGAACTCCGGGTCGTCGTAAGAGATCATCTGGTTGGACCAGTCGAAGATCTTCTTCCGGTCCTCCTGCGGGATGCCGAGCAGCTCGGCGATGGCCTGCAACGGCAGTTCGCAGGCGACCTGTTCGACGAAGTCGCCGCTGCCGGACTTCTTCGCCTCGTGCACGATTCGCGCGGCGCGTTCGGTCAGCGCGGCGCGCAGGCTCTCCACCGCGCGCGGGGTGAAGCCCTTGGAGATGATGCGGCGGGTCTTGGTGTGCTTGGGCGGATCGAGGTTGAGCAGCAGCATGTCGCCGAGCATGTCGATCTGCTCGCGCGTGGTCTCCTCGTTGAACCGGATGATGGCGGTGTTCTCGTGCGAGGAGAACACCTCGGGATTCTTCGAGATCTCCTTGATGTGCGCGAGCTTGGAGACGACCCAGTAGCCACCGTCGTCGAACCCGCTGGCCCGATCGGGCTGCGCGCACCACCACACGGGGGCGGTGCGGCGCAGTTCGGCGAACTCTCCGATGGGCAGGCGGGTGGCCAGCACGTCGGGGTCGGTGAAGTCGAATCCCGTGGGGATCGAGGGCGTGGTCACGGTCACGGCTAACTCCTACGGCGGTCTGGGCGCAGACCTGACAACGATGCAGAGGACACGGTCAAGGAGATGCAACCACAGAACCACGCTTCGTGAACAGTGTTTAGTAAAACCTGTTTACTTTTTTCGGCGTCCGGCCCGGCCCGCCTCGCCGGGCCGGACACGCAGACCGGATCGTCAGAGCGTGATCAGCGGCGGTGGCTGCCAACGCCGCTGCAAGACGGCCGCTTTCGGGGCGAACAACGCCAGGGTCACCGAGAACGGGTCCGATTCCGGGATGGGCAGCCAGTTGCCCCCGGGGACGCCGGAACCCGGATCATCGTGCTGGAGCGTGAGGTCGAGGGAGCCGTCCGGGTTGAGCACGACGGGCACATGGTGACCGATCGAGTAGATCTCGGCCGGATTGGCCACCAGGTAATCGGCGGCATCGTAGACGGCCAGCGACCAGAACGCGTCCACCGGCGGCAGCTCGCCCGAGGCGAAGTGCAGCCGGAAAGGACCGGAGCCCGCGGGGACCGCCGTGAAGAGGTAATGCGCGTCCTCGGGCAGCGGGATGCCGAGCGCGCCGAACGCGGTGACCGCTCGCAGCAGATAGTCGGTGCCGTACCGGCCCGCCCCGAGGTCGGAAACCCAGCCGTTGTCGTTGACCGTGTTCGTCCCCAGGGTCACCGGGAGCTGCTGCTTCACGGTGTCGGCCGCGGCGGTCAGTTCACCGTCGGAGATGCCCTCGACCGCGCCGCCGGGCCGGATGCCGATCGCCGCGAAACGGCGCATGGCGGGCTCGTCCTCGGGAGCGGGCGGATCGACCGCAAGCACCGCGCACATCCGATCGAAGAAATCGCGCGCGTTCATCCCCATGACCTGATCGACCGGGCGTCGCGTCTCCGATTGCCCGCTGGGCGGCGCGCTCGCGGGCGGCTCGGCGCCCGCCCTCCACGCACTCAACGGAACCAGCCGCAACCTCTCCTGCACCGAGCGCACCACCGAGAGGTCCTTCTCGCCGTCGACCTGGATACGCACGATCAGCCACACCGTCGGCGTGGGCATCGGCAAGGGCATGAGACCTTCCGGCAGAGCACCCGACCAGCCTGGGCCGGTCACCGCGTAGGTGAACGGCGCCGACGCCGACCGCGCCTGCGGACGGACACTGCTCGGGTTGTGCACGTTGTTCGTCCAGGCGTCCAGCACCTGAGCCAGCCAGAACCGGCCCCCTTCCATCGCGGGGACGCTCAGCACCATCGGCTCGTTCGTCACGTCGAGCCACGCGGTCGAGTGAAGCGTGTCCGGGTCCGGCCGCGCCACGTTCCGTTGCGCGTGGGTCGGCAACGAAGTCTCGTGCTCGAACCGGTTGACGGGCGTGGACGCCTCCGCCGCCATCCGGGCAACGTCCATCAGCACCAGCGGAAAGCCGAACACATAGGCGTCCTTGGCGATCGCTCCGGCCTCGCTGGTCACCGTCGGGTGGGCCGAGTCGTCCTCGTCCGATCCGCCGCACGACGCCACGCCGAGCGCGGCCACCGACGCCGCCATCCCCAGCACGGTGCGCCGCGACAGCGCGGATTCACGGTAGGTCCGGTCGTCCATGATCCTGTTCCGTCTCCGATCCGATCGGTCGCCGAGCCGGTCCGTTCCGGAGTATAACCACCTCCGGCGGGAAAATAGCTGGTCAGCGCCCTGAACGGTCCGCGCGCCGAGCACCGGCGAGCGGCCGGGAACGCGCGGCGGGGCGGAGTGCGGGTCAGAGCACCGGCAGCAACGGCGGCGGACGCCAACGGCCGTGGATGGCCTCCTCCTTCGGCGCGTACATCCGCAGGGTCAGCGAGAATTGTCCGGCTTCGGGGATGGGCAGCCAGTTCCCGGCGGGAACAGAAGGGCCGGGATCGGCGTACTGCAACGCGATGTCGGTGGACCCGTCGGGGTTGAGCATCACCGGCTCCGGATGGCCCACCGCGTAGATCTCCGCGGGGTTGGGCACCAGATAGCTGTCGGCGTCGTAGGCAGTCAGCGACCAGAAGTTGTCGACGGGCGGTAGCTGACCCGGTGCGAAGTGCAGCCGGAATCGGCCGGTGCCGCCGTCGCCGGTGCCGGTCGAGGCGAACAGCGTCGGATAGAAGGCGTTCTCCGCCGGACTGGCGCCCAGAGCCACCCTCGCGATGGCGGCGCGGAGCAGATAGTTGGTGCCGAACCGGCCGACGTCGGGGTCGATGAGCCAGCCGTTCTCATTGACCGTCCGCGCGCCCAGATAGACCGGGATCTGCTGCTGGGCGGTGTCCACCGCGGCGGCGAGTTCCACGTCCGAGAGGCCTTCGACCGCGCCGCCGGGGCGGATTCCGATCGTCTCGAAGCGCCGCATGGCGGGCTCGTCCGCACGCGCGGGCGGATCGACCGCCATCAACGCGCACATCCGATCGAAGAACACCTTCGGGTCCATCTCGTCGACCCACTCCGGGGGTGGCTGCGCGATCCCCTCCCTGGGTGGCACGGCGGGCGGCTCGGTGCCCGCCACCCACGCGCTCAACGGAGCCAGCCGCAAGCGCTGCTGCAAAGAGCGCACAGCGGGCAGATCGCTCTCGCCGTCGACCTGGATCCGGACGATCAGCCACACCGTCGGCGTCGGCATCGGCAACGGGGTCAGCCCGGCGGGCAGGTCACCCGACCAGCCCGGGCCCGTCACCACGTAGGTGTACGGCGGCAATACCGATCGCGCCTGTGGACGGCGACCGCTGGGGTTGTGCACGTTGTTCGTCCAGGCGTCCAGTACCTGCGCCAACCAGAACCGGCCCCGGTCCATCGCGGGGACGCTCAGGACCATCGGCTCGTTCGCCAGATCGAGCCACGCGGTCGACCGCAAGGTGTCCCGGTCCAGCCGCACCACCTCGCGCTGCGCCGGGGTGGGCAGCGATGACGCGTGCTCGAACCGATTGACGGGCGTGGACGCCTGCGCCGCCATCCGGGTGACATCCATCAGCACCAGCGGGTACCCGAATTCGTAGGCGTCCTTGGCGATCGTGGCGGCGTCCCGGGGGACGGGATTCCGGTGCTCGGCCTCGCCGCATGCCGCCAATCCGAACGCGGCCACCGATGTCGCCGCGATGCCCAGCGCCGTGCGCCGCGACACCGTGAGCTCGCCCTCGGTCCAGTCGTCCATGATCCTGCTCCGCCTCCGATCCTATCGGGCACCGCGAGATCCGCACCGGAGTATAACCGCCCTCCGCAGCGAAAAACGCAGGTCAGCGGGGCAATCGTAGGACGGGGAGCCGAGTTCGGCGGAGTCCCCGGCGAGTGCCACGGGCGGCGATCCCACGCGGCACGCTCGTCGTCACCGACGAAGGCGCGCCGCAAGGATCGCCGCGACCGCCTGCGGTCAGAACTCCAGAACGGTGTTCATGATGGTGCCCGCGCTGGTGGCGACCACCCCGCCGAGCATCGCCCCCGCGATCATCTTCGGCGACTGCAATCCGCCGCCGCTCCACTTCTCCCAGGCGAATCTGCCGCCCGCGTAGATGATGCTGACGATGCCGGACGCGAGCGCGAACCAGGTCAGATACCGCACGAACTGTAAGAGCTTGTCCGCCAGGGGCGGAGCCTCCGGGGTCGGATTGCCGATCTGCGCCAACGTCGTGAACGAATCGCCGACCGACGCCAGAATGATGCTCACCGTCTACTCCCTCTACGCTCGAATGCAACCCTGCGTCGACCAGCAGCTATGCGAAAACTGTTCGACCACCGATGAATTCGGCCACGCCCAGGATACGGGCATGCGGCCCGCCGCGGTGTGCGCACGGTGCGGATCCTCCGCGGCCGCACACGAGTTCGGCTACCCGGGTGCGGGCAGGGGAAACACGAACTTCCCTGCGCTGCACCGACCTGACTGCATCGGGGCGAGCGAACGGATACGATCTTCTCAGCGATTCACTTGCCCCTGTCCCGAATCCAGAATGAGCGAACGACGATGATCATGGCCGCCGCTTTCGACACCTTGGCGCAGATCGGCAATCCCACCCCAGAAGCGCCGCCGATCTCCGACAAGTTCCTCCAACTGGTCCGCTACCTGACGTGGTTCGTCCTCCTGTCGGGCATCTGCGGCATCATCTACGCCGGTGGGCGCTTCGCCTGGGAGAAGTGGACCGGCGGCGGGCTCGAGTCGCCGAAGATGGTGGCGGGAGCCATGATCGGCGGGGTGATCGCCACCAGCGCCGGCACCATCATGAACGCCGTCATCGGCTGAGCCGCAGCGGAGCTATCGCCGCTGCCATAGCTTCTCGCTATGGCAAGCGGGCGCTGCTCCATGGGCAGGGCGGCTGCGGGCTCGCTGCGGCGATGACGCCCCCGCGCGTTCAGCGCAGGATGTTCGCGTTTCGCGCGGCGCGCAGCCAATCGGGGAACTCGCCGAGCAAGCGGGCGTAGAGCTGCGCGTCGTCGACCTGATCGATGTCGTCGAGAGCGAAGAACCCCGCGTTGTCGACCGCCCGATCGGACAATTCGTCCAGGGTGCGCAGCAGACCGTAGTTGGCGCGCCCGAGGCCGACGAACTGCCAGAACGCGGGCAGCAGCGAGGCCTCCCGCATGAGCGCGGCGATCTCGCGCTTCTTGGCGAAGCCCCCGTCGGTGAAGAACAACACGAGGGTGGGGCGACCGCCGGGGCGCAACGAGTCGATGATGTCGCGCATGATCGGCAGCTCCTCGTTGCGGGCGCCGAGCGCGTCGTAGTCGATGCCGCCGTGGGTGCCGGTGAGGTGCAAGTAGGTTCGCGCCCACTCCTCACCGCGCTCGACCGTGATGTCGGGCAGCTTGGCGAAAGAGCGGGCGTAGAGGTACGCCTCCAGGGTGCCGTCGTCGTCGAGCTGGGTGGCCACCGGGATCATCCGCTGCACGACGCGATGCACCACCTGGTCGCGATACTGCCGGTTCATGCTGCCGGTCTTGTCGACGACCAGAACGACGCGCGCGCGGATGCCGAAAGCGTTCTTGTCGACGAGGACTTTCGCGACCTCCCGCTTGCGCAGGTCCAGCTTCGCCCGCTTCTCGAAGGAGAGCCGCGCCTCGCCGGGGACGGTGAACACGTCTGTCGCCGGGGTGTGCCCTGCCGTCGGGACCGGCTCGGTTCGAATCGCGGACGAGGCCGCTACCGCCGGGGCGTCGTCCACGCTCACGCCGTGATCGGTGACCAGCGCGGCGAATCCGCCCGCATAACCTTGCCCGACCGCTCGCACCTTCCATCCGCCCTGGCGGCGATACAGTTCGAGCGCGATCACCACGGACTCGCTGCCCAAGCCCTCGATGCGGTACTCGTAGAGCACGTTTCCCGCCGCGTCGGCGACCGTGGCGACCGGAGGCGCGAACCCGCCGAAGGTCTGCGCCGGATCATCGAGAGTGAGCACCGCGCGTACTTGCGCGATATCCACCGGCAGGTCGCTCAGCGAAACCGACAGCGCGCCCGGCGTTCCTTGCCCCAGCAACACGCCCGGTGCGCTCGGCTGATTGAAGAACACGAAGTCCGCGTCCGAGCGCACCCTCCCCGCTTCGGTCACCAGCAGCGCCGACACATCGACCGCGGCCTCGGTGCGCACCGACACCAGCACGCGCGCGACATCCAATGTCCCGTTCTGACCTTTGACCAATGCCGCGCCCACCAAGACTCCCAGCCGTCGTCACTCCGAAATCGCCACCGGGATCAGCGTAAGTCCACCACCGGAAGGATGCGGGGCGTTCGCAGCGTCATCGAATACCCGCAGCGGTCAGCGTGACCATCGGTGGCCTGTCGGCCGTGGGCACCGCGCCGGGCGCCATGCGCCAGCCCGAGCCGTGCGGGAGGTACTGCGTCAGCGCCGCTCCCGAGTCGGGGATGCCGAGCCTGCCGAGCAGCGTCGCGATCACCTGCCTGCTCATCTCGGCCAGCTCGTGCAGCGGGCGATTGCGGTGCACGCGGGTGCCGAGGTCGACCTGCCCGATGGCGCCTGCGCCGTGCCTGCGCCAGGTGTCGATCAGCAGACCGATCTCGACGCCGTAGCCGGGCGCGAACGGCAACGCACGCAGCAGTTCCCGGGTGGCCGCGTACTCGCCGCCGAGTGGCTGGCGCAACTCGGCGAGCTGCGGGGCGAGCGCGGTGAGCAGCGGCCGGGCCACCAGCTGGGTGACGCGTCCGCCGCCGTCCGGCGCGTCACCGTGCGGGCGGCGGTAGAACCCCTTCACCAAGCGCAGTTCGTCGTCGGACAGCAGCGGCGCGAGCAGCGACGGCACGAACCGCGGGTCGGGAGCGACGAGATCGGCGTCGGCGAACACGATGAAGTCGCCCGAGGCCACCGCCAGCGACCGCCAGAGCACCTCGCCCTTGCCCGGGCACGGCGGCACGGCGGGCAGCGCCTGCTCGCGGGAGTAGACGGTCGCGCCCGCAACTCGCGCCCTGGCGGCGGTCCGGTCGGTGGAACCGGAGTCGAGCACGATCAACTCGTCGACCAGCGTGCCGACCAGGTCGCGGATCGAGGCGACCACGCCCGCCACGGTGTCTTCCTCGTTCAGGGCGGGGATGACCACCGAGACGCTGCGGTGCCCCTTGCGGTCGAGTAACTCGCCGTGCGACCACGTGCGGTCGTAGAGGACGACACCGGACGCCGATGAGCTCATGTGGGAGCGTCCTTTCCCGGACCGTGGCCCGTCGTGTTGTTCGCGGTGGCCGTGTCCCCCACCTCGCCGGGCGCCGTCGCTCCCGGCTCCCCGTTCCGCGGCGGCAGCGCCAGACTGAGTACGCCGAGCGCGAGCGCGGTCCCCGCGACCACCCACAGCATGGTGACGCAGGCGGCGAGAAAGGTGTGCGCTGCGGCGATCTGTCCGGCCAGATCCGCCCCCGCGCCAGGACAGGTGTGCGCGTCGAGGCGCGGGGTCGGCGAACGCAAGGCCGAGTCGGCGCAATCGGCGAACGAGGTGACTACTCGGTCGCGCTGCGCGGTCGTCGTCGGCGAATCCGTCAGCGACGCGGCAAGAACCGCTTTCGCGTGGCCGACGCCCAGGTCGGTGTCGGCGTCGACCCGGCGGAAGAACAGCGCGCCGAGCGCCGCCACCCCCAGCGAGCTACCGATCTGCTGCACGGTCGGCACCGTTCCGGACGCCGAGCCGGTCGCCCGCTCGGCGACGCCCGTCATCATCGCCGCGGGCAGCGGCGCGGCGAACAGTCCCATACCGGCTCCGGCGGCGAACACCGGGACCGCGAGCCGCCGCAGATCGATCGACGCGTCGGCGGGATGGACGGTGAGCGCGACGACGGCGATGGCGGCCGCGAACAGCAGCACACCGAGGGTCAGCCCACGGCTGCCCAGCCGCGTCACCAGGATCGGTGAGGCCAGCGCGCCGCACGCCCCGCCGATCGCGAAGGGCAGCACCAGGATCCCGGTCCGCAGGGCGGTGAACCCCAGTCCCGATTGCACCGTCACCGACACGGTGAACAAGAACGCGGTGAAGATTCCGAAGAACAGCAGCGTCAGCACGGAGCCGACCGCGAAACCGCGGTCCGCGAAGAGGTCGATCCGCAGCAGCGGGCTCTCCCCGGACCGCAGCCGCCTGCGCTGATGCCAGACGAACACCGCGAGCAGCGCGAGCCCGACGCCGAGCAGACCGAACAGCGAAGGCGGCCATCGCTGTTCGCGTCCGGCGGCGAGGGGATACAGCAGGGCCACCAGCCCACAGGTCACCAGTAGCGCGCCGGCGACATCCAGCCGTTCCCTGGTCGCGGGCTTGCCCACCTGCAGATGCCGGTGCGCCAGCAGCAATCCGAGCACGCACGGCGGCACGTTCAGCAGGAAGACGGCACGCCAGCCGAGACCGAACGGATCGGAGGCGATGACCGCCCCGCCGAGCAGCGGGCCCGCGATCGCCGCGAGGCCTGCGGCCGCGCCGTAGAGCCCGAAGGCCAACGCCTGCTCGCCCTTCGGGAACACCGCGCTGATGATGGCGATCACCTGCGCGGACATCGCGGCTGCCGCCAAGCCCTGCACGGCACGCGCCGCGATCAGCTCGCCCGGCAGGTGCGCCAGGCCGCACCACACCGAGGCGGCGGTGAACCCCGCCATGGCGCTGAGGAAGACGCGCCGCCGCCCGATCGACTCCCCGATGCGTGCGGCGGTCATCAGCGTGCCCGCGAAAGCCAGGCTGTAGCCGGCCACCACGAACACCTGGACCGAGCCGGGCGCCGCCAGATCCCGCGCGATGCCGGGCAGAGCGGTGTTCACGATCGTCATGTCCAGCATCTGCATGAACACCGCGAGCAGGCAGGCGCCCAGCGTTGCCCACGCCGCCGAGCCGGCGACCACCGGTGGCGGGCCGGTGACGATGCGCGCCCCCGTGCTCATGGAAGGGCGCCGACCCGCACCGCGCGGTCGCCGTTCGCCACGACGTCGGCGACGATCGTCCGCATGGCGGCGACGTAGCGACCGATCACCTCATGCGCCTGCGGGGTATCGGGGAACAGCAGACTGAGCGTGGTGACATCGTTGAACCGGTTGATCCAGATGTAGACCTCGCGCGAACTGCCGCGGTTGGCGAACATTCCGCCGTCGATCTTGTCGAACATCTCGACACCGGCCATCTTGCGGATGTCCAGGTAGGACAGCATGCGGGCGGTCCACCCGGGCCGGGTGCGGATCCCGAGTTCGGCCGGGGCGAGTTGCAACGCGCGGTGCAGGGAGACGTCGGTCAGGTCCTTGCCTTGGTCGTAGGCAGCCTGGGCCGCGGCGACCACCTGTGTGAACGACTGATCGGCGCCCACCGGAAAAGCCACCGGGGTCAGATTCGTGTACCACCCGACCGAGGCGGCCTCACCCTCGGTGCGGCGCGTGTTCACCGGTGTGAGACCGAAATACCAGTCGCCGCCCGCCAGTTCGACCTCCGCGAGCGCGGCCGCGGCGAACAGCCCGCCGGTGAACCGGCCGTCGTGGGCTCGGCAGACCTCCTCGAAACGCAGCGCACCCGGTTCATCGATCAGGACGGTGGTCACCTGCGCACCCCGGACGTGCTCGTCGTCGCCGACCCAAAGGTCCACCGGGAAGCCGGGAACGTCACCGCCGTTGCGCCGCAACAATTCCAGCCAGACCGCGATCTGCGGCGACTCGGCGGTCAGCTCGGCGCTGCGGCGGCGTTCCCGCTCGCAGTAGGCGATGTGACCGGTCACCGGCGCGGGAGTCAGACTGCCGCCGGACAATTCGCTGCCGTAGAGCGTCAACAGGTCCACACACGACAGCGCCTGTGCCACGCCATCGGTGTGCAAATGATCCACCGCCGCGTACATCGTGAACGACTCCGCGTGTTCGATGATCCCGAAACCGAAGCAGTCCCAGTCCAGCGGACCGGGCGTCTCGGCGAGGACGTGCGCCCGGATGGCGTCGCTGTCGGCGTAGAGACCGTGCTCGGTGGGCACCATCCGGATGTCGCCGGGGTCGAGAACACGGCGCTGCACCCGATCCGCCGCGGTGATGGCGAACCAGCTCCAGAACGTGTCGTGCCTGCGCAGGAAGGCCTCGACCGTGCGGGTCATCGCGGCGTGGTCCGGCGCACCGGGAATCGTGAACGCGATCATGCACACTCGCGAAACGCGCAAGCCCGCGTTCGCATTGCGGTGCGCGGTGCGCAGATACTCCTCCTGCTGATGGGACGGTGGCGCCGAATGCACCGGGGCGCGGGGCGCCGCGGCGAGCGATTCCGGTGCCGCCCGCCAACTGGTGAGCTTTCCCGCCGCAGGATGCCATTCGTCGATGAAACCGAAATTGACCACAGGTGTTCTCGATTCGTGCGGGTGAGGAGAATCCTCGACCGACCCCTTGAAAGTTAACGACAAAATCATGGGACCACCATTGCTGCCGCCGAATTTTGTGACCACCACCAGACCGCGGCTCCGGCGCCTCGTCGAGTATCCCAAGAATGCGCCTCCGCGCTTGCCGGACAGCGTGATCGCGCCCTACGTTCGCCAGCATTACAGTGCACGAACCGAATTCGGAGGTCGCGCGTGCGGGTTCGGACGACAAGCAGGCCGGGCGCGATCGTCACTTCGTTCGCCGTGGCGCTCGCGCTCGCCACCACGACACTGTTACCCAGTTGGCCTGCGGCTACAGCGCAGACGGGTCCGTCCGATCCGGTGGCCTCCGACGGATCACGGGTGCTCGAAGTAGGCCAGGACACCGGCCGCCTGACCGACGTGCGGGTCTATTCCGCCGCGATGGGCACCGCGGTCCCGGTGAAAGTAATCCGCGCGCCGGATATTTCGAGACCGGCGCCCGTGTTGTATCTGCTCAACGGAGCCAGCGGCGGCACCGGAGGAAGCAACTGGCCGAAGCAGACCGATATCGAGGATTTCTTCCGCGACAAACAAGTGAACGTCGTCGTGCCCATGGGCGGCGAGGGAAGTTATTTCGCGGATTGGCGGGTGGACGACCCGGTGCTCGGCCGGCAACGCTGGACGACATTCCTCACCAGAGAACTACCGCCCCTGATCGACGCCACCTTCGCGGGCAACGGCGCCAACGCCGTCGCCGGAATCTCCATGGCGGCCACCTCGGTGTTCCAGCTCGCGCTGGCCGCACCGGGGCTCTACCGCGCCTTGGGCTCCTACAGCGGGTGCGTGCGCACCAGCGACCCGCAGGGCCAGGCCATGGTCACCGCCGTCGTCACCCGCTGGCGCGGCAACACACTCAATATGTGGGGGCCGCCCACCGACCCGCAATGGGCCGCCAACGACCCCTACCTGCACGCCGAACAACTGCGCGGCACCGCCATCTACGTCTCCACCGGCACCGGCATACCCGGCCCGCTCGACACCCTCGACGGGCCGGGCATCGACGGCAACGGCGAGAAATTGATCAGCCAGCTCGTCACCGGCGGATTTCTGGAGGCCGTCATCGACCGGTGCGCCCACGACCTGAGCAAGCGGTTGGGCGAACTGGCCATCCCCGCCACCTTCGACTTCCGCCCCTTCGGCACGCACTCCTGGGGTTACTGGCAGCAGGACCTGCACAACTCCTGGCCGGTGATCGCCGCGGCGCTGGCGATCGAGGACTCCCCCGCTCCCGGTTAGCGGGGCATCACGTGCGGGACGATTCCGCGGCGCCGGTGATGTTGCGCGCCATCCCGCCGAAGATGACCGCGTGGAACGGCGCGATGGATTTCCAGTACAGGTGCCCGGCCAGCCCGTGCGGTTCGAACAACGCGCACTGGTGATAGGTGGCGCCCGGGCCGTCCGGCTCGACCGTGAGCTCGAGCCACGCGCGACCCGGCACCCGCATCTCGGCGCGCAAACGCAGCATCCGCGGTCGCTCCAGCCGCTCCACCCGCCACCAATCCAGCGCCTCGCCCTCGCGCAACCGGTGCGGGTCGCGGCGGCCACGGCCCAGACCGACGCCGCCGGCCAGCCGGTCTATCCATCCGCGCAGCGACCAGGCCAGCGGGAACGAATACCAGCCGTGTTCGCCCCCGATCGCCTCGATCACCCGCCACAGCGTCGCCGGGTCGGCGTCGGTGTGCCGTTCGCGCACATCCCGGTAGAGCGAACCGCCCGACCACGCCGGGTCGGTGGGCAGTGGATCCGACGGCGCGCCCGGCGAACGGGCGTCCGACCACCTGGTCGGCACGTCCAGATCGCGAATCTTCTGCAACGCCAGCGTCACCGCCCGCCGGTAATCGGTCGGCCCTTCCGGCGGGTCGGGAATGAGGTCGGCGATCGCGTGGTCGTGACAGACCACATCGTTGATCAGGGACTCCATCAACGGCACCGCGATCGCGCGGGGCACCGGGGTCACCAGATTCACCCACTGCGCGGACAACCACGGCGTCAGCACCGGCACCGGCACGATCAGTCGTCGCGGCAGCTGAGCCACTTCGGCGTAGCCGCGCATCATCTGCACGTAGGTCAGCACGTCCGGACCGCCGATGTCGAACGCGCCGCCGGCGCCTTCGGGCAGCGTCGCCGCCTCGGTCAGGTAATACAGCACGTCGCGCACCGCGATCGGCTGGATCCGGTTGCGCACCCAGCGCGGGGTGACCATCATCGGCAGGCGCTCGGTCAGGTAGCGCAGCATCTCGAAGCTGGCCGAGCCGGAACCGATGATCACCGCGGCCCGCAGCACCAAGGCGGGCACCGAACCCGCCCGCAGGATCTCGCCGACCTCGGCGCGGGAGGCCAGGTGCCGCGACAGCCGCTGCGCGTCCGGCACGATGCCGCCCAGGTAGACGATCCTGGTCAGCCCGGCGTCCGCCGCCTCTGCCGCGACCAGGGTGGCGGCCTCCCGGTCCACGGTGGCGAAGTCGGCCCGGGTCAGCGAGTGGATCAGGTAGTACAGCACGTCCTGGCCGTCCAGTGCGGCGCGCACATCGGCAGCGGAGGTCACGTCACCGGCCAGCACCTCGACGCTATCGCGCCAGGGCGCGTCGGCGAGCTTGCCCGGTGTGCGAGCCAGCACCCGCACCGTGTGCCCGGCGCGTAGCAGCTCGGGCACCAGGCGGCCGCCGATGTAGCCGGTCGCACCGAACACCACACAACGCACGGCAACCACCCTTCCGATGACCTGCTCAGGTGATGACCCCGGGCTGCCGGGTCAAACAGCGCGTTCCCGAGCTGTGCGGCTCGGGTGGGCGGCCGCGAGCCCTGATCGATCGGGTCCTCACGTGCCAGACTGGGCCGGTGAGCGAACGTAGCAAAAGCCACGGACCGGACAAGCCCGCACCGCGCGATCGCGGCGAGGTCATCGGTGCGGGCCTGGTGTGGCTGGCCAAGTGGGCGCTGTGCATCGTGGCTATCGCGGCGGGGGCGTGGGTGCTCGGATTCCTGGTCGCCCGGCTGTGGGTGGTGATCCTGCCGGTCGCGCTGGCGATCGTCGTCGCCACCGTGCTGTGGCCGCCCGTGCGCTGGCTCACCGCACGCGGCCTGCCGCCCGCCGCGGCCGCCTCGATCGCGGTGCTCGGTTTCGTCGGCGTGCTGGCCGGCATCATCGCGCTGATCGTGCCGTCGGTCGTGGATCAGGCGCCGGAACTGGCCGACAAGTCGAGCGCCGGTGTCGAACAGGTGCGCGACTGGCTGCAAGGCCCGCCACTGAGAATCCGTGACGAGCAACTGGATTCGGCCGTGGACGCGATCGTCTCCCGGCTCAAGTCGAGTTCGGAGCAGATCGCGAGCGGCGTGTTCAGCGGTGTGTCCACCGCGACGTCGGTGCTGGTCACGCTGTTCCTGGTGCTGGTGCTGGTGTTCTTCTTCGTCAAGGACGGACCGCGTTTCCTGCCCTGGCTGCACGGCGTTTCCGGCAGCCGCGGCGGCAAGCACCTGGAGGAGGTGCTCGGCCGGATCTGGGTTGTGCTCGGCGGGTTCATCCGCACACAGGCGCTGGTCAGCCTGGTCGACGCGGTGTGTATCGGGGCCGGGCTGGTCATCCTCGGAGTGCCGCTGGCACTGGTTCTCGCGGTGATCACCTTCCTCGGCGGATTCGTCCCGATGGTCGGCGCGTTCGTCGCGGGTGCGCTGGCGGTGCTGGTCGCGTTGGTAGGCAACGGTTTCGTGACCGCGCTGATCGTGCTCGGCATCGTCATCGCCGTGCAGCAGTTGGAAGGCAACGTGCTGCAACCGGTGCTGCAAAGCCGCAGCATGCAGCTGCACGCGGTCATCGTGCTGCTCGCGGTCACCGCGGGCGGCTCGCTGTACGGGATTGTCGGCGCGTTCCTGGCCGTCCCCGTGGTCGCGATGGCCGCGGTCGTCCTGCGGTACATCGGCGAGCAGATCGACGCGGCCACCGCGCCGCCGGAGCCCGAGCCCGAGACCGCGGACTGACCGCGTCGCGGGAAACGCCATCGTTGCACTCAGTCCGAATGTAACTCTCGCCGTCGCCCGCCGCGGTTCCTAGCGTCACTGGACATGACAACTGATGTGAGCACCCCGCTCAACGACATCGCCGACGCGACGGCCGGGGCCGTCGCGGAAGACGCGGCGAACGCGTTGGTGGTGTTCCGTGCCTCCGGAACCACGGAGGGGGCGGTGGGCAGCGCGATCACCCTCGGCAAGTACACCGTGCGCGTGGACGAACCGCCCGCGCTCGGCGGCGCGGACACCGCGCCCAATCCGGTCGAGGTGTATCTGGCGTCGCTCATCTCGTGTCAAGTGGTGACCTACCGGTTCTGGGCGCAGCGCCTCGGCATCACGATCGATGATTTGTCGGTGAGCGCCGAAGGCGATCTCGACGTACGCGGATTCTTCGGCTTGGATGACAACGTCCGCGCCGGGTTCCAAGCGGTGCGGGTGACCGTTCGCATCAGTGGACCCGACACCGAGCAGCGCTATGCCGAACTCCAGCAGGCCGTCGACGCGCACTGCCCCGTGCTGGATCTCACCACCGGGCGCACACCGGTCGACACCACCCTGATCACCGATTAGCCGCCGCCCCACCCCGATCGATCACCCACCAGAAGGAGGACCTCCCCGATGACCGAACCCGACCTGTCCCAGAACTGGAGCTTCGAGACGAAGCAGATCCACGTCGGACAGATTCCGGACGGCACGACGAACGCTCGCGCGCTGCCGATCTACCAGACCACCTCCTACACCTTCCGCGACACCGCGCACGCGGCGGCGCTGTTCGGTCTGGCCGAGCCCGGCAACATCTACACCCGGATCATGAACCCCACCCAGGACGCGGTGGAGCAGCGTATCGCCGCACTGGAAGGCGGCGTCGCCGCACTGCTGCTGGCCTCCGGGCAGGCCGCGGAGACCTTCGCGATCCTCAACATCGCCGGAGCGGGCGACCACATCGTCTCCAGTCCCCGGCTCTACGGCGGCACCTACAACCTCTTCCACTACTCGCTGCCCAAGCTCGGCATCGAAGTCTCCTTCGTCGACGATCCCGACGACCTCGAGCAGTGGAAGGCCGCCATCCGCCCGAATACCAAGGCGCTCTACGGCGAAACGATCTCCAACCCGCAGAATCACATCCTCGACATCCCGGGGATCGCGGGCGTCGCCCACGACAACGGCGTCCCGCTGATCGTGGACAACACCGTCGCCACGCCGTACCTGATCCAGCCGCTGGCCCACGGCGCCGACATCGTCGTGCACTCGGCGACCAAGTACCTCGGCGGACACGGCGCGGCCATCGCGGGCGTGATCGTGGACGGCGGCAAGTTCGACTGGACCGGTGGCCGGTTCCCCGGCTTCACCGAACCCGACCCGAGCTACCACGGTGTCGTGTACGCCGAGCTCGGCGCGCCCGCCTACGCGCTCAAGGCGCGCGTGCAACTGCTGCGCGACCTCGGCGCCGCGGTCTCGCCGTTCAACGCGTTCCTGATCAGCCAGGGCCTGGAGACGCTGAGCCTGCGGATCGAACGGCACGTGCAGAACGCGCAGGCGGTGGCCGAATTCCTCACCGGCCGTTCGGAAGTCACCTCGGTGTCCTACGCGGGCCTGCCGTCCTCCCCGTGGTACGAGCGCGGCCGCGCCCTCGCACCCAAGGGCACCGGCGCGGTGATCGGCTTCGAACTGGCCGGCGGCGTAGACGCAGGCAAGCGCTTCGTCGAGGCACTGCGGCTGCACAGCCACGTCGCCAACATCGGTGACGTCCGCTCGCTGGTCATCCACCCCGCCTCCACCACCCACTCCCAGTTGACACCCGAAGAGCAGCTGGCCGCGGGCGTCACCCCCGGCCTGGTCCGCCTCGCCGTCGGCATCGAGGGAATCGACGACATCCTCGCCGACCTGCGCGCCGGATTCGCCGCAGCCTCCTGACACGGTGCGCCCCGGGGTGATCGGCCCCGGGGCGTCGGATGACTTCCGTTCAGGCCGCGAGCGGCCCGACCGTGATCGCTCGCCCGTCGCGAGTGGTCACGGTAACCCGCGGTGTCTCGCTGCCGGTCGCGCGGATGACCGCGAACGCGAGACCGTCCGCGCCGATCGGCACGACGCATTCCTCGAACGAGGACGTAACCGAAAGGGACACCGCGTCGTGGGCGGCTCGGCCGATCACCGCGAACCAGCCCTCACCGAACCGGTCGGCGGTGGCCGACCGGAACCGGGTGCCGAGTCGTTGCAGCGCCTCCCAGGCCGGGGTGTGCTCGTGCCGAGGACCGGCCGGACGGGGTGCGCCCAACATCGTTCCGCGCGTCTTCCACTGGTCGCCGTCGGGGTGGACGAACACGATATAGCGGCCCCGGTCGCCGTCTACGAGGACTGCGACGATCTCGTCCCGGACGATAACGCTGATCGGGGCGAGGCTCGAGTCAGCGGCCGCGAGGGCATCGAGCGCCACGCTGACGGCTGGATGGTCCAGTGTGCCCATCGGCTGTGCCCTTCCCTGTCGTGTCAGCAGATCGCGGAAATGGTGGCACTGTTGTCGCCGCCGTCGTCCCACGTACCGGCGATCGCGGTCACCTCCACCTGGGTATGGAACCCGTAGAGAATTCCCGCAGACGAGCACGACGCGGAGTACAACGCTTGCACGTCGGGGTCGGTGCTGGTGTCGATGCGTTCGGCGTGCTTGTACCACTTCCCGTCGGCAGCATCGTAACGCCACAGCTTCGTGGTGACGCTGCGCATCGCAGGCCGACCGGTGCAGTGCACCTTGAACCCGTAGTTGATCGGGGCCATCGACCCGTGGTCGGTCTTCCACGGCTCGATGGCGTGGACGAAGCACACGATCTCGTCGTTCGCGGGGCGAACGGGTTCGGCGTTGGCAATGCTGGCCGTGCCGAGCACCAACGCGGTGGTGAATACGGTGACGCGGATCGCGATAGCAATGATCATGGATTCCTCCCGTTCCGGCGGTGTCCGGGTTCTCGAGGGCGTGTGTGGATCGTTTAGTCGTGTCTTCCGTTGTGCGCTGCTAGCCCACCCGCGCTACCTCCGTATCCGGGCCGGCACGCAATCCCGGATCGCACCTATCACCGCCAGCGCGGACGGCCGGTAAGAGTCGCTCGGAGCCCGCGCCCGGAACCGGTCACCGACACCATCAGCGGGTGACGGCAACGCGATCTGCGCACCGATTGGTGCGAGGGTCGCGTTCAGCCGGAACAACTCGGAGAACAGCGGCATGTCGTGCGGGATATCCGGCGCCACCAAGAAGGTCCACCGCTTCGAACGCGGGTGCGAGATGATCGGTCCGGCAGGACTACCGAGTTTCCGCATTCGTATCTTCACCATCGCCCCCAATTGCGCAGGCACGGTGATCGCGCCGACACTGCCCGACGGTATGAAGATTCGGCCCAGCTCGGGATCGATGCGCGCCGGTAGCCCGCAGACGTTTCGGTAGAAGCGACACCGTGCCACCGGAGTCTCCAGGATTGTCGTGGGTGCGTCCGCGAAAACCGTTGTCGGCCTAGCCATCGCGGTCACCGAGCCACCGCCTCCGGTCTATCCCGGTCACCGGAGCGAGGTTGATCAGGTACCGGAGGGGTATGTGCTGCTTACCGCGAAAGCGATTGCCCCGGCGCAGACTCGCTGGAATCCGATGGTGCACGAGACCGTGCGGGCGCTGGCTCGTGCGGAAGCACGCAGCGTCGACACCGTCCACGGCTTCGCCGTATGGTGCGGGATTGCCGCGCGCCTGTGATCCCGTCAGCCCGCCGCGGGCAGGCCCTTCGTATCGGCGGGCGACAGGAACTCCACCCGGAACGAATCGACGTAGTTTTCCCGCTGGCTCAGGAAGTGGCGCGTGTGTGGTTGTCGCTCGTGCTCCTCGAAGGCCGAACGATCGCGGTACACCTCGTAGAAGATCCGCGACAGCGGCTCACCCTCGACGGTATGCGTGGCGTACACCAGCGTCCCGGGTTCGAAGTCGGCTACCGCTCGAACGGTTTCCGCCACCAACTTGTCGAACTCGGTCGCCTTCCCGGCGTCTTGCAGGTCGAACCTCACGACGAGCGCGAACATGACCCCTCCTCCGCACAGTGCGCCCCGACCGGATGAGGATTCGGGACACGGCCACCGTACCGGCAGATGCAGCTATGCCACTGTCGAGCGGTCCACCCAGTCCGCGTACTCATCGGGGCACCATGCGATGGGCTGGCCGGTCAGCTCCGGGTTGTCCCAGGGGTGCAGTTCCTTGATCCTGGCGGCGAGCTTGTCCCGGGTGGTATCGGAGGTTCGCAGCTCGACGCGCCCCTCCTGGCCTTCACCGGATTCGCCGAGATGCCAGAACACCGACTCGATCGGGCCGGTGATGAACGCACCCGCCGCCAGCTTCTCCGTTACCGCGGCGCGAGCGATGGATTGGGCAGCTTCTTCGGTGGGGGTAGTGGTCGTTACGGTCCACACACTCGGAGTTGCCATTCCGACAGACTAGGGGACAGCACGAGTCACGGACCGGCGATCAATAGCGGTCGTCCGCGTCGGGCGGCGGCGGCCGATGACCTCCACCCACTCACAGCTGACACCCGAAGACAACTGGCCGCGGGCGTCACCCCCGGCCTGGTCCGCCTCGCCGTCGGCATCGAGGGAATCGACGACATCCTCGCCGACCTGCGCGCCGGATTCGCCGCAGCCTCCTGACACGGTGCGCCCCGGGGCGCACTGCTCGGCCGTGATGCGGACCGGAAGCCTTGCAGCGGGGCCGAAACCCGTTTCCCCGCCGGTTTCCTGATCTCCGTCAGCAATTGGGCCGCAATCGCGAACTTCATCGGTTGCCGTACGGCGCCACCGATATTCGATACCGCCGCACGGATTCGATTGGCACGTGGAGCGGTTCCCCGCTATCGGAAAAGAAATCCAAATTTTGCGCATCCGTAAGGCTTTCTGAATCGAACTAGAAAGGTAGGTATATGTCCTCTTCAGAATGAGGTGGGTAAGTCCATGGGCATAGCAGTACCCGAAACTCCAGCACACCCCTTCTTACGGCGCGCCGCCACGCTGGTCGTCGCGGGCGCCATCCCGTTGTCCGTGGTCGGCGCGGCGACGGCCACCGCTGATCCGCTGCTGCCGGAGGTCTCCGTCCAGCTCCCGTTCGCTCCGGTGCCCGCCGTCGGCGTCATCACCCCGGTGGCCGATCCCGCGGACCCGGGAGCCCTTCCCCCCGAGGCCGTTCCGCCCGCGCCCCCGGTTTCGGCGGGCCGCAACGACCTGAGCGTCAACCGGCCGATGCCGGATCCCAACGTGCTCGCCCCGATCGTCCCGCAGCGGCTGCACCTGCCCAACCCTGCCGCCCCGGCACCCTCGGTCGCGCCCATCGAGGCGCCTCCCGGCACCCTGCGCGTCGGTTCGGTGGTGATCGGCAGGCCGGACTTCCTGACTCCCGAGCAGGGCAAGATGTTCAACGACGCGATCGCGGGCCCGGAAGCCGGCATCGCGCAGACATTGGACTCGGCGGGCTTCGAGCCGTCGCGCTCCGACGCCATCGCCGCCGACATCCTCGGTTCCACCGCCATCGGCGCCTCGGTGGGCAGCATGGTGGCCTCGCCGGTCGCCTCGATCGGCGCGGTCATCGGCGCCGTCTGCGGCGCCATCGCGGGCCTGCCGATGTTCCCGACCGGGACGGTAGCCGTCATGGCGTTCGGCGCCGCCATCGGTTACGGGTTCGTCGCGTCCCCGGCCATCGCCGTCGGCGCGGCTGTCGGCGCGGGTGTCGGTGTGCTCCAGGGGCTTCTCACACCACCCACGGTGCCCGCCTAGTAATTCGCTTTCCGACGTGCTCCGCGGCCGGAGAACGCCGCGCGGTCTCGTCGTTTCGATACGCCCGAATTTCGCGAAGACCCGGTTTCGACCGGGCCTTCCGCTTTCCGCGGAAAGGCCGGACGTTTGGCTTCTCGATAACGGGCTATCGCGAAGAAGACCGGCTGAAGATGGTCGGCCGGTCTCTTCACAAGGAGGTTGTGACATGAGCACAGTCGACAAGGCGAAGAACAAGGCCGATAAAGTCGCTGGTCAGGCCAAAGAGAAGGTCGGCGAGGCGACGGGCGACCGGGGGAAGCGCGACGAAGGCCGCACCGACAAGGTCAAGTCCGATCTGAAGGACGCGGGCGAGAAGGTGAAGGACGCCTTCAGGCACTGACCACTGTCGAACGGCGCCGCGGGAGGTGGTCCCCGGCGCCGCGCATGGTCGCAGCGATGGCAGAGATTCCGGCAGAGAAATGCCTTCCCGAGCGGATGGCCGCACCAGCGGTCATCCGCTTTTCGCTGCGCCTTCCGTGCGCCGCGTCGAATCGGCGGCGTCGTCCCCCTCGACGAGTCGCAGCTCGCTCGGCCACCAGAGCTTGCGTCCGATCAGGCTGAACAGCGCCGGGATCACCACCGTGCGCACGACGAAGGTGTCGAGCAGAATGCCCAGGCCCACCACGATGCCGACCTGGGTCAGGGTGATCAGCGGGAGCACGCCGAGCACGCAGAACACCGCGGCCAGCACGATGCCCGCACTGGTGATCACCGCGCCGGTCACCGCCACCGCCCGCACCATGCCGCGCGTGGTGCCGTACCGCGGCGTCTCCTCGCGCGCCCTGGTCACCAGGAAGATCGTGTAGTCGACGCCGAGGGCGACCAGGAACAGGAACGCGAACAGCGGCACGCTGATGTCCAGTGCCGGGAATCCGAACACGTGCTCGCTCATCCAGCTGCCCAACCCCAGCGCGGCCAGCGCGCTCAGCACGGTCACCGCGACCAGCAGCAGCGCGGCGGGCACCGCGCGCAGCAGCGCGAGCAGCACCACGAGCACGACGACGAGGATGAGCGGAATGACCACCTTGCGGTCCCGGCTCGCGGCGGTCTGCACGTCCAGCGCCTGGGCGTCGGTGCCCCCGACCATTGCCTCGGCTCCTGGCACCCGCGCGACCGACGCGCGCAGCGCCTCGATCGTGTCGAAGGCGCGCGCGGAAGACGGTGGCGCGTCGATCACCACCGACCACCGGGTCAGTCCGGTCGGCGAGGTTCCCGTCTGCGAGGTCAGCACCACGCCATCCGTGCGGCGCAACGCCTCATCGATTCCCGCCGCCGCATCGCTGCGCGCGAGGACGATCGCGGGATCGGAAGCGCCGGAGGGGAAATGCCGCGCGAGGGCGTCGAATCCCTCCACCGACTCCGCGCGGACCCGGAACTGCTCGGTCTGCGAGAGTCCCACCTGCGTCGACAGCAACCCGGTCGCGCAGACCGCGAGCACCACAATCGCACTGCCCGCGACCAGCGCGGGCCTGCGCACCACCCGCGCGGCGATCGCGTGCCAGACGCCCTCCTCCGCCGTGTCGCGGTCGTCTGCCTGCGGCACGAAGGGCCAGAACACCTTGCGCCCGCACAACGCGAGCGCGGCGGGCAGCGCGAGCAGGACGAACACCACCGCCACCAGCAATCCGAGCGCGGCCATCACACCGAGACTGCGTGTGCTGGGCACCGAGGCGAGCAGCAACACGAGCAGCGCGGCGACCACCGTCACGTTGCTGGCCAGGACCGCGGGTCCGGCGCGCCGCACCGCCTGCCGCAGCGCCGCGCGGTGGTCGGATTCCCGGTGCAGTTCGTCGCGATAGCGCGATACCAGCAACAGCGCGTAGTTGGTGCCCGCGCCGAACACCAGCACGCTCGTCACACCGGAGGTCGACCCGTCGAAGGTCAGGTCGGTCACGCGCGCCAGCGCGGTTCCCGCGCCGGTGGCCACCCGGTCGGCCGCGCCGACCACCGCGAGCGGCACCAGCCACAGCACGGGTGAGCGATACGTCGCGATCAGCAGCACCGCGACGACCATCGCGGTCACCGCCAGCAGCGTGACGTTGGCGCCGGAGAACGAGTCGGCGATGTCGGCGCCGAAGGCCGGACCACCGGTGACCTGGAGAACGAGCCCGTCGGGCAAGCCGTCCCGCGCGGCGGAACGGATTTCGTCGATGCGGTCGGTCAGCGCGAATCCGTTCAGGTCGGCGTTCACCGGAACCTGCCCGATCGCCGCCTTCCGGTCCGGCGCGGCGAGGAGGTCGCCCGGACCGGGCGGGCGTCCCGCCGCGCGGGAAACCGCCGCAGCGGTGGCGTTCCGGTCGTCGTCGGTCAGTTCGCCGTCGTCGGCACGGGTGACGACGACGATGGCGGCGGCCGTCTCGGCGTCCGGGAACTCCTCCAGCGCCTGTTCGACGTGCGCCGATTCCGCCGAGGACGGTAGCGCGGTCGGGGCCTGCCCGGCGGACTCGTTCTCACCCACCGCGCCGATCAGGCCTACCGAGGCGGCGGCGAGCACCACCAGCAGCACCCACGAGGTCCGGGCGGTCACCACCGACGCATAGCGATCCCAAGCGCTCACCCCGCAACTCTCTCAGAAACTGAAATATTAAGCAATCGAGACATCGACTGAACTACGCTGACCCCCGTGTGGAAAAGGATGCGCCGTTGACCCCTGAGCCGAACGCGGGCCGGCCGGACCGTGATGGATTGGAAGCCGGCATCGCCGCCGACATCCGCGCTCTCACCGCGATCTCCGAGCAGATCGGCCAGGTCTTCGCGCGAACACACCAACTGCGCGCCAACGACTTTCGCGCGCTGATGCACGTCGCGACCGCCGAGATCGAGGGCGCTCCGCTCACCGCGGGCGGGCTCGGCAAGCTGATGGGAATCTCCTCATCGGCGGTGACCTACCTGGTCGAGCGCATGATCGAGTCCGGTCACCTGCGCCGCGCCGCCGACCCGGCCGACCGCAGACGGGTCATCCTGCACTACGACGAGCACGGCATGGACGTGGCCCGCGGCTTCTTCACCCCGCTCGGGCGGCAGACCCGCGCCGCGATGGCCGAACTGCCCGACGCGGACCTGGCCGGCGCGCATCGCGTCCTGGTCGCCGTGGTCCAGGCGATGCGCGAGTACCACGACGAGCTGACCGGCGACTGAACGCCGCGCGCGTACGTCAGTCCCGCAGAGCCTGCTCGCGCAGCGATTTCAACGTCTTCGACAGAATCCGCGAGACCTGCATCTGCGAACAGCCGATCCGCTGGGCGATCTGCTCCTGGGACATCGAGTCGAAGAAGCGCATCACCAGCACTTGCTTCTCGCGCTCCGGCAACGCGGCCAGCAGCGGCTTCACCGCCAGGTAGTTCTCCACGGTGCCGAAATCCGGGTCCTCGGCGCCGAGCGAGTCCAGCAGCGAGGGGCCGCCGGATTCCGAATCGTCGGTGTCGGAGGCGGCATCGATCGAAGAGGTCTGGTAGGCGTTGCGGGCGATGAGCGCCTGGGTCACCTCGTTCAGGTCGGCGCCCAGTTCCTCGGCGATCTCCCGCGCTCGCGGCATCCGGCCCAGCCGCTGCGACAGGATCTCCACGGTGGGGCCGATGGTGGACTGGATCTCCTTGAGCCGACGCGGCACTCGCACCGACCAGGCGTAGTCGCGGAAATGCCTGCGTACTTCGCCCATGATCGTCGGCACCGCGAACGACAGGAAGGTCGCGCCGTGCCCCGGATCGAAGCGGTCGACGGCGGCGAGCATGCCCACCCGGGCGATCTGCAGCAGGTCCTCGAAGCTCTCGCCGCGCCCGCTGAACTTGCGGGCGATGTGTTCGGCCAGCGGCAGGCAGCGCTCGATCAGCTCGGCACGCACAGCCTCCCGGCGGGGATCGTCCGGGGCCAACGCGGCCAGTTCGGCGAAGAGCGGCTCGATATTGTCGTAGCTGTCTCCCCGCGATTTGCGCTTGGCACCGGCCGGATTCGACTCGCTACTCATTATTCGAGCCGCCGCGGACCCAACGGAAGTCGACGACAGTCGGGTAGCCGCCCGCGGCGGAGTCGTGTGCGCCTCGGGTGGCCGAAACCGAATCCGTCAGCGTCGCGACGATGTGCCAGCCGAAGCCGGACTCGTCCGGGCTGGTGTCCGACACCGTGACGGTGGACACGCGCACCTCCACCGCGTCGTCCTCGAAGCCGAACCCGCACTCGAGTTCCGCCCCGTCCACGGCGTCCAGCACCAGCGCGCTGGCCACCTCGTCGAGGGCCAGCCGGATATCGGTCACCTCATCGATGCCGAAATCGGCCATGAGCATGACGGTCTCGGCCAAGGCACGCAGCATCGCCAGCTGTTCGGAGACCGCGGGCACCCGCACGCTGATCGTGCCGGTCCGCGTAGTAGCGGGAGGAGTCCCCTCACCCTTGCTCATGCACCGCTCCCAGAAAGTCGCGCCGTCCGTCGGAGCGCTCAGCCTACGCCCTCTCGTCCATTCGCTTCGATCGGCCACGGCACAACGCGTGCGTCTTCGCCCGCGGCGACAGGTCACGACGGCCCGCGCCGGCTCCCCACCACCGTCGACAATCCGGATGACCTGCACTTTCCCCCGCGTGGCAGCCTGCGCCTCCTCGGGTCCGGCGCTCGATCGCTCCCGCCCGGATCATTCGGCTCCCGGGGCAGGCAACGGCCCTACCCGTTTCGGCGGAAGACGACGACGTCCGTCTCCGACCGCACGCACCAGATCGGTGTAGGCGATCTCCAACTCCGCCAGCCGGGTCCATGCCGCGTGCATGCGCTCGCCACCCGGATCGTCGTTCATCAGCAGATGGAACGCCTCTTCCGCCACGGCGGCCATCCGGTCGATCATCACGCCCAGGCTGACGTCGTGCAGCCGCACACCCGGCGCGGCGGACGGCAGCTGCAACGTCGCCCACGTGTCGATCCGGTCGACCAACTCGGCACGGCGCCGCTCCAGCTCGCCCAGGTCCCGCGCCTGCTCACGC
The DNA here is from genome assembly GCF_040642815.1 of Nocardia sp. NPDC047648. Lineage (NCBI taxonomy): Bacteria > Bacillati > Actinomycetota > Actinomycetes > Mycobacteriales > Nocardiaceae > Nocardia > Nocardia sp. NPDC047648. The sequence goes on along the minus strand of NZ_JBEYSX010000006.1, from coordinate 198,531 downwards.
CGCTGCCGGTGCAGTTCGGTCAGCTCGCGCGCCCACCGGCTCACCGGGCCCTGCACGTGCTGACCGCCCAGCGCGCACAGTAGTGCGCTGGGGCTCGGCAACGCCGAACTCTCGGACGGCTTTCGTGGTCGCGCACGCTGGACCAGCATCGGCTACCTCCTCGGCACGACCACACCGATGCCGCGGCCGGTCGTCGAAGCCTTCATCAGGACAGCGTTCATTCCGGATCGGGCATGCCCGCGCTGGGCGCATGCAAACTCACAGTGGCGCAGTGAGTTCGAGATGTATGCCGTCGGGATCGGAGAACGACAGGATCGCGATGCCGAAATCGGCCATTTCCGTGATCTTCCCGTGTTCGATGCCCGCCTCGGACAGGCGGGCGGCCGCGGCCACCAGATCGTCCCGCGCGGGGACGGCGAAGCTGAGGTGGTCCAATCCCACACGCTCGGAATCGAATCGATCCGTCGCGGCGGCCACCGGGCGCAGGCCGAGCAGCATCCCGTTGGCCTGGAACACCACCCCGCCGAACAGGCGCATCGGGTCGACGCGCACCGCAGGATCGTCCGGGCTGCCAGGGGATTCGGCCGCGATCGGGAAGCCCAGCACATCTCGGTAGAAAGCGCGGGACCGCTCGATATCGGTCACCGTCAACCGGATGTGGTGCGTCCCGGTGGTTTCGATCATGGTCACGCGAACTCCCAAGCGTCGAGGTACTGCGGGCTCGAACGACTCCGCCGGCGGCGAGCCGTCTCGCGATGACAGTAGGACAGAACTTCCGCGGAACGGAGTGTCGTGAACGACATCTTCGGTACCGTTTCCGACATGGACGTCGTTGTCTTCGTGGTGGACGGGGTAGCCGATTTCGGATACGCCGCCTTGCTGGAGACCTTCAACACCGCCAACGCCGTGCGCACCGAACTGGCCGACCCGCCGCAGCCGTGGCGGATCCGCAGCGCGTCGTTCGGCACCACGGTGCGGTCGGGTAACGGCAACACTGTGCCCACCATCCCGCTCGACGAGCTCGGCGACGAATTCGAGCTGATGATCGTGCCCGCGGTGAACGTGCTGGAGGCCGCGGCGCTGATCGAGCTCATCTCCGCACCGGCCAGCCGTCCCGTGCTCGACCGGCTCGTCGCCGCACGGGATCGGGGAGCTCATCTGGCCGCGGCCTGCACCGGAACGTTCTTCCTGGCCGAGGCGGGCGTGCTGGACGGTTCCGCGGCGACCACGAGCTGGTGGCTCGGCCCCAGCTTCCGGCGCCGTTATCCGCACGTTGAACTGGACGAGGGCCGGACGCTGTGCCGCGGCCAGGGCGTCACCACCGCGGGCGCGGCGCTGTCGCACATGGACCTTGCGCTGTCGCTGATCGCCTCCAGGAGCCCGGCGCTGGCCGAGCGCGCGATGCGCTATCTCGCGGTCGGCGCGGGACGACCGCAACGCGAGTTCATCGTTCCCGAGGTGATCGCCAGGGGCGATTCCGTCACCGCCGCCTTCGAACGCTGGGTCCGCGAACATCTCGGCGAGAATTTCCGGATCGCCCACGCCGCCCGCGCCATCGGTGTCACCGAACGCAGCCTGCAACGGGCCACGCACGCCGAACTCGGCATGTCCCCCACGGAGTTCGTGCACGACATCCGCCTCGAACGGGCCGTGCACCTGCTGCGCACCACAGCGCTCACGGTGGACGCGGTGGCCGCCAAGGTGGGCTATCTGAACGCCGGAACCCTGCGCGGATTGTTCCGCCGCCGTCGGGGCATGTCGATCTCCGAGATCCGCATGACGCGCGTGTCGTATTGAGTCGAGCGCCGGAAGCGGCCGAGGAACCCGCGCGAGGAGGATCCCCGTGACCGATCAGCAGTACACGACCACATCCGACGAGGCCCGATCCCCGGCGTCCGGCGGGCCGAACGCGCACGACACCGCGCGGCTGAGCGTGGTGATCGCCGCACTGGGCGTGGTATTCGGCGACATCGGGACCAGCCCGATCTACACCATCCAGACCGTGTTCAACCCGCGCGACCCGCATCCGGTGCCCGTCACCACGGACAACGTGTACGGCGTGGTCTCGCTGATCTTCTGGTCGGTGACCATCATCGTCACCATCACCTACATCCTGCTGGCCCTGCGCGCCGACAACGACGGTGAGGGCGGCATCATGGCGCTGATCACGCAGCTGCGCCGGTGGGGCTCGCAACGCGGGCGGCGCCAGACCGCGGTGCTGGCGGCGGTGGGCATCTTCGGCGCTTCGCTGTTCTTCGGCGACAGCATGATCACTCCGGCGATCTCGGTGCTGTCCGCCGTCGAGGGAATCGAGGTCGTGGAGCCGTCGCTGCGGGAATTCGTCGTGCCGATCACCGCGGTGATCATCGTGACGCTGTTCCTGGTGCAGCGCCGGGGCACCGCGGCGGTGGGCCGGGTGTTCGGACCGGTGATGATCGTGTGGTTCCTGACCATCGGCGCGTGCGGGGTGGCGGGCATCGCCGCTCATCCGCAGATCCTGCGGGCCCTGTCACCGACCTACGCGCTGGGTTTCCTGTTCGGTCATTTCGGCACCGCCTTCTTCGCCTTGGCCGCGATCGTCCTCGCGGTGACCGGAGCGGAGGCACTGTTCGCCGACATGGGTCACTTCGGCCGCCGCTCGATCACCCGGGCCTGGCTGATCATGGTTTTCCCGGCGTGCATCCTCAGCTATTTCGGCCAGGGCGCGTTGATCCTCGGCGATTCCCGCCACGTCAGCAGCCCGTTCTTCCTGCTCATGCCCGGATGGGGCCGGCTGCCGCTGGTACTGCTGGCCACCGCGGCGACGGTGATCGCCTCCCAGGCGGTGATCACCGGCGCGTACTCGGTGGCCTCCCAAGCCGCCAGGCTCGGCTACCTCCCCCGCTTGCGGATCGCGCACACCTCCGAGGCCACCGTCGGCCAGATCTACGTCCCGTGGATCAACTGGCTGCTGATGGTCTCGGTACTCACCCTGGTGTTCGCCTTCCGCAGTTCGGCGGCGCTCGCCTACGCGTTCGGCATGGCGGTGACCGGCACGATCACCATCACCACCCTGCTGTTCTTCTACATCGCCCGCCGCAGATGGAACATCCCGCTGTGGCTGCTCGCCTTGGGTGCCGTCCCCTTGGTGTCGGTGGACCTGCTGTTCGTCGCGGCGAATCTGACCAAGCTCGTGCACGGTGCGTGGCTGCCGCTGCTGATCGCGCTGACCGCGTTCACCGTCATGACCACCTGGCAACGCGGACGCGAGATCGTCAGCGCCGAACGCGAACGACGGGAAGGGTCGCTGCGCGAATTCGTCGACCATCTGCACGCGGGCGACGACCCGTCGATACGCCAGGTCCCCGGCACGGCCGTCTTCCTCAACCGCGGCAAGCGAACCGCGCCGCTGGCCATGCGGGCCAACGCCGAACACAATCACGTACGCCACGCGCACGTCGTGATCATGTCGATCGAGACCGAGCCCGTGCCCCGCGTTCCGGCCGATCAGCGGATCAGCGTCGACTCCCTGGGCTACACCGAAGACGGGATCATCCACGTCCGCGCCCGGTTCGGCTACATGGAACCCCAGGACGTGCCCGGCGCGCTGGCGCTGCTCGACCCCGCCGTCACCGAGGGGCCGTTGCAGCTGGACCAGGCGTCCTACTTCCTGTCGAAGATCGAGTTGCGCGCCGGCTCCGAGCCGACGATGGCCGCGTGGCGCAAACGCCTGTTCATCGCCACCTCCTACATCACCGCCGACGCCGCCGAGCAGTTCGGCCTGCCCCGCGAACGCACCGTCATCATGGGCGCGCACATCGAGATATAGGCGCTGCGACTGGCCGCCGTGCTTGGTTGCGGCAATTACGCCCGGGCGTTCCGGGTAGTTCGCTACTCGTGTGCTGTGGGCACCGTGACCCGACGATGGCAACAGCCGGTGCGACGACGACGTCGTCACCCCCGCTCACCTCGAACACGGAGTCCCCGATGCCTGCGAAAAAGAACTCACCTTCCCATCCGTCCAAGACCGAAAACGACGATCTGCTCACCGCGCTGCGCACATTCATCCGCGGCAAAGGGGAAAGCTTCCTCGAAGACCCCAATATCTCTTCGATCGGCGTCGGCTACAAGCAAGTCGACGGAAAACCGACGGACGAGATCGCGGTGCAGTTCACGGTGAACGAGAAAGTGTCCGAGCCGGAGGAGCTCGAAGCGCTCGGCACGTCGACGATTCCGGAGACGGTCACCGTCGACGGGTTCGAGGTGCCCACCGATGTCCTGCAGCGCAGGTTCGAGCCCGCCTTCCGGCTGGTCACCGAAGCGGTGGCGCCGCAGCGCAAGACGCGCCTGGATCCGATCGTTCCCGGCATCAGCGTCGGCCATCCCACCACCACGGCCGGAACGATCGGTTGCGTCGTCTACGACCGAGACGACGGGACGCCGTACGTCCTGAGCAATTGGCACGTCCTGCACACCGCGGCGGGCGCACTCGGCGACGTGGTCGTGCAGCCCGGCCCGCGCGACGACAATCGAATCGACCGCAATCGGCTCGGCAAGCTCGTCAGGTCTCATCTCGGCACGGCGGGCGACTGCGCCGTCGCCGCAATCGAGGACCGGCGGTTCAGCGCCGAGATCACCGGGCTGGAGGTCGTTCCGGACCGTCTCGGTGAACCCGAGCTGGGCGACAAGGTGATCAAGAGCGGCCGGACCACCGCGGTCACCCACGGCATCGTGCGGCGCGTCGACGTGATCGCCCGGATCGATTACCGCGGGGTCGGCCCGAAGGGCATCGGCGGCTTCGAGATCGGACCGGATCCGGCTCATCCCGCGGCCGACGGGGAGATCAGCAGCGGCGGCGACTCCGGGTCGGCGTGGCTGTTCGAATCGGCCGACGGCCGGACCAGCACCGTACTGGCCGGGTTACATTTCGCGGGTGAGACGGGCGCCGATACCGACGAGCACGCGCTGGCCTGCCTGCCGCAATCGGTGTTCGAGAAGCTCGGCATCAGCTTGACCCCGCCGCCTGCGGAGGAGGTCGCGGTGGCGGCCGGATACGATCCGCGGTTCCTCGCGTCGCCGATACCGCTGCCCGAGGTGGACGCGCAGCTGCGCCCCGACGTGGCGACAGCCCTCGACGGCGCCGACGTCCTGCACTACACGCATTTCTCCCTCGCCATGCGCCGCTCACGCCGCTTCGCCATCTGGGTGGCCTGGAACATCGACGGCGCCTCGATCAAGAAGCTCTCGCGCAAGAAGATCGACTTCGTCAAGGATCCGCGACTCGACGCGGACGCGCAGGTCGGCAACGAGTTGTACCGCGACAACCGGCTCGATCGCGGCCATCTCGCGCGACGCGCGGATCTGCTGTGGGGCAGCCTGCCCGAAGCGGCGAAAGCCAACAAGGACTCGTTCTTCTACACCAACATCACCCCGCAGATGGACGACTTCAACCAGAGCATGCGCGACGGGGTGTGGGGGCGACTCGAGGACGCCGTCTTCGCCGACGCCACCGTCGACGATCTCAAGGTCAGCGCCTTCGGCGGCCCGGTCTTCACCGCGGACGACCGCGAATTCCGGCAGGTCAAGATTCCCCGCGAGTTCTGGAAGGTCATCGCGTTCGAGGAACACGGTGAGCTGAAGGCCCGTGGCTTCCTGTTGAGCCAGAGCCTCGACCAGCTCGAGGCCCTCGACCTCGACGAGTTCCGCGTCTTCCAGGTCCCGTTGAACGAGATCGAGCAACGCGCCGGCTTCCACTTCCCGCAAGCGCTGCGGGACGCGGATCTCCAGCTGGCGCCGGAGGAAGTAGAAGCCCCGTTGAACTCGGTCGCGGACATCCAGTGGTGAGCCCTAACCGGTTCGTTGCCTGACCGCTATACCGCGCGCGATTGCGGAGGCGCGGCGAAACCCTCCGCGAATTGGATGAAGTTGCGCGCGACGTTTTCGCTCTCCCGGCGCACGCTGCGTTTGAGGAGGAGCCCCGGCAATAGCAGAGAGGACTGCAACTCGGTGTGATACCAGACCTGCGCTCCCGCACGGTCCTCGGACACTTCGAACCATCCGCCGCCGCCGAGGCCGACACAGCTGTCCACGACCTGCCACGACACCCGGTCAGCGGTCCACTCGTATTCCAGCACCTGCAGATCGGACCTGCCGAGCAGAGTATCGGCGGTCACGTAAACCCGTTGTGGCCGACCGGATTCGCCGCGGGTGGCCACGCGCGCATCCGAATACGCCGACCATTCGGGGAGCATTTCGATGGCCGCGAGAGCATCGAAGACCTGGGCGGGTTCGACAGCGACGTCGAAATATATATCCGTTTTAACGCGCATAACTCCTCCACCCCCTGTTCCGACCCGGCCGATTCTGCCCGGGGCGGTTCGCATTCGTCAATACGTTCGCCGCCCGCAATCACCGGCTAAGCGCGAACGCCGATGTCAGAAGCTCCCCAGGGTTGAAAATAAGTAGTCAGCTACCTAGAAGCTATTGGGAGTTGTAACAGTTACCGGCGAGTATCAAAGGGGATCCGCGGGTGGCGACGCCGACGCGTCCAGGAGAAATCCTCACTCGAATTCGCGGTACAACTCCGGCAGGAACTGGGCGAGATGGTTCATTTCCTGGCCGCAGTGCATCATCAGGTCCCGGGCCAGATCCAGGCCGGGAAGCAGATCGCGCACGTCGGCGGCGGCGCCGCGCTGGATCGCACGCGCGGTGTGCAGCGAATCGGGTGCGTGCGGCCCGTACAGCCCGAGGTAGAAACGGCTGCGCATTTCGCAGCCTCCGGGGATGGGCCGCACCTGGTGTGCCAACCAGCCCAGATCCACCGGAGCCACGCTGCTGCCGACGCGGCCGAGAATCACCGTGTGATCGCCGGGAACGGTGAAGCCGTAGGAGACCGGATCATGGAATGCGATGGCGAGCTGTTGCAGCTTCGGGCCGATGTATTCGTCGACGTACGAGATGTTTCCGACGTACCGTTCCCGGTCTGCCATCGGTGCGCCGAGCCGGTCGACGGCCACCTCGCTGTACAGATGCGCGTCCGGATGCCACAGCTTGTACCGAGCGGACTCGACCATGTGCCAGCCGAACCACCAATCCCACATCGCCGCCGTCACACGCGGCATCTCGGTGCGTACCGCGACCCACACCATCCCCGAATCGGTTTGCCCGTACCCGGTTTCGATCGGCGAATATCCTGTCGGCGCGAGATCGGCGACCAAGGACGAGAACGCCGGGATCCGCTCGCTCGGGGTCGCCGGTGCCGCATAGGCGGCGGTGACCTCGGGCTGCGGTGGAGCCGTGCGCTCGGCCATGAACCGCGCGTACGGCTCGGCCCGATCCCCGGCCGAGTATCCGGCATAACGGCTGTTGTCCTGGCGGTTCTCCGCGCGGGCGAAAGCGGTGGTCGTCACGACAGCGAACGCGCCCGCGGCAGCCGCCGCGATCGACAGCGCGCGACGGCGGGTCGATAATCTCAACATGTGTTGAGACTAGCGGGGCTCGCGGCGGCCCGGCCCGGGATGGGTAGGTTTCGTGACATGACACAACCGAGGCGGCAGCGGCAGGACTCGGCACAGCGGCGCGCCGTCATCGCCGAGGCCGCGCTGCGCGTGCTCGGCGAACACGGTCCGCGCGGCCTCACCCATCGCGCGGTCGACGCGGCCGCGCGACTGCCGTCCGGCTCGGTCAACTACCACGCGCCCACCAGGCAACGACTGCTGCACATGGCTTCCGACGAACTGTTCGCCCAGGACATGGCTGTCGCCGCCCGCCACTTCGACACCCCGGAATCCCCCGCACCGAGTCTGTCCGACATCGCCGTGAACTTCGTCCTCGAGATGACGGCGCCACACGCCCGGCACCGGGTGCTCGCCAGACACCATCTGCTCGCCGAAGCCCGCGCCGACGCCGAACTGCACCGCCACTTCGAGACGGCACGGGCCGCATTCGTCCAAGTGATCCACGACCGGTGCGCCGAAGCCGGCCACACCGTGGACACCACGGCCGCCGAACTCTGCGTCACCGTGATCGACGGACTGGTCAACCGGCAAGTCTTCTTCCCCGACTCCGCCCTGTCCGAATCCCGCCTCCGCATCATCATCGAAGCCACCGCGCACACCATCGGGGCGCGACTGTCTTGACCGGTCCTCGAGGCGGGGATCCACCGAATCCCCGCCCGAGGTTCTTCCGTTTTACCGGGCCGTTTCCGGCCAGGTGACCGGCAGTTCGTGGACGCCGTAGATATTCATGTCGGTCTTGAGTTTCACTTCGCCTGCGGGGATGGCCAGCTCGAGGGCCGGGAAGCGGCGCAGCAGACCGGTGAAACCGGCGCGCATCTCGATGCGGGCCAATTGCTGGCCCAGGCATTGGTGGATGCCGTGACCGAAGGACACCAGCCCGCGGGCCGTGCGGTGGATGTCCAGGGTGTCGGGGTTGTCGAAGCGCTGGGGGTCGTGGTTGGCGGCCAGCAACGAGACGACGACGGTCGAGCCCTTGCCGATGGTCTCGCCGCCGAGTTCGATGTCGTCGGTCGCGTAGCGGTAGAAGATGTCGGCGACGGACAGGTAGCGCAGCAATTCCTCGACGGCGCCGGGCACCAGATCCGGGTCGGCGCGCAGTTGCGCCAGCTGTTCGGGGTGCTCCAGGAGCGCGAAGGTGCCCAAGGCCAGCATGTTGGCGGTGGTCTCGTGGCCCGCGAGCAGCAGCAGGAAGGCGATGCCGGTCAGCTCCTCGATGGTGAGGTCGTCGTGGCGGGCCAGATCGGACAGGATGTCCTCGCCGGGTTCGGCGCGTTTACGGGTGACCAGTCCGGCCAGGTACGTGGTCATCGCGCCGTAGGCGGCCATCTTCTCTTCCAGCGACTGTTCCTTGACCAGGAATTTGGCGGAATTGACCTGGAAGGTCTCCCGATCGGCGTAGGGGACGCCGAGCAGCTCGCAGATCACCAGCGAGGGCACCGGCAGCGCGAACGCCTCGACCAGGTCCACCGGCGGCGTCAGCCGCGCCATCTCGTCCAGCTGCCGTTCGGTGATCTCGACGATGCGCTCTTCGAGCTGCTTCATGCGTTTGACGGTGAAGGCGCCGGTCAGCTTGCGCCGCAGCCGAGTGTGGTCCGGCGGGTCCATGGCGACGAACAAGCCCGGCACCTGCGGGGACGGTTCGGTAGCGGCGGGCATGCCCGGGGTCGGGAACGGCACGTGGAGAATGCCGATGTCCTGGCGGGAGCTGAACCGGGTGTCGGCCATGAGCCTGCGGACCGCGTCGTAGCCGGTGACGAGCCAGCCCTCGTGACCGTCGGGGAAGATCAAGGGGCAGACCGGGCGGGTCTCGCGCAGCCGGGTGATTTCGCGGGGCGGGTCGAAGGGGCCGGCGTCGCGCTCCATGGGGAGGCCGTTCGGGATGGGAACTGCTCGAGTCATCAGGTTTCCCTTCGTTGCGGTTGTTGTGCCGGAGCTGTGGACTAGTCGCCGGAGACGAGGGTGATCGCGCCGGACGGGCACACCTGTGCGGCCTCGCGGACCGCAGATCCCTGGTCGGGCCCGGGCGTGCGGTTCAGCAAGACCACCCGGCCGTCCACGGTGTCCTGGTCGAACACTTCGGGGGCGGTCAATGCGCACATGCCCGCGCTGATGCAGCGCTCACGATCCACCCTCAGTTCCACTGGTAACCCCCGGTGCGGGGCAGGGAGCGCATGCCGCCACTTGCGATCGCTGAACTATTCACAGGGATACTGTCGGCGGCCCGGCTGATACCGCCCTGACACCGACCTGACACGTCCGCTGACACGGTTTTCGACGGCGGGAAACCGTCCTGGTCGTTGCCGGTCGATGCCGTCGGACCGGTTATCACCCCGGGGACGGGCGGCCCGCCGACTGCCGATCGTCCACGGCAGAATGGGCCGGTGCGAATCGGGATGCTTGGACCGCTCGAGATCCGACTGGACGACGGCGGATCGATCGAGGTACCGGGCGCTCGGTTGCGGGCCCTGTTGATCGCCCTCGCGCTCGAGCCCGGTCGCGTGGTCGCCAAAACAACGCTGGTCGACCGGATCTGGGGTGCACAGCCACCCTCCGACGCCGCGAATGCCTTGCAGGCGCTGGTCTCCCGGCTGCGCAAGTTGCTGCCGGACGGGTTGCTCGACGCGCAGGCGGGCGGCTACCGGCTGACGGTGGAACCCGGCGCTGTCGACGCCGTGCGATTCGAACAGCTTCTCGACCAGGCACGCGGCGGTGCGGACGCGGGGCAGGCCGGACTGCTGCGCGAGGCCGTCGACCTGTGGCGCGGCGCACCGATGCAGGACATCGGTATCCAGGACAGCGAAGCTTTCGACGCGGTGGTCACCCGGCTCGAGGGGCTGCGCCTGGCCGCCATGGAAGATCTGTACGAAGCGGAGATCCGCCTCGGCCGGGGTCAGGAACTGGTGGCCGAACTCACCGAACTGGTGGCCCGGCACCCGGTGCGCGAACGGCTCGTGGCCGCGCTGATGCGCGCGCTCGGCGCCGCGGGTCGCGGCAACGAGGCACTGGTCGTGTACCAGCAGGCCCGGGAGGCACTCGCCGACGAGTTGGGCGTGGACCCCTCACCGGAACTCTCCGCCCTGCACGTCGCGCTGCTGCGCGGCGAAGTGGGCGCGCGGGAAACCGACCGCAAGACGAACCTGCGGGCCGAATTGACCAAGTTCGTCGGCAAATACGCCGACGTCGCCGTCGTGCGCGAACTCATCGCCGACCATCGGCTCACCACGTTGACCGGGCCCGGCGGCTCCGGCAAGACCAGGCTGGCTATGGAAACCGCGCGGACCATGCTCGACGACCTACCGGACGGGGCATGGCTGGTGGAGCTGGCGTCGGTCGGCGCGAGTGGTGACGTGTCGCAGTCGGCGCTCGCCGCGCTCGGGCTGCGAGACGCACTGCTCGGCGGCGCACCGAACGCGGAGCCGATGGACCGGCTCGTCGCCGCGATCCGCGAGCGCGAAACGCTGCTGATCCTGGACAACTGTGAGCACGTGATCGAGGCCGCGGCGGCGTTCGCGCACCGGCTGCTCGGCGAATGTCACCGGTTGCGGATCCTCGCGACGAGCAGAGAACCGCTCGGCATCACGGGTGAGGCGATATGGCAGGTCGAGCCGCTGGCGTTGCCCACCGAGAACGCGGGCCCGGACGAGATCGAGTCCTCCCCGGCCGTTCAGCTGTTGCGCGACCGGGCCGGTGCGGTGCGCAAGGATCTCGCGGCCGATGCCCGCGCATTGTCGACCATGGCGCGCGTCTGCCGGGCGCTCGACGGAATCCCGCTGGCGATCGAACTGGCCGCGGCCAGGCTGCGCACCATGTCCCTCGATCAGCTCGCCACCCGCCTCGACGATCGGTTCCGCCTGTTGACCGGCGGCAGCCGTACCGCGCTTCCGCAGCATCGGACACTGCGCGCGGTGGTCGACTGGAGCTGGGAGCTGCTCACCGACGCCGAACGGATGGTCCTGCGCAGACTCGCGGTGTTCTCCGGCGGCGCGAGCCTGGAAGCGGCCGAGCAGGTTTGCGCGGGCACGGAGAGCGGGCCCGAACGGCAGGCGGGCGCGAAGAACATGGTGGTCGAGCAATGGGAGATGCTCGAGCTGCTGACCGCGCTGACCGAGAAATCGCTGCTCACCGCCGGGGACGGCGAACCGCGCTATCGGATGCTCGACACGATCAAGCAGTACGCCCTCGACCGGCTCGCGGAGGCGGGGGAATCGGACGCGGTGCGCCGGGCGCATCTCGCCTACTTCACTGGACTCGCCGACAGCGCGGAGCCGCACCTGCGCCGCGCCGAGCAGTTGGAGTGGCTCGCCACGCTGGAAGCCGAGCACGACAACATCGCCGTCGCGATGCGTGGCGCGCTCGCGGCGGGCGACGCGGCCGAGGCGATGCGGCTCGCGGCGGCCACGGGCTGGTACTGGTGGCTCAGCGGGCACAAGGCCGAAGGCATGGAGCTGATCACCGCGGCCGCGGAGCTGCCCGGCGAGGTGGACGACGAGATCCGCGCCAGGGTGTACGGACTGGTCGTGCATTTCATGAATTCCGGGCCGACCGACGAGCACCAAGTGGAGGAATGGATCCACCAGGCATACCGATTCAGCCGGCGCAGCAAGAGCCGATACCCCTTGCTGGGGTTCGTCGCCGCGATGGAACGCATGTTGCAGGGGCCCGACGCGCTGCTGCCCGCGTTCGAACCGCTGCTCGCCGACGACGATCCCTGGGTGCGGGCACTGGCCCGGCTCCAACTGGGCAAGGCGCGGATCGCACTCGGCCAGGAGGGCCGGGAGGCGGACACGTATCTCGAGACGGCGCTCGCCGAGTTCCGGGCCATCGGCGAGCGCTGGGGAATGTCGTTCGCGCTGACCGAACTGGCGAATCGAATCGCCATGCGCGGCGAGTTCGCCGCCGCGTGCGAACACCTCGACCAGGCGATCGCGGTGGTCACCGAAGTCGGCGCGATCGAGGACGTTTTCCTGATGCGGGCCAGGCAGGCTCAGCTGTACTGGCTGCTCGGTGATGCGGAGGCGAGTGCGGCCGCCATCGCCGCGGGGCAGCGGTACGCCGACCGGTCAGCCTGGCAGAACGCACTGGCCGAACTCGCCTTCGCGAAGGCGCAACTGGCTCGTTGGAACGGCGACACCGCACAGGCGCACCGGGAGATCGAGCTCGCGACGACCATGCTGGGCAGCGACGCGGAGCAGGTTTACGTCAAGGCGGTGACACACGACCTGCTCGGTTACCTCGCGGACGGTCTCGACGAAGCCCGCGAACAACGTGCCGCGGCCTTCCAGGCGGCATCCGCGGCGGGCTACGCGCCCCTCATCGCCCAAATCCTCGTCGGTGTCGCGGATCTGGCGCTGCGCGACGGCCAGGACGAACAGGCCGTGCGACTGCTCGCGGCGAGTGCCGCGGTACGCGGACTGCCCGATCGTTCTCAACCGGACGTGGCTCGGATCGAGCAGACAGCACGACATCGCCTCGGAGAAGCACGGTTCACCGAGGCGACGAGGGAAGGTGCGCAGGCGAATTGGAGTGAGCTGGTCGCGACGACGCTCGCTGGTTGAGCATTGCGGAACACGGCCGCACCCCGGTGCACGACCCGACATGGAGTCGTGCACCGGGGTGCGGTGGTCACCACGCTGACGTGGGGTGCGGGTGGCTGGGCTGCTGAGCTGGATGAGCTAGGCGGCGGTGGCGTGCCGAATGATGATGTTGCCGTAGGAGTTACGTGCGTACACCTCCACGGTGTCCTCCTTGCCTTGCGGCCGGTCGACCGGTCGCATCAGGTTCTGCACGGCGCCGGAGCGGGCGTCGGCTTCCAGCCGCGCCGCGCTGCCCGGGCTGATACCCACCTCCAGCTCACCCATGGATGTCTCCAAGCGGAGCACGCCGCGGGAGGCTTCGCCGATGCGGATGTCGCCTTTGGCGGTTTTCGCGGTCACCGAACCGCCCGGGCGCTCGACGGTGATGTCGCCGGCGGATATCTCCAGGTCGCACTCGCCGAGTTCGCCGGTGCCCTGCAATCGGCCCACAGCGGCCGTGCCCTTCAGCCGGGAGCCGGTCGGTACCTCGATGGTCACCTCGATCGACGGGTTGCCGCCGAACGGGCTGTAGGTCCGCCAGTCTTTCGGCGTCTTGACGGTCAATATGCCTGCGGCGAAAGCGACCTCGGTCTGCTCGGCGGCGCGCACGTCACCCTTTCTGGACCCATCGGCCGGCCGGACCTCGACGACGGTGTCGGTACGGTCGGAGGCGATCACAGTGACGTTGCCGGAGAGCACGTCGACGGTGACGACGATCGGCTTCGGTGTCTCGAACGTGGGCATGGCTGTCTCCTCGAAATTGTTCGGTGGGTGAAATGAATGGCGGACCCGGCCGGTGACGCCGCTTTCGGCGCATCGCGGACGCGCCCCGATCAGCGCGGTCAGCCGGGCGACTACGCGCGCTTGTTGAACGTGGCCCGCGACCACAGGTATCCGACCAGGGCGAACCCGGCGCACCAGGCGAGCGCGGCCGCCGTGTAGCCGCCGGAAGGATGGCCACCGAGAAACCCGCGCAAGGCTTCGATGATCGGGGTGAAGGGCTGATACCGGGCGAACTGCCGGATACCCTGTCCCATCTGGTCGGCGGGCACGATCGCGCTGCTCACGAACGGCAGCATGATCAGCGGCACCACGGTCATGCCCGCGGATTCCGGAGTCTTCGCGGCCATGCCCAGTGCGACCGTGAGCCAGGAGGCGGCGAACGATGTGGCCGCCATGATGCCGATCGCGCCGAGCCAGTGGAGCGCGGTCGCCGACGACCGGAAGCCCAGCAGGAATGCCACGCCGAGCACGGCCGCGATGGCTATCACGTTGGTCAGAACGGTGGCCGCGACATGGCCGGTCAGTACGGCGCTGCGGGAGACGTCCATGACCTTGAAACGGTTGATGATGCCCTTCGCCATATCGGAACTCACCGATACCGCGGTGCCCGACAACCCGTAACTGATGGCCAGCAGGATCATGCCCGGGGTCGCGTAGTTGATGTACTGTTCGCCGACATCGAACGCGTTGCCGAATACGTATACGAAGATCAGCATCATCACGACCGGCATGAAAGCCGCGTTGAATATGGTGACCGGACTCCGGGCGATGTGCTTGAAGTTGCGACGCAACATGATCGACGAATCGGCCAGCGGTGCGGTAATGGTGCTCATTGTGCGACAGCCTCCGTGGTGGCGTGACCGGTCAGGGAAAGGAAAACGTCGTCGAGGTCGGGGGTGTGGACGGAGACCTCGTCGGCGTCGATCGAGTGTTCGGCGAGCCGGTCCAGCAGGTCCCGTAGTGATTTCGTGCCGCCGTCGCCCGCGACCCGCAAAGTCAGAGCCTCGTCGTCGCGGGTGGCGCCGGGCAGGATCCGCGCCGCCGCATCGAGCGCCGTGACGTCGGTGAACCGGAGCCGGATGTGGCTGCCGGGCACGCGGCGCTTGAGTTCCTCGGGTGTGCCTTGGCCGACGATGCGGCCCTGGTCGAGCACCGCGATCCGGTCGGCCAGCTGATCGGCTTCCTCGAGGTACTGGGTGGTGAGGAAGATCGTGACACCGCCGTCCGTCAACTCCCGGACGATCTCCCACATGGTGCGACGGCTGCGCGGATCCAGTCCGGTCGTCGGCTCGTCCAGGAAAACGATGGCCGGCTTGGTGACCAGCGTCATCGCCAGGTCCAATTTCCGGCGCATACCCCCGGAATAGGTCGACGCCGGCTTTCGCGCCGATTCCACCAGATCGAACCGTTCCAGCAATTCGGCGACCACCCGCTTGCCCTCGGCGGCCCGCAGATGATGCAGATCCGCCATCAGCCACAGGTTCTCCTCCCCCGTCAGCAGATCGTCCACCGCCGCGAACTGACCGGTGACCCCGATGGCCGCGCGCACCGCTTTGGGCTCGGTCGCGATATCGTGCCCGGCCACCCGCGCCGTGCCGCCATCGGCCTTCAGCAGGGTGGTCAGCACGTTCACCGTCGTCGTCTTACCCGCCCCGTTCGGACCGAGCAGCGAGAAAATCGTCCCTGCACCGATATTCAAATCGATGCCGTCGAGGATCGTCTTGTCCCCGTATGCCTTCCGCAGCCCGAAAGCCGCGATCGCTGTGCTGTTCATGTGGACAACTGTCGCCAGGATGGCTGACACAGGCCTGATACCGGCCTGACACGTCCACTGACACGGTGTTAGCCCTGGTCACAGCGGGAATGTCGGCCGAGTGGACACCCGGGTACCGCCGTCTTGGGTCAACTCGTCCGGCAAGATCTTCCTTGCCACACGGGTGTCACTCACGACCGCTCCTGATGCCGAGTTCAGGACGTTCGCAGGAGCGTGATTCCGGCTGCACCGATGAATTTCGGATGGATCGGTCGTCGATTCCTCTGAAGAGACCGAATGACAGGAGTCCGGACATGACGAGACCGTTTCGATTCGGGGTCGTTGCCCCGCTCAGAACCGATCTGCCGACGTGGCGAGATCGCGTGCGCCGCATCGCCGACAGCGGCTACTCGACGCTGCTGGTGCCCGACTTTCCGCAGCTGCAACCGGCGCCCGGCCCCATGCTGGCCACCGTCGCGGCCCTGACCGACCTGCGCGTGGGCACGTGGGTGTACGCCTCTCCGCTACGCCCGGCCTGGCTGACGGCGTGGGAAGCGCACTCGCTGTCGCTGCTGACCGACGGTCGCTTCGAGATGGGCATCGGCACCGGCAGACCGGGAATCGAGGACGAGCTCCGCGACAAGGGACTGCCCGCAGTACCACCGCCGAACGAGCGGCTGGCACAGGTACGTGAGACGGTCACGAGGCTGCGAGATCTCGACGGCCCCGACCGTCACACGCCCGTGGCGATGGCCGTCTACGGTCCCAAGGCCCGGGCGCTGGCGGCCGAGGTCGCCGATACGGTCACCTTCCCGCTGGGGGACCAGCCTCGGGGCGATGTCGAGCGGCTGGCACGCGACTTCCGCACCGACGGGAAGGTCGAGCTCGCGCTCGCCGTGCCGGTTATCGGTGACACTGTCGCGCCGTTCATGGCGCCTCCCGACACCGACCCGCGGCACTTCGCGCGGCAGACTCGGTGACCGTACTTCCGGATGATCCGGCGGCCGCCGCCGAGGAAATCCAGCGGCGACGGGAGGAGATCGGCTTCTCCTACTTCGTCTTCGGCGCCGACTTCGCCGACAGGTTCGCTCCGATCGTCGCCGAGCTCGCCGGACGCTAGTCGGGCGCTGCGTGAGATGCGAGCCCACCGGTTTCGAGAGCGCTGTGCCCGGCCAGAAAGCCCGACGCCCCAGACCCCGCGTGTATCGAAAACATGTTCGACTCGAGGTAGGGTGCCGGAGCATGCCGGACCTCGAGCCCACCCAGTTCGCCTACTCGCAGATCAACGCCGTACGCAGGCAACTGCTCGATGCCGCCGCCTTCGGCAAGCACCTCCGCCCCGAACACCTGGAGAACATGGCAGGCAAGCTCGCCGAAGGATTGCGCGCCTACACCGAAGCCATGACACCCACCACCCCACCCACCGGCGGCCGAGCCTGCCTCGACTACCGAGGACGCAACCACTGACGGTCCGCGATCGAAGCGCCCAGCGCTGCCGATGGGGCCGGCACGGCGGGTGGGCAGACTCGCCGACCTCGCAGGGCCCGGCGGAGAGTCGCCGCTGTTGGCAGCTCAGTCGTCATAATCGGACGGCCAGAGGATCATTGCGACGACGACCGCCAGCGGCATGCCGACAACGAAGACGAGTCCGACTTCCGCCGCGCTCACCGGCGCACCCCGCCCACCGGTGCCCAGCGCCCGAACGACGCTCGCGGCGTCGCGCATTCCACCTCGACGATCGCCATCAAGCGGTCCAGCACCACGGCATCCACATGCGCCGAGGACGGTAGCAATACCACTTCGACCCCCGAAGACGCAGCCTGTCCGACAAGACCTAGCTCTGAACCAGGGTCGGCCAAGCACAGCTCGTATCCCAACCGCCGCGCCAAGCGGCGCACCTGCGCGAGGTCCCATTCCGGTGTCGGCGATGTCGGATCTATCCAGCCGAGTGCGTGCATTCCCCTGCCCCTCGTCCCCTGTCGTTGATGAGCTCCCGCCGCCGAGGCAACTGTCCGCTCGGCAGCGGGGCTGCGATCGACACTATGAGACAACAGCTGGGCCGCATACAATTTCGCTGTTCACAGGCGTCCACATCCTTCGGCGAACCCTTAGGCTGGAGTAATGGAACCGGGTGCGCTCCTGCGTGCCGCACGCGAGGCAGCGGGTATCTCGCTGCGGGCGATGGCCGAGCGGAGCTACTACAGCAAGGCTTACTTGTCGCTGATCGAGACCGGTCGGCGTCCGGTACCTGCCGGTGTCTCCGCCGCCTACGAGAGGGTGCTAGGCGCGGACCTGGAGCGGCTGACGACGGTGGCGCGAAGACCGGCCGGCGTGGACACCACCGCGCTGTCCGACGTGGCGGTGATGCTGGCGGCTACGCGCCGCATCGAGGACGCGGCCGGGGCGGTCACGGTACTCCCGGCGGTGCGAGGCATGTCAGCCATGACCGAGGAATTTGCCCGCGAGGCACGCACGGCGAAGATCGAGGCGGCGGCTCTCGCGTCAGAGGTCACGCAGTATCGGGGATGGCTGGAGCATGCGATCGGCGCCGACGTTGCCGCACGGCGTAGCGTCGGCACAGCAGTGAGCCTGGCGAAGGAGTCCCGCGATCCGGACCGGCTTGCGCACAGCCTGGGATTCCTCGGCTACGTGACTGTCAGCGCGGGAAACTTCGGGGAGGTCGTCGCACTGTCGGACGCCGCATTGGCCGTACGGAATGCGCACCCCATCGTCAGCGCTTACGGGCGAATGCGGCGAGCTGAACTGCTGGCTGCGCATGGAGAGAGGCGCGAAGCACAGCGCGCGCTGTCGATGGCCGACGCGGCGACGGAAGCGGCGGACGGCATCGAGCCCCCCGCGTCGATGTATTGGTGGAGTACCGGATTCGGGGCCGTACAGCGTGGAGGCGTCCTGGCTCTACTGGGGCGAACGGCCGAAGCGGTGGCCGAGGCGACACATGGACTGGCCTCGATGCCGACCGAGCACCGCGAGAGCGAATGGCTGGCATCCGCGCTACGCCGAATCGACCCGGAGATGAGCGGCACATAGTGCGCTCATGCTCGGCCACCTCCACCATCCAGGTCGGTCTCACCGAAGGAGCAGGCCCGCTGGGGATCCGGGCCGCAGAGCCAGGAATCCCCAGTCAGGTCGAAGCATCGCCTCGGGTCTGGTCGGCCGTCAGGCGCAGACGCGATTGAGTTCGTCGGTGTAGGGGTTGAGATCGGTGACGTTCTCATCTACCAGCGCGTAGGCATAGGCGGAGATGACATCCTTCTCCGCACCCTGGGCCAGATCGGCGAGGCCACTGAGCCTGCCGGACAGCGCTTCCGCCGTCGCCCCGTCCAAGGTGCCGCCGTTCGAGTCGATCGCGATGTTGATCAGCTCGATCGCCTTGGCGCAGTGCGGGGACTGGGCATGCGCGGGTGCGGCGGGCAGGAAGAACAGAGCGGCAGCGGCCGCAGAGAACACAGCGGCGAAGGCCGTCGACTTGGTCATGATTTCCTCTCAGAATGTTAGCGTGATCGTAGCGCCACCGCGTCGAACCGCCCCAAACGAGACATCACCACCTATGGCTACAGGGGCACCTAGCCCTTGGCGTCGGAGGTGAACTGAACCGTGCGATGGCGATATACACATGTACAGCACGAGCGAAACTGCGGTAATCGTCCTGTGCGCGTACAGCATTGATTCATTTCCCTTCCGATTTCGGGCGGGACGGCACTCGACGCGGTACTGGCGAGAGGCGAGTGAAACGGCTTGCCCCAGGCCGTGAATGCTGCACAGCACGCGCATAGACAGGTCAGGATGCTCCGATATAGCGAAGCTCGGTCCGTAGGCCGGTAGGACACCCGGCTATCAACGGGGTGTTCGCGCAGAAGGCGCGGCAGTCAACCGGCCGGTTACTACAGCGAGCCCTCCGGAGTCGCATGCCGGATGCCGCGGATCTTCCCTCAGCAGCTCGGTCGCGAAGTCGTCGGCCAGCTCGCGGGTGTCGTCCAGGGGAGCGGTCCCCATGGCCCCAGCGCTACCGCGATAATCCATTGGTGAACAGGAGCGCCGTTCTGGATCGAAACCTCTCGCGGGAAGAAAACGCGCTGGTCAGCGGGTATTTGTGGGGCGGGCGGGGCTCGAACCCGCGACCAATGGATTATGAGATCAAACACTCCGAACACTGTCCTGACCTGGTAAAACACTGGTCAGTCGCAACCGTAGAAGCAAAATACATTGGTGTCGAGCTATGGGCATGGTTGATCTTGAACACCCAGACGTTGGCATAGGCGCAATCCCAAGTATCGCCTAGATAGACACAGCCGACAGTGGCAACGACGCCGACGCGTGGAGTCCGAATCGGGCAGTACGGGGCTGAGCCCGCCCGAGATCGGCAGTAAGCTCGCCCGACCGGCGGCGGTTCGACTGCACCGACGCGACGGGGCATCGCGGCCGTGCGGGCGCGCTTCACTGCACCTTGCGATTTCACGACGCGGATAGTCGTCCGCAGTGGAGCGCCGTTCCATAGCAAGCTGTCCTCACACCTTCCGCCCGCCGATCCTCTACGGCCCCGCCCGCCCCACCACGCTCGCTCCATGTTTTGCCGGGGTGTCACGCAACCAACTGGACGCCACGGACCTGAAGTGCGTGACCTCCTACCCGAGAATGCATACAGAGATGGTTCAACTCGCCATGCTGCTTCCAAAGGGCGCACATGCGCCCTGTCCATACTGTCGGTAGTCCACGACACCAGACTTGATGGGGCAACCAGTGTTGTCAGGCCGACTGCGAATCACCCTGTTGAGGACGAAGGTCATATACCGGATATGTACACATCCAATCCGCAATACACCTTGAGTAAATTACACAGCGCCGGTCCATCGATTACCTCCACCTTATCTAAAGTTTCCAGAAATCTGCTCACAGCGGGAGTGATAGCAGCCGTAGTTACAAGCAGACACCGGTCGATCGGGTTTTCATGATCCATATGTTGAGCAGCATATTGCAGTTGCTTTATGTCAATATCCAACATTTTGACATTACGGCGCATTTTCACATCTATCGCAACACGCTGTCCATCGCTATCAATGGCAATGAAATCCACCCTTGAGGATGCACCGAGAACGTGGCGCGAAACCTCCCATCCAATCGACACGAGGAAGTACATGACTATTTTCTCTAGCGCAATATGATGCAGGTCGGTGAGATTTATCGGACCATTGCTATTGAGGACGATATCCGGCAGCAATGCCCTTAACTGGTCCGCCTCTTCCTGCTCCTGCACCTCCGATATGGCGGCGTCGGAGACTTGATAGTCGAGGTGGTCTTTCGCGCCTTGTAGAAGTTGCGTCAAGGAAAGTAGCAGAAGTTCGGCATTTGCCTCATGCCGTAGTTCATGCACTAACTCTGGCCGCGGGTTGATTGGATTACCAGCTCTGTCCAGCTCCCACCAATCAGCTTTTGAATCACCCGTTACCAGCATGACCCGCCGCACACCTGTCGTATCTTGGATTTTCAGATGGTCGATCAGCTGACGCCAGACTAAATAGTCACCAGCTTGGCGAACTGGCGTGTCCTTGTCGTTGACGTCGGCATAACCAGGCGGAATTTTGTTCGGGTACCTAAATTCCAACGCATGTTCAACGTGCTCTTGCAGATCTTTCGCCGACGGCAAATCGCCCACCCTGCCGGTGAGTAGGTCATCGAGCTGCGCGAGAATTGGGTCGGCCGCCAGGTCTTCGACTGATAAGTCGATCTCAGCCTCAAGCTCGCCCAGCTCTTTCAGTGCCTCCTGCCATATACCTCTTATTCTGCCGCGTATTCCTTCTTTGTCGACGCCGAAGGTAACAGGATCCCAAACCCTACTCGATCTATTCTTTTCTCGGAATTTTAAGAACTTACTTAATGCATCTTCGAGCTTTTCTATGGCACCATTCTCGGAATTACGCAGCACACTCCCAATTTCCGAGAACTGCTTGTTCCGATCTATTACCGCTTTGCGCCTATTCCTACTGTACTCTAATGCGACCTGATATGGTATCCACAGCTGTTCTTTGATTCGAGATAGAACATCGACAATCTCCTGGCGGGTAGCAGAAGAGACGCGATAAAGATCCAGTAGCACATTGGTGTCCACCACTATCATGGCAGTCTCAAAATATATCTTGCTCCCCGTTTTGGCCGGATCCTCCAGTTTCAGCCAAGCGGAAAATTCATCTACGAACCGGCGCCTTGACGGCGACCCTGCATCGGCCATCCAGGCACTGTAGTACGTCCGCAGGCGCAACAAGTCATCGGGGACAACAGGTTTCCCTCCGGGTCGGACATCAGTTGTCGCTATGCATCAACCGGGCCAGGCCGCGCGCATGTCGGTGCTCCGCTTCGGCGCAACCGCCGCACGCATGTTCGGACTGTCCTCGCCTGGGGACGAAGTCCGACCGGCTGAGCACATCTGTCGCCGACGTCGAGCCGCCCCACGCCCTTGGATCGGCGCAGTGTGCCCGGTCATGAATCGAAGTCCTCGAGAACTACACGTTGTCTGGGGAAAGGCCGCGATTGCGACGGAGGTCCGGGAAGACCTCGAGTTTTCCACCAGGTGGCACACTTCGCCGCTTGAATGCCCGGCGCGACGAACTCAGCCATGTCAGTCCAAATGCTGTGGTCGAGCGGGCCAACGTGCAACGGCAACGGGGTTTCACGATCTGCTACGCGCGCCTGTCGAAGCGGCGTCTCAAAGACAGTCCGCTTCACAACGACTTCGCGCTCGAACAGTTCTTGGTCGACCGTCAACACCTGCTCAGCAATAAGCTCCTGCACGAGGAGAAGAGTCGACTCTACACACTCGACGATCCTTGTCACGATTCCTGCGGCTGCTTTGTACCGCTGTTCGATGCCGAGGCCCTTCGCCTCGGCTTCCTTGTCGTCGGCGTGTACGACGTCGCCGTATAACCACGCGTACATGAGGTCCTGATCCGAGGCAGCACCTCCGTCGGTCACGATGTAGTACGCCTGAGCTGACTCGTCACGAGTTGCCACTGAGGCCCAAAGCGTATGCCAGTCTTCGATCGGTAACACATAGTCCGGGAAGTTCGCTGCGGGCACGAGGGTAGCTATAGAGTCAAGAACTTTGGGGTAATACAACTCCTCGGACTCAAGGATGAGCGGACGTACCCGAGCTGCGAGCGACTCGAGAAGTTCCTCGGAGGGGAACTCCTCGCGGTGGGTGTAGGTAGTCTCGCCGGTCAGAAGGTTCTGTGTGATGTTGACTTTCATCTCGGCAGTACGCAGTTTCTCCATCGTGTCGCGGTGCTCACGCCACAGCGAATGAGCGACGATCCGGCGAGCACGAAGTACGAACGCCTTGATCCGCTGCTCATGAGTGAATGCCTGGCGCTTCGGCGGTTTGCCCATGTTGAGAATCGTAAGCACTCCCGGATACCGCTCGCTCGTACTTCACCACCTTCGCCGCGTTGCTGATGACGCGAGGGAAGCGCTGGCCGACCTTCGATGCGGGTGCCACAGCCCCCTCTTGTGGTCAATTCTCACCCTGCGTCGCACACCCGGACGCTACGTGCTCGCTCCCGGCCGGAAATCGCATGTCGTTAACCGCCCATGCGCACTCGATTCCCGACCGCACTGAGCGCGTCCTGGCGCGCGAACACGCCACCGTAGGTGGCGCGGCTCTAGACCTAGCTTCGACACCTGACGCAACCACCCACTCAACCCTCTTGTGGTCCTCCCTTCCTTGTGGTCTCTCTCTTCTGGTCCTTTCCCTCCCCCAATGTTTGGTGTTGGCTTCCTCCCCACCCGGCCGACACTCTCTATGAACAGCGAAGCCATAGAGAGTGTCGGCCGGGTGGGGAGGAAGACGACGCCAAACACCCCAGCTCACGGCGATTTCGACGCCGAGGTGCCGGGACAGTGCCGGGACTTGGTATGTCCCGGCACTGTCCCGGCGAAGTCCCGTCAATGTCCCGGCAGTGTCCCGGCAAGTACGGGGTCCGGACACAGCCGAAGGCCCGTCAGGCGGGCTGACGGGCCTTCGGCTATTCAGGTGCGATTCGAGCGAGTCCAAGGGGCTGAAGTTGGCAACCTCCGCTGTGTCTATTGATCGTCCTCGTCGGTTGCGCTGACAGTTCCAGCGCTGACCACCGGACGAACGCCGGACTCGATCGTGATGTCGATGAGTTCGAAACCTGCCACAACAAACCTGATGCGTGTGAACCGTAAACTGTCCGCCTCTGGCGGCGGCTCGTACGTCACCGGCTTTGAGATGATCTTCATGTCAGGGTTCCCCTCTCCCTCGAGACACTGGGACGGCATCGGCTACGGCAATCTCACCGTATGCGCGAACCCCGAAGCTGTTGCGGTTGGGATAGATACGTTCGCCGAACCGGGCATCGAATCCAGCGGCGGTGAGCATCGCGGTCACCGCGGCGACGGCGTCGGCGCTGCCGGACAGTCGGACGTTGACCACGCTGGTCACTGGTGGGCTCCTTCCTGGAGGTGTTCCTGGGCCGCGGTGAGGGTGCGGGTCACCGAGGACGAGCTGAGGCTGACGTGTTCGGCGATGCGCGCGTGCGACCAGTTCTGTTCGTGACGCAGGCGCAGGATCTCGGTCACCTTCTCCGGGTCACGCCGCCCCGAGGGGTCAGCGCTGCACAGCAGCTCGGCGACCCGCGCCCACCGGTCGACCTCCGCAACGGGTGCCGGTGCATGGTGCGCGGAGGCTTCGATCGCGGTCTGGTCGGCGGTGCGCAGCTGCGGGGGCGCCTGTTGCGCGGTGAGTTCGGTCGAGGTCGACCGGGTCTCGGTGTGAACCTCGCGCACCGACACGGTGCGTACCGGGTCGGGCCGGTGCGCTGGTTCCGGCTCGGTGCGCAGCGCCGGTTCGGGGCTGGCGCCGTCGGTGCGTGCGAGCACGAGTAGGGCGACGGTGGCCTGTCCGATGGCGCCGTCGATGATGAGCGGGAACAGCCATGCCAGGTGTTCGCTCATCCCCACCTGAATCGACAGCTCCCGCAGGGCGTCGAACGACAGCCGGAACGCGCCCACCGCGATAGCGGCGGTAAGTGCGACAACAGCCCAGTACGCGAGGCGTGCTTTGTTCTGGGCGCGCACGAGCAGCCCAACACCGTGGGTTGCTGCGAGCAACGCGATCGGCGGGAAACTGGCGACGAACGCCGCGACCGGCTGCTTGCCGTCCGGTGCATTGATCCATGCGTGCACGAGGTTGCCCGCGATCGACATCGCCGCGACCAACAGCAATTCACCCCAGAAGAACCGGATCGCCGATACCTGCTCGCGGGTCCGTGCACCGGCCTGTGCATCGTCTGGTGCGCTGCGGTGCGCAGCAGGATCGCTGCTGCGCACCGCGTCCGCACTGGAGCTGAGTCCGGTCACGGCTCACGCACCCTTGCTCGCCGCGGCCGGGGTGTAGACGGCGGTGAACAGCCGCGCCCGCGAGTACTCGGGGTCAGGTCCGGTGTAGGTGACCGACAGGGTCGCACCGATCTCGAAGTCCTCGCTGCCAGCGTTCTCCAGCGCCAGCCCGATGGCCTGTTCCATGCGCCAGGACACATACAGGTTGCGCGGTCCGGCGCCGGTGTCGAGGGTGACGACGGTCTGCATGACCGGCTGGCCGTCGTCGTCGAGTTCGACCTCACCGGGCGCGCCGCCGAACTTCAGCTTCGGCTCCTCGACGGCGGCGACGATGCGGCCGTAGACGGTGGTGCCGGGCTTGCTGGTCTTGGTGAACGCCGACGCCGGGCGGGCGGCACGGCGGAAACGCTGTCCGAAGGTGTTGGTGCTCATGATGGATGGGTCCTTCCTGTTGTGGTGTTCAGCGGGTGCGGGTCCGGTCGGCCCGGTCGCGGCTGGTCGGTGTGGGGTGCAGGTCGTGGATGCTGCGCTGGGAGCGGGGCCGGTCGAGGTAGGCGACCGGTTCCAGTTCGTCGAGGTCGTGTCCGGCGTCGAGGTGGTCGCAGAGGTCCTTGCCGTCGCGCGCCTGCAACACCCGGACTTCGCCGACACGGTCGGCGAGGGATTCGGCGACCTGGGCGGCGTGGCGGTAGCCGGGCCGGTCACGATCGGCGACAACAATCACCCGGCCAGCGCCACGCAGCCAGCGGGCGTGGTCGTCGGTCCACTTCCCCGCGCCCATCGCGTTGCACGTCGCGAGCTGCCCGGCCTGGCGGGCTCGTTGCACGTCCTTCTCGCCCTCGCACACGTACAACTCGCGCCCGGTGTCGAGCGCTTCACGCACGTCAGCGAGCTGCCACGGCAGCGGAGCGAAGCCGGTGTTCACCCACTCGGTTCCGGTCCAGCGCCGTTGATAGAAGCTCTTGGCGTGCCCGTGCTCGTGCGGGGTGTGCAGCCGCACCACCGCGCCCTCGACGCGACCGCCCGGCCACCGGTAGACGTAGGTGTCCACCGCCTCGGGCTCCCCGATCTGGGCACCCAGATCCCGCTTGGCGGGCAGCGGAAACCGGGCCGCCAGGATGGCTTTCTCGACGGGCGAAGCGACGCTCACCGGGCGGGCGGGCCGCCCGCCGCCCGCGTACGGCCGACGAGCAGAACCCTGCTGGTTGGTGCGTTCCGGTAGCCGGTCCCACAGATCGCGTACCCGTAACCCGATGCGGTCGAGCACGTCCTGGTCGTCGCAGCGTGCCCAGCAGCGCACCATCGTCTTGCCCTGCCGGGGGTCGTACCGCACACCCAGGCTGGGGTTGTGGTGGTGGCCGTCGCCCTCGTGCACCGGGCAGAGATAGTTCGTCCACTGCTGCGGCTCCCGCGGCCACTTGGCCGGGCCCACCCGGCGAATCAACGCCGCGGTGACGACCTCGTAGGAGCGGCCCTGCTGCGGTGTCGGTTCGGTCATCGTCACCGCCCCCGCTCGATCTCGGGCCGCTGAGCGGCGGTGAGGATGCGGGCCTGCTCGATACTGCGCCGCTGCACCTCGCTCAACGAATCGGCGCCCGGCAACGACAGCATCCGCCGCACAGCACTGGGCGAGCGAGACCACAAGTCGTGGACGTCCTTCAGGTACTTCCACTCCCCCGGATGCGGGCCGTTGCGCCACCCCTGGTCGAGGGCTTCTTGCTGGGCGTAGAGGCTGTGGATCTCCGCCTCGCCGGCGCCCGGCCGGTCCCGCAGCCGCGACAGCCGGTCGACCTCGGCGAACGCTTCGCGCATCGCTTCCTCGTGCTCGATGTGCATGACTCACCGCCCCCGCTGCACACCGCGCCCACGCACGGGCTGCGGCTGCTGCTGTTCGATGCCGGGGTTGGTGTGGCGGTGGAAGGCGTCGCGCACGGTTTGGCTGTCGCGGATCGCCAGATGAAGCGAGTGCTGCAAGCTGCGGTATTGCAGCTCGGTCGCTCCGGCGCCGTCGTTGTAGACGATGTTGTCCACCAGCCGGAACATCGGCTCCGGCGAGCGCCGCCAATCCTCGTAGGCGTCATCGAGGTAGCCCCAGTGCTCGGCGTGCGGGCCGTCGGCCCACCGCTGGCCGATCTCGCGGCGCTGGGCGGTGATGCGGTCGCGATCGGCGTCGGTGGCCTGCGGCTGGGACAGGTCTTCGCCGAGCTGGGTGTAGCGGGCGAACTCGATGCGCATCGCTTCCTCGTGCTCGCGTTCCATGTCAACGGCTCCTCTCGATACCGTTGCGGCCGTTGCCGTTGCGCTCCGGACGCGGCCAGGACTGGGTGTCCGGCCCGGCCTGCTCGCGGCCGGTCCCGGCGAGGTCGCGCAGGTAGCTGGCGCGCTTGCCCACCGGACTGGTGTCGTTGCCCGGCTGTACCGAGTTGCGAAGCTCATCCAGCGTCGGGTTCGATTCCTCCTGCTCCGCCCCGTGACCGTTGGCGGCGGTGCGGCGTGAGCGGTTGCCGTAGCGCTCCTGCTCGGGCGTGGACTGCACGAGCTTGCGCACCGCTTCGTCGCGTTCCTGCTTGAGCTGGTCACGCTCCGCGGTCAGCTGCTCGACGCCCGGCCGAGCGCGCAATGCGTCGACCTCCGCGGACAGGCGCAGGTTGCGGTTCTTCAACGCCTCGATGTGCCCTTCGGCGGTGTCGAGTTTGCGGCGGATCTCGTCGCGGTCGGCGGTGACCGAGTCCAGGCCGCGTTGCAGCATCCCGACCCGGTTTTCCAACCGGTCCCGGTCGGCGGCCATGTCGTTCAACTGGCGCTCCACCTGCGTCAGCCGGTCAACGCCGGCGGTGTCGGGCGGGCGTTCGCGGTCGGTGTTCTCGCGCTGTCGGGCGCCCTCGCCGGCCTGCGCCGCGGTGGGCTGCTCGCGGTGCACCTGCCCGGACAACGTCCGCTCACGCAGTACGGTCTCCCGGTCGGCGAGCTGCTCGGCGACGGTCTCGGGACGGCCCCTATCGGCGTGTTGCTTCGCGGCGGTGAGGGTGTCGCGGGTCTCGACCGCCAGGGTGGTGCCGTCCGACCACGACGTGCCACTGATGTTGCGCTGCAACCAACTGGTGGCGCTGTGCTCGGTGGCGAACGAGCGGGATTCGGTCAGCTTCCCGCCGTCCGGGTCGGTCCACGTCATTTCCGCGGTGTAGCGGTGACGGTCGGCTTGGGCGGCGTCGATACGCGCCAGCAGCGACTCCTCGGCGTTGGCTCGGCGCGCGGCGTCCAGGCTGTGCTGCCAGCCCTGCTCACGCTCCGCCCCGGCGCGCTGGCGGGCGTTGACCGTCTCACGAGCGACGTGGGCGCGGTAGCGCAGCGCGTCGATGCCGCGGACCTTGTGTGCTTTGGCGAAGAGGTTGCCGACCTTGAAATGCGGGAAGATCGTCGCCGAGTCCAACCCGTCGAGGGCTATGCCCTGCTCGGTGCGGGTCAGGTGCTCGTTGCCGATGAAGCCGTGGGCCAGGCGGTTGCGGTGTTCGGCCAGCGCGTGAGCGTCACGGGCGCGCCGGTCATGGTCCACGCTCGGGTCGTTCGCGCGCTCGGCGACCGCTTGGACGTGTACGCGGTAGCGGTCGATAGCCTGGCTGGTCCAGGTCAGCTGATGCTTGCGCATCACCTCGGCCTCGCGGCGCTGCTCACGCAGCGTCCGGCTGATCTCCTTGCGGATCGTGCGGCGCTCCAAGAAGTTGCGGGCCTGGGCGTGCAGGCGGGTCAGTTCCGGCAGCGATCGCGCGAACTTGCGGGCCTCGGCGATCATCTCGTCCTCAGGGCTACGGTCGGTCATTGCGGTGAATTCCTCTCAGTGGGTTGGTTTCGGTGCTCATCGGGTGCGCTCGACGCGGTTGCCTCGGCGGTCGAGTTCGTCGGCGGCGGCGTCGGTGAGCTTGAGGCGGGTCGCGTACCGGCCGCGGGCGCGGGTCAGCCAGATGTCGGCGGCGTCCAACTTCTCGTCCGCCATCGCCAGCGCGGTTTCCGCGCCGAGCGCGGCGTCGGCGGGGTCGATCGGGTCGCCGAGGTTGTCGACCGCCAAGGCGTCGGGGTGGCGGCGCAGGGCGGCGTACTCGCGCCGGATCTCGCTGACTTCGCGGCGCAGCTGGAACAGCCGGTCGTCGACGTTGTGCAGGCGCTCGTACAGATCGACCGGCGCGGTGCGGATCGGGTCTTCGGGGAGTGGGTTGGTGCTCAACGGTTTTCCTTCCTTG
Source organism: Nocardia sp. NPDC047648 (assembly GCF_040642815.1). Classification (NCBI taxonomy): domain Bacteria; kingdom Bacillati; phylum Actinomycetota; class Actinomycetes; order Mycobacteriales; family Nocardiaceae; genus Nocardia; species Nocardia sp. NPDC047648. Next base: position 169,322 of record NZ_JBEYSX010000006.1, on the reverse strand, counting down.
TGGTTGGTTACTGGGCGGGGGTGGTCGTGGTGGTGCGGTTGTTCTCGTGCTGGGTGCGGGCGCGGTCGATGCGCTCGACCAGGGCTCGCAGCAGCCCGACGATGGCGGTGGCGACGGCGGCGACGGCGTGGCTGATTCCGGCGGTGACGGTGCCGATGGCCTGCGGCAGAGGCGGGCGGTGGGCGGCGTTCCACCACAGGTAGGCCACCCACGCGCTGCCGTAGACGGCCAGCGGACCGACCACCAGCGGCCCCTCGCCCCATCCGGCGGTCACGGCTGCGCCGACCACAGCAGCGGAAGCTGCGGCGGTGCGCCGCGCGGTCTGCGCCCGCGACCGTGCCGGGACCGGCGCCGACGTGGCGGTGGCCTGTGCGTCGGGTCCGTCATCGAGGTCGGGAACGACGATCAGCGCCGCCCGGCGCACCGGCCTGGTGTCGGCGGCGGGCCGTTCGGTCTGTGCGGGTGTCGGGGTCGGGGCGGTGTCGAGGTCGGCGATACCCGCCAGCCAGTCCTCGACTTCGTCGGCGAACAGCTCGCCCGCGATCGCAGGATCGGTCGGTGTCGCGGCGGGGTCGGGCCGCCGCTGGCCCTCGTTGTCGTCGTTGTCGTCGTGGGGTCGGATGATGCGCATTGGGTTGCCTTTCAATGGGTTTCGGAGAAATAGGGGGTCAGGCGGGCGCGTCGGCGGTGACGGGCTCGGCCTCGGGATCGGCGCTGGTGGTGCCGGGCAAGGGGCGCACGGTGGCGGGGTCGACGGGCACGACGTGCCCGAACTGGGCGCGTCCGGCCTTGGCGTAGACGAACTGGCCGGTGTCGAACTGGCGGACGCGGTCGGGGTCGACCAGCCACTTCTCACCGACCGACACCTGACCTTCGTCGCCGGTGCGCTGGCCCTTGATCAGGTGCCGCGACGGCAGCATGTGCCGGACCGACCCGAAGTGCTTGCACAGCTCTCCGGCGTTCTCGACGTAGCCGAGCAGCACCCCACCCGCACACGACTTCAAGATCCGGTCGAGCGCCCACTGATCCCCGGCGACACCCTCAGGGCTCTGGGCGGCGAACAGCACGCTCACGCCTTGGGAGCGGCCCCGTTCGCACACCTCTTCCAGTCCGATCGAGCCCTGGCCGGTGGTGAGCGCGCTCAGCTCGTCGATGATCAGGGTGACGCTGCGACGCTGGTCCTTGGCGGTGCGTGCCGCGCGCTGCATCAGCATCCGCAGGATGGCGGCGACCTGGGCGCGGGCGGCGTCCTTGTCCAGGCCGGGCACGGTCACATACAGCACGTCGAGGTCGTCGAGGTCGACGCCGCCGTCGAACACCATCCGCCCGTCCTCACCCTGGAGGCTGTCGAACAGGTTGGATGCCTTGATCAGCATGTCGGCGAGCTGGTCGACCTTCTCCGACTGGAGGGCTTCGACCATCCGCTTCACGTCCGGGGCGTTGCCCCACAGATCGAGCAGCGTCTCGGGATTCAGACGCTCCAGGAACTCCCGGCTCGACCGGGGCGGCCCGGCCGGGGCATCGACCACGAGGGAGACGATGCGGCGGCGCAGCTCGTCGAAGTGCTGGCCTTCCGACGTCGACGCCTGTCCGGCGTTGAGCATGTCGCCGAGCACGGCGCGCTGGTCGCGGGCGCGCATCGCCCACACGTTCAGGCGGGCGCCGTGGGGAACCTCGGCGATGCGGTCGGCGGCGATCCCGCGGCGCTGGGCGATCTCGCGCAACTCGTGGCCCAAGACCTTGTCGTCGTTGCCGCCCTTGCAGGACACGACCACCAGCAGCGGGCGCGGGTGCTTGCCCCGCATGCCCGGCACGTCCTTCCACCGCTGCCAGGCGTTCCACTCGTATTCGAGCATCCCGACCGCGTACCGCTTGATCAGCTCCGTCTTGCCCGAACCGGTCGTGCCGAACGCGGCCATCTGGCGGCGCGCTTCCTTGTGCGGCACCACCATCCACGCCTGATGCCGCGCGGTCAGCTCCGACCACAAACCGAGAGGGTTCGCCGAGCGCCGGTCCGCCAGCGGCCCCAGCACGATCCCGTCCGTTGTGGTGAACGGGGCACCGACCGACCGTGCCGCCCGAGCGGCCCCGGCGAACTGCCGTGCGGCCAGCGCCGCCTGCACCCGCTCGGTGCGGCCCAGGTTCTTCAACCCGACGGTGTTGGTCTTGTGCACGAACGACGCCCACCAGTACGTCGCCGCCAGCGCGGCCACCGGGGCGCCGAGCACAACCATCGTGCGCAGCCCGCCCAGGTCGCCCTCGGCGACCCGCGCCGCACCCGACCACAACAGGGAGGCAGGCGTGATCCACGATCCGCCGGCCATCGCCGAGGCCGCGGGCAGCAGCAGCGACCCGATCGCGAAGTTGCGCAACCGGTGCGGCGCCAACGGCCAGCGCGCCGCAACGGCCACGATCATGACCAGCATCGCCACGATCACGACACCGCACACCGTCGCTGTCGAGGCCGCGTCACCGACCGCAGACAAGTCCAGCGTCGGCAGATCCCAGCCTTCGACATGGCGGATCGGCGGCGCCTGCGGCACCATCGGGCCGCTACCGGCGCCCGGCTCCACCGGCGGAGCGGTCTGCTCCGGCGATGCGGGTACCTGCGAGGCTCCCAGGGGGCCGCAATCGTGGGGAGTGAGAATCGGCTGGCAGTTCGGATTGCTCATGATGCTTCCTGTTGGGAGAGATGAATGAGGTTGCGGCGCCGACGATTCGGGCTCGCCGCCTTGTTGGCCTCGCGCAACTGCGCGTACTTCTCGAGCCACGCGGCCCATTCCGCGTCGAAATCGCTGACCACCAGGTGCAGTTCCAGTCGTCCGAACTCGTGGTCTGGCAGCCGATCGGAGGCGGCGTTGACGTTGTCGCGGACCGCTCGGGACCGGCACAGGTAGAGCACGCCGACCATCGGTTCGACGTCGCTGTCACGGGCGGCGCGGATCGCCCCCCGCAACGCGATGTCCATGTGTTCCGGCTGCTTCTTGGACAGCTCGACCTCCAGCGCCCACCAACCGTGGACACCCTCCCGAGCGCCGAGAAACCGGCCGTCGTGGATGTGGGTGCGTCCCAGTTGCGGCTCGCGACCGGTCGACACCGGCACCGGGGTCTTCGACCGCGGTCCGCCCTCGGCGGACTGCACACGGTGGCGCAGCACCCGCTCCGACACCCACAGCTGCGGATCGGAACCGACCAGCATTACCCGGGCCTGTGCCACCGCCCGGTAGTGCTCGGCCAACGCCAACCGCGGACGCCAATCACTGGGCCGCCAACCCAAGAAGCGGGCCGCGGTCACGCGGGTGGGCACCACCCACTTCTCACCCGCCTGAACCTCTTCCGGCTCGTACACGTCGCCGTCGCGGACGAGGTCGGCGACCAGCGCGTACACGTGGTTGCGCTCCATCCCCAGGAACCAGCCCAACGTGTCCCGCTGCATCCCGTTCATCTCCGACAACGCCGCCAACACCGATGTCTTCCGTGCTGTCGACCGCTGCGGCCGGTCAGGGATGAGAGCCTGAACGGTGGTGCGAGGCAGCCCAACTCGACGCCCGATCTCGGCCTGGCTGAGGCCGCGACCGTGCAATCGCGTGACCTCCCCGAGCGTCACCTCCACCCGACGGGCACGGATGCCCAGGGTGCGGGCGATCTTCTGGTAGCCCATTCCCGAGGCGCGCAACGCGGTGATGGACTCGTCGAGATCCGCGCCGTGACTCTCCTTGTTGTGGTTCATCGGGTTTGCTCCCTTCCCTGCCGCGAGCTGCGGCTGTGACCGGCCGCGCGGCGGCGCTCGGCGATATCGGCGCGGGCCTGCGCGATGAACTCGCGCATCTCCATCGCGTCCACGCCTCGCCGCTCCGCGGCCATTGCCGAGCGCGTCCACCGCGCAAGCTGCAATGCCTCCAGCTGCGCCTCACTCGAAACTCGTTTCGGCACCGCCGATTCCGCGTCGTACAGGTGCGCCTTCAGCGGACCCCGCGAACCACCCCGAGCACGCAGCACCTGCGCCTCGTACTCACCGCCGGGGCTCTTGCCCTCACGGGCGAGCTGGCGGCGGGTCCGCAGATGCTGCGGCGCCAAACCCCACGGCCACGTTGGAATACCGAAACGCTTGCCATCCGGATCGTGAAAACGGCTCATCGCGAACGCTCGATCCCGCGGGAACGCTCCCGCCGCAGACGGTCCCGATCAGCTGCGAGCTGGGCGCGGATCTTCGCCGCCGTCGCCGGATCGTGGCGGTAGTCGAGCAACCGGTCCCACACCGCAGTTCGCTCGGCGTGAACCTGCGCCTGATGCTCACCGACGTGCTGCGTCCTCGACATCTCGAAGTCGTTGTCGCGGTATCCCTTCGTCTCCGACACGTCGCCAGCGGTGAACACCATGTCGGCCAGCACGTCGTGAACGAGGTCCAAGCGAGCTTTCTCCGCCTCCAACTCGGCACGCACGCGGCGACGGTCCGGCGCGCTCATCGCGCCACGCCCTCGGGCAGCTGCGAGCGCGGCACACACGACCCCGCTGGTTCCGGCGGAACCCCCGCGTCGAGCGGGCGGCAGATGTTCGGCGACGGCACGTAGTCCTGATGATCGATCCACGCCGCGGTGCAGCCGCCCATCCCGATGAGCAGCAGCACACCGACTGCGGCCACCTGCACCAGCGGCGGCAACAACCCCAGCGGGGCGAACACCGCGCTCGTGCCGGTGAACTCCGGACCGGCCATCGAATGCAGCGGGTTGTGTCCGCCACGGCGGTCGAAGTGGGTGACCGTGTACCCCTGAACAGGCGGGTCCTGCCGCCACGGCGCGCTCATCGCCGGACCCTCCACCGCCGCGACGTCCGCCAAAACGCGAGCGCACCCAGCAGCATCACCGTGAAACCGACAATCTCCGGCGCCGTCAACACGAGGTAGCCGACCGCGACTGCGGCGACCGCCAGACCGAACGTCCGCGCCCGCATCAGCACTCACCGCCCTTGCGGCTCCGACCGCGACGGCGGCGGACCTGCGCAGACTTCAACGCGAGCCGCGTGTAATGAGCCTTCCGAGCCTGGTCAGCGCGGTACGCGCGCTCCTCCGGGCTCAACAGCCCATCGGGGTCGACAATGCGGTCGAACTTGCTTGCCATCGCCGCCCGCGCCTTCGCGGTGCGCGCCGCGCGATCGGAAGTTTTCGCCCAGGACTCGTGTGCGGCGATACGCGCCTGCAACGTCCGCTCGACGGGGGTGCTCATGCCACACCGCCGTGTACGACTGTCGCGGCGGGTCGAATGAGCGCCAGCACCTCGTCGCGTTCTACCCGCAAGAGGCGGCCGTTCACCCGGAACCCGTTGAGATCACCGGCCGCAATCCAGTTCCGGATCGTTTTGGTGTCGACGTCGACGAGCGCCGCCGCGGTCTTGAGGCTGATCAGATTCCGCGCCTCAGTAGACGTCCTGTCCATCAATGCCCGCTCCTTCGAAAGTGGGAAATTCCTTGCAGTTCCTCACTTTTCGCTGAAAAGGCAGGCGTAATGACCGCATAGGTGGACATGCCTGGACGTCTCAGGTACCGTTGTAGAAGTCCCTAGACGTCCCTGAAATTGGAGGCGAAATGGCGAACGAACGCCTTCGCAATGCGATGCAGCAGGCTGGCCTCGACATCCCGGACGTCGCGGACAAGGCCGGTGTGGAGCCGAAGACCGTCGAACGGTGGATCACGAAGGGCCGCGTGCCCTACCCGAAGCACCGGCATGCGGTCGCCGCGCTGGTTGGAGAAACCGAGAACTACTTGTGGCCGGATGCTCTCGCGCCAGAACGGAAGGTCGAGGTTGCACAATCAGAAGTCCTGACGGTCTACCCACACCGCAGTGCAATTCCAAGTGACCTGTGGAAGCGGCTGCTGTCGAGCGCGAGCGAACAACTCGACGTCCTCGTGCTCGCGGGCTTGTTCCTTGCCGAGGAGCCCGAGTTCACACGCACCTTGCGCAAGAAGACACGCGAGGGGCTGAAAGTTCGACTGTTGTTCGGTCGCCCGACCGCGGCGGAAGCCGACAAGCGGAGCGCCGAGGAACGTCTGGTGGCAGGCACCGTGCCCTCACGTATCAACAACGCACTCGCACTGATCGAGCCGCTGGCCGAGATCGACGGTGTCGAACTTCGATACCACGACACGACGCTCTACAACTCAGTGTTCCGATTCGACAACGAGATGATCGTCAACATGCACGTCTACGGACTGCCGGGCGCACACGCACCCGCGCTTCATCTTCGCCAGCTGCCCGCTGGCGACATGTTCGAGACGTATATGACCAGCTTCGAGCACGTATGGTCGAACGCGAGCCCCGAAAGGTGATCGTTTATGGCCCGGACCGACTATTTCCACGACCCCGACGCGCCCACGCCGAACAGCATCAAGGTCGCCGTTAGTGCCCTTGTGCGCGACTCGGAGGGCAAAATCTTGATGATCCACCGCACCGACAACGATCGCTATTCGATCCCCGGAGGCGGGCTGGAGGCGGGCGAAACGGTCACAGAGGCGCTCGTACGAGAGGTCAAAGAAGAAACCGGGATCGACGTCCAGGTGACCGGCCTCATCGGAATATTCTCGAATCCGGAGCACGTCATCGCATACGACGATGGTGAAGTGCGCCAAGAGTTCTCGATCTGCTTTCGCGCCGACCCAGTCGGAGGTCAACTCCGAACCAGTTCGGAGTCGAAGGAAGTCAGATGGGTTGCACCGAGCGATGTTTCATCTCTGGATGTACATCCCTCGATTGCCCTTCGTATAGATCAGGGTCTGAATCCCTCATCAGGACCGTATTACACGTGACAGACGAACAGAGTCTCACTATTCACGGAGTAACTTCTCGGTGCGGTCGGCTGCTTCGATCAGCTCAGGTGCTGCCTCAGCCAATGACCTGGCTACGACATGGTCCGGGCCGTACCGCTCGCGGACCTCGGCAATGCGACTGAGCACATCTGTCGTCTCACCGGTTGGGGTCGTAGTTATATCCGCCCACCACAGCGCATCGCGCAGTGCTGTCTGCTCATCCGGCCAGTCGATCGCGAGATGACGGTTTCGCGCCTCTATACGGGCACACGAATGGTTGGCGACCAGAGCGCACAGACGCTCCGACACACCTTCACGCCGCAGAAAGTCGGCACCATCCACCGGGTGGAATCCAGTTCTGCGGATCGATGGTGCATAGCCGATGTCGTGCAGCCACGCCGCGGCCAGCAATAGATCGGAATCGTCAACCACGTCGACGGCCTGCCGAGCATGCCGAGCGACGCCTTGGACGTGCTGCCACCGCCGAGACATGCCGACAAGATTGTCCCGCGCCAGCTGCGCAGCCCACGCGACGAGGTCATCGGTCATACAGGCAACCGTAACGTCTTGCTGCATGACCTGCTGTTGCCCCGGGAGCTGCACCGGGGCTGGCCCCCGCTCCTACAGCTTGTCTCCCAGCCGTGCCCGCCGATGCGCCGACTTCGCACGGCTGTCGGCCACCGCAGCGCCGTATCGTGCAAGCATCTGACGCGACCGCCATCCGGCGAGCATCATCAGGTCCTGCTCCTGGCCGCCGCTGTCGAGCCAGGTATGCGCGAAGAAGTGGCGGAGCTGATGAGGATGCAGACGTTCGATGCCGGCCGCGTCGCATCGACGCTGGAGCATCTGGCGGATACCGGAGTCGGTCATCACTCCGGAGTAACCGAGCCACAGAGCTGGATTGTCGTTCTTCGCGCCTGAATGCTTCGCACGGACCCGAAGGTATCTCCGCAGCGCCGTTCGGGTCTTGTCACCGAACGGACATGTCCGCGGGCGGCCGCCCTTGCCGATCACCAGTACTGTGTTCTCGTTGAAGTCGAGCGAGTCCACCTCAAGCGGTGCAAGTTCGCCGCAGCGCATCCCCGTGTCGGCGAACAACCGGATGATGGCGTTGTCGCGTCGGTCGGCGAAATCGACCCCATCGCACTCTGCGAGAAGCGCTTTCACCGCGTCCATGCTCGGCACGGGCACCTGCCGATCCGGTACCGCGGGCGGGCTCATCTTGTCGAACGGATTCGCATCGATGATCTCCTCGGCCGCGAGGTACTTGAAGAACTGTTGCAGCGATCGGTACTGGCCGCGTGCGTACTCCGGCGACAGCGGCTCACCGCTGCGCCGGTTGGGCCGCGTGAGCAGATCCTCGATGTAGCCGCCGATATGGGCACGAGTGATGTCCGGCGCCGTAGTCGGCAGCTCGCGCTCCTCGAGGTAGGCAGCGAAGTACCTGATCCGGGTGAGGTAGCCGTCGATGGTCTGCTTGCTCCGGTTCTTGCGACGCAGCTCCGTCGCGAAGTCCTCCGCAAGTTCTCGGATGTCGTCCAGATCCAGCCCCATGTCCGGATTCTACCGGCAAAATACATTGCTGTCGGAGCACTGTTCTGGATCAACTCGGCTGTCGAGTTCAACATTTCCGCAGTTCAGAGGGCCTTTGTGGGGCGGGCGGGGCTCGAACCCGCGACCAATGGATTATGAGTCCACGGCTCTAACCGACTGAGCTACCGCCCCGTGCCGCGGGAACCGCGAGCGTTGTGGATGCTACCGGGTCCTGAGGGGTGGAAACCAGTCGCCTGGCTTAGGGTGGAGGCTTCGGAAACTTACTGGAGGGTCAGGTATGGCCGGTCTGTTCACGAAGGTGCTGAAGGCGCATCAGTGGGTGTACGAGAACAGTGGTGGGCTGGTGGGGCATCGGCTGCTGCTGGGGAATCCGACGCTGCTGCTGCGGACGGTGGGGCGTAAGTCCGGTGCGGAGCGGACTTCGGCGCTGACGTATGCGCGCGACGGCGGGGACTATCTGGTGACGGCGTCCAACGGCGGGTCGCCGCGGCCGCCGGGGTGGCTGGCGAATCTGAAGGCGCGGCCGGAGTGCGAGATCCAAGTCGGCCGGCGGAAACTGACGGTACGGGCCCGGGCGACGTTGCCGGATGATCCCGAGTACGCCCGGCGGTGGGCGCTCGTCGACAGGGTGAACAAGGGTCGCTACAGCGCCTATCAGAAGCTGACCAAGCGGCCCATCGCGGTGGTGGTGCTGACCCCGGCGGAGCGGGGTCAGTCCTCGCGATAGTCCTCGTCCCAGTCGTCCTCGTAGTCGTCGGCGTCGTCCCGGTCGTCCCATGGCTCGGCTTCCTTGGGTGGCCGGCTGGCGAACGCCACGACAGCGACGACGAAGCCGAGGACCACGATGACGATACCGACGACGAGCAGAGTCTCCACCCCGGCACCCTAGCGCCGTCGCCGGGACCTCGCACTACGTCAATTGTCCAGTTCGCCGCTTTGTTCACACTGTTAACAAAGTGCGCCCCACGGCCGCTCGGGACTCGATGGCGGCATGCGCCCGATGGGCTTCGTCGAGCGGGAAGGTCTGGCCGATGACGACCTCCAAGCGCCCGGCGGCGACCTCGTCCTGGGCGCGCCTGGCCAGCGCCTGCCAATCGACATCCGAACCGGTGATGTCGAACAGCCCGTAGACGGTGACACCGCGCGCCGCAGCGTCGTCCCGGTCCAGTGTGGCGAATTCACCTGCGGCAGCGCCGTATCCGAGGAAGCGCCCGCCGTCCGCGACGACCGAGAGGGCGGCTTCGCCGAGCGCGCCGCCCGCGCCGTCGAGCACCACGTGCGCGCCCGCTCCCCCGGTCGCCGCGCGCGCCTCGGCCGCCCAATCGGGCGCGGAGTAGTCGACCACCGCGGTCGCCCCGAGCCGCGCGGCCAGTTCCAGCTTCGTGGCGCCACGCGCGGCGGCGACCACGTTCGCGCCCGCGGCGCGGGCGAGCTGGATCAACAGGACGCCCAGTCCGCCGGCCGCGGCGGTGATCAGCACCCATTCCCCCGGTTGGACAGCGGCGCGATCGAACACGGCGAGCGCCGTCCTGCCGTCGTGGGTGAGCGCGACGGCCTGCGCCGGGGTCAGCCCCTCGGGCGAAGTCACCAGCGTGTCCGCCTTGGCCAGTGCCTTCTCGGCGTATCCGCCGATCGGCAGGCCTCCGCCGATGCCGCTGGCCGCGGTGGGCGTCGACACTCGCTTGCCGACCCAGGACGGATCGACGCCCGGACCGACCGACGCCACCACACCGGCGATCGCGCCGCCGGGCACATAGGGCAGCTCGATCGCGAAGAAGTCGGTGCCCCAGCCGGAACGCAGCCGAGTGTCCAGGAACATCACATCCGCGGCGGCCACGTCGACGACCACCTCACCCGGCCCGGCCGTAGGCTCCGGCAGCTCCCGCACCGCGAGCACCTCTGGCCCACCGAACTCACTGGCTTGTACAGCCCTCATGACACACCCTTCGTCGTTCCTTGCCGTCCATCGACGAAGATCAGCATGGAACCTCAAGGCATGTTGAGGTCAAATCGTGTGTCAGGAACCGCCACCGCAGCTGGAACTACTGCCCCCGCCGCAACTGGAGCTACTACCCCCGCCACAGCTGGAACTGCTGCCTCCGCTGCAACTGGAACTGCTTCCCCCACCGCAACCACTGCCGCTCCCCCCACCGCAACTACTGCCGTGATGGTGATGATCGTGGTGATGATGATGTCCGCCCCCGCAGCCGCTCGGCTGGTCGAACCCGCCGATCAAACCGGCGCCGCCGGCCGCCCAGAACGGATCCGTGGAACCCCCCTCGTGATATCCCCCGCCTCGATTCCCGACGCCCCACCCACCATATGGGGGCGGCGGCAGGAACCGGTTGCGCTGCGAGCGGATGACGACGACCACGATGATGATCGGAACCGCCACGAGGAGCAGCACCATCAAAAGAATGAACAGAAGGATGAGTGCGCTCATGTCAGAACGGTAGCGGCCCGTCGGCGCGCACGTACAGTGAACTGTGGTGAACTTCAGGTTCCGTAGATCTCCGGCGCGCGAGATCGACCTGGCGACCGTGCGCGCCGCCGTCGACGCGCTGGAACTGCCCGAGGCCGTCTACAAAACCTGCCCGTGGCAGCCGAGGGAATTGGTGGACAAGGGATTGCGGCAGTGGCTGTTGTGCTGCGGCGCCGCCATGCGGGACGACCAGGTGATCGGCATGCCGTCGCACGCGGTGGACGAGGCATGGCACGGGTTCATCCTGTGCACCGAGCGCTACGCGGAGTTCTGCGCGACCGCCTACGGTCGCTTCCTGCACCACTTCCCGGAAGGCGCCGGGCCGCCGGTCGATTCGCACGGCAGCATGGCGGAGCAGCTCGGCCGCACGGTGGTGGCGTGGTCGTTCGTGGCGGCTCCTGGCGAGGAATGCGTGCTGTGGGATCTGGACCGCCGGGTCGGCGTCGAGCAGCCGTGGGGCGTCGAGCCCGAGCGAGTCGTGGCCGTGCAGGCCGAACTCGCCCGTGCCCTCGCCTCCTGATCAGGTCAGCTTCACCCGCGCCGCCAGGAATCGGACGACGGCGGGCGCGAGCCGCCCGAAGTGGTATTGCAGGTGGGCCTCCGGCGTCACCGGCACGACGCTGCGATCGCCCTCGATGGCGCGCACGATCCGCTCGGCCACCTTCTCCGGGCCGTAACGCCGCATCCGATAGAGGTTGTCGTAACGCTCCTGCTTGCGCTGCTCCTCCTCCGCGCTGACACCGGAGAACCGAGTGCGCCGCACGATGTCGGTGTGCACGATGCCGGGGCAGATGGTGTGCACCGAGATCCCGCGCCCGGCCATTTCGGCCCGTAGACAGTCGGAGAACATGAACACCGCCGACTTGCTGGTGGAATAGGCGCTGAACCCTTGTTGCGGACTGTAGGCGGCCATGCTCGAGAGGTTCACGATGTGCCCGCCGAGGCCGCGCTCGGCCATGGCCGGGCCGAACGCGCGACAGCCGTTCAGTACGCCGCCGAGGTTGATCCGCATCACCCGGTCGAATTCCGCCGCCGACGTCTCGAAGAATCCCCCGGCCTGTCCGATTCCGGCGTTGTTGATCAGGATGTCCGGCACGCCATGGGTCTCCAGCACGGTCTCGGCGTGCGCCCGCATCTCGTCTTCGTCGGCGACATCGAGCGGATAGGCATGCGCCACACCGTGTTCGGCGGCGATCAGCTCGGCGGTCTCCTTCACGGCGGCGAGATCGATGTCGGACACCACGATCTCGGCCCCGCGACGGGCCAGGGCGAGCGCGGTCGCCCGGCCGATACCGCTGCCCGCGCCCGTGATGACCACCAGCTGATCGTCGAACGGCCGCCCGGTGCGCCCCACCTCGGCGCGGCGCAGCGTCCGGGGCGCCGCCGAGCCGCCGAGCGTGTCGATCAGTTCGGTGGTCGCGGTGGCCAATAGTTCCGGATGCGAGAACGGCATCCAGTGCCCGGCGGGCACGTCCCGCCGCCACAGCCGCCCGGTCCACTTGTGTTCGTCGTCGAATCCCGCGGGCCGCACGGCGATGTCGCGTCCGGCGACGATCAGCTGCACCGGCACCTCGGTGTGCCGCTCGCGCGGGGCGAGCATGCGCTGCACGATGTTCGCGCGATAGATCAACAGGCCGTCGACGATGTCGGCGCGGAAGGTCGGGCCGAGCCGCACGTTCGACGGCGCGGTCTCGTTCATGATCGAAACCACCCGCTGCCACACGCGTTCGGTCCCGGCCAGGCCGAAGGCGGCGCGCGGCAGCCCGGGAGTCATGAAGAAGAAGGTGTAGGCCGACGACAGCAGCTGGGTGAACGGCTGCCACACGTTGCGCGGGGTCGGACGGGCCAGCCGGTTGCGGATCCACTTGCCGATGTGGTCCAGGTTCGGCCCCGACACCGAGGTGAACGACGCGACCCGAGTGGCGGCGCGCGGCTCGCACACCGCTTCCCATACCTGCACCGAACCCCAGTCATGGGCGAGTACATGCACGGGCCGGTCGGGGCTCACCGCGTCGGCGACCGCGTAGAAGTCCGCGGCCAGACGATCGAGCCGGAAGTCGGCGGTGCGCCGGGTGCGGGTGGAACGGCCGTGCCCGCGGGTGTCGTAGGCGACGACGTGGAATCGCCGGGCCAGCCGCGGCACGACCGCGTCCCAGAGGTGATGGGTGTCCGGCCAGCCGTGCACCAGCACGACGGTCTCGGCGGCCGGGTCGCCGTATTCGTAGACGGCGAGGTCGAACTCGCCGCTGCGCACGGTTCGTTCGATCGCGGGGAGTTCGGCGATTTCGGTGGTGGTCATCATTCTCCTTGGCCGATCGGGAGGCCGGATCACAGATCGAGCACGAGGCGTCCGCCATCGGCGCGCGAGACGCAGACGAGCATCGCGCCCGCCTCGCGTTCGGCGGCGGTGAGCACGCTGTCGCGGTGGTCGGGTTCGCCGGCCAGCACTCGGACCTTGCACGTGCGGCAGAAACCTTGCCTGCACGAGTACGGACGGTCGGGCCGGGACGTGAGGATGGCGTCGAGCGCGGTGCGCGTCGCGCCGACCTCGACGACCTCACCGGTGGAGGCGAATCGGATTTCGAACGGCTTGCCGTTCACGATCGGCGGCGGCGAGAACCGCTCGGAATGCAGTTCCACGGACGGCATTTCGCGCACGGCGGCGGCGATCACGGCGATCATCGGCGCCGGACCGCAGCTGTAGATCGCGGTATCGGGACCGACGCCGGGCACCAGGGCGCCCGCGTCGGGAAGCCCGTGCTCGTCGTCGGTGCGCACCACGACGCGGTCGCCGAAGCCCTCGATCTCGTCGAGGAACGGCAGTGTCGCGCGGCTGCGCCCGGTGTACACCATCGACCACTCGATGCCGAGCCGGTGCGCCAGCCTGGCCATGGGCAGGATCGGCGTGATGCCGATGCCGCCCGCGACGAAATGCAGTCGCGTCGCGGGAGATCCGTGGCCGGGCACGGCGAAGGGGAACGCGTTACGTGGACCGCGCACCACGATCGGCGAGCCCACCGGAAGGGAGTCGTGCACCTCCACCGAGCCACCGCCGCCTTCCGGGATCCGGCGCACCGCCACCCGGTAGGCGCGGACGTCGGCCGGATCGCCGCACAGCGAGTACTGGCGCAGGCGGCCGGATGGCAGTTCGAGGTCGAGGTGGGCGCCGGGGCGCCAAGGCGGCAGCGCGCGTCCGTCGGGGGCGGCCAGCCGCAGGCCGACCACGTCTTGGTCGTGCGCCTCGATCCGGCGTTCGGTGACGACCAGCGTCATCCGCTGGTCGTCCGCCTTCGGACGGGGATCGCGCCGGTTGACCAGCGTGGTCCAGCGCAATCGCGCCGAGGCGACCGCGTCGAACATCCGCACGGTGCGATCGACCTCGCGCCTACCGAACAGATCAGCGGGCAGGTGGTCGGGGACGGTCACGAGGCAATCGCCCGCGCCGCAGGGGATTTGGCCAGGTAGGTCACCGCCTGCGCGGTGGAGCCGACCGTCTCCGGGTTGTAGCCCGGCTCGAAGGTGCTCAGTGCGCTGCGCAGCAGTGAGGGGACTCCGGGCAGCGCGCCGCGCCACATCGCGCCGAAGACTCTCGCCAGCAACCGGGGGTAACCGAGATCGGGCAGATCGCGGTCCTGGTGGACCAGGAACTTGGTGCCGCGCACCACCAAGGTCAGGAAGATCGGGAACACCAGCAGCATCAGCCCGGCGCGCCGCAGGTAGCCGGCACCGAAGTAGACGGCCACGTCGTGCGCGACATGCCGGTGCTCGACCTCTTCGGCGCCGTGCCAGCGGAACAGGTCGGCCATGCGCGGGTCGGCGCCGAACCGCTCCAGATCCGCGTTGAGCACCCAGTCACCGAGGTAGGCGAAGAAGTGCTCCAGACAGGCGATGAAAGCCAGCCGCTCGACCAGCACCTGCCGTTCGGCCACGCCGTCCACATCACGCGGCCCGAGCGTCCGGCGGAACAGGTACTCGGCCTGCCGCAGATAGGGCTCCGGATCGATGCCGTGCACGGCGAGCACCTCGTGCAGCACCTTGTCGTGCGTCTCGGCGTGCATCGATTCCTGGCCGATGAACTCGAGCATCGCCTCGCGCAGCTTTTCGTCCCGCACGTACGGCAGTGCTTCGGCGTACGCGGCGCAGAACATGCGCTCGCCTTCGGGCAGTAGCAGATTGAGCGAGTTGATCAGGTGCGAGGCGATGGGTTCGGTGGGCATCCAGCGCAGCGGAGTGTCCGACCAGTCGAAACGCACGTTGCGCGCGTGCAGCGCGACCGCGCCCGGGTCGATCTCGGGCCGCCGCCCTGCCCTGCGAAGTAGCTTCATCGATACTCCTCGATCCGCACGCGCCCGCACTCGTCGCGCGTTTCCTACATATCCGTAGCAAGCATCATACACATATATGGAACCTTCGGTAACACACAAAGCGGCTACCCGCCGCTGTACGGTGGCATCAGTTCGCGACAGTCGTCACACCGGCCGCGATCGCCACAAAACTAGAACATGTTCTAGTAGGCTTTTGCTATGGAACGATTGACCGGATTGGATGCCAGCTTTCTCTACTTGGAAACCGGGACCCAGCATCTGCACGTGTGCGCGCTGCTGATCCTCGACCCGTCGTCGGGTGACTACTCGTTCGAGGGCTTCAAAGCCGAACTGGCCCGGCGGATTCCGCTGATTCCGCAGATGCGCCGTCGCGTGTACGAGGTGCCGTTGAATCTCGACCATCCCGTCTGGGTGGAGGACGCGAATTTCGACCTCGACTATCACGTGCGCCGAATCGCGATCGCGCCCCCGGCCGGGCGCCGGGAACTCGCCGAACTCGTCGGGGACATCGCCAGCCGCCCCATGGACCGCGATCGGCCGCTGTGGGAGATGTCGGTGGTGGAAGGCCTGGACGACGGAAAGGTCGCGGTGGTCTGCAAATACCACCATGCCGCCGTGGATGGCATCACCGGCGCCAATCTGATGATGCACCTGTGCGATCCGGAGCCGGGCGCCGCCAAAGAGATCCCCGACCAGCAGTGGCGCCCCGACCCGAAACCGAACGACTGGCAACTGCTCGCCGAAGCGGTGGTGAAGTTCCCGGCCAGGGCGGGCATCGTCGGCATGCTGCCGAAAACCGTCGGCATCGTCGCGAGTTTCGCCCAGCGCCGCCGCAAGAACAAGGCGGGCATGGCGGTACCGTTCTCCGCTCCCCGCACGCCCTTCAATCTCGCCATCACCCCGCATCGCGCCGTCGCGTTCACCGACGCCGAACTCGACGCCATCAAGGAGATCCGCTCCGCGTTCGGCGTCAAGGTGAACGACGTGGTGCTGACCGTCGTCGCCGGTGCGCTGCGCACCTATCTGGCCGGACGCGACGAATTGCCGGATCGCTCGCTCATCGCCTCCGTTCCGGTGTCCGTGCACGAGTCGACCCGGCACACCGCGGGCGTCAACAAGGTTTCCGCGCTGTTCGCGACGCTCGGCACCGACATCGCCGACCCGGTGGAACGCTTGCGCGAGGTGGCCGAGGCCAACCGCGGGGCCAAGGAAGAGCACGAGGTGATAGGCGCCGACTTCCTGCAGGACTGGTCGAAATACGCTCCGCCGAACACCTTCCGGCTCGCGGCGCGGATGTATTCGTCGCTCAAGCTGGCTGAGGTGCACCCCGTGGTGCACAACCTGGTGGTGTCCAACGTGCCCGGCCCCCCGATGCCGCTGTACTTCCTCGGCTTCCGGGTGGACGGGATGTACCCGTTCGGGCCGGTGTTCCACGGCGCGGGCCTGACGGTGACCGTGCTGTCGAACAACGACAAGCTGAACTTCGGTTTCATCGCCTGCAAGGAACTGGTGCCCGACATCGGGGCGCTCACCGACGCCATTCCCGGCGTGGTCTCCGAATTGCTCTCCGCGGCGCGGACATCGGGCTGAGTGCCGGTCGACTGTCCGCCATCGCCGCCGGACAGCACCGAGCACCCGTCAGATCTTCGCCACGACGGCCTCGCAGGCTTCGAGCAACACCGGGACGAAACGATCGGCCTCGAGCACGCAGCACGCGTGCCCGGCCGCGACACGGTGCGTGCTCGCCCCCGGGATCATGGTCGCCATCTCGACCTGACGGTAGACCGGAACCGCCCGGTCGCGGGTCGTGACGACCACGGCGGTCGGCATCGTCAGGTTCGGCAGCCACGCGGTCGCGTCGAAGCGCCCGACCGCGGCGAGCACCTGGGTGAGCGCCCAACCGCTGGTACTGCGGAACTCGCCCAGCGCCCAGCGATCCGATCGCCCCGGCGTCCAGGTGACCACCGGGAGCTCGGGCAGACGCCCGGCGAGCTTCTCGGCCCGGCGGTAGGAGTAGGGCCCCACCGCGGCGGCGAAGGCCTCGAATGTTCGGTGAAAAGCGTGCTCGCGCCATTTCTCGCGGAACCGGTAGGGCGTCGCGCAGAGCACCAGTCCGCTCACCCGGTTCGGATGGCGATGCGCCGCCAGCAGGCCGACGATCCCGCCCAGCGAGAACCCCGCGCAGATGGCCCGGTCCAGTCGCAACGCGTCGAGCACGGCCACCACGTCGTCGGCGCAGTCCTCCAGGGTGAACCGCTCCGAGCGGATGCCGCGCCCGTGCCAGCGCTGGTCGAACAGGATCACCCGGTACCGCTGGGCCAGCGCCGCCAGCGACGGGAACCAGGTGAGGTACGCGGTGCAGGCCGTGGCGTGCAGCAGCACGAGCGCGGGCGCGCCCTCCGGGCCCGGGATGTCGACGACGTAGGTCCGGCCCCGGCCCGGCAGTTCGACCAGGCGGCCACCGGGCACCTCGGCGATGTCGGGCACCCGGAAACGTCCACCGAACCGTGTCGCACTTCGGCCGGGGTTCGTCATGACGCACCTCCCGAGCGCTCATACCGTGGCCAGTTTTAGAACGCGTTCTACACGATCATGTCACATCCGCGCGCAACCCCGGAGCGATCACCTGGGTTACTGTCGCGGGACGCGCCGCCACCAGGCGCGTGTCTGTAACGTGTTACAGACAGTGCGAGAGACGGAGGTACCCCGGATGGGGCGGTTGACCGGCAAAGTGGCGTTGATCAGCGGCGGAGCGCGCGGCATGGGCGCGGCGCACGCCAGGGCCCTGGTCGCCGAGGACGCGCGCGTGGTGCTGGGCGACGTGCTCGACGACGAGGGCGCCGCGGTCGCCGCGGAGCTCGGCGACAATGCCGCCTACGTCCACCTCGACGTGCGCGAGCCGGGCGACTGGCGCAAGGCCGTCGACGAGGCGGTGCAGCGGTTCGGGTCGCTGAGCGTCCTGGTGAACAACGCGGGCATCGTGAACGGCAACCTGCTCGTCGCGTTCGAGCTGGCCGAATGGCAGCGGATCATCGACATCAACCTCACCGGTACGTTCCTCGGCATGCAGGCCGCCACGCCCGCGATGATCGAGGCGGGCGGCGGCTCGATCATCAACATCTCCTCCGTCGAGGGCATGCGCGGCAGCCCTGGCCTGCACGGGTACACGGCCACCAAGTTCGCCGTGCGGGGGCTCACCAAGTCCACCGCGCTCGAGCTGGCGCAGTACAAGATCCGGGTGAATTCCGTGCATCCCGGCATGATCCGCACTCCGATGACGGAGAACATCCCCGAGGACTTCCTGCAGATCCCGCTCGGTCGCGCGGCCGACCCGGCCGAGGTCTCCGCGCTGGTGACCTACCTGGCCGGCGACGAGTCGTCGTACTCCACCGGCGCCGAGTTCATCGTCGACGGCGGGCTGACCGTGGGCGTTCCGCACAAGAGCTTCGGCTGAGTCATCGGCCGGTGGCCAGCAGCACGAGGGGTGGCAGCGCCACCAGCGCGAGGCCCATGAGCACATTGCTCCACTTGTAGGCCACCAGCAACGCGGCGAATTCGCGCAGGAAAGCGCTCGGCAGGTAGTAGAAGGCGGTCCCGGCGCCCGTCACCTCGGCATCGAGGCGGAGGCGGCGCGCCAGGATCGCCGTGCGCAGTACGTGGAAATTGCTCGTCACCAGGACCATGCGCGTGGTGGCGCCGCGCTCGCCGAGCAGCCGCTTGGTGAACAGCAGATTCTCCTCGGTGGTTTCCGAGCGATCTTCCAGCACCACGTTGTCTTCGGGCACCCCATGGCTGATCAGGTAGTCCGCCATCGCCGACGCCTCGGAAACCTCCTCATCGGAACCCCTGCCGCCACTGGCGATCAACAGCGGGGCGCGTCCCGCCTCGGCTTCGCCACGGTAGACCTCGATCGCGCGATCCAAGCGCGCGGCCAGCAACGGCGGCACCTCGCCGTCGACCAACCCGGCGCCGTGCACCACGATCGCGTCCATCTCGGGACGGTAGGACAGCAGGCCGTAGCAGAGCGAATACAACAGGAACGCCGCGAACAGGAACCCGACGTAGCTGATCGCCATCGTCAGCGACGCCAGCAGCACTATGAGCCAGCGATTTTCGGTCACCAAGGCGAGAGCCAGCACCACATAGGGCACCAGCAGCCCGAAGCCGAGCCCGAGCGGCAGCAGATTCGGCAGACGCCACCCCTCTCGACGCACCAGTTGCGCGCCGTTGGCGATCGACAACCCGGCGAGCACCAAGACCAGCAGCGGCGACAGGAGCACCAGCAGCGGTGCCAGCACCACCGGCAGATCACCTTCGGCGACCCGGCCCACCGCCCACGCGCCGACGAACCCCGCCCCGAGAAGCAGCAGCACTCCGTGTCCCAGCCGCCTGCGGTCCCTGCCGAATCGCACCGCGAATACACCGAGCAGGACCACACCGACCAGCAGAAGCACCGGGCCACGGTAGCCGACCGGGGGACGGCGCGCCCCCGGGTCCACAAGCGGCGCGGCTACCTCGGCTTTTTCCGATCGTCCCCTACAGTGTGCAGGTCCGGGCATCGGTCAAAGCGACCGGCGGCCGGGAGCATTCGACTTCAGCACACCAGCGTTACGGAACAGCACGTCGTGATGAATGGGAGTCGTCGAAAACCATGCTTCGATTGGTCATCGCCACCGCCGCGGCCGCGCTCTGCGTGATCACACCGCAAGCCGCAGCGCAGCCGATCTATCCCGCACCCGATCCGGATCCGTTCTACGCCACCCCGGCCGACCTGGATCGCGCCGCACCCGGCGATGTCCTCGCCGTACGGCAGATGCCCGCACTGCCAGTGTTCCCGGGCTCGACGGTCACGATGATCAAGTTCCGCTCCACCAACTCCGTGGGCGACCCGATCGCGGCCACCACTACCGTGCTGACTCCGCCGAATCCCACCCCGGGTCGGCCGCTGCTGTCCTACCAGCACATCATCAACGCACTCGGCACCCAGTGCTCGGTGTCGCGTGTGCTCTACACCAGCGATCCCAACCTGGCGGTGCGCGAAGCACCCGCGCTCAACGCCCTGCTGCTGCGCGGCTGGTCGGTCGCCCTCCCCGATCACCTGGGCCCGACCAGCGCCTATGGTGCCGCGAAACTCGGCGGAATGATCACCCTGGACGGTCTGCGCGCCGCCCGGCGGGTCGCGGAACTGGGACTGGTGGACAGCCCGATCGCTCTGCTCGGCTACTCCGGCGGCGGCATGGCGAGTTCGTGGGCGGCCGCGCTGGCGCCGACCTACGCGCCGGAACTGCCGCTCACCGGGGTGGCGGCGGGCGGGGTGCCGATGAATCTGGTCAAGATGATCGAGGGTCTGGGCTACGCGCCGCACGCGGCATTCGGCCTCGCCTTCGCGGCGGCCCTCGGACTGGAGCGGGAATACCCGGCCCGGCTGCCGGTGAGCGAGCAACTGAATTCGGTCGGATTGGCGGTCCGCAACAGGATCGCCGACAGTTGCACGAACGAGATCCTCCTGGCAGGTGCCGGGCGCGGCATCGTGGACGTCGCGGCCTCGAATTCGCTGGCCGACGACCCGCGCGCTCGCGGGGTGCTCGAGGAGAACAGTCTGGAACTCTACGACGGTATTCCGGCCGTGCCGCTCTACCAATGGCGCGCGGAGAACGACGCGCTGATCCCGGTGGAGTCGGTCGATGCCACGCTGGGGCGGTATTGCCGGGCGGGTGTGCGCGTGCAATACGAGAAATTCCTCAGCCCGGACCATTTGTCCGCCGCCGTACTCGGAATCCCGGCCGCGCTCGATTGGCTGGACGCGCGCCTGCACGACGTGCCCGCACCGAGTAATTGCTGAGGGCGGCCCGGGCGGCGGCAATTCACCGCCGACCGGGAACGGATCGCTCCGCCACACCGCCACATCGGATCTCGCGTGCAGGGAACTAGACGTCCTTGCCGCTCTCGTACGCGTTCTGCCGCGCCTCGTCGAGATCCGCGTCCGCACGGGCCTTTTCGGCCTCGGCTTCCTTCTGCGCCGCGTCCCGCTGGGACTCGGCCTTGTCCTGCTGGGCGCGACCCTCTTTCTTCAGGTTCTCGTCACCGGTGACGACGCCAGCGGCTTCCTTCGCCTTCCCCTTGATGTCCTCGACGACACCCTCGACAGCTTCCCGGGGTCCGCTCTGATGCTCCGGCATCACATACCTCCCATTGATTAGTCGGCTGACATCCGCCGCATACCCGTCCCCGCCCTCATCAATCGTCCTGTGACTCCCACCACCTGCCACATCCACAACCGCCAGACGCCGTCATCCGACGGAGAGGACCGCGCCGTTTGGCGAATTCCCGGTGGGACGTGGCTCGAATGCCACTGGGCGGCAACGGGCCTCATCGATACATTCGATTCGCCGAAGGCCCTGCTCACAAGGAGTTCGCCGATCATGAGTTATGTCGCGCCGATACTGATCGGCGTCCTGTACGCGCTGGCCATGTCGGCGATTCCCGAGCCGCGTCGCCGTCGTTTCAACGCCGTCATGGTCGCCGGCGCGGGAGCCGCCTACCTCAGCGGGGGCGGATTCGGCGGCTGGGAATTCGTCTTCACCGCCGCCGTCACCTACTGCGCCTACCGGGGACTGGAGTCCTGGACGTTCATCGGCATCGCCTGGCTCCTGCATACCGCCTGGGACCTGTTGCACCATCTCAAAGGCAGTCCCATCATCCCGTTCGCGCACGACTCGTCCCTGGGCTGCGCGATCTGCGATCCGGTGATCGCCGCCTGGTGCCTCTACGGCGGACCCTCGCTGTTTCGTCTGCGCCGCGAGGCCGCCGTTTCCTGACCGCTGCCGTCGCGGGTGACCTGACGGATGCCGCGTCGAGCCGGACGAGTCACTTCCCGCTACTACGCGTGAATCGCCGGACGAGCGGCCGATCAGTAGCCAGAACGCGGCTCGAAGCCGGGGTCGGGAAGAGAGGGCGGCTCGACCGGCGGCGGCTGCACGGGTTTCGGCTGCGGCGCGGGCTGCGGAACCCGTACGACGGGGGCCTCGACCGGCGGCGGAGCAGCGGCTTCCGGTACGACAGCTTCCGTTGCGACGACCTCCGGCACTACGGCTTCGGGCGCAGCGGCTTCCGGCGGCCGGTTCGCGGCTTCCGAAACGGTCGGCGGCGCGGGTTCCGCGACCGGCGCCGGATCCGTAACCGACGTGGGCGAGACAGCGCCGACGGGCGACGGCTCGGACGGCTCGCCGCACCCACCGACCGCGAGGGCGGCGATACCGGTCGCGATCAGCAATCGGCGAGATCCGAATCGGCTGGTGCGCACGGTGCCAGGCTAATCGCGCACCCCGTCGAGGGCAGTCCTCCGTTCGACCGACAGCGGCGCGCGGCGCGGCGACGCGATACTGGATCCTCCTGTGCCATCGAAAGATTGGGTGTGTGATGAGGTCGCTCCGAGGGAGGTCGACGGTCACCGCGATACTCGCGGCGGTGTCGTTGGCCGTCCTGATCCCGGACACGACCGCCGTGGCCGATCCGGCCGGCGGGACCGCACTGGTCGTTCTGGGTGATTCGTTCACGGCGACCGCCCCCGTCCTGGGCCACGCCGACGACGGATGCACCCGTTCGCCCTCTTCCTGGCCGAACCAACTCGCGGCGGCGACACAGCTGTCCGCGACGGCCCAATTCCTCGACGTGTCCTGCAACGGTGGCACGATCGACACCGGCAACGGCTGGACGCTCGTGCACCAGGCACGGAAGGCGTTCGCGCAGGGCGGTTTCGGGCCCGACACCCGGGTCGTCCTGATCCAAGCGGGACTGAACGACGTGTGGGGCAACTCGACCGGAACGGCGTTCCCCTCGACCGACTGTCTACTCAATATCGTGGCCGGGTGCGGGTTCGACGCCGCCGATCAGAACCGGCTGCCCGACTACCGCGCGGTAACCGGCTCCGGTTACGCCGATCGGGTACGCGAGGTCGTCACGTTCGTGCGTTACTACGCACCGAAGGCGCGGGTGGCACTCGTGGGGTATCCGGAAGTGTTCCCGCCGGGACAGTCGACCGCGTGCATGGATCTCGCTGTGGCCGGGCGGGTCGTCCAGCCGCGCGCGGAAGGCTATATCGCGTACCTCGATCGAGTCCAGGACGCGCAGCGGACGGCCGCGGGGCTGTTGGGGATCGAGTTCGTCGACGTGCGCGGCGTCACCGCGGGCCACGCCAGTTGTTCGGACGATCCGTGGATCAGCGGCCTCGCCGGCACCGACTCACCGTTCGACGGCGCTCCGGTACATCCCAACGCGCGGGGCAACGGCGTCGTCGCCGACCGGATGCGACAGCAATTCGGGCTCTGAGCAGGCCTCGCCCATGCTGCCCGACCATCGTCCAGGCGCCGAACTGCCCGCCCTCACCGGCGCTCGATGGTGGGCGGCCTTCGCGGTATTCGTATTGCACGCACTGGTATTCCTTCCGGTCTACCCCTTCCAGAAGTCACAGCTGTTCCGCACCATCCACGGCTTCGTTCCGATGCAATTGGGCGCGGCGGGGGTGACCTTCTTCTTCGTGCTGTCCGGCTTCGTCATCTACTGGTCGTGCCGCGACGGTAAGTCGGTGCGGCTGTTCTATCGCCGCCGGATCCTGAAGATCTACCCGACCCACCTGGTCGCCGCAGTGGTATTCGTCGTCGCGGCGGGCGTACCGCTGTCCCGTCCGGTGGTGTGGGCGCCGAACCTTCTGCTGGTGCACACCTGGGTGCCGAAATGGACCACGCTGGGAGGGCTCAATGTGCCGTCCTGGTCGTTGTGTGCGGAACTGCTCTTCTACCTCAGTTTTCCCCTTGTCGCACCGGCTGTTGCCCGGATTCCGCGGCACAGACTGTGGTGGGCGGTGGCGGCGCTGCTCGTCCTGATCCTCGCCTTGCACACCGGCTTCTACCTCTGGGCCGACGGGCCCAAGGGAATCGCCAACACCTTCGCTCCGAGACTGCTCCGGGGTGAGGTCTCCCCCGAGTTCGAAATCCACGCCTCACCACAATGGTTCGCGCAACGCGATATTCCGATACCGCCGTCGTATTGGCTCAGCTACCTTTTCCCGGCATCGCGACTGCCCGAGTTCTACCTGGGAGTCCTCGCCGCTCGCCTGGTCGCCGAAGGGCTGTGGCGCAACACCCGGCTGACCATGCCGCTGACCGCGCTCGCGCTCGGCTACGCCGCCACCTGGTTCGTTCCGGTGAACTACAAGATGTCGGCGCTGCTGGTGGGTCCGATGGCGGCGGTGGTGGCCACCCTGGCCGCCCGCGACCTCGCGGGCGTCTGCGGTCTCAACGCCCGCCGCCCACTGATCTGGCTCGGTGACATCTCCTACGCGTTCTACATGATCCAGTTCCCGGTCATGGTGATCATCACCCGGCTGTTCATCGGCGGCCGGCGATACTCGATCGGCGGCTGGGCGATGTGGGCGACGGTCACACTCGTGGCATCCATCCTTGCCGCGGCAACCATCTATCACGGCATCGACAAGCCGATCATGAACCGTTTCGCCGGACGTTCGGCCCGCGAGCGCAGACGCTCGGCCACCGCGACTCCGAGTCATCCACCGATCAGCGTGCGGACGAAGCCGTAGGCGATCTCGTTCGCGGGCCGTCCCCCGGCGGGCCCGTCGCGCAACGTGCACAGCACGATGATGGTGATGTCCGTGACAGGGTCGTAGCCCATGAACGTCTGAAAACCCGGAATGGCCCCGTCGTGGCCCATCATCGGCCCGAACGACTCCAGCCCGAGACCGTAATGGATGCCCGCCGGATCGCTCCGGTTCAGCGGAGCCGCACTGTCGAGGCGCTGTCGCTGGAGCGGGGACCCGAGTAATTCGTCGCCGCCGACCAGCTTCCGGACGTAGGCGGCCAGGTCTTCCGCGGTCGAGATCGCCGCTCCCGCGGCCCCGATCCACGAAGGATCGAGATTCGTCACATCGGTCGGCAGCAAGGTGCCCGCTCGGGCCGCCAGGACTTCGTCGTCCGGCAACCGCGGCGACGCGAGCGCCTCCACGTTGGTGCCGTACAGGTATCCATGGGGTGACGGCGCGGGCAGGGACGCGTCACCGGGCGCCGGAAAGGACGTCTTCGCCAAACCGAGCGGGCGGAAGATCCGATCCATCAGCAACGAGCGGATATCCTCCCCGGTGATCTGCTCGAGCAGCGAGGCCAACAGGATCGTATTCGTATTCGAATAGCGGAATTCCGCGTCGGGTTCGAAATACGGCGGCGACGAGAAACCCAGCCGCAAGAGCTCTTCGGGCCGCCATGCGCGCCCGGGATCCTCGTCCATCGCTCGCGCGAGCCGCGGCGCCTCGTTGTAGCTGAACAACCCGCTGCGCATGTTCAGCAGCTCGGTGATCGTGATCTGCGCGCCGTTCGGAACGCCCGGCCGGTACTTCGACACCGGATCGTCCAGTGCCAGCTTGCCTTCCCGGACCAGTTGCAGTGCGACGGTGCCGACCATCGTCTTCGTAGTCGAACCGACCCGGAAGAAATCGTCCACCGTGATCGGGTCGTCCTGCCCGACGGTCCGCGTCCCGAATGCCTGACGCCAGACGGTGTCCGGTGTGCGCACGTAGACCACCGCGCCGGGAACGAGCATCGAATCGAGAACGCCGCGCACGATCGGCTCCAGCCTCCGGCCGAGGGCAGTCGATTCATTCGGTTCCGCGGGCAACTCGTGCGTGCCCGACTCGGTTCCGCTGCCCGCGACGACAACGGCCGCGTACGCGACGACCACTGCCACACCGAGCCGTGACCAGCGCGTTCTCCCCTTGTGGATGGTGGGTATCGGCATCAGTCACCGATCACGGACAGTGTGCCGTCGGTGAAATTCGTGACATAGACGTTTCTGCCGGCGGGATCGACGACGACACCGTGCGGGCGGGCCCCGACCCGGATCGAATTGCCTGCCTTGCCGGTCCGGGTGTCGATCGAAGAAATGGTGTTGCCGGTGCGCGCGTCATCGAGACCGTGGTTGGTGACGTACACCGTCCGCCCGGGTTGATCCACCGCCACACCGACCGGGCCGAGCCCGACGCGCAGCGTCGCGGTGACCGCGCGGGTTCGGATGTCGATCACCGAGACGGTGCCGTCGGCGTGATTGGTGACGTACGCGGTTCGCGTATCGGCGTCGATCGCCACACCCCACGGCTGGTTACCGACATTGATGGTGGCGACCACGGCCGACGCGACGGGGTCGATGACCGACACCGTGTGATCGACTGCGCCGGGCGGGCCCGCGTTGGCGACGAAGGCGCCGCGCGTACCGGGATCCACGGCCACGCCATAGGGATGGCTGCCGACCGGGATCGTCGCGGTGACCACCCTGGATCCGGTGTCGATCACCGACACCGTGTTCGCCTCGAAGTTCGTGACGAAGGCGGTGTGCGCGGCGGAGTCGACGGCGATGCCGTACGGCCCCGCCCCGACCGCGATACTTCCGACCACTGCCCGGCTACGCGTATTGATCAGCGATACCGAGCCGCTTCCGGCATTGGTGACATAGGCGATGCCCGCTGCCGCGTCGATCGCGACCGCGGCCGGTTTCACCATGCCCGGCGCGGTGACCGACGCGACGGCGGACGTCCGGGGGTTGATCACCGAGACCGAGTTGCCCGCGCTGTTGGTGACGAACACGCTGTCGGTGTTCGGATCGACCGCGACGCCCCACGGTTGCGCCCCCACCGCGATCGTCGAAGTCACCGTCGCCGGGATCGCCGCCGCGCCCGCCGCCCGAGCGCCTGCCGGGCCGGGATTGTTGCCGCCCGAGGTCTTGCTGGTCAGCAAGCCCACGATGACGAGAAGGACGGCTATCCCGGCGATCACTTTCACGCGCGTCGAAACGCGCTGGTAGAACGGGCGGCGGCGAGCGGGCCGAGGCGGAGCCACCGGCGCGGTCGGTAGCACCGGCGCACCGGCCGCGCCGGTGGGGGCCGGGCCGCGCCATGGTGGTGTGCGCGTTGTTCGTGGTGGTGGTGCGGGCGTTCGGGTCGTCGCGTTGGTGGCCGCGTCGGTGAGCGCCGGAAGCCAGTCCGCCGGGCGGGGCCGCTGCCCCGGCGTGGCGGACAAGGCCGCGTCGACCAGCACCCGGACCGCACTCGGTGCGGCGGCGGGCAACCGGTGCGGATCGCGGGTGCTCTGGTCTCCGGCCAGCAGCCGCAGGACGAGCAATCCGAGCTTGTAGGCATCCGATTGGGCGGTTGCCAGTTCCTCGCCTGGATTGATCACCCGGACCTCCCAGTCCGGAGTCTCGACCTGCACGGACACCGACCGGGAACGCAGTCGCATGGCGTCGCAGTCGATGAAGTACACCTTCCGGTCCGGCTGCAACGAGAACAGCAGGTTCTTCGGCGACAAGTCACCGACCGCGATGTGGTGGCGATGCAGAATGGTCAGCGCCTCGGCGGCGTCCGCCAGCAATTCGTAACGGTGCCGTTCGGTCAAGGGGATGCCCCGCCTCGCGAGGAAGGTGTCACCGTTGAGCAGGTGCTGGAATTCCGCGGTCTTCGACTGCACCGCCGAGGACATGGTCATCTTGATGAAGAACTCGTCCGGGATCGCGGGCATCACGAACCCGGTGACCTGAATGGAGTTGTCCGCCTCCACGAGCCGGCACGGCCACGCCACCCGGGAGAGCAGATCCATGCCCTCGGCGAAGGGCAGCGATTCCAGGTAGGCAGGCATCTCGTCCAGCACGTCGACCGAGACGCTGGGCAGCACAGCGGCTTTGTACTCCTTGTACACCACCGCCTTCGCGTATTTCATCCGCGCACCGGGGGCGCTGTAGACCACCCCCTGACCACCGGAAGCCAGTTTGGTCAAAGGGCCCAGCTGACCGACCTTCACTCGCTGCTGTGTCACTGCCCGTCCCGTCAGTTCTCCCTCGGCCAGATGGCCACCAATGTGCGGTCGTCGTCGAAGGTCTCCCGCGAGAAATCCAGGGCGTGCGCGAATTCCAGCTGTGAAGGCACTCGACCGGTGAGCACCGAGGCGAACAACGCGCCGACGTCGCCGTCGCCGCTCCCGAGCGGATCCCCGAATCCGTCGGTCCCCACCAGCAACACCTGGCCCGGCTCGACGATCACCGAGATGGGCTCGACTTCGTTCGGAACCCTGGGCAGCCCGCTCACCGCGGATGACGTCAACCCGGAGCCGGAAGCCGGCTTACCGCCGAGCACCGGAATGAAACTCGCGCCCGAGAGCAACCACACACCGGAGTCGCCGACCCCTGCCAGCGTCGCCGACAGCCCGCCGTCGGCGTGCTGCTCGCACACCACACACGTCAGCGTCGTCGCCAGCGCTTGCTCGGCTTGCTCGGCATCCGCTTGCGGCAGCGACAGGACGGCCGCGGCCCGCTCGGTCAACATCCACGCGGTGTTCTGGAACAGCGAGTGCCAGCCGATGTCGCCGAGTTCCTGCGCGGGCTGCTCTTCCAGCCACTGCGTGGCGTAGCGCACGGCGGTGGTCGAGCCGATGTGCGAATGCCGCGCCGCCGACACTCCGTCGGCTACGGCCACGATCAGTCGTTCCCGATCCGGCGCGGCAGTGACGGCGAAATCGTCCTGGCGCGGAGCACCGTTGTACCGGTGCAGGTATCCGCGCACCGATGCCGCGCGGATCGTGAACGGCCCGCGCGACCATCCGTCGATCATGGTGTCCGCGCGGTACGGCGTCCTGCCGTATTCGTCGCCGACGGCTTTCGGCTCGAACGCCGGTGTGGGATCACCGACGACGATCGGCGCACTCGACAACCGGCTGGGTAGGGCCGCGGCGATTTGCTCACTTGCGGGTTCCGGATTCGCGACATCCACCGGGTCCGCCGGCGCGGAGTCGTCCGGCACTTGCTTGTCTCGCTTGCTCAGAAAGCGCATCACACCGTGTCCACCGCGAGCGAGACGAAGTTGTCCGGCTTCTCCACCTGAAGCGTCGCCTGGCCGGTCGCCAACGCCTGACCCGAATTGATCACCGATTGCGTCAGCGCGGTGATGAATTTCGAGATCGCTACGCCTGTGTCGGTCCCGGCGGCGGTGATGAACGCGTAGTTCGGGCTCGTGGCGACCCGCCTGATAACGTTGGCGTCGGCCTGACCGATGCCGAACGCGAGAATGTTGGGACGCGCCGCGAAACTTGTCAAACGCGCGTGTTCGCTCTCCCAGCCGTCTCCCGGATTCGGCGCACCGTCAGTGAGGAAGAACACCGCAGGCCGGTTCACCATATAGCCGTCGGATTTCAGCGCGGCGATATCGCGCGGTATCCGATCGGTCAGTTCGGCGAATGCCGCGGCGAACGACGTCGAACCACGAGCCCGCAGTTCCGGCATGGCGTCCAGATGCCGCAGATCGGTGGGCTCCAGATAGCAGACCGCGGTGTCGGAGAACCCCAGCACACAGAAACGTACCTTCGCCGCGGCCATGGATTCACCCTGCAAGGTGTCGAGCAGGCTGGTCAGGCCCGTGTTCAGATCCGCTACGTCGTCGACCATCGAATATGATTCGTCCGCGACGAAATACACCGGAAGAATCGTCGCCTTCGGTTCACTCATTAGGTGCCACTCCCTTTCACCTGCCACCCGGGCGTGCCAATGCTACCTTTTCCCAGGAGAATTCACTGTCGGCCGTTCAACCGACAAACACGTTCGGCGTCGCCGATTTTCCGTACGCGTCGCCGATCGTCACGGGTCGAGCCATCCGAAGAGAATCAGCACCACGACTGCGACGGCTATACCGATACCACCGATCCCCATGACGATGTCGCTATTCGTGAGATACCCGATCGCCAGCGCGAGCAGGCCGATACCACCGGCATAGGAAATAATGATGTGCCCGTACTCGGCCAGCACCAGAAATGCGACGAGTGCGACAACGCCCAGGAGTAATACGATTCCGATGACGGTGGCGATGGAGACCAACGTTCCCAGCCGATCCCCGAACGAGGCATCGGCGATCCACACGGTATGCACGGCTCGGCCGTAGCGTCCACCGATCATTTCGCACGTCACCGGTCGCGCAGGGCGGAGACGGTGAGGAGGACCAGAGACAACCCGACGGCCACGGCGATACTCCAAGCGAAGGCGGTCGTGCTCGGATCGGTGAGCACAGCGGCACCGCTGAAGGTGACGGCGAAGGGTAGGAGCAGAAACGAGATGACAGCGATGGTGGTCTGATTGCGGCGATCGCGGTCCTCGGACACCCGATGACGCTCCTCGCTGCGGCGCCTGCGTGCCTGCGCTTCGGCGATCGCCTCGTCGTCCAGTCGAGCGCGACGGGCTTGCAGATACCGCGAGATGTCGTCCAGGTCCGCCACGACCTGTGCGTAGAGGTCGGTCATCCGATGCTGGTTCTGGAAGGCGCGCAGCACGTCCGCGACCTGCGCCCCACGCTCGGAGATGTTGTTCCACCACAGCTTCGCGCGGGTGTCGAGGATCTCGGCTTCCAGCGACTCGACCGGCCCCGCGCCGGTGCGGTCGACCCGGATGTCCGCGATCCGATCCGCGATGCGGTGCAGGGCGTTCAGTTGCAGCAAGCCGAGCAGAACGGCGTCCACGTGGATCGACCGCACGTAAGCGCGTGCGACGGTGTGGAATTCGGTGGCGTCGGTCGATGTCAGTGCCGTGTAGGCCACGCCGTCGCGCAGCACCAACGCGCGCCAATCCCCCGACAGATGGACGACGCCGGCGAAGATCCGGGGATCGCCGGGGTCGGGCAGGCCGTCCGCCACCGACGTGCCAGACGCCAGAAACCACTGCCATCGCTGCACCGTGGACCAGGAACCGAGTGCCGTCGGCTCGGAAATCGGCTCCGGCATCGACTCGTTCGTCCAGCGGAGGTGGGTGACGACGCGAGGCCTCCCGGACTCGAACGATACGTCGTCGACAAGGCCGGACAACCATCGGCGGCCCTCCCCCCGCACCTCGGTGAGTTCGGACAACACATCGACCGGCTGCTTCGACAGCTCCACATGCGCGACGGCGTAACCGCCTTCTTCGTCCAACAGCAATTCCCAGCCGTGGACGATCGCACCCCGCCGGTCCGGCGGCTCACCGGTCGTCCGTCTGTGCCAACGGCCGGTGGCCGCCATCGAGTCCGCCGCGCCGTACAGCGCGTCGTGCACGCGGGCCGAGAAGTACGCGGTCCGGGCGTTTCGGTCGGCGACCATCGCTTCACCCCCGCGGCCGACCGCAGCACCGGCCCTCGGGATCGGCACCGGGAGGGGGCCCGGGAACCAGCCACAGGCCGATGGCACTCGATCGGCCTTCCAGCGCACCCGAAAGATCAGGCACGCGAATACGTCAGCGGCCACGATTTCTCCTGCGTCCAGTGGTCACGGGCCTAGTAGCCTTCGATGGAGAACGCGTCGGCATACTGCTCGGCTCGCGCGGACAGCGGTGCGTTCTCGAGCACGATCTTGACCTCGCGCAGCACGTCTACGACACCGGCCAGCAAACCGACCTGCAACTTCGTCCACGAGTCGGCGTCGTCGTCGGCGAGGACCTTCCGTCCGGTCAACTTGAGGCAGACCGCACCGAGCAATTCGGCATCACGACTCTCGATGAACGCGTGCCCGTCGCTGTTGCGGAACCGCCGGACCGCGTCCATCCGCCAATCCCGGATCTTCTCGTAGACGCCGTCGACGCCGTACCGGTCCTTGGGCTCCTTGGGCTGCTCGCCTTTGAGCCGCCGGTCCAACGTCTCACCGAACGCCTGATGACAATCCATGATCCATGACGTGAAATCGCGCGCACCGTGCAGCGGACGTCCGAGATCGAGCAGTTTGCTGTGGTGCACCTGGCCGAACAGATCGCTTTCACCGCATCGGCGCGAGAGGTCGTTCAACTGGGTCCGCAAGTCCAGCAGCTCCTCGGAAAGATCCCCGAGTCTCCGCCGCACTTCGCGGTCGACGCGGCGACCCGCGGGATGGAGCGTGTCGATCGTCGACTGCAGCCTGGCGCCGCCGGGACCGGACGGTTTGCCGACATGATGCGCGACACCGGTGCCCAGATCCGCGAAATAGCTGTGCAGTACGTCCACCCCGCCGGTCCGGCTCGGATCGCCACCACCCACCCGCACCAGTTCCCGCAGCAACGCGTGGTTCGGGATCACACTGATATGCGGATCACGCTCGCCCGGTGGACGATTCGTCTGCCACCAGCGCATGAACGTGTCGCGATCGCCGATTCCGACGGCATGGAGGTTGATGCTCAGGAATTCGTGCAGTTCCTCCATCAGCGACACGGGATCGGCGATCGCGACCACGGCCTCGCCCGCGGTTTCCTCGCCCTTCTCCTTCCAGTCGGCTCCGTCACTGACCAGAACGATCAATCGGTCGTTACCCGGCACACCGTGGCGGTGCAGCAGGTCGGACGCGAAATGCAGGGCCTGTCCGATGTCGGTCGCCGCGTTCTCCGGCCGCAGCAGGCCGATGGCGCCCTGGAAGTCCCGCAGTGTCCGCTCGTCGTCGGGGCCCTGGATCTCGGCCATCGAGCCCGACCTCGGGAAGACGCACATCGACGTGGTGGTGAACTTCACCAACGCGATACGGGCCACCCGCCCGGTCACGTGCCTGCGGATCTCGACCATATCCATGAGCGAGCGCTTCAGGGCATCCATCCGCGATATGTAGGCGGATCTGCGGCGCGATCCGAGACGGACGACGTCGGCGCGGTCCTCGATGTCGTCCCAGCTCATCGAACCGCTGCAATCGGCGAGGATCACGATGTCGACCCCATTGCGATTGCCGGCCAGGAACACGTCCATTTCGGTCTCGGCGTCGATGTAGCAGAGGTCCGTCCGCTCCCGCCCGGAGCGGTCGAAGACCTGGCGCACCCGGAAGGACTCCCCGTCGGCGTATACCCACGAGTCGCCTCCGCCGAGATGAACTTGCTGGCCCACGATGCCCTTCGCGTTCCGCAACTGCTGGCAGACCTCGTCCAGACGGTTCTCGGTGAGCGGTTCCAGGACGATCCGCGCAGCCGGATCGCACGCCATCGCGCTCAAGCGCCAACCGTGCTCGTCGATCACGCCCAGCCGCAGCTCGTCCACCAGATCCGTGCTGACGACGACGGATCCCTCCGCGACCGACGGCGAGGCGACGATCCGCACCGGTGCCCGCCGCGACGAGTCGGCGCCCACCTCGAAGAGACCGACCCGTGCGGTTTCGACCCGGCCGGACGTACCCTGACGATCCTCGGCGCTTACGGCGACGATATTCGCGGTGACCAGCCCATTTCCCTTGGCGACCTGCAACGTGTGCCGCCTGCTGTCCCATTCGGTCGATGTCATTTCCGCTCCACTTCGACCCTGACCCCCAGGTCGTTCGACGCCGCTCGCTTCTCCGCGCCGCCGCGTCCGATGAATCTGCCCATGTATTCCGGCTCGACGTCGACGAACAGCAGGTTGGACCGAGGCCGGTAGTCCGCGAAGCTGATGTGGTTCGCCACCTCGGCGCGGCCGCGGGCCCGCAACCAAGCGGTGAGTTTGTCGAAGAGTTCGCGACCGCGTTCCTCGTCTGTTTCGAAAACGGCCACGTCCTGCTTGCGTATCTTCTCGTGCTCCTGCAACAGACGGCGCACAGCGTTGTCGGTGCGGCTGTCGTGCTGCAGCTCACCGAACATCCGGTCGATGGAAACCATGTCCAGCTTGCGTGAACGAGAATTGATGAAGATATGCCGGACGATCGTCAGCCGAGGCAGCCCGACCAACCTGCGCCTCGCCTCGGAGCGCTGACCGCGCCGCCGATTCGCGGTTCCCGCCACGATCTGGAAGACGATCTGGCTGTCCTCCAGCGACTTCAGCCGCCGCGCGTGATCCGGGCACAGCCCGAGCCCTCGTTTATGTGGTCCGAAGATCTGCCAGCGATACGCGTGCCTGGCGCATGCCGCGTTTCCGCAAGTCGCGCGCTTGCCATCGACGACGAACTCGCAAGCGATGCTTCCGGTCGAATTGCATCCCGGGCCGGCGCATTCCGGGAATTCCTTTCGATAGCAATCGGGGCAGTACGACATGTCGGCGCCGCCGGGGTGCCCGACCCGGTGCCGGTCGCAGAACGCGTTGCGTCCCCGGCATATCTCCCCGTTGCACCAGAACGTGGCCGCCGCCCCGCACGCGCAGCCGGGCCGGTGGCGCGCACAGGTCGCGGTCATCCGACCTTCGATGACGACGGCGTGCTCGTCGCACACACGTCCCGGCCGATCCTCTCGGCCGCACCCGGTGCACAGAAAGGGCCCGTAGGTGACCTTGCCTTCCGCCGAGCAGGTCGTGCACTTGTGCCGGACCATGGCCGGCTCCAGGACGCCCCGGATGGAGAAGGCCGTGGTGTCGTCGACCCGTTCCGGAGCGCGCAGCCGATCCTGTATCCACAGGACGCATGTCCGGTTGTCCCGCAGCGGGACAACGACCCTCTCGGCGTCGCGAAGACTGGCGCCGTTCAGATGCTGTTCGATCTGCGCCCACAGCGCCCGCAACTCGGCCGCGTCGGTGGGCGGATTGCTCGTCTGCCGGATATCCAGCACGACATTGACAGGCTGATTCACGACCGCGCCCCTTCGGTGGAGCCCAAGATGATCATCTCGATGCTGGCGCGGCGGTCGGATCTGCGTGCGTAGGTTTGGTTGGTGATCAATCCGGCACACGCTCCCCTCGGCAGTCTGCGTGCCAGATCCATCAGCGCGTCCACCGCGGATTTCCGTTCGGCCTCGGCCACATCGAGACGCACGCAAACCCGGTTGTTCCGCGACAACCGGCTGCCCAGCTCGTCCGGCACGCCATCGCCGAGTTCCTCCGGCGCGCTCAGTTCGAGCACCGTGGCGTTCGGCTGCCGCAGCACGCGGCGAATCTCCTTGCTGCGACCGAGGCGCGACAGCGCCGGAGCCAGATTGCGCGGCGGGCGACCAGCCAGCAGAGCGCGCAGCCGTTCATCCATGTCACGCTGCTCGGTCAACTGGTCCAACTCGCGGATGATCTCGTCGTCCGACCGGCGCTGACGAGCGGGGCGAGCCTGCCCCCTGTGCCCGTTCGGCGTCGAACGTCGCGGCCGGGCCGTCAGCTTGGTTCGCCAGGCCGCCTCCAAGGTTCCCATGCTGCCCGGAGCGACTCGCCTGTTGTGCCTGGTCAGCTGGTCGTCCGCGAGCGTCGCCCGGTCCCGCAGCAGTGCCGCGATCTGCTCGACTCCGAATGTTTGCTGCCGGCTCCAGACGGCCAGCAAGTCGTTCTCGGTCTGGGCGTATTCCGGGTGCAGCTTCGCGAGTTCCGGAGCGGAGAGCAAGGGCAGGATCTCGCGCGGCTCGATCTGCATCGCGCGCAGTTCGGCATCGAGGTCGTCGAGCAGATCGGACACCGACTCGGCCGCCGAGCGGCGGACGGTCGCCTGTTCCCGCGCCTTCCGCGGGTCGTCCGCCTCACGCTCGAACTCCCCGCCCATGCCCCTGGCGATGGCGTTCGATCGATTCCTATCGAGCATCCGTTGCGGAACGGCGGGCATACGCCGGCCGTCGCGCTCCATCATCCGCGCACGTACCGCGAGTGCTTGCAGCACGACCGCCTGCGCGACGGCCGAACTCGGGAAGATCTGCGCGTCGAGGCATCGAACGCTGACATTCGGGATCGCCAATTCCGTGTCACCGACCGGATTCACATCCATCACCGCGAAGCCCGATACGCGGTCGTCGCGGCGCAACGCCTGCTCCACCCGCCGCAGGTGCCGGACGGACGCTGACGCGATATAGCGAGTGGAGACTTGGTCTTTCGATTCCGCCAGACGTAGCGAACCACGCCCGTTGACGCGGCCCGCGACGAACAGCGCGCGCCCGCTGAGCGCGACGAGTTCGGGGACGTAGCGCCGGATCAGGTTGCTGAGAATCTCCCGCTGCAAGTCGTCGGCGACTTCGACGGAATGCCCGTCCTCGCACAGCCGACGATGCGACGGGCCGCCCCAGGAGATGCCCGACGGCAACAGCGTCCCACCGGCCTGCCGCACCTGTTCCGCGGCGGCGGACACGACGTCGGCCAATGCGCCGACGAGCGCGGAGCGCTGCGCGGGATCGCTGATCCACACCGGTCCGGTATCGATCCACAGACAGCCCGGCCGGTTCGCATTGAAACACACTCGCGGAAACCCCCCGCCAGAACCGGACAACGCGCTGGATGACCGTTGCAACTTTCGATGCATTTCGTCGATATCGTCTGCGACGATTACGTAGCCCTTCAGAATTCGATGCCGTAATGGAGCATTTCTGTAGGCGCTTACGAGCACAATATATACCTCATCACCCCGGCGGCGATGCGAACGTTCACGTCCCGTCGCCGATCATACTTCCGATAATGTTACCGCTGAGCTACTCGGAGGGAGGCGCCTGCGAGGAGTCATATATCGCCGACTTCGACGCGTATCGAGCAATATCTTGCCGAGTCCGTGCAATTCCCGGCAGAATCCCGACCGGCGTCAGCAGCGTCATACCCGAACACCCACACCCGGATCCCGGGCGGGCGCGAACGGTCCCGCCGTCCCGGCAGCCTCGGTCGACGCGGTCCGCGACGGACAGCTGCGAACCCGTCGAGTCGCCAGGACCTTCGGTGCCGCGACGTCGTCCGGACGGTCCAATGGGGACAGCCAGGGACATTCGGCGGTCAGAGGTCCTCGATGTCGATCAGCCCATCCTGCAATGCGCGGGCAACGAGGGCGGCCTTCGTCGGCGCGGGCCGGCCGACCGCGGCGTACTTGTCCCTGATCCGAGCCAGATGGGTATTGACCGTTCCCAGCGAGATGTACAGGCGCCGACTGACTTCCAGTTTGGAGTCCGACGCGATCCACGCCAGCAGCACCTCGATCTCCCGACCGCTCAGCGCCGGACGCTCCCGCGCCCCCAACGCGGCGGGCAGCGGGTCGTTCCTGTGGTCGAACGCGACACTCATGAATTCTTCCTTTACAACACTTCGATATTGTTTTAGAGCTACTCGAAGGCGCGCTGCCGATTCCACGGGAACTCGGCGCGCCACAGTTCTTCACCCCTGCTTCGCGGCGAGACCAGCCGAAACGTGTCTCGCGAGAGGAACCGGTGGACAACAGAGCAGGATTCGTGACAACGACGAATCCGCCGGCCGGTGGACGACAGCGACCCGACCGGCCGGGGTCGCGGACGCCTACCGCCGTCCGAACAGATCGCGCAGACAGACCCGCAACAGGGCAACGGTCCCGACGAACAGCGTGAAGAAGATCAGCGCACGCGATAGATCACCGGAGTTCCCGGCGTTGCCCGTATAGGCGGACTGGCCGTAGAAGAAGTACGCGATGTCGAGGAGCAACATCCCCGCCAGCACATACCAGGTCCAGAGGCGCCGCCGCGGGCCGTGGTTGATGCTTATCCGCTGTCGGCCACCATTGTTGGCGAAGATGCTGCCGCCGTTGTTGGCCATGTTGACTTGATTGTTCGCGTTGGGATTGTTGTTCGATCCCGGCGAAGGGTGCATTTTCATCTCCTGCCGGGGCCGTCCAGCCTGATGCGTTGGGTCCCGTTCTGATTGGCGTTCACGATGCCGCCTTCACTCGCGACGTTGACCTGGTTGTTCTGCGTACCCGGCGCGGCCGCCCGCTGCCGATCGTCAGGCCTGCTTTCGACCTGCGGGGCGAGTCGCCCGAGTAGGCCGCGGACGTCTTCTTCGAGCGTCCGGTAGCGAATACGCCAGTACTGCAAACCGGATAGGTCGCGAATGTCATTCGGAAGCTGCTCCCGGCTCGGCAGCGGCGTGTCGTCCAGCACCACGGGGACCACACGTATCCCGCGTTCGAATGCGGTGCACAACTCCAGCCGCACCCAGTCGCGCGGGTTGTCGATCCGACGACGTCCGCGGCCGTCGCGCGCCTCGAGCCAATGCGGGCCGATCACCGACACCATCGTGTCGCACTGCTGGAGCGCCCGACGTATCCGGCGTGCGTACAACACGCCCAAAGCCAGGGAATCCTCGTCCCGGAAGACGCGCGCCCTGCCGAGATGGTGGGCCATCTGCTTCGATATCTCGTTGACGGCGTAGACGCTGTCGACGATGCGGTAGTTCAAGAATATCTCCGTCAACTGGGGCACTCCTCGAGGACGGTTATCAGCGCAGCACGGCGCGATGGTGAAGATTTATGATGCGGAATAGCGGAGACAGGAATTAAACCGACCAGTTCGTTGTACCCCTCGCGTGAC
Organism: Nocardia sp. NPDC047648; assembly: GCF_040642815.1. NCBI lineage: Bacteria > Bacillati > Actinomycetota > Actinomycetes > Mycobacteriales > Nocardiaceae > Nocardia > Nocardia sp. NPDC047648. The sequence goes on along the minus strand of NZ_JBEYSX010000006.1, from coordinate 130,976 downwards.
ATCCTTCCGGATGTCTCGCGGTCACAAATCTCGTCCTCGACCGAAACACCACGGTTTTCGAATACAAGTCTGCACTCGAACCCAGATCCGGGCGACCGGAACAGCAAACGTTCGGTCATATACCCGACCGGGTGCAGCAAACGACCTCGCCGCGAAAGATTCTGGTTGGTTTATTTCCCTACTTTGGTCGACTTCCCGCCACCGGCGCTCGGCAGTCGACCCCACGCTGAGCCACGTGTCGATGTTCAGTGTAGGTCGGCGTATTCCTTCCTCGTCGCCGCGACGCATCGAAGCGGCGTTGTCGTCTCATGGTCGCCCCCGACGTATCCGGTCCGAAGACAATGCCGCCCAGCGCGATACCGCCTGCGCCGGCGGCCCAGGATTTCCAGCCGCGAATTACGGCTCGCTCTCCAGCATCCAGCGGGCAGCCGACCGGCAACAGTGGTTGTCCGTTGCCGCTGCGAACGGCAACGGACAACCAGTCGTTCAACGCCTCGACAGGGCGGACATGAGAGCCGGTTGGATGTCGTGCAGCGCGGAGTGCCCGCGGTAGCGTCCGATCGTGCGAGCGAACTCGCGCAGATCGGCGCGGATGGTCATCGAGTCGACCGCACTGATGATGTCGAGCAACGGCTCGATCAGTGCGCACGCTCGGTCCAGCTCACCGAGCGCCGCGTACACCAACGCCCGGCGGGTGCCGAACCGAGCACGGTCACGGTCGGACTGCTCGAAGTTCTGCGACAACGCACGATCGAAGAGAACGGCGGCTTCCCGGAGATTGCCGAGGTCGTAGTGGCACCAGGCCTCGATGAGCACAGGCCGTTCATGCAGCGCTGACGGCCCCAGCGCGTTGTCCCCGGTGCGGTGTGCCGCGTCGTACAGGCTCGCGGCCTTGTCCAGCGCTCGCATCGAACTCGAATCGTCCAAGCCGATGGCGTACCCCTGCGCGGCTCCGAGCGCGGCCAGCCAGCGGATCCGAGGGTGGACGGCGTGGTCGGCGAGCACTTGTTCGGTGAGGCCGGTCGTCGCGGAGGAATCGCCGCGATACAAGCTCAGCACCGCCCGGCGGACGAGCGCGTAGCTGGTCATGTGTTCGTCACTGACGGCAGAGGCGTGCAGGACCGCCTGATCGGTCCACCACAAGGCGCCCCGCTCGTCACCGCACTCTTGCGCCATCCATCCGGCGAACTCCGCGGTACGCGCGGCGTGCAGCAGCAGTCGCTGACGTAGCTCGCCGGTGCTCCGCCGCGCCGAGGTGACCGCGGCATGCGTCTGCGTGACGACCATCGGCAGCACGATGCTCGGGCTGCTGGTCCGGCCGAGCTGTCTCGTCTGCTCGAACATCGCGCTCAGGCCGGGCAACACGACGGCGGAGCCGGTGAGCACCGGAGGGAACGCGGTCACCGGCGGCGCGTGCGACTCCCCGAGGTGGAATGCACCGGAACCATCCACTTGCAATCGGACGAGCCATTCGGCCTCCGAGTAGATGCCGTCATCGATCTCGGGATCGCCATCCGGTTGCGCTTCCGGAGGAGCGAGCATCAGCAGATCGCCGCCGGCGGACAGGACCGTGTCGCAGATGCGCGCCAGCGCCGCGGAGGGCGACTTGTGCCCGTTCTCTATTCTGCTCAGGTGGCTCGTGCTGTAGTGCACGCGTTCGGCGAGCTTCCCCAGGGTCATCTTCTGCTCGACTCGGCGTCTGCGCAGCTCCGGACCGAACTCAGCACTTGCCATCATCACCTCGGATCCGTTGCCTGCCGGGGCGTTTCGTCCACGACGAGATACTCCGACGAACCTGCAACTGCCCCTTCGAGCCGGGGCCGACCGGCTACCACACCCCTTGTTGCTGCGAGTCTACCGTCCACCGCTTCTCGCGGTACGCGAATTCGTTGTCGGACAATGCCCGTACAGTCGATGCGCCGATGCCCTGATCCGTCCATCGCGGACGTCCCGCTCCTACTGCCGTACCCTGGCGACTCGGACGTGAATTGCTTTCCGCCGGAGAAGAATTGGGGACGGAATGGATACGGATCATCGAGTCAAGCACCTCGAGATGTTGCAATCCATCATCGCACGGTTGAGTCAGCAGTCGTTCACGGTGCGCGGATGGTCGGTGACTCTGGTCTCGGTGATCTTCGCGCTGCTCACCGCGCAGGCTCGGCAGGGATCGGGCCTGATACTGCTGGCTTTGGCGCCCACCTGGATCTTCTGGGGTCTCGACGGGTACTACCTGAGCCTGGAACGCCGCTACCGTCAGCTGTTCGCCTCCGTCGCCCAGCAGTTGCGAGACCCGGCAGCGACCGGATCGCTTCTGTTCGACATGACCCCCGCTTCCGGCCGTCCGGCTCGCGATTTCGCGCGAGCGGTCGTCACCCCCAGCGTGGCCGCGATTCCCGCTGTGCTGACCGCCCTGATCATCGGCTACCGGATAGTCACGATCATCAACGGTTGAGCGGCGGCCGCGCACGGGTATACCTACCCCCGTCACACCACCGGTCCCGGCCGCATACGGCGAAGCCCTGGCAGTCGATGCTGCCAGGGCTTCGCCGTACCGGATTCGCTCAGTGCTTGGCGAGTTCGGGAGTCGCGGCCTCGAATTCGTCGGCTTCCGCAGGGGCGGCGGCCCTGCCCGGCAACAGCACGGCCATGACGATCACGAGCAACGCCAGAGCCGCCGACACAAGGAAGGCCAGGCGCATGCCGTCGAGATGGGCGGTGACGAGATCAGCGCCTTCCGCGGCGCGGGTGGTGGCGTGCGCCGACATCACCGTCACCACCAGTGCGGTACCGAACGCCGCGGCGACCTGCTGCAAGGTGCCGAGCATGGAGCTGCCGTGCGAGTACAACTGCTGCGGCAACGCACCGAGACCGAGCGTGAACACCGGGGTGAACGCCGCCGCGAGCGACACCATCAGCAGAATGTGCAGGGCCAGCAGCTGCCAGTACGGCATGGTCATCGAGATCTGAGTGAACCCGGCCAGCGACACCGCGATGCCGATCGAGCCCGGAATCACCAGCAGGCGCCCGCCGAACCGGTCGAACAGGCGGCCGACCGTCGGTCCGAGCAGGCCCATCGCCAATCCGCCCGGCATCACCAGCAAGCCGGTGGCCAAGGGGCTCAGACCACGCAGGTTCTGCAGGTACAACGGCAGCAGGATCATCGATCCGAGCATCGCCATGAACGCCACCGACATCAGGATCAGCGCCTTGGCGTAGGTGCCCGACAGCAGGACCCGCAGATCCAGCAGCGGCGTGCCGGTGCGCTGCAGGCGCAGCTGACGCCACACGAACCCGGCGATCAGCGCCGAGCCCGCGGCGACGATCAGCGCCGGGCCGGTGAGGTTGCCGCTCTCGAACCGGCTGAGCCCGAATACCAGACCACCGAATCCGAGCGCCGCCAGCGCCACGCTGGACACGTCGATCTGCCCGGCTTGCGGTTCACCGACGTTCTCCAGCTGACGCAGACCCAGCCAGGCGATGATCCCGGCGATCGGCAGCACCAGCACGAAAAGCCAACGCCACGAACCGATCTGCAGTACCGCTCCGGAGATCACCGGACCCATCGCGGGCGCGACCGAAATAGCCAGGGTGACGTTGCCCATCACCCGGCCCCGGTCCTGCTCGGGCACCACCGTCATCAGCGTGGTCATCAACAGCGGCATCATCACCGCGGTGCCGAACGCCTGAACGACTCGCCCGAGCAGCAGCACCGCGAACGACGGGGCGACCGCCGACAGCGCGGTACCGGCGAGGAAGACGCCCATCGCGGCGGCGTAAGCGTGCCGGGTGGACACGCGCTGCAAGAACCAGCCCGTGGTCGGGATGACCGCCGCCATCGTCAGCATGAACGCCGTCGACACCCATTGCGCCGCCCGGTCGGTGATCGCGAGGTCCTCCATCAACCGCGGAATCGCGTTGATCATGATGGTCTCGTTCAGGATCACGACGAAAGTCGCGAGTACCAGCACCCGGATGACGGTCGGTGTCCGCCCTCCCGAGGCGGGAGCGGATAATTCGGCGGACATCGGATACCTCCGGGGCAATGGGTCGTTGACAAGAACATGTGGCCCTGCGCCGAGTCACCGGATCGGGTCCCGGCGCCACAGCAGTAGAGACGGCGTCGATTGCTCGAACTCATCGGGCGCGGGTCAGTATTCCGGTCGGCACCGACAGAAATCACCCGATTTTCCGGCCGACCCACCTCACACGCCTACCAGAAACCGCTGTTCAGCAGCCGCTCCCACCAGGTGCCGAGACCGAATCGTGAGCCTGGTCACTGCCCGCGAACCATTGGTTTCGGGCTCGCCGCCCGCTCCCCACGCCGACCTGCGGACGAAGACCGCGATGTCGTCGAGAGCATCCTCGACTCGCCCGGCGATCTCGGGCTCGGCGGTGCCGGTCAATTGTCGGCGAACAGAACCTAGCGACAACTTCGCCTCAGTCGAACTGCCCCACCCCTCGGACAACAGCGTGCACCCATAGGACGACCACACTGCTTGTTCATGTTCGTCCAGTGCCGCACGGCCCACAGTTCGCCGACTGAAACCTGCTGTTCCCCCCGAAACGGAAAAACCAGGGTCGAACTGATACGTTCGCCCTGGTCACAGCTCCCCCATCTGGACTCGAACCAGAAACCTGCCGATTAACAGTCGGCTGCTCTGCCAATTGAGCTATAGGGGATTGCCCTTGGCTCGTCCGGTTGGTATCGGGCGGGCCGAGGAGAAACTCTAGCGTATCGCTGGGCGGGAGCCCAAATCGTGTCGCTACCTGCGACTTGTCCGGGTGGGCGTGGTGCGGAGCTATCGGGTGTCCGGATCGACAGGCGCGTGGGGCGTCGGGCAGGATGGGGGCGGCGAACTGGCAACTGGGAGGAGCACATCGAGATGCTGCGGTTGATCATCGGCGTGGCGGCCGGGTACGTACTCGGCAGCAAGGCCGGGCGGGCTCGCTACGAACAGATCAGCGCCGCGACCCGCGCGCTGACCGAGAGCCCGGTGACTCGCAAGCTCGTGCTCGTCGGCAGGCAGAGATTGTCGGACAAGCTCAGCACCCGTCCCCGCCTGGAGCCGATGGAGCCGCTCGACGAGCGGACCACCGTGCTGGTGCCGCACGACCAGCTCCGCCGCTGACCCGCCGCACCCTAAGACCTTCCCGCGCCGTGCGAGGAATTCCGCGCGTACCTGCACCGACGCGGCCGGACGCTAGGCTCCGGTGGCGAAGTCCCCGTGGCTGCCCATCGCCTGGGTGAGCAGGCTCTTGCGGTACTGCTCCAGGGCGACGAGGTCGCCGAAGAGGGCGAAGTAGGCGTCCGGCTGTTCGGTCGAGGAGACCCGCTGGAGCTTGGACTTCAGCTCGGCGATCTGCCTGCCGACCCAGGCCTCCTGGGTGCGCGCCAGGACACCGGCGACGAAGCGCGGGATGTCGGCTTCCGTTTTCACCGGTAGTGGCTCGTTGGCCAGCTCCGAGAGCAGGGCGCGAACCGTCAGGTCGTCGGTGCGGTCGGCGACGGCATTGACCCACTCGGCGCCGCCCAGCCCGATCGCCGTACCGCCCACCTCGGCGATCAGGGCGCGCAGGACGGCGTAGGCGGGATGGGTGAAGGCTTCGGCCTCGAGCGCGTCGAAACCGGCTCCGGCCATCGCCGGGTACTGCAATGCGGCGGCCAGCACCTGACGTTGCGGCAAGAGCGTGGGATCGTTCGGATTCGGCCGTGCCGCAGGATGTTCGGCGACCACTTCGCGCGGCGCGGGCGCCCGCCCGACGCCGGTGGTGCCGCCGCCGTTGCGGTGCCGCTTGGCTTCCTCGCCGACGCGGCGCACCACGGTCTGGATGTCGTCCCAGCCGACCCAGCCCGCGAGTTTGGTGGCGTAGGCCTTGCGCAGGGCGTTGTCCTTGATCTGCGCGACCACCGGCACCGCGCGGCGCAGCGCCTCCACCTGACCCTCGGCGGTGTCCAAGTTGTGGTCGGCGAGTAGGCCGCGAATCACGAACTCGTACAGCGGGGTTCGGCGGGCGACCAGGTCGCGCACGGCGGCGTCGCCGGAGTGCTGCCGCAGTTCGCACGGGTCCTGTCCGTCCGGGGCGATCGCGATGTAGGTCTGACCGGCCAGCTTCTGATCGCCTCCGAAGGCTTTCAGGGCCGCCGCTTGGCCCGCGGCGTCGCCGTCGAAGGTGTAGATGATCTCGCCGCGCCAGAAATTGTCGTCCATCATCAGGCGGCGCAGCAGGGCGAGATGCTCGTCGCCGAAGGCCGTGCCGCACGAGGCGACGGCGGTCTTGACCCCGGCCAGGTGCATCGCCATGACGTCGGTGTAGCCCTCGACCACGACCGCCTGATGGCCCTTGGCGATCTCGCGCTTGGCCAGGTCCAGGCCGAACAGCACCTGAGATTTCTTGTACAGCAGCGTTTCCGGCGTGTTGATGTACTTGCCGGGCATGGTGTCGTCGTCGAAGAGCTTGCGGGCGCCGAACCCGATGACGTCGCCGGACAGGTTCCGGATCGGCCACAGCAGCCGCCGGTGGAAGCGGTCGATCGGGCCGCGCTGACCCTGCCGGGACAGTCCGGCCGCCTCCAGCTCCTTGAAGTCGAAGCCCTTGCGAAGCAGGTGCTTGGTGAGGGTGTCCCATCCGGCGGGGGCGTAGCCGCAGCCGAAGGTGTGCGCGGCCGCGGCGTCGAAATTGCGCTCGGTGAGATAATTGCGCGCGGCTTCGGCTCCCGGCTCGCGCAGCTGGGCGACGTAGAACTCGTGCGCGGCCGCGTTCGCCGCGACCAGCCGGGACCGGGTGCCCCGGTCGCGCTGCACCGAGGTGCCGCCACCCTCGTAGTTGATCTGGTAACCGATCCGGTCGGCCAACTGCTCGACGGACTCGACGAACCCGACATGCTCGATCTTCTGCATGAAGGCGAACACGTCGCCGCCCTCGCCGCAGCCGAAGCAGTGGAACAGTCCGTGATTGGGCCGCACGTGGAACGACGGCGACTTCTCGTCGTGGAACGGGCACAGGCCCTTCATGGAGTCCGCACCGGCGCGCTTGAGCGCGACGTACTCCCCCACCACATCTTCGATCCGGACGCGTTCGCGTATTGCCGCGATATCGCGATCTGGAAGTCGTCCGGCCACGGCAGAGAGTCTAGGCGAACGCGAGGCCGACGCGCCCGGGCGGCTCCGCACAGCGAGTTCCGCTCGCGCCTGCCGACGAGCGGGCCACGGCGGCTCGGTGCCCGCGCTTCGACGGGGTCATCGCGTGGTCGAACCGGAATCGATCGCGCGAGTGTCAGGAGCGGTCGAGCCCCGCGCGGATCGCCCCGATCGTCTCGGCCAGTCGTGCCTGGTGGGAGCCCTGCCAGTAGATCCGGCCGCAGTCGCGGCACCGCCGGAAGGTGTCGTAGTACCGACGGGTGAGCGGTTGCAGCCGATCCTCGACCTCGGCTTTGGCGACCTCGTCGACGACGCCGCCGCAGCGCAGGCAGCGGGTGAACGGATCCAGGCGCGCGACGAGATCGAGCCGCCGGATCACCTCGACGACCTGGTCGACCGGCCGATCCGACCGGATGTAGACGCCGTGTGTGACATTGCGGCGCTTCAACAGGCCGCGGTCGCGGGTGAGCAGGATCCGGTGCTCGGCCGCCGACAGCTCGGCGAGTTCGGCGTCCGCGGCCTCCCACCGGCAGCGCACGTCCAGGCCCATCAGCCGCATCAGCTTGGCGAGGCCGCCGAGATTCACGTCCGCGAGGAACCGCGGCTCACGCAACGGGTGCGGGCGAACCCTGGTCACGCGGCCGATGTCGAGCGTCTCGAAGACGGGATACGCGGTGATCCGCCCGCCGGGCCGTGGGTGATGGTCGAAGTGCACCGGTTGTCCGTCGACCAGGACCAGGTCGACCTCGGTGTGCGGGACGCCCGCGGCCTCGATGACGTCCTTGACGGTCTGGTGCGGCCGGTAGGGCCGCCGCAGCACGGTGTACCGCTCGCCGGGCCGCAGGAAGTCGTTCAGCTCGGCGTAGACCCGCAGGTCGACGCTCATTCGACGAACAGCGCCATCGACGCCGTGAATCCGTGCAGCGCGTTGCGGCCCGCGATGGGCCCGATCTCGCCGGCGGCGAAGAATCCCGCGAGCGGGATGCCGTCGAGCAGGTCCTCGATCGTGGTGGCGTCGTGATCCGCGACCCCGAACATCCGCCTGCCGCGTCCGTTGCAGGTGAACAGCAGCGCACCGGCCGGACGCCCGGGAAGATCGGTGCGCGCCCGCGCCAGGGCCGCACGCAGGTCCTGGTCGGCGCCGATCGCGTCGCGGACCTGGAATTGAACGGTCGTGCCGACCTCCACGACGTCACCCACCTCGATCGCCCCGCTGGACGGATCGGCGCCCAGGAGGCCGCGGATCAGGAAGTCACCCTGGCCGGGCTCGGCGAGATGCTCGTCGACGACGAATCCGATCTGCAGGCCGCGCGCGAGTTGTTCCTGCTGGGCGAGCGGGAGCACGGCCACGATCTCGCGCAACCGCTCGATCGGGGGCAGGCCGCCGAGCCCGGTGATCACCGTGCCGTCCGCGCCGGTGACGGTGTAGGGATAGCCGATCGGCCTGCAGCCCTGGGACACGATCGGCACGCTGCGCAGGCCGGGAAGGCGCACGCCGACCGCGCCCGAGGTCACCACGGTGTGGTCGCGGAACAGACGGCTGCCTTCCGGGCCCCGTCCGCCGCTGACCAACCCGCCCATCACGACGGTGCCGGGCAGATCCGTGTTCACGTACTCCAGCAGGAGATCGGCCGGGAACGAGTAGGGGTCGGGCAGCAGCAGGTGGAAGTCGCGGGCGGCCTTGTCGAAGCGGTAACCGGCGAGCAACCCGCCGCTCGCCGTGCGGAGGAAGTCCAGCTGGAAAGTCTCGGCGGCGGGCAGTCCGGAGGCCAGCCACACCACCACCGCGGGCTCGTCCTCGATCTCGCGGCGACCCGCCACGATGGCCTGCGCCACGCATCCGATCAGCGCGGGCACCCGAACCGTCCGGTGGACGCCGTACAGCACCTCCACGGCATCGTCGGTGTGGACGCGGGAGGCGAGCAGCACAGCGAGCGACGGCGCTTCGCCCGCGAGCTGGTCGCGGGCGCGCGCTGCGGCTTCCCGGCCCGCTCGCCGCGCTTCGGACGCGGTGGAGAGCCCTACTCCGATCCGCACCCCTCCATGGTAGCCAACTGGAAGCTGTAACGAATACCATTGCCGCACAAGGCAGTTCATCATAGCGATGAACAGCACCGGGCCGGGGGCGGCGAGCGTGAGTCGACCGCCCGGCCCTTCGGCATCGAGAGCAGGGCGATAGGGATGCGGGCAGGTTGCGATTCGATAGCTGTTCGGCGGCTCGCGACCCATCGTCGATCTTCCCAGCCCCGAGAGGTCCGGCCGGTCTGAGCGACAATGACGCGATCACAGTTTGCTTTACGGTCACGCGAGATCAGCATGTCGGCGCACCGCGGCACGACCTGATGAGGACAAGCGGGAGACATCGTGAGTCAGCCGTCGCGGATCGACACGGGCGAACTGCGGGCGATGGTATCGACACTGGAGCGGCTCATCGCCGATGCCTCCCGGACGGTCGGCGCGTTGAAGGCCGCCATCGCGTCCGCCGAGGCGCAGCTCAGCGACCAACTCGACCATGCGAGCGCACTTTCTGCCCCGGTAGCGGAGTCCTTGGCTCCGGAGGCTGTGCCCGAAGCATCGGCCGCGCCCGAGCGGCAGGCGATGCCGACCCCGTGGGCCCGAAGAGCCTCGGCGTCGACGCCGTGGTCGAGGCGGGTCGTCCGACCGTGCCCGACGGCGCCGAGTGCGCCGGTTCGGGCACCCGCGCCGGGCGATGCGGTGGCGGAAGTGCCCGCGCCTGCACGGCCACCGGCCGCCGCGCGCTACTCGAAATTCGACCCCGCTGCTCGTCGGACGGATGCCGTTGACGACCCGATATCCGTCCGGAGCACGGATATCGCACACAGCCCTCCCTCCACTCCGCAAGCCATCACCGTCGATTCGGCGCTGATCCAGAGGCCGGGCCCGGCCCCCATCCCACGAACCGACGACGTGTCCGTCCGCCGGACGAATGCCGTTGACGACTCCACAGCGATCGGGCCGACCGGAACCGCATCCGCCCCGCCGGTCGAGAGTCGCACCCCGGGCTCGAGGCAGGCGAACAGGACCGACGAGCCGGCCGGGCGCCCACAGATCGATGTGACAGTGCAGAAGCCGCCATCGGTCCCGAAAATAGATTTCTCGCACCACCCCGAGCCCCTGCCCCAGCCCCCGACTACGCACCACCGCGAATCAGCCCCGCGAGCAGACAGCGCCGACGGTTTCACGCCTCGCCGACACGTCGACATCGCAGACGACTCGACACCGCTACCGACCCCGGCAGACCCCGCCCCAGGCGCGCCGAGCGGCTACGCACCGATTCGACCGACCGAAGTCGCCGGTTCCTCCGCCTCGGCCCGTACCGACTCCCCGGACATCCTCGAGCTCGACGACGCACCTCATCCCGAGACGGCGCAGTTCCTCGAGGTCGCCCAGGACGAACCGATACGGCAGACCAGCGACGCGCAACCGGCCCCTCCCACGGATTCAGCTGGGACGTCCGCACCGCAGCGAGATATCGCTCCTGCCCCCGAGTCCGCATCCACACCACACAACGCAACCACCCCCGACTCCACACCCACACCACACAACGCAACCACCCCCGACTCCACACCCACACCACACAACGCAACCACCCCGCAGCCCGAGTCCACGCCCGCAGCCGCGCCCGCACCACCCGGACCCGCCGCACCAACGACAGACGCGGACCTTCTCAGCCAGATCGACATGCCCGAGGCCCGCGGGCCCGTCCCGGCGGACGGCGGGCAGCGTTCCCCCATCGACACCGGAGACACAGGGGGCACCGAGACGAGCGGAATTCCGCACCCTCCGTCGACCGCCCATCGAAGCGACACCGCTACCGATTCCCCGGCCGCCCCAGCGTCCGAGATGGCAGGCGACTCCACCCATTTGCGAAGAGACGCCCCCGCCCGGTCGACCGACGCCGCGCTCCCGAGCGATCCGCCGAATGGTTCCCCAGCTACCGCCGCACCCAGCCCGCCGATCGAGACTGCGGAGCCGCTCGCCCGCAGGCAGCCGACGACCAGCGCACACGGCGCGGTAGGGGCGGTCGCTGCCGAAGATTCGACCTCCGCACCGGAGAGCGATGCCGCGCGCCACTCCGCCCATATCCACCCGACCGACGTGGCGGATCCCAGGGTGGCCGATCCGCGAATAGGCTCCACGCCCCTCCAGCAGACCGACCCCGGTGACGAACCCCTGTCGCGCCGACGAACCGACACCACCCCCGCTGCTCTCCCCTGGCTCGACACACTGCGCTTTTCCTGGATCGACGCCGCGCGCGGCGGCGCACTGGTCCCCCCGCCGAGTGCTGAATCGGCGGAAGGCTCCTCGGTCCCCCGCAGGGACCCCGGACCGCATCCGCCGACCGGCGATGCGGACGACCGCACCCCGGCCCAGCGAACCGACAGTGCCTCCATGGAACGCATCGGCCCCCGGTCTTCTCCGGAACACATCGTGCGGGCCGACATCACACCTGGGCAGTGCAGCAGCACCGACGACATCGAAGCCGACCGGAAGACCGGCCGCACGACTCATCAGGCAACCGGCCGTCGAACTGATTCGCCCGACCGCACCGACGCGGCCGAACTCAGCCGACGAACCGACGCCCCTCGACCGCCTGCACCGATCGACGACACTGCTACAGACCACGGGCCCGGACCTGCTCAGCGGACGACCACCGCTGCCGGCTCCGCCGCTGTCGACGCTGCTCGGGAAGGCACACGGCCGCCACAGGCGCGCGAGGCCGTCTCGCCGATCGCCAGCCCCGGCGCTCCTGCCCAACGGACCGGCGACGCCGCGGCCGCTCGGAGAAACAGGCCCGCACACGTCGAGCCGAGCAACACCACATCACGCCCCGCCGTCGCGGAGCGGACCGAGACCGTTGACGGGCCCGAGGCGCTTCGGATCGTCCGGGAGATGTCGGCGCGGCACGGGGTGGAAGTCGTCGGGTTCGACGCGGCGGACGTGGACGTTCAGGTGGTCCGTGAGATCGCGTCCGCCATCGATGAGCTGCTCGCGAAATACCCGCTGCCGCTGCAGGGCGTCGAGCTGACCGACGGCGCGGAATCTCGCCCGAGGCCGGATCGCACGCCGACGGCGAAGCAGGCGGCGGAGTCCGCGATCTGGATCGTCCTGGACCGGGCAGCCCTGAATCCGCCGCGCGCGGCACCGGTGGAGACGCGAAGAGTGTTTCGTAGACGTGGGCCCGCCGAGCGGCCGGTGTACAAGGCGGTCGTCCGCGAATTCGCGGGGGCATTGGACTTGGCGGGTGGTTTCCGGGCTCGGCAAGAAGCGTTGCGGACGTTGATCAACGAGTCCCTGCGCGGCGGCGGGGGTGGTGCCGGGCTGCTGGATCCCGGCCGGGCCTTGGTCGACGGCTTCACCGAGGTGGTCCTGCGGGGAGAGCGAGCGGGGGCGTCGGCCAAGGAGTTGCACGCGGCGCTGGTCAAGATGGCTCGAGCGGAGTCCACCGACGGCCTGTCGGCGTGACGCCACCCGGTCTCAGACGTTCAGTTCCACCGCGACCCGTTCCAGGCGGCTTTCGGTGTAGGAGGCGATCTGGTCCACGACGACGCGCACGCGAGCGGTGTCGTCGATCGCGGCGTTCCAGAACGGCAGCAGCAGCGGATCGAGGCTGTGCGGGGCGGTGGCCAGCAAACGATCGGCCACGGCGAGGATGCGTTCGCGCTGCGCGGCCTGCCGCAACCGGTGCGCCGGGTCGGACATGACGTAACGCAACGCGACGGTCTTCAGCAAGGCCACCTCGGCGGCGACGATGCGCGGTACTTGCAGGTCCGCCGCGTAGCGGGACACCGGTTCCGGACCGGCCACCTCCCTCGTCGCCATGATCGCCGCGGTGGCGAAACGGCCGACGAGCTCGCTGGTCAGGCGCTTCAGCGCCACCGAGGCGGTGAACGTGCCGTCGTATGCGGTCACCGCCGCGACCACCGGGAGTTCCGATAGTCGTTGCGCGGCGGCGATCAGCTCGTCGGCGGCCAGCGAGTGCTGGAACTGACCGAGTGCCGCCAGCGCGTCCTGTTCGGCCGGGTCGGCCAGCGCGCGCAGGTCGATGCGGCCCGCGATCACGCCGTCCTCGACGTCGTGCACCGAGTAGGCGACGTCGTCGGACCAGTCCATGATCTGGCATTCGAGGCTGCGGCGCCGGTCCGGCGCTCCCTTGCGGATCCATTCCAGACGCTCGGTGTCGACCTCGTAGGCGCCGAACTTGGTGCCGGGACCCGTTCGGCCCCAGGGGTATTTGATCGCCGCGTCGAGCGCGGCACGGGTGAGGTTGAGGCCCGCACTGGCACCGTCGAGTTCGAGTACTTTCGGTTCGAGGCGGGTGAGGATGCGCAGGTTCTGCGCGTTGCCTTCGAACCCGCCGAACGCGTCGGCGAAGGTGTCGAGGGCTTTCTCGCCGTTGTGGCCGTAGGGCGGATGGCCGATGTCGTGGGCGAGACCGGCGAGGTCCACCAGGTCCGGATCGCAGCCGAGTCCGTCGGCGATGCTGCGGCCGATCTGGGCGACCTCCAGCGAGTGGGTGAGCCGCGTGCGTGGGGTGTCGGCCTCTCGCGGACCCATGACCTGCGTTTTGTCGGCCAGCCTGCGCAATGCCGCGGAGTGCAGCACGCGGGCCCGGTCGCGCGCGAATTCGGTCCGGTGGCCGATCTCGAACTCATCGCGCGGCGGGCCGAGCCCCGCGGTCTTGGCGCGCTCGACGACGAGGCGTTCGGTGTCGTGGTCGGTGTACCGGGCGCTCAAGGTCTCACTGTCCCGCCGTGTAGGGGAAGTCCGCTGCGAAGTGGGTGAGCTGATACCAGAGCAGGGCGCCGGTCTCCCGGGCGATGCCGTGCGCCTGGGATTCGCGGGTGTAGACGGCGGGGCCGGTTCTGGTGGGCGCGGTCCACGCCGACAGACCTTCGTCCCTGGCCATGGTGCGGGTGCGCAGCGAGTGCCAGGGATCGCTGACCAGCACCGCCGACGACATGTCCCGCGCCCGCATCGCCGTCGCCACCGCTTCGATGCTGCGCAGGGTGTCGGATCCGGTCTCGACGGCGAGGATCTTGTCGCCCGGCACCCCGCGCGCCTGCAGGTAGTTCTTGCCCGAGGCGGCCTCGGTGAACAGATCGCCCTCCTGCTTGCCGCCCACGGTGATGACGCGCGGCGCGACACCGGCGCGGAACAGCTTGTACGCCTGATCGAGTCGCGCTTCGAACACCGAGGACGGGGTCCCGGAGTACTGTGCCGCGCCGAGCACGACGATCGCGTCGGCCTTCGTGTAGTCATCGACGCGCGCGACCTGCCACACGCGCAAAGCGGTCCCGCCGACCAGCACCGCGCCCATCACCACCGACCCGATGACCAGCCGCCGGGTCCAGCGCAGCAACCCGGCGCCGAAGCCGTGCGGCCGGGCAGGGTCGGGAGCCGGGAGAGCCCGGGTGCGCATCGTTGGCAAATCCACTCCCCAAGTCTGCCAGGAGCGGCGCCGACCCCGGACCGGCAACCACCGGTGCCGGTTACCAGCCCCGCGCTCGCCAGTCCGGAAGGCTGGGGCGCTCGGCGCCGAGGGTGGTGTCGTCGCCGTGGCCGGGGTAGACGACGGTGTCGTCGGGGTAGCGATCGAAGAGTTTGGCCGAGACATCGGTGAACAGGGAGGTGAAGTCTTCCGGGGCGGTGGTACGCCCGACGCCGCCGGGGAACAGCGAGTCCCCGGTGAACAGGTGGGTGCGTCCCGCCCCGTCGGTGAGCGCGAGGGTGATCGAGCCCGGCGTGTGCCCACGCAGGTGGATGACTTCGAAGACCAGGTCGCCGATCGTGACGGTATCGCCCTCGTCGAGCAGCCGGTCGGGGCGGACCGGCAGCGGGTCGGCGTCGAGCGGATGCGCCGCGGTGGGCGCTCCGGTGGCGGCGGTGGTCTCCCGCAGCGCCATCCAGTGGTCACGATGCTGATGGGTGGTGACGATCAGCCGCACCTGCCCCGGCGCCTCCTGCTCGACGAGCGCCGTGATGCGCGGCGCCTCGTTGGCCGCGTCGATGAGCAGGGCCGCGCCGGTGCCGGTGCATTGCACCAGGTAGCAGTTGTTGTTCATGCCGCCGACGGACATCTTGACGATGCGGGCGCCGGGGACGTCGCGCTGCTGCGGATCGGAATCCGGGGACACGTGGCCGCTGTAGGAGCGATCGATGGTGATCACGAAACGATGCTAGCGAGCTAGATTCGTGCCATGTCACTGCCGCCGCGGATCGGCCTCGTTCGCTTGCTCGCGACCAGCGTCCTGTTGGCCGCGATCGCCCTGCTCGGCGTTCCGGAGGGCGCGGCGGAGCCGCCGTCGCGGATGAGCACCTACGTGGAGGATTCCGCAGGCGCGCTGGATCAAGGGCAGCTCGATCGGGTGCGCGGTGCGGTGGACCAGCTCTACGCCGACCAGCAGATCCGGTTATGGGTGGTGTACGTACGCGGCTTCGACGGGCTCGATCCGCAGAAGTGGGCGCAGCGCACGGCCTCGATCTCCGGGTTCGGCGGGCGCGACCTGCTCCTCGCGGTCGCCACCGAGGACCGCGCGTACTGGCTGGAGGGTGAACTGCCCGGCGGCGTCAGCGATTCCGAACTCGACAGCATGCTGATCGGCGAGGTCGAGCCCGCCCTGCGCGACGGGCGGTGGGCCGACGCGGGGATCGCGACGGCCGACGGGCTGGACGCGGCCATGCGCGGCGGCGGGGTGAGCGTGCGCGCCTTGCTCGTCATCGCTGTGCTGGTGGTTCTGGTGGCGGCGGGCCTCGTCTGGTACGCGCGCAAACGGCGTCGTGACCGAGCCGAGGCGGAGCTGGCGGCGGCGCGGCAACTGGATCCGGAGAACACGACGGCGCTGGCGGCGCTGCCGCTGGAAGCGCTGCACGCCCGCTCCCGCGAGACGCTGGTGGAGATCGACAACGCGATCCGCACCAGCGGCGAGGAACTCGAACTCGCCACCGGCGAGTTCGGCGCCACCGCCACCACGCCCTTCCGCACCGCGCTCGACAACGCGAAAGCCGCTGCCGCCGAGGCCTTCGCGATCCGGCAGCGCCTCGACGACGCGATCCCGGAGACCCCCGAAGAACAGCGCTCGCTGCTGGTCGAGCTGATCGGCGCGGTGGGGCGCGCCGACCGCGAACTCGACGCGCAGGTAGCCGAATTCGACGCCATGCGTGATCTGCTGCTCGACGCCGCGGGCCGGCTGGACGCGCTGACCCGGGACATCGTCGACGTCACCGCCCGGACACCCGGCTCGGAAGCCGAGCTGAACCGGCTCGCCGCCACCCATCCGGCCGGTGTCCTCGCGCCGATCGCGGACAACGTGCGGATGGCGCGGGAGCGCATCGCGTTCGCGGAGCGGAACATCGACGCGGGCCGGTCGGCGCTCGCCGAGCCGGTCGGCGAGCAAGGCGGCGCGGTGGCCGCCATTCGTTCCGCCGAAGCCGCGATCGGGCAGGCCCGCGCGCTGCTCGACGCGGTCGACAACGCCTCGAGCGCCATCCAGCAGGCCCGCGACGGCCTACCGGCTGTGCTGGACGAGCTGCGCCGCGACCTCACCTCCGCCACCGAACTCTCCGCCTACGGCGGGCCGGAGCTGGCGGACGCCCGCACCGAGGCGCAGTCCGCGCTGGAAAAGGCGACGTCCACGGCGGACACCGATCCGCTGAGCGCCTTCCACGACGCGGTCACCGCCGACGCCGATCTCGACCGCGCCCTCGCCGCCGCCACCGACCGCAAACTCGCCGTCGAGGATCTGCGGCGCAGGCTCGACGGCGCACTCGGCGACGCGCGGGCCAGGATCGGCGCGGCCGCCGACTATGTGACCACTCGGCGCGGCGGCATCGATGCCGAAGCGCGCACCCGCCTCTCGGAAGCTCAGCGCAACCTCGACGAGGCGCTGCGGGTGGGCGCGAGCGATCCGGCCCGTGCGCTGCGGCACGCGCAGGCGGCGGCGGATCTGGCCGGGCGCTCCCTCCAGGCGGCTCAGGCCAGCGTGCGGGTATGGGAGGCGCAGCGGGCCCCCTCCGGTGGCGCGCAGGCGGGGGCGGTGCTCGGCGGCATCCTGCTCGAAGGATTGCTGCGCGGGGCGGCCGGTGGCGCGCGCCACTCCGGAGGCGGCTGGAGCCCGGGCTCGTTCGGTGGTTCGTCCGGCTCCCGGCGGATCGGTCGCGGCGGGAGATTCTGATCGGGTGGGCACGCCGGATCAGCGGGCGCCGACCGCCGCCAACGCGGTCAGCTCCGCCCGCACCGCCTCTGGCAGGCCCTCGGCGTGCGCGCCGCCGCCGAGCACCCCGACGGCCAACTCGCCTGCGAAGGTGTAGGCGAGAAAGGTGACCGCGGCCGACGCGCCCGCGGACGGGCGGGGATGCGCCGAGACGTAGACGATCTCGTAGTCGGTGAACTCGAGGCTTGGGGGCATGCGGAACACCGGGACGACGCCGGTGTTGGTCACCGCGATGTGCCCGGCCAGCGAGTGAATCCTGGTCGCGCCGTAGTAATCCGGGAAGTGCAGCACGGACTGCTGCACGACGCCGTCGGCCAGGTCGCGCGTCAGGCGGGCCGAAATGCGCTGTGCCAGTTCGAGCGGGTTGGCCGCGGGATCCACCTCCGCGGCGAAGGAAGCCAGACCGGCCATGTTGGTGCCCGCCGACGCGGCCACCGGCGGCTCCAGCCGGGTACGCAGGTCGACGGGATACAGACAGCCCGAATGTGCCGCGCCGCCGACTGTCTCGCGTGCATGAGCGCGTAGCAGAGCGGCGGTGAGCAAGCCGTTCACCGTCACGCCTGCTCTGCGTCCGAGTTCGACGATCCGGGCGGTGGCCTCCCGGTTCAGCCGCACACGGACCGGACGGGCGAGCGTGCTCGGCGCCGGTGGCGCGCTGTCGGGCGGCAGCTCCCGCGCCTGCTGCGGAAGCGGCTTGGTCACGTCCTCGAAGCCGGATGTAGTGGTTCTGGTGATGCCGCGCGCCGCGACATGCCACTCCAATGATCGCGGAATCTCCTGTGGCGCGAACTCTATGGATTGCCGTTCGGTGATGCCGGTATAGCAGTCCCAGAGTCGCGACAACAGCTCGACGCAGTGGCCCGCGTCGGCGACGCTGTGGTGCGCGAACAGCGTGACCCGCCATTCGTCCGCGCCCGAGCCGACGACGTCCAGATAGGCCAGGCGCGCCGCCGGATCCACCGCGGGAACGTCGAGCACCGCCACGTCACCCTCGCGCACGGAGACCGGGGGCCACGCCGCCTCGTCCCCGGCGAGCAGATAGCCCTGTCCTGCGGCGTCTTCCACGATTCTGCAGCCGATCACCGGATACCCGCGCCGCAACGTCGCGAACGCCTCCCGCAGCGCCGTCACGTCGAGCGCTCCCCGCACCGACACCGACCGGCCCGTGTAGGTGCCGTGCCGCACGAACCGCTGCTCCGACGGCGCCAGCATCCGAACCACAGAATCCTCATCCCACAACACATCGCAAGGGTGCGGCACCACCGCCACGGGTGCAAACCGACCGGGCGGACGGATGCGGAAGACTGCCGGTATGAGTCTCGCGGCGCGTTTGGAGATCCTCGGCCTGTCCTCGGTGGAGGAACAGCTCAACCATCCCACCGTGGTGGGTATCGCCGAGGGCACCCTGCCCGAACCGGTCTTCCGGTCCTGGCTGGAGCAGGATTACCTCTTCCTGCTCGACTACGTGCGGGTGTTCGCCCGCCTGGCATGGCAAGCTCCGCAGGCTCATCTGGGCGACCTGGTCGACCTGGCGCACGCCACCTACCACGAGGAACTGTCGCTGCACCGCTCGCTGGCCGCCGAGTTCGGCGCGGATCTCGACGGCGCCACCAAAGGCGCGCCGTGCGCGGCGTACACCGCGTTTCTCCTGGACTCCGCCGCGTCCTACGGTGCGGGGCTCGCCGCCCTCTATCCGTGCATGTGGGGGTACTCCACGCTGGGCGCGCGACTGGCACAGCGCCCGCCCGCCGAACCGCGCTACCGCCGCTGGGTCGACACCTACGCCGATCCCGGTTTCGCCGCCCTCACCCGCCGCTGCGCGCAGATGATCGATGAATCCGGAGTCGACCCGGCCCGTGCGGAGGAGCTGTTCCGCGAGGGGTTGCGGCACGAACTGGCGTTCTGGGACGTTCCGCTGAATCCGTCCGGCACCGATGAGTGACCTACGCTGACAACGTGAGTCAGGACCACGTGCGGGCATCCGACGCCGATCGCGAGAAGATCGTCGACCGATTGCGTCAGGCGATGAACGAGGGCAGGCTGTCGCTGCCCGAATTCGACGAACGGTTGCAACAGGTATATGCCGCCAAGACCTATGGCGAACTGACGCCGTTACTGTCCGACCTTCCCGCACAACGGGAACCGCAGCCGGAGCGGGCGACCGGCATCCCGCAGTGGATCACGATCATGTGGACGCCGTGGGTGTTCGTCAACGTGCTGTGCGTGGTGATCTATCTGGCCACCGGCGCGGGCTACATCTGGCCGTTCTGGGTCGCGGTGCCGTGGGGACTCGCGCTGCTGATCCCCACCACGATCGGCATGCTCACCCGCAAGAAGAGCCCCTGAACGCCGGCGCCCCGTGGCCATCACGACCACGGGGCGCCGCGGCGGACTCAGGCTCCGATCAGGTGCTGGGCCAAGTAGCCCTCCACCTTGTCCAGCGCGATGCGCTCCTGGGTCATCGTGTCGCGCTCACGGATGGTCACCGCCTGGTCCTCGAGCGTCTCGAAGTCGACGGTGATGCAGAACGGCGTGCCGATCTCGTCCTGGCGGCGGTAGCGGCGGCCGATCGCGCCCGCGTCGTCGAACTCGACGTTCCAGTTCTTGCGCAGTTGCGCGGCCAGGTCTTTCGCCTTCGGCGTGAGGTCGGCGTTGCGCGAGAGCGGCAGCACCGCCGCCTTCACCGGCGCGAGGCGGCGATCCAGGCGCAGCACCGTGCGGGTGTCCACGCCGCCCTTGGCGTTGGGCGCCTCGTCCTCGGCGTAAGCGTCGACCAGGAACGCCATCAGCGAGCGGGTGAGGCCCGCCGCGGGCTCGATGACGTACGGGACGTAGCGCTCGTTGGTGGTCTGGTCGAAGAAGCTCAGCTCGGTTCCGGAGTGCTCCGAGTGCGTCTTGAGGTCGAAGTCGGTGCGGTTGGCGATGCCCTCCAGCTCACCCCACTCGTTGCCCTGGAAGCCGAAGCGGTACTCGATGTCGGTGGTGCCCGCCGAGTAGTGCGAGAGCTTGTCCTTCGGGTGCTCGAACAGCCGCAGGTTCTCCGCGGCGATGCCGAGGTCGGTGTACCAGGAGAACCGCGTCTCGATCCAGTACTTGTGCCACTCCACGTCCTCGCCCGGCTTGACGAAGTACTCCATCTCCATCTGCTCGAACTCGCGGGTGCGGAAGATGAAGTTGCCCGGCGTGATCTCGTTGCGGAAGCTCTTGCCGATCTGCGCGATGCCGAACGGCGGCTTCTTGCGCGCGGTCGTCATCACGTTGGCGAAGTTCACGAAGATGCCCTGGGCGGTTTCCGGGCGCAGGTAGTGCAGGCCCTCCTCGGACTCGATCGGGCCGAGGTAGGTCTTGAGCATCATGTTGAAGTCGCGCGGCTCGGTCCAGCGGCCGACGGTGCCGCAGTTCGGGCACGCGATGAGTTCCATCGAGACCGTATCCGGATCATCGATCTTGTTCTTGAGCGCGTACGCCTCCTGCAGGTGGTCCTGCCGGAAGCGGTGATGGCAGTTCAGGCACTCGACCAGCGGGTCGTTGAACACGCCCACGTGACCGGAGGCGACCCACACCTGGCGGGGCAGGATCACCGAGGAGTCGAGACCGACGACGTCCTCGCGGCCGGTGACCATGGCGCGCCACCACTGCTTCTTGATGTTCTCCTTGAGCTCGACACCCAGCGGCCCGTAATCCCATGCCGACTTGGTGCCTCCGTAGATCTCACCGCACGGGTACACCAGACCCCGGCGCTTGGCGAGGTTGGCAACGGTGTCCACCTTCGACTTGGGTGCCACGCGAGAATTCTCCATCCACTGCGAGTCGGAATTTTGCATTGCATGAACACGATAGTTTTGTGTCGATGCTGCGATTGTGCCCAGCCTATCGGCAGGCCCGGTGCCGGTTTCAACCGCACGGTTCGGCGCGCCCGTTTGACATGCGCACCTGTGCATACGCAAACTGGTAATGCTTTCCATTAAGGAGTTGGTGACATGACCGCCGAGACCGCCCCGGCACCGCCGCACAACCCGTATCGGTCGCCCGGCCCGGCGCCGGTACCCGCACGATCCGTGCTGGAGGACGCGGGTGAGTTGTTGCGGGCGCTGGCAGCGCCGGTTCGGATTGCTATCGTGCTCCAGTTGCGCGAGTCACCGCGGTGTGTGCACGAATTGGTCGACGCGCTCGGTGTCACGCAACCACTGGTCAGTCAGCATCTGCGTATCCTCAAGGCCGCCGGTGTCGTGCACGGTGAGCGTTCGGGTCGCGAGGTGCTCTACGAACTCGTCGACGACCATCTGGCGCACATCGTCGTCGACGCCGTCGCGCACGCCGAGGAAGGGTGATTCGTGCCAGACAACACGACCGTTCCACCGAAACCGGTCGGTATCCGCAGTACCAGGCAGCGCAGCGCCATCGCCGCGCTGCTCGGTGACATCGATGAGTTCCGCTCCGCCCAGGACCTGCACGACGAGTTGCGCAAGCGCGGCGAGGGCATCGGGCTGACCACGGTCTACCGGACATTGCAGTCGCTGGCCGACGCGGGCATGGTCGACGTGCTGCGCACCGACTCCGGCGAGTCGGTCTACCGCCAGTGCTCCACCGGCCATCATCACCACCTGGTGTGCCGGCATTGCGGCCACACCGTGGAGGTGGAGGGCCCGACGGTGGAGGCATGGGCCGAGGCCATCGCGAGCGAGCACGGCTTCAGCGAGATCAGCCACACCCTCGAGGTGTTCGGCACCTGCACGACATGCGGGGCGGCGCGCCGACGCGACGGCTGATCCACCCGATTCCCGGCGTGTCCGGTTAACGCGGCTTCCACGAGCGGAGATTCACCGGCGAGATCCTCGAACGCCCGGGCCGAGCCGAGCCCGACACGGAGGATCCGCCATCTGCTGGGGAGGCAGCGTGTCAACGACCACCGACTCATCCATCCGCCCGGTGCGCCGCCGGGCCGTGACCGTCGCCGGGGCCGCGCTCGTCGTGGTCTCGGCGATGCTCCTCTCGGCGTGCGAGGACAAGGACGGCACGCCGGTGGCCGTCTCCCCGACACCCACGTCCGCGGTCGCGGTCCGGCCGGGCTCCGACAGCGGGCAGTCGACCGTCCGCACCGTCGGCAAGACCGGCTGGTACGACGGATTCGCAATCACCGTGGACAAGGCGACCGTCGTGCCGGACGAATACGGCGGCGCGAAGGTGCGCATCGACATCACCTACAAGAACACCACGCTCGACGACCACACCCTGAGCATCACGCCGTCGCTGCTGGTCGGCAGGGAAGTGGACGGCGGGGCGATCTTCGACAGCCCGGCGGTGCCCGGCAACGGCTCGGCCACGGGCACCGCGACGACGTCCGTCGCGTCGGCCAAGGACGCCGAGCACCTCATCGACACGATGACCATCGTGTACGGCAAGGCCGCGGACAACCAGACCAAGATCCCGCTCGCCGCGGCGGGCAAGGTGGACAGCGTCCAGCCGAGGACATTGCCGATCAGCGGCACGCTGGTGCAGGACCAGACGACCATCCGGATCACCGGCGGCAGAATCAGCCCCAGCTACACCGAGAACGAGAACGGCAAATCCGATCTGGCGCTGCGCATCGCGCTCGTCGGCGGAGGGGGCATCCCCGCGGGCGGGACGAACATCTACTACGACTACTTCACCGTCCGGACCCCTGACGGCCGGACCGTGGCCGCCGACATCCGCGGCCCGATCAACGAGTTGCTCAACGCCGACGAGACCATCGACAACCCGAAAAACTACGTCGTCTTCGTGGTGCCCTCTCCCGGCACCGGCCCCTACACGTTGACGTACAACGCTCAGAAGGAAGAGGGCGCGGCCGGCGCGCCCACACTGTCGTTCACGGTGGGCTGATCCGCTCGCCCGCCGCCTTTTCGGCGGACCGTCCCCGAGCCCATCGCGAGGGGCAGCGGGGCAGCTGCGCCGAGACCAGGCGTCCGAGCCGAGCGCATTCACTTGCCGAAGGATTGCCGCAGTGCGAGAGAGGCGATGGGGACAACGACATGTCACGTGCAACGCCGCAGTGAAAATACCTCGGGACCGACCGGCGAGCCGCTACGGTCCGAGTTGGGTCAAGGCGCCCACCCCCTGCGGGTGCCCACCCACCCGGGGGGTGGATACTCTCCACCCCCCGGGGCCCAGGCGCTTCGGCCGCACGGCCGAGGACGTCTCACATTCCGTACTGCCCTGCCACTGCCGGGCCACCTCGGAAAACGAGGCGGTCGCCGCAACCTCCCGGCTAGAGAGTGTTGCGACGACCGCATGAACCCGACACACAGTACGGCTCCGCGCCCGTGCTCGGTTCAGCCGACCGGTACCGCGGCCCGAGCCGACGCAGACGTCTCGGCCGGGCGACCGCGCAGTGCGGCCACTCCGAGCAGTGCGAGCGCCAGCGCGCTCCACACCAGCAGCACCACCAGCGGTCCGGTCGCGGCGGCGCCATCGAAGAACGCGACCGAACGCAGCAACGACGCGGCGGCGCCCGGCGGCAGCAACTGCCCGACGGCGCCCCACGGCTGCGGCAACAGTTCCGGTGCGGACGTGGCCGCCGAGAACGGATTGCCGATCAGCAGCATGGTGAGCGCGGCGATACCGATTCCGGCACGTCCGAGCACTGCGGCGAGGCCCACGACCGCACCGGCGACCGCGAACGACACCAGCCCCGCCACCGCCGCGAGCAGCGGGTAGGACCCGGGCACCACCGACATCCAGCCCTGGATGATCGCCATCCCGAGCAGTCCACCCGCGACACCGAAGGTGGCCAGCCCGACCAGCTTGCCTCCGATTCCCGGGATCAGCAGCGACAGCAGCACGCCCGCAGCGATGCCGGACATCACCAGCGGCAACACCATCGCACCGAACGCGGTGCCTCGCGGATCGTCCGAGTCGGCGGCCACCACGTCCTCGACCCGGGCGGCGGGTGCGCCGGAGAGCTGCTGCCCGATCTGGGTGAGTTGCTGTGCGACAGCGGGACTGGCACCGGAGGCGACCAGCACGCGCGGCGGGCCGTCGCCGGTGACGATCGCCCCGTAGACCTCCCGGTCCTCGATCGCGGCGCGAGCGGCGGCCTCGTCCGCGGGGGTGGTGATTTCGAAGGCGCCCGGGCTGTGCTCGGCGAGCTTGCCGGTGACCATCGCGGCCTGCGGCCCGGTGACGGCCAGCGGCAGGTCGCGAGGCGCGATGTTCGCGGCCGGCCAGGCGAAAGCGATCAGCATCAGCGCTTGGAGCAGAGCGGCGCCGATGCCCAGCGCGAACGCCCGCTGCGTGGTGTTCATGACCTTCTCCCTAAAAATCGAATGCTCGTTCTTTTTAGTTGGGCCTACGGTCGCACGGTGCCGGAAAGTTGTCAAGAACGGATATTCGTTTTATTTTTGGCCTATGCCCCGAGTCAGCGAAGAGCACATGGAACGCCGCAGGCAGCAGATTCTGGACGCCGCGCGGCTCTGCTTCGCCCGCAAGGGGTTCTACGAGACGTCCATGCAGGACGTGTTCGCGCAGTCGGGGCTGTCGGCCGGTGCGGTCTACCGGTACTTCAAAAGCAAGGACGAGCTGATCACGGCGCTCGCCACGGAGACGACGGTGTCCCTGCGCGTGGCGATGGCCGACGCGATCGGCCGTGACCCGCTGCCAACGCCCGCCGAGCTGATCACCGTGATCGCCGAGGAGGTCGTGCGGCGCAGCGGACCCGACGGCCCGGTGCGACTGGCGCCGCAAGCCTGGGCGCTGGCCCTGGTACATCCGGTGGCGGCGGTGATGGTGCGCGAGACGATGATCTCGATGCGCGCGCTCTGGGTGACCTACGCCGAGCGCATGCGCGACAAGGGCTGGCTACCCGAGGACGCCGACCTCGACGCCGTGGCCAAAGCGATCATCGGACTGTTGCCGGGATTCATCCTCCAGCACCTCATCCTCGAGGACCTCGACCCGCAGACGCTGGCTCGCGGCGTACGCACCCTGCTGCCCTACGGCGAAACCACCGGCACGAGCGCCGGCTGACGGCCGTCGTGCCCTCCTCAGGGCAGCAGACCCTGCCTGGCCCGGCTCGCGTTGGACAGCACGAGCAGCAGCATGGTGGTGAGAGCCTGATCGTCCAAGCCCGCGGCGGGGAAGGTGTAGCGCAGGATGACATCGGCGAGCCCGCCGCGGGCGATCACGGTGAGCGAACCGAATTGCAGCGCGTTGTTGCGCTCGGCGACGCGCTTGTGCAGCTGCGCCTTCAGCGGGCGATCCCAGGCCAGCACACAGGTGAGACTCAGCACGTCCAAGCCGGGCGCCAAGGTCACCGCGCGCAGCGAGCACAGCGCGCCCTCGTACTCGAATCCCAGCGACCCTTCGGGGTCGACCCGCACGTCGATGCCGTAACTCGACAGGCACGCCCCGGCCCGCGCCTGGAGTTCCCGATCCGGCGTCACCGCTGCGTCCATGTCCGACCCGCCGTTCACTTGGTGCCGCCGAAACGGCGGTCCCGGGAAGCGTACTGGAGGCACGCCTCCCACAGGTTGCGCCGATCGAAGTCGGGGAACAGCGTGTCCTGGTAGACGAATTCGGCGTAGGCCGACTGCCAGAGCAGGAAGTTCGAGCTGCGGAACTCGCCCGACGGGCGCAGGAACAGGTCCACGTCCGGCATGTCGGGCTCGTCGAGGTATTTCGCCACCGTCGCCTCGGTGACCTTCTCCGGATCGATCTCACCCGCCGCCACCCGGCGCGCGATCTCCCTTGCCGCGTCGGCGATTTCGGCGCGGCCACCGTAGTTGACGCACATGGTCAGCGTCATCACCGTGTTGTGCCGGGTGAGTTCCTCGGCGATCTCCAGTTCCTTGATCACGCTGCGCCACAGGCGCGGTCGCCGACCGGCCCAGCGCACTCGCACACCCATCTCGTGCATTTCGTCCCGGCGCCTGCGGATCACGTCGCGGTTGAAGCCCATGAGGAAGCGCACCTCCTCGGGGCTGCGCCGCCAGTTCTCGGTGGAGAACGCGTAGGCCGACAGCCACTTGACGCCGATCTCGATACAGCCCTCGACGGTGTCCATCAGCACCGCCTCGCCGCGCTCGTGCCCGGCGGTGCGCGGCAGCCCGCGCTCCTGGGCCCAGCGCCCGTTGCCGTCCATGACGAGCGCGACGTGGTTGGGCACCAGTTCCGGCGGCAGTTGCGGCGGCCGAGCTCCCGACGGGTGCGGCGCGGGCGGGCGGACGGCGCCCGCGTGCTCGGGCGCGGTCGCGGTGGCGGAATCTCGGCGGCGGATCACGGCCTCCATCCTGCCTGATCGCTTCCGCCGCCCCTACCGCCGCGTTGCTTCCTGCCGAATTCCGCGGCTCCACCGGCGCCGGTGACTTATTCTTTTCCCTATCGTGATACTGGGGAGGGGTTTCTCGAACGTGACCGATTTACCAGGCACCGCGACCGCGGCGGGTTTCCGGGCCACTCGTGAACTGCTCGGCCTTCCGGTTCCATGGTGTGCACGGTTCTTCGCGGTCGCGGAACGCACCGTCGAGCGGTGGGAGAAGGGCGCCTTCCAGATTCCCGACATCGTGGCCAGGGAACTCGCCTCCATCGCGGACGAGACCGACCAGGTGGTCGAGGCCATGGTCGACGCCATCGACGCCGGGGAGATCTCGCCCCGCCTGCACACCTACCGGACCAACGACGATTACTGCAAGCACGAGCCGGACACCCGCTACCCGGCCACCTGGCATCGCGCCGTGTGCGCCCGGGTCATGATCGAGCTGCCCCAGGTAGAGCTTCAATTCGTGGAGTAGACCGCTCGATCAACGGCAGCGTCCGCAGCTGACGTTCCAGATGCCACTGCAAATGCGCCGCGACCAGGCCGCTGGCCTGTCGCCGCACCGCCTCCGGCGTCGCCTCGACCTGCTCCCACTCCCCCCGCAACAACGCGACCAGCAGGTCCAGCACCCCCGGCGCGGGCGTCGCCGCACCCGGGGGACGGCAATGCACACACACCGCGCCTCCCGCCGCGACGTGGAAAGCGCGATGCGGACCCGGTGTCGCGCACTTGGCGCACTCGTCCAGTGCGGGCGCCCAGCCCGCGAAACCCATGGCGCGCAACAAGAACGCGTCCAGGATCAGTTCGTGCGGACGCTGTTTGGCCGCGATGGCGCGCAGGGCGCTCGCGGTGAGCGCGTGCAGCCGGGGCGCGGGCGCGCGCTCCTCCCCCGCCAGCCGCTCGGCGGTCTCCAGCACCGCGCACGCGGTGGTGTAGCGCCCGTAGTCGTCGATGATGTCGGCGGCGAACGCCTCCATCGTGTGCACCTGGGTGACGGTGTCCAACGTGCGCCCGGGGTGCAGTTGCACGTCGATGTAGGAGAACGGCTCCAACCGGGCCCCGAACCTCGACTTGGTGCGCCGCACCCCCTTGGCGACCGCGCGAACCAGGCCGTGCTGCCGCGTGAGCAGCGTGACGATGCGGTCCGCCTCACCCAGCTTGTGCTGGCGCACCACAACCGCTTCGTCCCGATACAAACGCACGTGGTGAGTCTAATTGCAGCGCCTTCGGCGCTGCGTGTTCGCGGCCCCCTTATGGCTCGCGTTTGCGCGACCGCCGCTTGCTCCTTCGTCGCGGACGCGACGGCCGCGCAAACGCGAGCCGGGCCGCGAACGGAATATGCTCGGTCTCGCTTCGCTCGAAACCGGGAGTTACGGTCAGCCGGGCACGTCGGCATGCGAACTCCGGACATCGGGCGCGCGGCCCCAACCGGACTACCGACAGCCCTGAGGACGGTTCGTCGTGCAATCCGGCCGCCCATGTATCGGGGGCAAGTTGCCTTCTGCCGGTGTCAACAGCGCTGCCGGGTCTCGCTTCGCTCGAAAGCAGGAATCGCGGTCAGCCAGGCGCGGGCATGCGAGCTCCGGACAGCAGGCACGCGGCCCCAGCCGGACAACCGACAGCCCCGAGGACGGTTCGTCGCGGAAGTCCGGCCGCTCGACGCACGCGCTCAGGCAGTTCGGTGTGTGGTCCTCACCTGGCCAGGAAGTGCCAGCCGAGCCATGCCCAGATGAGCACGGCGGTGATTCTCGTTGTTCGCGTGCCGGTCAGGTACGCGATCGTTTCGCCGAGGGACGCGACCGGATCCCGGCGCAACCGCGTCAGCAGGATCGCGACGAGTGCGGCCGCCGCGATCAGGCCGAATCCGAGGAGGATGACGGCTCGGTCGCTCATCTCGACACCAGCCACCATCCGGCGCCGAGCCACACCAGCCAGCCGGCGAGCCGCAGTGGCCACTGTTCGAGCGCCGGATCCAGCAGTGTGGACAGTGTCGGGTGCTCATCGCTCGGCTGATTCAGGGCGGGCTGCCGCGACAATGCGTAGACCTCCCACGCCGACACCGCGACCAGCAGCGCCGACCACACAGCCACGCCGCGTCCGAGCCGGGGGGTGTACGGCGGCCGCGCGCTTCGCCCGCGGAACGCCAGCACCAGAGCGCCCAGCGCCGCCACTGCCACGATCGCGGTCGCCGGCCTGCTGAAGGGGCGGGTCGCGGCTCCACCAGCGGCCAGCGCGAGACCCACGGTCAGCGCCGTCGCACGCCACGGGAGTCGATATGCCGAGCGCGCCGGTTGCTCAGTCACGTGCGCAGGATAAGGCTGTGCGTGGCCGGATTCGGGGAGGCAAGGCGCCTACCTCATGTCGACGTGTCGGGCGCTGTCCTGGCACAACCCGCGCGGTCATATGGACTCGCGAGCGAGCGGCGCCGTCCGAGACCGATGCGCGCCGAGCACGGCCGGAGCAATTCAACCGCTGGTGCGCATGAGTCCGGAGATCAGCAACAGCACCGACTGCTGGGCCTCGGCGCGGGCGCGATCGGGGTCTTCGGCGTGCGCGACGATCAAGGAGGCCTCGCTGATCACGCTGACGACGAGCTGGGCCAGTACGGGGATGGGGGCGTCGGCGATCAACCCGGCGGCGCGGGCGCGCTCGAGTTGCCTGGTGATCAGGCCGAGGCCGTGCGCGGATTCGAATTCACGCCAGGCCTGCCAGCCGAGCACGGCGGGGGCGTCGGTGAGGGCGATCCGCAGCATCGCCGGGCGCTGGCAGATCTCCAGGAAAAGCGCGAGCCCCACCGCCATTCCGGCCATCACGTCCTCGGAATCGACCGCCGCGATGGCGTTCTCGATCTCCTCGGTGATCTCGCCCTCGATCTGCTCCAGTACCGCGAGGAACAGTCCCCGTTTGTCCCCGTAGTGGTGGTGCAGCGCGCCCCGGGTGACGCCTGCCTCGGTGACCAGCCCTTCGGCCGAGGTTCCGGCGAAGCCGCGCTCGGTGAACAGGCGGCGTCCCGCCTGTTCGAGCGCGGCCCTGGTTGCGCGAGACCGGTCTTCCTGGCTACGGCGTGGCATGCAGCCGAGTGAACTCCAGGATCGATTCGGCGAGCAACTCGGGCTGGTCCTCCGACACGAAGGTGTAGGAGTCGTCGATGAGCTTCAGTTGCGCGTCCGGCAGGTCGCGGGCCAGGCGTTCGGCGAACGAAATCGGGAACAGCCGGTCCTCGCGCGCCCAGGCCAACAGCACCGGGATGTCGACGTCGGCGAAGTGGCGCGCGGCTTCCAGCGTGTAGCGGCGATGCGCCGATTTCAGGAAGCGGCGCAGGTCTTTCCGGATCGCGGCGGAATCGCGGCTGGGCAGCAGATAGGAGTCCACGATCTCGGGCGGAACGGGCCGCTTGGTGACCCATCCGAAGGCCAGCGGCAGGCGGTGCAGCGCCCGGATCCGCAGCGCCTCGGTGAGGGGGCGCAGCGATCCCGGGATCTTCGCCAGCAGCGGAAGCGAGGTGAACGGCTGCGGCAGGAAGCTCTCGTAGCTGTCCACCGAGACGAGCACGACGCGGCCGACGCGGGACCGGTCGCGGGTCAGCAGCACCTGGGTGATCGCTCCGCCGGTGTCGTTGGCGACCAGGGTGACATCGGTGAGGTCGAGGCGTTCGAGGAACGCGGCGATGAGATCGGCGATGCCGATGGGGGTCAGTTCCGCGTCCGGGACCGGGATCTCGTGCGAGCCCAGCGGCCAGTCCGGCGCCAGGCAGCGGTATCCGGCCGCGGCGACCACGGGCACGACTTTGCGCCAGATGTCCGCGTTGACGAGCAGGCCGTGCACGAAGACGACCGGAGCGCCCTCCCCCGTCTCGTGATAGCGAATGCGGCCGCCGGGCAGATCCACCTCGTGGGTGCGGCCGAGAGCTGTGCTGGTTGCCATGGGTCCTCCCAGTGGTCGGGTTCCCGTCCACTGTTACATACATACCGTATGTATGTCTAGAGACGGCATCAGCGGAAGACCGCCTCGACCGCGTTCTTCGAGGCCATCACCGCGGTCGCCAAGGAGGCGACGCCCGCGACGGACTCTCCGACCGCGTACAGCACACCGGTGAGAACGATCCGGTTCGGCCGATCCTTCGCCGCCTCGACCGCCGCGCGCCGAGTCGTCTCCTCGACCAGCTGCCGGTCCTCCAGGTCGATGTCGCACCCACTGATCCGGGCGAGCAGATCGCTCAGCGAAGAACGCAGATCCTCCACCGCATTCGATGGGGCAGTACCGTCGCCGCCGGTCCGCCTCCGTCGGGCACGCACACCACAGTTCCCGCAGAACGGGTAGCCGTGGCGGTTGAAATGCTGACACTCGGCGCATCGCACCTCGCCAGCCAAACATCCGGCTCGGGTCGAGCCGAGCGGAACCCGGAAGCCGTGCCAGGTATGGCCGGGCATCGCCGTATCCGGGTTCGTTTCGGCTCGACACGAATCCTTGTCGGCAAGATCTTGCACGAGCACTAGGGGATGCCCAGCATCGCGCGGAACTCCGCCTCTCCCAGATCGTTCCACCGCTCCCGCGTACCCCGCAGCAGCGTGTCGAGATCCACTCGATACCTGCCGGAGGACAAGCTGCTACCGCAGGCGATCAACCGTGCGGCCAGGCCGGCCAGCGCCCCCGCGAGCGTCACCGCGGTGGCCAACTGCGGCCACGAGGGCAGGCTGCGGCCGACTTCGGTCAGCGAGTAGCGCGTCCGCGGCGTGACGTCGCTGCCGACGATGGCGGTGGCCAGCTCGATCCGTCGCGCCGGATCGCGCAGCTCGGCCGCCGTCAGGTCGGTCAGATCGCCGGCCCGGCCGTGCAGGAGCGGATAGTCCGGTTCCAAGTCGTAGCGCTCCACGTCGACGAAGGAGCTGTCGCCGTGATCGGTCGCCATCACCACGGGGATGCCGAGCGCGCGGGCGCGCTTGCGGATGTCCACTTTCAGCGCGAGGTCGTCCATCTCCTCGATGACGACGGTCAAGGGCGCGGAGCCTCCCGGCCCGCCCAGGTAGTCCGAGGCGTTCTCCGGCCGGTACCCCTGGGGGAAGGCGGCGATCTCGCAATAGGGGTCCAGCTCCAACGTACGGCGTTGCGCCAGAGTCAGTTTGGGTTCGCCGAGATCGCACACCGAGGCCTGGAGCCTGTTGAGGTTGGTGCATCCGAGAGTGTCGTACTCGGCGAGCCGGAACCGCCGGGCGCCGGACAACGCGCAGACCGCCAGCGCTGATGCGCCCACGCTGAGCCCGGCCACTCCCACCACGGCGTCCGACCAGGCCCGTTGCTCGTCGCCGGTGAGCAGGTGCCGGTTCCTGGCCGTGCGCAACCGCCAGAACTGCTCGCGGTCGGGCAGTTCGACGATGGTCCGGCGCCACGGGTACACGATGTAGCGGCTGATCCGGTCTACGGCCGCACCGTCCCGTACGGAGGTCAGGTAGTCCTCCAGCGCTGCCGCCGCGGCCGGCGTCCCCGCGGCGAGTTCGGGCCGCTCGATCAGCGCGAGTTCCCTTGCCGCGCTCGCCCAGCCGTCGACCAGCCGGTACCCGGATCCGGGGGCGCACAGTTCGGCGATGCGCCGCTCGTCGTCTGCCGGATGCAGGATTTCGATCATGACCGCGCTCCCGTCCACCGGTGCTTGACGCCCGTCTCGAAGCCCGCGCTGCCGTGCCGGTGCAGGCTGATCCGCGGTTCGGCGGCCGAGCCGAGCGCCCGGTGCAGGCGGCGATACTCGCTGTTGGTGCGCAGCAGGGCATCGACCACCTTCCGCTCCAGCAGCGCGGTGAATCCGCCCGTGGGGCAGACACCGTCGCGGAGTTCGACGCGCAGCCGCAAGGTCTGCTCGAATCGCGCGTCCGTGTCGGTCACCAGCACGAATTTTCCCGTGACCGTCGGACCGACGTCCGGGTCCTCCAGCGCGGCGCGGATGTTCTCCGGGTAGATCTCCAGCGCGTAGAACGACGCGGCGACGTCGGTGCGCCGGCGCAGGGCGAGGAACCCGCAGGAGTCGGTGGAGGTGCGCACCGGCAGCCGGTGACCGTGCGCATCGAGGACGGCGGCGAGCTCCGCGGCGGAGAGGATCCGGCCGACATCGTTGATCCGGTAGCGCAGCAACGGGATCGCGGTATCGGCGCTGAACAGGAAACGCCCTTCGGCGTCGACTTCGGTATACCGATACTCCGCGTCGTACTCGACGAAGGTCGGCTGCGGGTGCGCCTCGCCGAACAACGCCTCGCCCAGCGCGGGATCCGCGCCGGCCGCGCGGCGGACGGCGACGCTGGTGGGCGTCTCGCAACCCATGATGCCCGCGTCGGCGGTGCCGTAGACGACGCGGATCTCGCCCGGCTGCCCCGGCTTGCCGATCCGGTCGAGCACGTAGTCCCGCCATTCTTCGGTGATGGCCTCGCCTGCCAGCAGAATGCGCAGGTTCTGGCGCAGTACCTCGGCGGGCGCCCGATCCAGCACATCCTTGACGAACGGGGGGTAACCGGCCAGAACCACCTGGTCGTAGTGCGGGCCCAGTTCGGCGATGTCGGCCAGGATCGTCTCCGGTTCGATGCCGGGTGCGATGGTCGAGATGCGGTGCCCGCGCTGACGCATCGCGGTGGCCGCCGCGTAGGTGTAGGTGCCTCCGATCCAATTGCCCATCGCGAAGCCGACGACCAACAGCGTGGACCGCTGCCGCGTCTGGAAGCTGTCGCGGAACACCCGCGAGTAGAGCTCGATCGCCTCTTCCTGGGCGACGAGGTCCCTCGGCCAATAGCTGGGCCGGCCGGTGGAGCCGGAACTGCACGACCACGTCCCGGCCGAAGCGACGTCGCCGTGCCAGAGCAACATGCGCAACGGGTAGTGCCGCAGGTACTCCGCTTTGGTCATCGGTGGCAGCGCGGCGAAGTCATCGGCGGTTCTGATGTTTGCCGGTTCGATTCCGCGGCGCGCGAGGAAGTCGGCGTAGGCCGGCACGTGGATCGCCGCCCGGTGGAAGGTATCGAGGGCGCGGCCAAATCCGGGTCTCGGCCGGGTCGGCAACGACAGTGATGGTGCGGACATGGTGACTGTTTCCTTTCCTCCCACTGCGGCGATGCGCGGAGCACGGTCGCGGCGTGGGTTCGGGAAATAGCCTCTGAGCAGTGCGTACGGACGAGAAAGAAGTCAATACAAGGTCCATACGACACGCCGCGCCGCCGCCCGGATCTCGCTAGACTCCGGTCATGACCGATGGGGGCGGGAGGCGGGTGGATCCTCGATCCATCTCCACCCGAGAGGAATTCGCGGCGGCCTTCACACGGCTGCGCACCACCGCCGGGTTGACCGTCCGCCAGGTCGTCGACGACTCGGGAGGCCTGCACGGCACGGTTAGCGGATGGTTCGCCGGTCACCATGTGCCGACCGAGCAGAACGAGCGGATGTTCCGGGATGTGCTGACGGCGTGCGGCGTTCGTGACCCGGAGGGGCAACAGCGGTGGCTCGCGGCGGTCCGGCAGGTGCGTCCGACGAGCGGGCGCAGGCGTAGCCAGGGACCTGTGCCCTACCGGGGCCTGGAACCTTTTCGACCCGATGACGCCGAATGGCTCTTCGGCCGTGCCGAACTCACGGCGGAGCTGCGACAGCGCGTTTCGTCGCTCGCCGGATCCGAGCAGCGGATACTCATCGTCACCGGCGCGTCCGGCTCGGGGAAGTCCTCGCTGCTGCGCGCCGGACTGCTACCCGCGCTCCGGCGCGAAGGCCGCACGGCCGCGGTGGTCACCCCGGGCGCCCATCCGGCACAGGTACTCCAGGACCCCGCCGACGTCCTGGTCATCGATCAGTTCGAGGAGACCTGGACCCTGTGCCTCGACGACGGCGAGCGAGCCGACTTCCTGGCCGCGCTCGCGGGCGACGCGAGCGGCCGGACCCACGTGCTGGGACTGCGCGCGGATTTCTATCGCCACGCCGCGGAAGAGCCGTTCCTGCACCACGCGCTGGCGCATCATTCGGTCCTGGTCGGACCCCTGAGCAAGCAGGCGCTGTGCGACGTCATCATCGAGCCGGCCCGCAAAGCGAACTGGACCGTGGAAGACGAACTCGTGCAGCTGCTGATCGTGGAACTCGCGCCGCGCGGGTCCGCCGAAGCTCACGACACCGGCGCTCTCCCTCTGCTGTCGCATGCTCTGCTGGAGACCTGGCAGCGGTCCAGCCGCCGGAAGATGACCGTGGCCGATTACAACGCCGTCGGCGGAATCGCGGGCGCCATCGAGCAGACCGCCGAGACCGTGTATCGCGGTCTCACCGAGCCGCAGCGGCAGATCACCCGCCGCACGTTCCTGCGGCTGCTCAACATCGACGACGATGTCACCACCCGTCGCCGGGTACAACGCCAGGAGCTGTTCTTCGACCACGACTCCGTCGCGAACGTGAACACCGTGATCGAGCGGTTCGCCACGCACCGCCTGCTCACCGTCGAGGAAGAGACCGTCGCGATCACGCACGAGGCGCTGATCGGCGCCTGGTCCCGGATGCACCGGTGGCTCGACGAGGATCGTGAGAGCCTGGCCGTCCACCGCAGGCTGACCCAGGCCACCCAGGTCTGGCTCGACAACAACGAGGACCCCAGCGCGCTGCTCGGACCCGCGAGGCTGGAGTTCGTCCAGGAGTGGACGCGCGACGACGGACATCGGCGAGACCTCAACCAGCACGAACGCGACTACATCGCCGCCAGTATCGCCCACCGGGAGGAGATCCGGGCCGGAGAGCGCCGCCGCACCCGGATCTTGCAGCGGATGGTCGCCGGCTTGGCGACCGCGCTGATCGCGACGATCGTCTTGACCGGTGTCGCACTGGTGGCCCGGTCGAACGCCGCGCACGCGCGAGACGAGGCGCTGTCGCGCCAGATCGCGCTCCAAGCGGAGCGACTGCGCGGCACCGATCCCGCGCTGTCGGCGCAGCTCGCGCTCGCGGCCTTCCGCATCCAACCCACCCTCGAAGCCCGCTCCGCGCTCTTGGACAGCACCGCGGTGCAGACGCCGACTCGGCTGCTCGGACCCGACGGCGGCACGCTGGTGGCCACCGACCGTTCCGGAGTCGTGCTCGCCGTCGGCCGCAGCGACGCCACGATCGACCTGCACCACCTGCACCACCTGCACCGGAGCACCCGTTCCGGACGGCCCGGGTCGGCGGATTTCCGCAGCCGGATTCCCGCGCCCCGGCCGGGCGCGGTTCTGGGCTCCGTGACGATGACTCCCGACGGCGCACTGCTGGCCGCGGCATTCGGCGGCCACATCGATCTCTGGGACATCGCGAACCAGGACGCACCCCGGCCGCTGGCCACCCTCGCCGGAACCGGCGTCCAGTACCGCACCCTCGATCTCGGTCCCGACAAGCGCTCCCTCGCCGCGACGACCACCACAGCGGAGATCGTCCGGTGGGACATCACCGACGCCATGCACCCGATTCCGTTGCCCGCCTGGCAACTTCCCGCGGGCGCACCCGTCATCGCGTTCGCCCCGAACGGGAAACTTCTCGCCGCCGCGGGAAACGCGGGCGCACTGCGGATCTGGGCCACCGACCGGGACGTTCCGCTGACGGACATTCCGCCCGACGGTTCCACGGCGCAGGCATTGTCGCTGCGATTCAGTCCGGACAGCTCCGCCCTGGCCGTCCCCGGACGCGCCAACGAGGTACGTCGCTGGGATGTACGCGATCCGGCCGCCCCGGCGCCATTGCCCGCGCTGCGCGGATTCACCAGTTATGTCAACGACGTCGCCTTCAGCCCGGACGGCACACGGCTGGCCGCGGTCAGCTCGGACAACAAGACGCGCGTGTGGCGCCTGGACACCGACCAGCTGGAGATGGAACTGCCCAACCCGGTCATCGTGGTGTCGGTGCGCTTCGCCCTGGACGCGCACGCACTGATCACGGGCAGTCTCGACGGCACCGTCCGGATCTGGCCGCTGCCCGGCCCGGTCCTGCGTGGCGCCCAGAGCGTGGTCTTCCAGACACCGATCGATCGCAGCGGGAAGCTCTTGCTCGTCGGCACCGGCGCGGGCGACGGCAGCGCCCACCTGTGGAACCTCGGCGATCGCGCGGTACCCGTCGAATACGCCGCGCTGCCCGTCGGCGCGGATGAGAAGAGTTGCGGAGCGGTCGCGCTGGCGATGGACGGTTCGACGGCCGCGGTCGGCACCCGTGCCGGGCACGTGCTGCTGTGGGACCTGCGCGATCCGGCGCACCCCCGGCTGACATCGAAGGTGGCCGCCGTCAACGGCATCGTCTCCGCCATGACCTTCACCCCCGACGCCAAGACGTTGGTCGTCGCGGGCCAGGACGATCCGACTGTGACGCTGTGGGACCTCGGCGACCCGGCCGCCCCGCGATCGCTCGGCGCGGTCTCCACCGGTCCCGGCCTGCCGGGCATCGCCGCCGTCGACGCCGCGGGCGCCCAACTCGCCATCGCCACGTCCAACGAGTCGGTGTTCCGCTGGGACATCCGTGATCGCGCCCGCCCGCGGAAACTGCCCGAGCTCTCCGGATTCACCAACGATCTGGCCGCCGTGGCCTTCAGCCCCACCGCGCCGATCCTCGCCGCGGGCAGCATGGACCACACCGTCAAACTCTTCGACCTGTCCGACCCGCAGGCGCCCCGGCATCTCGCCACGCTGATCGGCG
The DNA here is from genome assembly GCF_040642815.1 of Nocardia sp. NPDC047648. NCBI lineage: Bacteria > Bacillati > Actinomycetota > Actinomycetes > Mycobacteriales > Nocardiaceae > Nocardia > Nocardia sp. NPDC047648. The sequence goes on along the minus strand of NZ_JBEYSX010000006.1, from coordinate 93,657 downwards.
CCGCCGACGCGATCATCACCGTCAATTTCGGCCCCGACGGCACGCGGCTGGTCGGCGGCGCCAGTGACAACGGCATCTGGGTCTGGGACATCACCGACCCGCGCGACCCGCGGCGGCTGGCGGTGCTCAATGCCTACACGGGTCGGGTCAACGATGCCGTCTACGCGCTGGGCGGCGATTCGCTGCTCGCGGCGGGACCCGACCGGATCGTGCGAGTCTGGGCGACGGACGTCGACGAGGTCGCCGCCGAACTCTGCGACAGCGGCAGCGGGCCGATCACCGCCACCGAGTGGCAGCGCTACCTTCCGACCATCGCCCAGCACGGTCTGTGCCCGCAGTAGCGCACTGCCGGGCAAGATGTTGCACCCCTCTACCGCACGGAGGCAACCATCGACGAAAAAATCTCGCGGGGCGGCCATTACGGGCCGACAGAGCCGGACGGAGTGCCAGATCCGGCGTCGATGATCTCCCCGTGCGCGTCTGCGCGAGGCCCATACTTGTCTTCTCGCCGCGGGACGGAAAGTTTCCATCGGGATCACGAGAGGGGAAACGATTCATGCGACTTCTCGTCGCTTCACCGCTCGGAGACGTCATCGAACCGACGCTGTCGGCGTCCTTCCCGGCGGCGAAGGTCATCGTCGCCCGCGACCGGGCGGAGGTGGTCCACGCTGTCACCGGCATCGAGAAACTCGACGTGGTGATCGCGGACCTGGTCTGGAACGACCCCGAGCAAGAGTTCCGCTTCGACGGGTTGGATGTCCTGGACATGGTGCGCGCGAGCCGGACGGGCACTGCCGTTGTGCTGGCAGGCCAAGGGCACAGCATGGAGCAGGATCACTTGGACGAGGCGTACCACCGGGCGGACGAGATCGCGGGTGTACACGAGAAAGCCACGGGGGTAGCGGCACTGCTCTCGGCGATACGACAAGCGGCCGACGGCGAACGCCTGCCGAATCGGCGCGCGACGAACGGTATTCCGTCGCTCTATGAACTTTTCACCGGACGAGACGGAGTAATCGCGGGCCGGCTCGCCGGCGCGATCGCCTCCGGACGCACGTGGGACCCCGCGTCCCTGGCAGCCGCGGCCGAAGTCGATATCGACGCGGCCTATTCGCTCGCCGACGGCTATCTCGGACGAATCATCGCGCAACGGCGCGAGAACGAATCCCACGGGGAGCTGACGTCCGCCGTCGTGTACCGCTGGTGTGGATTACACGCGCGCTATCTGATGAGTTGGTGTCGCCGCAACGGGCACATGGAGGTACTGACGCATGGGGACGAGAGCTGATGGCGATCTGCGGACTCCCGGTGCGGATCGTGCCGTCACGTGAATCGCGGGCCGAGGACATCGGCATGGCCGTTGCGGCGGCACCAACTGATCAGATAATGCGCGTGCTCACCGCACCAGCGGAAGACCGCCCCCTGGGTCAACGGCGTACCCTCCGGCAACTCCTTGCGGGCGAGAATGATCGGCCCGATATAGGTGTTGGTGGCCTTGTTGGCGGTGTTGAGACCCACCCGGGCGACTTGGGCGAGAGAGTTGTAGTCCCAAGCGGATTTGGCCGCGATCGCACCGGCCAACCGGCCCGCCGTCTCACCACGCTGTTCGGTGAACAGCGCGCACAGTGCGGGCGGCCCCTGCCGCGGGAGCGCGATCTGTTCACTGCGGCCGGTCGCGGCGCGCTGGATGGCCGCGAGCAGCGCGGGGACGCCGGATGACTTGTCGTAGAACTCGGCGATCTCGGCCGCGCGCAGCCGGGCCTCGTCCAGGTGATCGCTCTCCATACTGTGCCCTTGCGCGGCGAGCAGAACCTCGCTCTGCCGTTTGGTGTCACGGAGCAAGTCCAGAACATCCAAACCGTCGAAACGGTACTCCATTTCGGGTTTGTTCCAGATCAGATCCGAGATGACCACGTCGAACCGAAAACGTCCCACGATTTGAGTGCGAACCTCGTCGACATCGGAGGCGACCGCGACGGTCGATGCCGGAAAATATTGCGACAGTGTGGGAGCGATGATTCCCCCCAGGGGCGAGGCGACGAGTACTCGCAAGCTCGGTTCCATATCGCGATCTTCATCGCTGGTGATACGCGTCGGCAAGACATCGAACGTCTTTCGAACCAGTAGGTTTCATAGCGCGCGGACCGAAGCGAGATCGGCAACCCGAGCAGAAGACCGGGATACGAGCCCCGACAGCAAGATCTTGCCGAGTACGGGGCACTCCGAGCAATAATCCAGCGACATCATCGGGGCACGGCAACAATTCGGTCCGCCGCCGATAATACGGGCCGGAAATCACTGCGAAGTTCGCTGATTACTTGCCCTCCCCGACTTATATGATTCTAAACCTGTGCACCCCCGATGGCTCTGGAGCACAGTTCCCACTACCGGAAGGCCGATAATGGCTGAAGTGTGTCCGCAATGCAGCAAGAAGACCGGAATGGACATCGGCGAGAAGGATCGCCAGGGCTGGCAGAAATACCAGTGCCAGATGTGCAAATTCGAATGGAAGGCGCCGAATCCCTGACCGTTCCCGCCGGCTGCCCGGTGCGTGGCGCGCGTCCGAAGCCGCCGCGTGCCACCACAGCAGCCGCACGGGTTCGAATATTTCGCAGTATCCGTTTTCATGCACCGTCCACAGGTGCATCGGGAGGGCAAACAGTGGCACATACCGTCGGTATCGATCTCGGTACCACGTATTCAGCGGTCGCCGTCGTCGGCGCGAGCGGTAGGCCGGAGATCCTGGTCAACCGGGACGGCGAGCGACTCACACCGTCGGTGGTCTTCTTCGACTCCGACAGCGTGCTGGTCGGCTCGATGGCCAAACGGTCCACGGTGACCGCGCCGCTGGATGTCGCGCAGTTCGTCAAACGGCAGATGGGTAACCCGGAGTACCGATTCGTCACCTCCGACGACCGCGCCTACTCGGCCGAGGAAGTGTCGGCGATGATCCTCAAACGACTGAAGGAGGACGCCGAACTCGTCCTGGGGCAGGGGCAGGTCACCGACGCGGTGATCACGGTCCCGGCGTTCTTCGACGACGCGCGACGACGGGCGACCAGGGACGCGGGCACGATCGCCGGTCTCAACGTGCTGCGTGTGGTGAACGAGCCGACAGCGGCCGGGCTGGCCTTCGGACTCGATCGCGGCAGCGGCACCGTCATGGTGTACGACCTGGGCGGCGGCACGTTCGACGTCACCGTCATGCGCATCAGCGACGGCGTGTTCGACGTGCTCGGCACCGACGGGTTGCACGAACTGGGCGGTTTCGAATGGGACAACCGGCTGATGCAGCACCTCAACGAGGAGTACATGGCCCAGGGTGGCGGCGATCTCACCGACGCGTTCGAGACCGAAGCCGACCTGCGTGAGAAGGCCGAACTCGCCAAACGCACGCTCAGTTCGACCCGCTCCACCCGAGTGGTGCTCAGCCACGGCGGCGTCACCCGCACACTGACCGTGACGCGCGAAACGTTCGAAGATCTCACCAGCGACCTGCTCAACCAGTCGCGGGACCTGGCGCACTCCCTCGTGGAGGAGTTGAGCCTGCGGTTCGCGGACATCGACCACACCTTGCTCGTCGGCGGGTCCACGCGCATGCCCATGGTGGCGACGATGCTCGAGGAACTGACCGGCAAGCCACCGCTGCGGGCCGGAAACCCCGACGAGCTCGTGGCGCTCGGCGCGGCGCTGCGGGCCGAAGCCGAGACGTCGTCGAGCGCGGCGCGCAAGCCGGTGATCCTCGACGTCACTTCGCAGGCGCTGGGAACGGTCGCGCTGAACGACAGCTCGCGGCCGAGCAACAGCATCGTGATCCCGCGCAACACCAAGATCCCCGCCAAGGCGAGCAAGGTGTTCGGCACCGTCGCCGACGGCCAGACCGAAGTGCGGATCTGCGTCACCCAAGGCGACGACGAGGACATCGACCACGTCCGGTTCGTCACCAAAGGAAAATGGCCCGACGGCGGGCAGCTTTTCGCCATTCCGCCTTACCCGGCGAACGCTCCGGTCCTGATCACCTTCCACTACGACATGGATCAGACCATCCAGGTCGAAATCACCGACCTCACCGCGGACAGATCACTCGGCACGTTCGAGGTCGACAACGTCGCCAATCTCAGCGCCACCGACATCCGTGCCGCCCGCATGAAGAACGAAAATCTCGAGGTGAATTGAGCATGACCACGACAACCGAAGAGTTCGTCAACTACTACGAAATTCTCGGCCTCGCCGAGACCGCCGACGAGGATGCCATCAAGACGGCCATCCGCGAACAGCGCAGAATGTGGAACAAGCGCGCTGGCCAGTCCGATCCCGTGAAACGCGCGCAGGCCGAAGCCCGGGTACGCCACCTCGGTCAGGCCGAACGCGTGCTGCTCGACGCGAACCGACGACGGCAATTCGACCAGCAGGCCAGGCAGTATCGGCCGACGAGCAATCAACCGGCGCCGGTGGCGCAGAGCGGCCGGGACTGGCTCGGCCTCGCCCGTGAATACTTCGAGCGCGGTAACGCGCCCTCCGCGTACTACTGTGCCCGCGAGGCGATCTCGGTCAACGGCGCCAACCACGAGGCGTGGGCGGTGCGCGCGAACTCGTCGTTCGTCATGGGCAACTACAAGGACGCCGGCTTCGAGTTCCGGGAAGCCATCAGTCTCAAGCCCGACAGCCCGGAATACCACTTCGACTACGCCGAAGCCTTTCTGGCCACCGGCGCGGTGAACGAAGCGCTCGGCGAATACGAGACGGCACTGCGTCTCGCGCCCGGGGAGCCGCTCTACCGGACCGCCATCGCCAACGTCTACTTGCAGCAGAACAAGAACGACAAGGCGCTGGAGTTGATGGAGGACGTGGTCCGGCATCATCCGAACGAGCAGATCTTCCAGTATTACCTGGCACTCGCGCTGGAACAGGTGAACCTCGGCATGTGGTCGCAGGTGCGCAGCGGAGCGTACTGCATCACCTCCGAGGCTCAGATCGCCGTCACCCGCGACATGTCCGGCCGCGCGTTGAAACTCCGGTTCGACGACGGTCCGCTGCGCGCCTCGCTGCAAGAGAACATCGAACTCGCCGACAAAGCCGCCGAGGCCAGGTGGTTCCACACCGGTATGGGCCCGTGGGCGGTGGCCCTCATCATCGGCTTGGCCCTGATACCCGTGAAGGGCATCGGATTGCTGATCGTCGCCGCCGTCGTCGCCGGCTACACGCTCACCCATCGCATGCCGGTCTGGAAGCACAACTCGAAGCGGTACGACATCGTCGAGCGCGGCATATGACGGCCCCGCCAGGTACCGATGATCCGCTGACAACGCTGGCCGGAGAGGTCGCCCAACTGCGCGACCTGTTCCACCGCCGGTTGCTCGAGGACAAGGCGAAGAATCGAGCCCTGGACGAGCTGCACGAGCAGCTCTCCCTCGCCCGCGGAGGGTTCGCCGAACAGCTGCTCGCCCCGCTGTTCCGCGAACTGCTCATGCTCGTCGATCGCGTGGCGTCGCTGAACGACGAGCACGACGAGGTGCTCGGCAGCATCGTCGACGAACTGCACGAGATTCTCGAACGCCGTGGCGTCCGGCGCGTGCCCGCCAGAGCCGACTTCGATCCCGACATCCATGAAGCGGTCGCCGCCGAGGCTTCCGGCCGATCGCCGGGCTCGGTGCTGCGGGTCGTACGCCCCGGATACGTCATGGGTGCGCGTCTCTTGCGACCGGAACAAGTCGTCGTCGCGGCTCGCTCGGCGCGATCCGAGTCCGTCGAGACGGAATCCCCTATCGAAAGGTTCGAATAATGCGCAAGTCCCTCCGCACGGCCGTCGTGCTCGCTGCTTCGGCGGCATTCCTGGGCCTCGGCCTGCCGAGCGCGTCGGCGGCGCCGACCACCGTGAGCGGCACCATCGGGTGCATCAACAGCGCCTCGCCGGTCGGGGTCTGGGTCCAGGCCAAGACGTCGAAATCGGGTTGGGCGCAGACGAAGCTCCCCGTCCGGCTCGGCGGCCACTCCAAGGTCGACTATTCCTTCGTGCTCGATAAAGGTGGCGACTACCAGGTGCACGTCGGGTGTGGGGGGACACCGCAGAAGTGGGCGAAATCGCTGAAATCCAAAGATGTTTCGGGCACCAAGAACGATTTCCTCTGCAACGACATGGAGAGGTTCTCGGTGGCCGCGTTCAACGCGCTGGTCGGCCGGATGTTCGGCAGGCCCGACCTCACCCAGGGCGTGCCCTACGGCGAGTGCAAGCACATTCGCTGATCCCCATGGCCGCGCACCGATATGGACGATTGACCAACTTCGCGCTACCGTCTGGTGGATAACGACGAGACGGAGCTCACATGACGGTGTCCGATCCCGCACACGGCACGCGGCGGCTGGGGCTGGCCGAATTGGCGGCCGCGATCGCCGGCGGCGCGATCACGTCGACCGAGGCGGTCGGCGAGGCGCTGGATCGGATCGACGCGGCCCAGGGCACGCTCAACGCCTTCCGGATCGTGCGCCGCGAGCGGGCGATGGCCGAGGCCGCCGACGCCGACCGGCGCTCGGCCGCGGGTGAACGGCTGCCACTGCTGGGGGTGCCCGTCGCGGTGAAGGACGACACGGATGTCGCGGGTGAGCCGACCGCGTTCGGCTGCGGCGGCGATTTCGCGCCGAAGACCGAGGACGCGGAATCGGTCCGCCGCCTGCGTGCCGCGGGTGCGGTGATCGTCGGAAAGACCAACACCTGCGAACTGGGCCAGTGGCCGTTCACCAGCGCAGCGTGGTTCGGGCACACCCGTAACCCCTGGGACCGCACCAGGACGCCGGGCGGGTCCTCCGGCGGCGCTTCGGCAGCCGTCGCGGCCGGACTGGTCCCGGCCGCCCTCGGGTCCGACGGCGCGGGCTCGATCCGCATCCCGGCCGCCTGGACGAATCTGGTCGGCATCAAGCCACAGCGCGGACGCATCTCGACTTGGCCGGAACCCGAAGCGTTCTACGGCCTCACCGTGAACGGACCGCTGGCGCGCACCGTCGCGGACGCGGCGCTCCTGCTGGACGCGGCGGCCGGTCCGCACCCGGGAGATTCGCACACGCCGGAGCCGATCAGCGCCTCGGACGCGGTGGGCCGCGATCCGGGCCGGTTGCGCATCGCCCTCTCGCTGCGTATTCCGTTCACCGCGACCAGAACCGCCCTGGATCCCGAGATCGAGCGAGCCGTGCGACGCACCGCCGCCACCCTGCGCGAACTCGGGCATACCGTGACCGTGGCCGACCTGCACTACGGCATCCTGATCGGCGCCTCGTTCCTCCCGCGTTCGCTCGCCGGAATCCGGCGGGTATTCCACCGCATGCCCGGCCTCGAGGTAGACCCGCGCACCGCCGCCAACGCCCGGATCGGGCGCGTACTCGACGGCCCCGCCCTCTATGCGGCACGGCAACTGGAACCCCTGCTGCACAGGCGAATCGGCCACTTCTTCCGCGACTACGACGTCGTCCTCGCACCCACCACCGCGACTCCCCCGCCGCGCGCCGAGGAGATCGACGGCATCGGCGTCAACGCCACCAACAACCTCATCACCGCGGCCTGCCCCTACACCTGGCCCTGGAACGTCCTCGGCTGGCCGAGCATCAACGTCCCCGCCGGCTTCACCGCGGCCGGTCTCCCCGTCGGCGCCCAACTGATGGGCACGGCGAATTCCGAACCCCTGCTGATCTCGTTGGCCGCCCAGCTCGAATCGGAACTCCGATGGCACCGCCACCACCCTGACCCGTGGTGGTGATCCGCCTCGAATCCCGCTCGGGCCGTGCCGGTTCCGATTGAGCGACGCGCCGAATCAGGCTCGGCGCCCACCTGCGCGATGTACCTTGTGGGATGCGCCGAGTGCACGCATGTGTCGGTACGGCCGCCGCAGTGCCCTCGCGGGTTCCGCGCGCCGATGCCACGACTCTCGGCCGAACCCGGAAAGCGAGGAGGGCCCCGATGGCCGACCATCATTCGGTAGACGCTCATGTCCCGGTGGTGCTCGACGAGGAACTACTGCCGCCTCAGCACCGCGGAGACGTATCCGCAAGCCAGTGACGCCTTAGATGATGCGATCGGGCCGAGGGCGTTGTCTTGCTGAGCAGATCCGACTTGATTGCACGGGCGTATACCCGCTTCGCCCAACACTTGAGCAACGAGCTCGAGAGGCTCGCGAGGGTTGACGCCGAACACGGCGTCCGGCCGTTCGCTCGGGAAGCCGAGGGTGCGGCTCGAGTACTCACCGACGCCGACAGAGGTCTTCGCCACGAATTCGGTACCGGCGACCCGTCATTCCCGCATCCCCTGTCGGGACCAGCGTCCACATCGCCGGATCGTTTCTACAACGGAGCGCGCCTGTGGCAGGTCGATCAGGTGTTTCCAAGGGCTTTTCGCGGAAGAGAAGCCTCAGCCGAGGATGGCTACATCCGTACGGCGTCGCACAGCACCGCCGGAGACGTCGTATACCTGACCGACGGCACAGACATCGCCGGAGTGTACGGAACGATCACGAGCTGGACCGATGTCCGCGACGGCACGATGCGGTTCCACCCCGCGGGCATGGTCCTGGGTATCGACGCCAACCGTATCCGGGTGAATCCGATGATCGAAGAGGGGCATTCGGCGGCCAACTTCATCGAAGGCGTCAGCGACCGCGTATTCACCACTCCGGGCAAGGTGGACACATCCAAGATCGTCAGCGTCGAGTTCCAGACCTACGACGACATCATCGCCAACCCCGAGGTAACCCTTGTCGCCGACGGGTTCCCCGGCTTCGAAGGCCTGAGTCAGCAGGCGCTACGCGATCCCGCGGTGGTCGCCGATCGCCTCGCCACCGTCGCCGACGCCGTGCGCAGGAACTACCCGACGATCGACGTCACCACCGGCGCCAACCATCTCTCCAGCGACGAAGCGATCAGAACCTTCCTGGCGACATGAGCAGCGACAGCCATCTCCATCCCCAGAAGGTCTCCATGGCAACCGACGACCGAACCGCTCAGAACCCGAGTTTGCCCAACTGTTTGGGATCCCGCTGCCAGTCCTTGGCCACCTTCACGTGCAGGTTCAAATAGATCCGGGTGCCGAGGATGTGTTCGATCTGCTTGCGGGCGTTGGTGCCGACTTCTTTCAGGCGGGAGCCGCCCTTGCCGATGACAATGGCCTTCTGGCTGGGGCGCTCGACGTAGAGCAGGGCGTGGACGTCGAGCATGTCCTCGCGCTCCTCGTAGGGCAGGACTTCCTCGATGACCACGGCCAGTGAGTGCGGCAGTTCGTCGCGTACGCCTTCGAGCGCGGCCTCGCGGATGAGCTCGGCCATCAGCGTTTCCTCCGGCTCGTCGGTGAGTTCGCCGTCGGGGTAGAACGCCGGGCCCTCCGGCATCTTCGAGGCGATGACGTCGACGAGGACCTCCACCTGCTCACCCTTGACCGCCGACACCGGCACCACGTCGGCATCCGGGCCGAGGAGCTGGGAGACGGCCATCAGTTGTTCGGCGACCTGGTCGCGGCTCACCTTGTCGATCTTCGTGACCACGCCGAGCAGCGTGGTCTTCGGGGCCATCTGCCTGATCTGCTGCACGATCCAGCGGTCGCCCGGACCGATCTTCTCGTCGGCCGGGATGCACAGCGCGATCACGTCGACTTCTGAATAGGTGTCGCGCACAAGGTCGTTGAGCCGCTGACCGAGCAGGGTGCGTGGGCGGTGCAGGCCGGGGGTGTCGACCAGGATCAACTGCGTGTGCTCGCGGTGCACGATGCCGCGAATCGTGTGCCTGGTGGTTTGCGGGCGCGACGAGGTGATCGCGATCTTCGCACCCACCAGCGCGTTGGTCAGCGTCGACTTGCCGGTGTTCGGGCGACCGACGAAACAGACGAATCCGGAACGGAATTCCCGCGCGTCAGCCACCGCGAACCTCGCCGGACTCGGCGCTCACCGCGTCGGCCGCGTCCGCGGAGTCGTCGACGACCTCGAACACCGCGCCGTCGCGGTCGGTGAAGATGATCCGCGCCTCCGCCGATACCTCACGCACCGCGGTCACACCGAAATCGGACAACCGCCCGCCGACCACGACGGCCGCCTCGAATCCCTCCGCGCCGCTGGACAACGCCGCCGCCACGGCGGCTTGCAGCGCCGTCAGCCGCAGTGCGGTCAACATGACCTCACCGGCGGCGTAGGTGCGGCCGTCGGTATCCCGGATCGCCGCTCCGCTCGCCCCGCCGGTACGGCCGAGCGCGCCCCTGGCCAGTACCACCAGCTTGTTGTCCTCGGCGTCCAGTTCGGTCATTCGCTGTCTCCGTCCTCGTCGCGATCGGCAGGGATCTCCCGCTCCGATCCGTTGGCCTTGCGCTTGCCATTGGCATTGTCCCCGTTGGTCTTCCCCGCGGGGACCTTCTCGCGCGCTTTGCGTACCACTACGGTGTTCACCCGCATCCGGCCCCGCGCGTCCGCGCCGCCTTCGCCGCGCAGCACCAGCCCGTGCGCCTCGATCTTCGACCCGGGCAGCGGCACGCGCCCCAGCTCGTGTGCGAGCAGACCGCCGACGGTGTCGACGTCCTCCTCGTCGATCTCCAATCCGTACAACTCGCCGAGGTCCTCCACCGGCAACCGGGCCGAGACGCGGTAGCGGCCGTCACCGAGATCCTCGATGGGCGGGGTCTCGTCGGTGTCGTACTCGTCGGCGATCTCACCGACGATCTCCTCGAGCACGTCCTCGATGGTCACCAGGCCCGCGATGCCGCCGTACTCGTCCACCAGCAACGCCATGTGGTTGCGCCTGCGCTGCATCTCGTCGAGCAAGCTGTCCAGCGGTTTGGAGTCGGGCATGAACACCGCGGGCCGCATCACCTCGCGCACCCGTACCTTGCGGCTGCGATCGGTGTACGGCACCAAATCCTTCAGATAGACCACGCCGAGGATGTCGTCGACGTTCTCGCCGATCACCGGGATCCGCGAATGCCCGGAACGCACCGCCAGCGACATCGCCTGCGCCGCGGTCTTGTCCGCTTCGATCCACACCATCTCGGTGCGCGGCACCATCACCGCGCGCGCCGGCGTGTCGCCGAGTTCGAAGACCGACTGGATCATGCGCCGTTCGTCGTCGGCGACCACGCCGCGCTCGCTGGCCATCTCGACCACCTCGCGCAGCTCGATCTCGGAAGCGAAGGGGCCGTTGCGAAAACCTTTACCCGGGGTGATCGCGTTACCGATGAGGATCAGCAGCCTGCTCAGGGGGCCGAGCAGCGCGCCGATGAACTGCAGCGGCAAGGCCGCGGCGAGCGCGATGGAGTACGCGTGCTGCCGGCCCAGCGTACGCGGGCCGACGCCGATCACCACGTAGGACACCAGCACCATCACCAGCGCGGTGACCAGCAGCGCCCAGTTCTTCCCCCAGACCGTCATCAGCCCCGCCGCCAGCAGCACCGTGGCGCCGATCTCGCACAGGATGCGCAGCAGCACCATGAGATTCACGTAGCGCGCCCGGTCGGCGACGACCCGGCTCAATCGCACCGCGCCGGGCCGGTCGGCCCGCATCATGTCGTCGACGCGGGCGGGCGAGATCGTGTTCAGGGCGGAATCGACACCGGCGAAGACCCCACCCACCGAGATGAGCAGGACCGCGAGCAGAACGAGGCTCAGCGAATTCACGCTCGACCCGAGGAGTCACCCGGTGTGGTGAAGCCCGCCTTGCCCAGCAACCGCGCGTCGCGTTCGGCCAGCTCGGCGCGCCGCTGAGCTTCCCGCAGGCTCTCGTACCACTCCTCGAGCAGCCGGGCCTGCAACGCGAACATCTCCTTCTCCTCCTCCGGCTCGGCGTGGTCGTAGCCGAGCAGGTGCAGGACGCCGTGCACGGTGAGCAGGGCGAGTTCGTGATCCAGTGAGTGCCCCGCCTTGCGGGCCTGCCCGGCGGCGAACTCCGGGCACAACACGATGTCGCCGAGCATGGACGGGCCGGGTTCGGGGCTGTCGGGCCGCCCGCCCGGCTCGAGCTCGTCCATCGGGAAGGACATGACGTCGGTCGGGCCGGGTAGGTCCATCCAGCGCATGTGCAGATCGGCCATGGTGTCGAGATCGACGAGCACCATCGACAGCTCCGCGGCCGGGTGCACGTCCATCCGCGCGATCACGAAGCGCGCGACGCTGACCAGCTCTTCTTCGGGTACGTCGATACCCGACTCGTTGGCGATCTCGATACTCACCCGAACAGCCTACGATCCCCGCTATCGCGTCGGCGGAGCGGAGCCCCGCCCGGCGAAACGAGTTATCGCCGGTCCGACCGGTTCGCCGCGCGGCGCTGCGCCCGGTTGCCCGCGTAATGCGGGGCGACCTGCGGGCGCGTCTGGGCCTCGAAACGGTCGTAGGCGTCGACGATGTCGGAGACCAGCCGGTGGCGGACCACATCACTGCTGGTCAGTTCCGCGAAGTGGATGTCTTCGATCTCGGTGAGGATCTCGCTGGCGGCGCGCAGGCCGGACCGCGCGCCGGTCGGCAGATCGACCTGGGTCACGTCACCGGTCACCACGATCTTCGAGCCGAAGCCGAGGCGGGTGAGGAACATCTTCATCTGCTCGGCGGTGGTGTTCTGCGCCTCGTCCAGGATGATGAACGAATCGTTCAGTGTGCGTCCGCGCATGTAGGCCAGCGGTGCGACCTCGATGACACCGGCCGCCATCAGCTTCGGAATGGCCTCCGGATCCATCATGTCGTGCAGCGCGTCGTAGAGCGGGCGCAGATACGGATCGATCTTCTCGTTCAGCGTGCCGGGCAGGAAGCCGAGCCGCTCCCCCGCCTCGACCGCGGGACGGGTGAGGATGATCCGGTTGACCGACTTGGACTGCAGCGCCTGAACCGCCTTGGCCATGGCCAGATAGGTCTTGCCGGTACCGGCGGGGCCGATGCCGAACACGATGGTGTTGGCGTCGATCGCGTCGACGTAGCGCTTCTGGTTCAGCGTCTTGGGCCGGATGGTCTTGCCCCGCCGGGACAGGATGTCCAGGCTGAGCACTTCCGCCGGGGAGTCGCTGGAGCCCTCGGTGAGCATGGACACGGTGTGCCGGACGGCCTCGGGCGTCACCACGCGGTTGCGGCCGGTGAGCGCGACGAGCTGCTCGATCACCCGCTCGGCGAGCGCGACATCGGCCGCCTTGCCGGTGAGGGTCACGGAATTGCCGCGGACGTGAATGTCCGCGTCGAGCAGCGTTTCCAGTTCACGAAGATTCTGGTCGGCCGAACCGAGGAAGGGGAACACGGATTCGGGAGCGAGTTCGATACTCGAGCGCACGGTGCGCGCTGCGGGACCCGAACCGTTGTCGCCGGCGCCGATGCCCGCCGCTGGGGTGGCCGGGTCGCCGATCTCGCCTTGTGTTCTCAAAAGTGGCTATAGCCTGCTTTCCGGTCTCGACTGCTGTATGGAGAGAAGTTTAACCCGCCCCACCGACACCGCCCAGTGAATATGCTCCGGGCGCAATCAGGTCCTCACGGGATTCCCCCACGTCGGCGCGCCCAATCCTCGGTGAAGTCACGAAAGCGTCGCACCGCGTCCGGCGGCGTCGCCGCGGCGGACCAGACCAGTCCCACCGCGCGAGCGGCGCCCGCGTCCGCCAGCGGCACCGTGGCCGGGCCGGACAGCGGTCCCGCCGACAGCGGGTCCTCGCCCGGCAGGATGGCCAGCCCCAACCCGGCCGACACCAGCCCGGCCACGGTGACAAGATCACTCGATTCGAACGCGATCCTCGGCCGGATATCCGCGGCGGCGCACAGTTCGTCGAAGATGCGCCGCATACCGAAGCCGTGGTGCATGGTGACGAACTCCGCGTCGGCCACCTCCGCGAGCCGGACCTGCCGCCGCCCGGCCAACCGATGTTCCGGCGGCACCGCGAGGACCAGCGGCTGGCGCAGCACGGCGCGCCAGCCGATGCCCGCTGCGGCGGGGCGTGGCGAGACGATGCCCAGATCGGCTTCGCCCGCGAGCACCCGCTCGGTCACCGCTTCGGCCGCGCCCTGCCACAGGGTGATCGTGATCCGACCGGAAGCGCGCCGGAAACCGCTGATCAGCTGCGGCACCAGCGAGCCGCCGAAAGAGTGCTGAAACGACAGCCGCAGCACGCCCCCGGCCGGATTGGACCGATCGGCGAGCGCCTGTTTCGCCGCGTCCAGTTCGGCTTGCGCGCGGCGGGCGTGCTCGTAATAGATCCGCCCGAACTCGTTGAGGGTGATCCGCTTCCCGTGCCGATCGAACAGTTCGACACCCACCCTGCGTTCCAATCGGGCCAGCATGCGCGACAGCGTCGGCTGCGCGAGGTGCAGCCGGTCCGCGGCCGCACCCACCCGCTCCAGTTCGGCGAGTGTCGTGAACCACTCCAGATCCTCACTCAGCACGCTCGGGCCTCCCTATATGCGATCAGCGCATGAACTCGGCTCTCATTATTCATTTCCGTTCTCAATGAGGGCTGGCGATGCTGGTCGAAAGGAGGAAGCCATGTCCACGACTTCGAGCGGGGTGGCACGGGACGCCGCCCACGACCGCAGGATCACCACCGCGCTGTTCGCGGCCGGATTGACCACCTTCGCCTCCATGTACAGCGCCCAGGCGCTGCTGCCCAGCCTTTCGGCCGCGTTCGGCGCGACGCCTGCGCGAGCGGCGCTGGCGGTCTCCCTCACGACCGGATTCCTCGCGCTGACGATCATCCCGGTGAGTGCGCTCTCGTCACGGATCGGCCGGACCAGGGTGATGACCGGTTCCGCCATCACGGCGGCGGTGATCGGACTGCTGCTACCGCTGAGCCCCTCATTGGATGTGCTGCTCGCCGGGCGAGCGCTTCAGGGCGTCGCCTTGGCCGGTGTGCCCGCGGTGGCTATGGCATATCTGGCGGAGGAGATCGGCGGGGACGGGTTGGGCGCCGCGATGGGCGTCTATGTGGCGGGCACCACGATCGGTGGGCTGGCCGGGCGGTTGATTCCGGCGTTCACCTCGGACCTCGCGTCCTGGCGGTGGGCGCTGGCAGTGGCCTCCCTCGCCGCCGCGGCCTGCACCGTGTGGTTCGTCCGGTGGCTGCCGCCGTCTCGCGGCTTCGTCCCCCGGCCCGCCGGGATCCGCACGGTGCTCGCCGACCTGGGCGGCCAGTTGCGCCATCGCGGACTGCTCGCACTGTTCGGGCTGGCGTTCGTGCTGATGGGCGGGTTCGTCTCGATGTACAACTATCTCGGCTACCGGCTGACCAGGGCGCCGTTCGGCCTGCCGGAAGCGCTGGCGGGGCTGGTGTTCGTGCTGTATCTGGCCGGGACAGCGGCCTCGGCGGCGTCCGGACGGCTGACCGATCGGATCGGCAGGCAGTGGGTGCTCACGATCTCACTGGTGGCGATGGCAATCGGGCTCGTCCTCACGATTCCCGATCACCTCGGTCCCGTCATACTCGGCGTATTGCTCTACACCGCGGGGTTTTTCGGTGCGCACACCGCGGCGAGCGCATGGGTGGGCGCGATGGCCGAAGGCAATCGGGGCGCGGCGTCGTCGCTGTATCTGTTCGCCTACTACCTGGGCAGCGCGCTGGTCGGCGGCGCGGCGGGGATCGCTTACGCCCGAGCCGGATGGCTCGGCCTGACCTGCGGCATCGGCTTCCTGATGGTCCTCGCGGCGCTACTGCTGGGCGTATCGCATCGAGCGCAACGCGAGGCGGCGATGCGTGCCGCTCCCGCCTCGGAAGCGGCACCTGTCCGGGTCTGACCGAGCACCGCGCCGCGTGTCGCGCCACACGGGGGAAGCGTCACCAGCGCGGTGTCAGCGCGCCGAGTGCGCCGAGCGCGACCGCCGCCGCGGTGGAGGTACGCAGAACCGTCGGACCGAGCAAGGTCACGTCCGCGCCCGCCTCGCTCAAAGCGGTGAGTTCCGCGTCGTCCAGCCCGCCTTCCGGACCGACCACGAGGAAGATCTCGGTGGCGCCGGCGAAGGGCAATTCGGTGAAGCGAGCGGTACCGGATTCGTGCAGCGCCGCGACGATCGCACCGGCGGCCTTGGCCTTCCGGACCAGCTCCAGCAGCTCTTTTGTGCGGTGCAGGTCGGCGACCTCCGGGATGTAGGCGCGGCGGGACTGCCGGGCCGCCGAACGCGCCGCGGCCCGCCACTTGTCCACCCCTTTGGCCGCCTTGGCCTCCCAGTTCGCGACGCAGCGCGCGGCCTGCCAGGGAATGACGGCGTCGGCGCCCGCCTCGGTCATCAGCTCGACCGCCAGCTCGGAACGGTCGGATTTCGGCAATGCCTGCACGACGGTCACGGGCGGCGTCGGCGGGGCCGCGAGCCTCCGGTCGCGCACCGTCAGCTCGAGCCGGTCACGGTGTGCCGCGACGACTTCCGATTCGGCGAGCACGCCGCGACCATCGGAGAGGGTGATCGGCTCGCCGACCCGGATACGGCGCACCGTGGCGGCGTGCCTGCCCTCCGGCCCGTCGAGCACCGCGACCGCACCCGGCTCGGGCACCTCGTCGAGGTAGAAGACCGTCGCGGCCACCTAGCGCCCGCTGAACGAGGCACGCAGCCGCGCGAACAGGCCGCTGTTGTGCTCCGACTGCGCCGACATCACCTCGGCGCGTTCGCGCTCGCGCATTCCCTTGTACTTGCGCAGCAGTTCGGTCTGCTTGCTGTCCAGCTTAGCCGGGATCACGATGTCCAGGTGCGCGAGCAGGTCGCCGCGCGCGCCGGAGCGCAGCCGCGGCATGCCGTGCCCGCGCAGCACCGAGATCTCGCCGGGCTGGGTGCCCGCCGGAATGGTCAGCTCGGTGGGGCCGTCGAGGATGGTGTCGATCACGACGGTGGTGCCCAGCGCCGCGTCGACCATCGGTACCCGGATGGTGCAGTGCAGATCGTCGCCGTCCCGGACGAAGACGTCGTGTGGCTGCTCCACGATCTCGACATACAGGTCACCCGCGTGACCGCCGCCCGGGCCGACCTCGCCCTGCGCGGCCAGCCGCACCCGCATGCCGTTCGCGACGCCGGCGGGAATCGGGGCGGCGATCTCGCGGCGCGCCCGCACCCGGCCGTCGCCACCGCACTTGTGGCAGGGGTCGGGGATGGTCTCTCCCGCGCCGCGGCAGGTGGGGCACGGGCGCGAGGTCAGCACCTGGCCGAGGAAGGACCGTTGCACGGACTGGACTTCGCCCGCGCCGCCGCAGGTTTCGCAGCGCACCGGCTTGGAGTTGCCGTTGGTGCCGGAGCCCTGGCAGATGTCGCACAGGATCGCGGTGTCCACGGTGAGGTGCTTGGTCACGCCGACCGCGCATTCGGCCAGGCTGAGCCGGGTGCGAATCAGCGAGTCGGCGCCGGGCTGGACGCGGCCGCGCGGCTTGCGCGCGCCGGCCGATCCGCTCATGCCGCCGAAGAACGCCTCGAACACGTCGCCGAGCCCGCCGAAGCCCGCGCCGTTGAATCCGGCCCCGCCGCCGCCGGATTCCAGCGGGTCGCCGCCCATGTCGACGATGCGCCGCTTCTCCGGGTCCGACAGCACCTCGTAGGCGGTCGACACTTCCTTGAACCTGGCCTGCGCCGCCTCGTCGGGGTTGACGTCGGGGTGGAGCTCACGCGCCAGCTTGCGGTAGGCCCGCTTGATCTCCTGATCGGTCGCGTTCTTCGCGACGCCGAGCAGTCCGTAGTAGTCCCGTGCCACTTGAGTTCTCTAGTCCTTGGTCGTTCTCGACGGTGCCGCCGGTGCCCGCGCCGCGTTCGAAGCGCGCCGGCAACAGCATTAGTCTTGTGCACTCAACTTTATCCGGCCGAAAGGTCGAGCGTAGCAGTGGCCGCTCCCCGCGCTGGTCAGGTCAGCGCTCGGCGAGGACCTCACCGATGTATCGGGCCACGGCCGCCACCGACGCGATCGTGCCCGGGTAGTCCATCCGGGTCGGGCCGAGCACCCCCATTCCGCCGAGCACCGCTCCCGCCGCGCCGTAGCCGGTGGACACCACCGAGGTGCCGCGCATCTGCTCTACCTGCGTCTCCTCGCCGATCCGCACCGTGACCGTCCCCGGATGCTGGGCCGCGGCGAGCAGCTTGAGCACGATGACCTGTTCTTCCAGCGCCTCCAGGACCGCGCGCAGCGAGCCGGGGAAACCGAAGTCGGCGGCGTTGCGGGTGAGGTTGGCGGTGCCGCCGAGCACCAATCGCTCCTCCGGGTGCTCCACCAGGGTCTCCACCAGCACCGTGGACACCCGCACCAGCACGTCGCGCAGCCGCACCGGCGCGTGCTCGGGTAGCTCGGCGACCGCCGCCGAGGCCGAGGCCAGGCGTTTGCCGTCCATCGCGCCGCCGAGCATGCCGCGCAGCGCGGCCAGGTCCTCGTCATCGATCAGCGCGCCGAGTTCCACCAGGCGCTGGTCGACCCGGCCGGTATCGGTGATCACCACCAGCAGCAGGCGCGCGGGATTGAGCGCGACCACCTCGATGTGGCGGACCGTGGACGCCGAGACCGTGGGGTACTGCACGACGGCGACCTGCCTGGTCAGCTGGGCCAGCAAACGGACGCCCCGGCGCAGCACGTCGTCGAGATCGACGCCGGACTCCAGGAACTCCATGATCGCCCTGCGCTCCGCCGCCGACAGCGGCTTCACCTCGGAGATCCGATCGACGAACTGCCGATAGCCCTTGTCCGTGGGGATGCGCCCGGAACTCGTGTGCGGCTGGGTGATGTAACCCTCGGCCTCGAGCACCGCCATGTCGTTGCGCACCGTCGCGCTGGAAACACCCAGGTTATGCCGCTCGACCAGCGTCTTCGACCCGATCGGCTCCTTGGTCGCGACATAGTCCGCGACGATCGCGCGCAGGACCTCGAAGCGCCGATCCTCGGTGCTCGACATCGGCCCCACCTCCTCGCTCTTCGTCTCCGATCACGCCGTACCCGGCGCCGACGCACCGCGGCCACCACGCATCGCAGGCGAATCACGGTTCGTCCGTTCCGTCAGTCTAATTGTCGGTACCCGGAGCGCTCGCCTGCAACGCCTCCCATATCAGCGGGGGACGGCGCCGTCGATCAGCGCGGCCACGGCATCGGGACGGGAGACCAGGGAGGCGTGCGAGGCGTCGATCTCACTGGTTCGCGCCCCCATTCGCTGGGCCATGAAGCGCTGGGAGGACGGCGGGATCACCCGGTCCGCCGCCGAGACCAGATACCAGCTCGGGGTGCCCGACCAGGAAGGCGGCCCGGAGGGCTCGAGATTGGCCTTCACCGCGATGGAGTGCTGATGGGCGATCATGTCGGCCGCGGTCGCAGGCCCGACGTCCTGGGCGAAGACGGCGTTGAAGCTGTCGGGCGCGACATAACCGTCCACATTCTTCCCGGCGACACCCGTGACGTCGTCGACGACCTTCACCTGCAACGCGGGCGGCAGCAGCTGGCTGCCCGGGAAGCGGATCGGGTCCAGCGCCGCCTGGGCAACCTCGCCTTGCACGGGTGCGAACGCGGCGATGTAGACGAGGGATTCGACTTTCGGATCGCGCACGTTGCTGATCACGAAACCGCCGTAGGAGTGCCCGGCCAGCACGACGGGACCGCTGATCGTGTCCAGCGTGCGCTGCACGGCGGCCGCGTCGTAGGCGGGCCCGCGCAGCGGGTTGTCCGGCGTGACGACGCGATAGCCGCGCTCGCGCAGCACGGCGGCGACGCCGTCCCAGCTGGTGGTGTCGGCGAAGGCGCCGTGCACGAGCACGATGGTGGGCAGCGGCTGCGCCTGCGCGGGCCCGGCGGACACCGTGGCGGCGAGCGCGAAGGCGAGCGCGACCACGGCGCGGCGCAGGCAATGTTTGCTCGTCATCGGTTCTGTCCTCCTCATTGCTTCAGGAAGTCCAGCAGATCGGCGCCGAACGCCTTCTCGTAGTCGCCACACAGGCCGTGCGGGGCGCCCGGATACACCTTCAACTGGGCTCGGGGCAGCAATTTCGCCGTCTTGGCGCCCGCGGCGGCGAACGGCACGATCTGGTCGTCGTCACCGTGCGCCACCAGCACCGGGATGTCGATGCTCGGCAGCTCGGCGGTGAAATCGGTCTCGGAGAACGCCTTCACGCAGTCGAACGCCCCCTTGAGGCCGACTTGCATGCCCATCAGCCAGAAGTGGTCGCGCAGCCCTTGCGAGACCTTCGATCCCGCGCGGTTGGCGCCGTAGAACGGGACCGACAGGTCCTTCCAGAATTGTGATCGATCGGTGGCCACACCGGCGCGGATGTCGTCGAACGCCGCGATCGGCGTGCCTTCCGGATTGCCGCCGGTCCGCAGCATCAACGGCGGAACGGCGCCGAGCAGCACGGCCTTGGCGACGCGCGAGGTGCCGTGCCTGGACAGGTACCTGGTCACCTCCCCGCCGCCGGTCGAGTGCCCGACCAGAGTCGCGTCCTTGACGTCCAGCTCGTTCAGCACCGCGGCGAGGTCGTCGGCGTAGTGGTCCATGTCGTGCCCGTCCCACACGTCGCTGGAGCGGCCGTGCGCGCGCCGGTCGTGCGCGATGGCGCGATAGCCGTTGCTCGCCACCAGGTTCATCTGGTTGTCCCAGGCATCGCCGTTCAGCGGCCAGCCGTGGCTGAACACCACGGGACGTCCCGCTCCCCAGTCCTTGTAGTAGATCTCGACGCCATCGGTGGTGGTGATCGTCGGCATGGCAGTTCCCTTCGATCTGGCTGGATGGTCGGATTACGCGTCACCGGACTCGTGGCCGCACCGGCGCGCCCCCCGGGCCGAACCGGAGCCGGGCTCGGTCGATCGCCGTTCGACAGCGTATGACGGGCGACCGCCGGAAAAACGACTCTCCGTGCACGATCTTCGGCTCAGAATGCACGGCCGGATCGAGCGTGCGCGTGCGAGGATTGCCGAATCTGTCTCATTTGCGACGGAGGCTGTGATGACGGTCGTGTTCGATTCGGACACCATCGCGCCGCACGAGCGAATGGCCGCAGTGGCCGCGGCGCTACAGGAGGCATCGGTCCCGTCCCATGTGGTGCTGGACGGGCCGGACGAGCGTGTGCACGCCACGGTCGACCTGTGGCGGTTCGGCGAGGCGAGCATCTTCCGCACCCGGACCTCGGCCGTCCAGCTGGTCCGGACGCCGAAGCAGGTACGGACCTCACCCGCGCCGATGCTGGCGGTCGCGGTGCAGCAGGACGGCGAGGGCCGATACGACCAGGGTGACGTCCGGCGCGTGGTGCGACCGGGCGATCTGCACGTCATGGACCTGAACGCGCCCTACGAGTTCGGCTGGCGCGGCGAGGGCGCCTCGACCTGCCTGCACGTGCCGCTGGATCGACTCGGCCTGCCCGCCGAGCTGATCGGTCAGGCCGCCACAAGGGTGCAGGACAGCCCGCACTACCGGCTGGTCGCCAACCACATCGTCCAGCTGACCGCCGACGCCGACGCGCTCAGCGCCGACCCGGCGGCCGCGCTGTCCGGCTGCGCCAGCATCGAGTTGATCCGTGGGCTGCTGTTGTCGGCGGGCGGCGACGACGGCAACGGGTCCGTCGTCCCGACCGACATCCTGCTGTCGGGCATCCGCGCCTATGTCCGGCGCAACCTGGCCGATCCCGACCTCGGCGCGCAACAGATCGCCAAGGCACACAACATGTCGGTCCGGCAGCTGTACAAGATCTGCGCGAACGCGGGGTACAGCCTGGAGCAGTGGATCATCAGCCAGCGGCTGGAGCAGGTGCGCGACGATCTGGCGCGACCGGATCAGAAGCACCGGACGATCGCGATGATCGCGCGGCGCCGGGGTTTTCGCGATCCGAGCCATGTCGCCCGGCGTTTTCGCGCCGCCTACGGACGCTCGCCTCGGGAATGGCGCAGGATCGCGCTCGCCACGGACGAGCCGTAGCGGTCAGCCGCGATCGGCGGTTCTCGCCTGTTTGCCCGCGAGGGCGTCGAGGCCGAGCATCGCCAGCAGCGATTCGCAGTCGGTGGCGTTCTGCGCGTAGCTGGCGACGGTGCGCGCGGCGACGGCGCACTGGCGCGCATTCTCCGCTTTCTCCGCCGCTCGCGCTTCCGCGAATTCGCCCGGTTCATGGATAAGGGTGATGTGCCGTGCCGACGCCATGAGTCTCCTTGGGGGTTGGTCGCAGACTACGCGGCCGGTCGGCGCCGCGTTACCGCAACGAGACATAAAGTTCGTCGCCTCGATGAATTCGTGATCTTCCACCGCGATCATTCGAGCAGCTCGCG
This sequence comes from Nocardia sp. NPDC047648, assembly GCF_040642815.1. Lineage (NCBI taxonomy): Bacteria > Bacillati > Actinomycetota > Actinomycetes > Mycobacteriales > Nocardiaceae > Nocardia > Nocardia sp. NPDC047648. Next base: position 71,495 of record NZ_JBEYSX010000006.1, on the reverse strand, counting down.
GACCACACCGTCGGCCAGCAGGCGGCCGCGGTCGGTGAGGACGAGCCGGTCGTCGGCGGTGCGGGTAGCCAGGCCGTCGGCGACCACCCGGTCGACGGCGACGAGGCCGGAGGAGGCCAGATCGGCCAGCGGCAGGCCGGTGCGCAGCCGGACGGCGAGCATGACCCGCTCGGTGTACCGCTCGTCCGCGCTGAGGGCTTCCCAGCCCGCGGCGGGCAACGCGCCCGTGGCGGCTCGATCCGCGTACCGCGCGGGGTGCTTGACGTTCCACCACCGCACGCCGCCGATGTGACTGTGCGCGCCAGGACCGGCGCCGAGCCAGTCACCGCCGTCCCAGTAGCCGAGGTTGTGCCTGCAGACCGCGGCGTCGCCCGCGGCCCAGTTCGACACCTCGTACCAGTCGAGCCCCGCCGACCGCAGTCGCGCGTCGATCCGTTCGTAGCGGGCGGCGAGCACGTCCTCGTCCGGCGCGGGCAATTCGCCACGGCGGACCCGCCGGGCCAGCGCGGTGCCGTCCTCCACGATCAGCGAGTAGGCCGACACATGATCGACGCCAGCGGCGAGCACCGCGTCCAGGCTGGCGTCGAGATCGGCGTCCCGCTCGCCCGGCGTCCCGTAGATCAGGTCCAGGTTGACGTGCTCGAATCCCGCGGCGCGGGCTTCGCGCGCGGCGGCGACGGCGCGCCCGGGGGTGTGCGTGCGATCGAGCACCTTCAGCACGTGCGCCGCGGCGGACTGCATGCCCAGCGAGACCCTGGTGAACCCGGCCGCCCGGATGCGCTCGAAGAAATCCGGCGAGGTGGATTCCGGATTGGACTCCGTCGTGACCTCGGCACCGGCGGCGAGGGTGAACTCGGCGCGCACGGCGTCCAGCACCTCGGCGAGCCCGTCACCGCCGAGCAGGGAGGGCGTCCCTCCGCCGACGAAGACGGTGGAGACCTCCGGCGCAGGGCTCGGCAGCGCGGCGAAATCCCGCGCGGCGGCGGCCAGCTCCTCCCGCAACGCCGCCGCCCAGGACTGCGGCGACGCGGAGGTACCGAGTTCGCCCGCGGTGTAGGTGTTGAAGTCGCAGTAGCCGCAGCGCGTGGCGCAGAACGGCACGTGCACATAGATCCCGAACGGCCCGCCGCCGAAATCGCGCAGCACCGGCACGGACGTGTCGGTGCTCGCGGACGCGACGGAAGAATTCACCTGTCCAGTGTGAACGTCGCCGGCCGCGCGCCGACGCCCGGGACTCCGCCGCGCGCCCAGCGACCTCGAATTCCGGCTCGGGCCGATTCGCGCAGTGAGCGCTCGGCCGTCGTACTCGGTGAATCGGGACCCGTGGTGCACCGTTGGATCAGGAGCCGATGACCCCTTCGGTCGCGGGCATGACCCGGCCCCGGACCGATGGCGACCGTCTCAGTCCGACACGACCGGCGTGTTCTGGTTGGCGGTGAGCAACCAGCGGCCGTCCTCCTTGGACATCACGTACATCGGACTGCCTTCGCTGTCCAGCGCGCCGTCCGGGGTGAAGTAGCGCTGGCGCACCTTGACCGCGGCCACGTCGGGCCGGATGAACAGCACGTGCTCGACCTCGTAGGTCGCCGAGCCGTGCGCGGTGGCCCCCGGCAGCACCCGGGCGGTGAATTCGGCGATGGCGTCGCGTCCGTAGAGTCGCCTGCCGTGTCCGGTGGTCCAGATCGCGTCCTCCCGGAACAGCGCGACGAATTCGTCGACGAGTTCGTTCCGCTGGGCGTGCTGGACGCTCGCGACGACCGCACGGATGGCCTCGGTCTCTGCGGCGGTATCGACCGCTGGGGTACTCATGGCGACCAGCGTGCTACCTCGAGCCGACTCGAGGTCAAGCGGCGTGCTCAGCGTCACGAACGATGCGGCGGTCGTATCACACGCCCGGTTCGGGCTTCGAACTATGACTGCCGTCACAAACCGGGTCGAACGTCCAGGGGATTTCCCGCGAAAAGCCGGGAAATACCGGACGGGGGGTCGGAAGGCCCTCGCTGACGTGGCACAATAGGCCGCATGCGCGCTTTGGAGATTCGACTTGTGGCACGTCGCCACGTCGATTACAAGCGCGTGTGTAGCGCCTGCTGTCTGCCTCGTTCCCCTCGGTAGTTCAGCGCGCCCCGATCCCGGGTCCCCGGCGATCCCGACTTCATCGGCCCGCTGACACCGCAGGCGTGAGTCAGCCCCTCACGCCCTTCAGCAGGATGTACCACCCACCCCGCAGGAGCGACCCCATGACGTCGAGCACCGACGCCGGTCCGAACGATCAGCCCACGCCCGAATCCCAGCCCGGGCATCGCGCGCGTCCCGACCGGCCGGCCTCCGAACGCCGCGTCCGCCCGGATCGCCCGCGTCCCGAGGCGACCTCCACCGGCCCGCGCGTGCGCACCGGCAAGCCCGTTCGCCGCAAGGCCGAGGGCCAGTGGGCGCTGGGCTACCGCGAACCGCTGAACCCGAACGAACAGTCCAAGAAGGACGACAACCCGCTCAACGTCCGCGCGCGGATCGAGAACATCTACGCCAAGACCGGCTTCGACGGGATCGACAAGGGCGACCTGCGCGGCCGGTTCCGCTGGTGGGGCCTGTACACCCAGCGCGAGCAGGGCTACGACGGCACCTGGACCGGTGACGAGAACATCGATCTGCTCGAAGCCAAGTACTTCATGATGCGCGTGCGCTGCGACGGCGGCGCGCTGAATGTCGCGCAACTGCGCACGCTCGGTCAGATCTCCACCGAGTTCGCCCGCGACACCGCGGATCTGTCCGACCGGGAGAACGTGCAGTACCACTGGATCGAGGTGGAGAACGTCCCCGAGATCTGGAAGCGCATCGAAGCGGTCGGACTGAAGACCACCGAGGCGTGCGGCGACTGCCCGCGCGTGGTGCTCGGGTCCCCGCTGGCGGGCGAGTCGCTGGACGAGGTCATCGACCCGACGCTCGCGATCGAGGAGATCGTGCGCCGCTACATCGGCAAGAAGGAGTACTCCAACCTGCCGCGCAAGTTCAAGACCGCGATCTCCGGCCAGCAGGACGTGGTACACGAGATCAACGACGTGGCGTTCATCGGTGTCGAGCACCCCGAGCACGGCCCCGGCCTGGACCTGTGGGTCGGCGGCGGCCTGTCCACCAACCCGATGCTCGCCCAGCGGGTGGGCGTGTGGGTGCCGCTGGACGAGGTGCCGGACGTGTGGGAAGCCGTCGTGTCGGTGTTCCGCGACTACGGCTACCGCCGCCTGCGCACCAAGGCGCGCCTGAAGTTCCTGATCAAGGACTGGGGCATCGAGAAATTCCGCCAGGTGCTCGAGGACGAGTACCTGAAGCGCAAGCTGATCGACGGTCCCGCGCCGCAGCAGCCGACCAAGCCGATCGACCACGTCGGTGTGCAGCGGCTGCGCAACGGGCTCAACGCCGTCGGCTTCTCCCCCATCGCGGGCCGGGTGTCGGGCACCGTCCTGACCAAGGTGGCCGACGCGGTGGAGCGGATCGGCTCCGATCGCGTCCGGTTCACCCCGTATCAGAAGCTGATCGTGCTCGACGTTCCCGACGACAAGGTCGACGCGCTGATCGACGAGCTCGAGCCGCTCGGCCTGCAGGCTCGGCCCTCGCTGTGGCGGCGCAATCTGATGGCCTGCAGCGGCATCGAGTTCTGCAAGCTCTCCTTCGCCGAGACCCGCAAGCGCTCCCAGGCGCTGGTGCCGGAGCTGGAGGAGCGGCTCGCTGATCTGAACGCGCAGCTGGACGTCCCGATCACGATCAATATCAACGGCTGCCCGAATTCCTGCGCCCGCTCGCAGATCGCCGACATCGGGTTCAAGGGACAGCTGGTCGACGACGGCAACGGGAATCACGTCGAGGGCTTCCAGGTTCACCTCGGTGGCAGCCTCGGCTTCGACAGCGCCTTCGGGCGCAAACTGCGCCAGCACAAGGTGACCACCCAGGAACTGGGCGACTACATCGACCGTGTGGTGCGCAACTTCGTCAAGCAACGTACCGACGGCGAAAGGTTCGCCCAGTGGGCGGTCCGCGCCGACGAGGCCGACCTGAGATAAGTGTCGACGGGAGATCAACTGTGACAACCCAACTCGCGGAAAAGCTGTCCGAGGACGAGCTCCGCGCCATCGCCGCGCGCGGTGCCGCCGAACTCGACGGCGCCTCGGCGACCGAACTCCTCCAGTGGACCGAGGACACCTTCGGCACGAACTACATCGTGGCCTCCAACATGCAGGACGGAGTGCTGGTGCACCTCGCGGCGGGCATCCGCGCCGGCGTCGACGTGCTGTTCCTGGACACCGGCTACCACTTCGCCGAGACCATCGGCACCCGGGACGCGGTGGAGGCCGTGTACGGGGTGAACGTGATCAACGCGCGGCCGGAACACACGGTGGCCGAACAGGATCAGCTGCTGGGCAAGGATCTGTTCGCCCGTGAGCCGAACGAGTGCTGCCGGTTGCGCAAGGTCGTCCCGTTGCAGAAGTCGCTCGCGGGGTACAACGCCTGGGTCACCGGCATCCGCCGGGTGGAGGCGCCGACGAGGGCGAACGCGCCGCTGGTCTCGTTCGACGAGGCGTTCGGACTGGTGAAGATCAACCCGATCGCGCCGTGGTCCGACGACGAGATGCAGGACTACATCGAGAAGCACGGCATCCTCGTCAACCCTCTGGTGGAGGAGGGGTATCCATCCATCGGCTGCGCTCCGTGCACACGGAAGCCGGAGCCGGGAGCCGATCCGCGAAGCGGCCGTTGGGCCGGCCTCGCCAAGACCGAATGCGGGTTGCACACAGCATGACCGAAATGATCCAACGCTCCCTCGGCATCAGTGATTTCGACACCCTCGCCGCACTGGAGTCCGAGGCGATCCACATCTTCCGCGAGGTGGCGGGCGAGTTCGAGCGGCCGGTGATCCTGTTCTCCGGCGGCAAGGACTCCACCGTGCTGCTGCATCTGGCGCTCAAGGCGTTCTGGCCCGCGCCCTTGCCGTTCGCGCTGCTGCACGTGGACACCGGGCACAACCTGCCGGAGGTGCTGGAGTTCCGGGACAAGGTGGTCGAGCGCTACGGCCTGCGCCTGCACGTGGCGAAGGTGGAGGACTACCTCGCCGACGGCAGGCTCACCGAGCGCCCGGACGGCATCCGCAATCCCTTGCAAACCGTCCCGCTGCTGGACGCGATCAGCGAGCACCGGTTCGACGCCGTGTTCGGCGGCGGACGCCGCGACGAGGAGCGCTCGCGCGCCAAGGAGCGCATCTTCTCGCTGCGCAACGCCTTCGGCCAGTGGGATCCGAAGCGCCAGCGCCCCGAGCTGTGGAACCTGTACAACGGGCGCCACGCGCCGGGCGAGCACGTGCGGGTGTTCCCGCTGAGCAACTGGACCGAGCTGGACATCTGGCGCTACATCGCCCGCGAGGACATCGATCTGGCGAGCATCTACTACGCGCACGAGCGTCCGGTGTACCTGCGCGACGGCATGTGGATGACGCCCGGCGTGTGGGGCGGCCCGCGCGAGGGCGAGGTGCCCGAGACCAGGTCGGTGCGCTATCGCACCGTGGGCGACGGCTCCACCACCGGCGCCATCCTTTCCGACGCGGCCGACAACGAGGCGATCCTCGCCGAGGTCGCCGCGTCCCGACTGACCGAACGTGGTGCGACCCGCGGCGACGACCGGGTTTCCGAAGCCGCGATGGAAGACCGCAAGCGAGAGGGTTATTTCTGACATGTCCGACCTATTGAGGCTGGCCACCGCCGGTTCTGTCGACGACGGCAAGTCCACTCTGGTCGGACGCCTGCTCTACGACACGAAATCCGTTCTGGCCGACCAGATCGACGCCGTCACCCGCGCGTCGGTGGACAAGGGTCTCGCCACACCGGATCTCTCGCTGCTCGTGGACGGGTTGCGCGCGGAACGCGAACAGGGCATCACCATCGATGTCGCCTACCGCTACTTCGCCACTCCTCGCCGCTCTTTCGTGCTCGCGGACACCCCGGGGCACGTGCAGTACACCCGCAACACCGTGTCCGGCGCGTCCACCGCGCAGCTGGTGATCCTGCTCGTGGACGCGCGCAAGGGCGTCATCGAGCAGACCCGCAGGCATGCCGCCGTGCTCGCGCTGCTCGGCGTGCCGAAGCTGGTGCTCGCGGTGAACAAGATCGATCTGGTGGACGACGCCGCCGCCGTGTTCGCCGCCATCTCCGCGGAGTTCAACGAACTCACCAGCACGCTGGGCTGGTCGAGCGAGGACGTGCTGGAGATCCCGGTCTCGGCGCTGCACGGCGACAACATCGCCTCCCGGTCGGACAACACCCCGTACTACAACGGCCCCTCGCTGATCGAGCACCTGGAATCGGTGCCGGTGGACGCGGACAGCACCGGCAGTCACGCGCTGGGCCTGCGGTTCCCCGTGCAGTACGTGATCCGGCCGCGCACTGCCGAATACCCGGACTATCGCGGGTACGCCGGACAGATCGCGGCGGGCGCGGTGGCTCCGGGCGACGAGGTCGTGGTGCTGCCCTCGGGCATCCGCACGACCGTCGAGCGGATCGACACCCCGGACGGCGAACTCGCGGTGGCGCAGACCGGGCGCAGCGTCACGCTGATCCTGGCCGACGACGTCGACATCTCCCGGGGCGACATCATCGCCTCGGCCGCCGACGCGCCGGAACCGGTCGACACCTTCGACGCCACCGTCTGCTGGCTGGGTGACAAGCCGCTGCGGCCGGGTGCGCGACTGCTGCTCAAGCACGGCACCCGCACCACCCAGGCGATCGTCGGCACGCTGCTGGAGCGCTTCGACGAGCAGCGGCTCGCGGCAGATCCGAGCCCGGAGGCATTGGAGCTCAACGACATAGGGCGCATCTCGGTGCGGGTCGCCGAGCCCATCCCGGCCGACGACTACCGGGCGAACCGGCACACCGGCAGCTTCCTGCTGATCGACCCGGCCGGTGGCAACACCCTGGCGGCCGGTCTGGTCGGTGATGTGCTGTCCGCCGTAGAGGTCGGCACCGGAGCCTGATGGCAGCGCGGCGAGCACTTTTCGGCACCCCGCCTGCGGGCCGCGCGACCGCCCGGGCCGGGCTCGGCGGGAGCGCACCGCGACCGCCCGCGCTGATCGCGGTGGCCCACGGTAGTCGTGACCCGCGCTCGGCCGCGACGGTCGCGGAGGTGGTCGGGGCGGTCGCGGCCGCGCGGCCGGAGCTCGACGTCCGTACGGCGTTCCTCGATCTCACCGCCCCGTCGGTCGAACAGGTCGTGGATGCCGTTGCCGCCGAAGGTCATACGCATGCGGTGGTGACACCGCTGCTGCTCGGCAGCGCCTTCCACGCCAGGGTCGACCTGCCCGGACTGCTCGCCACGGCAGGCGCACGCCATCCCGGGCTGCGGTTGACCCAAGCCGATGTGCTCGGCGTGGACGCCGGATTGGTCGGTGCGTTGCGCGACCGGGTCCTCGCCGCCGATGGCGCCGTGCACGCCGCAGCGGCCCGGCATCTGGGTATCGCGGTCGCGGCGGTCGGATCGTCGTCGGCCGCGGCCAATGCCAGGACCGCCGAAGTGGCCGCCCGCTTGGCCGCCCGCACCGGCTGGCGGACCGAGATCTGCTTCGCGACCACCGAACCGTCCGTCTCGGCGGCGGTCTCGCGATTGCACGCCCGCGGCGCGCAGCACGTGCTGGTCGCGCCGTGGTTCCTCGCACCCGGCCTGCTGACCGATCGCCTGGCCCACGCCGCGCCGCAGGCCACCCACGCCGATGTGCTCGGCGCGCATCCGGCCCTCACCCAGATCGTCCTGGATCGCTACCACGCGGCGATCGCGGAGACGCGCGCGCTTTCGGCCTGAGGGCGCACGCGAGAACGGCCGCGGACGACGGCCCTGTTCTCTCTCTCCCGGCGACTATGCCGCCGTTCCGCCGGCGGTGCCGCATGCTAGGAACAAGGCATGGCCGAGTCGTTCCGCACCACCTCCTGCGCCAGCCACGGACACCCCGAGTTCACCGTCGTTTTCACCGAGCCGCAGCTGACCGGCATGGAGACCTGGTTGCTGTCCTACTTGGAATCCACCGTCGCGGCGGGCACGCGATACCAGCCCGGCGAGACGATCCGCATCGGCTGGAATCTGGTCCGGGTACGCGGCCGCGACGACGGCACACTGGGGCTGGCCGAACGCACCGATGCGCAGAACTGGGTCGAGCAGGTCGATCGCACCCTGCGTGACGTCTGGTTCCAGCGCGAAGTCGCGGCGGGCGTCGGCCTGGCCGACCACCTCGACTTTCCCGGCGAGGATCAGCAGGCGATCGTCTCGTCGTGCGGGCTCGAGTCGCCGGTACTGGTGCTGGCCCGCACCGCGACGAAGGACCCGGATTCCTCCGGTTGGTCGGTCGAGTGCTTCGAAGACCACGCGCACCGCGCGTCGTACTACACCACCCTGCTCGAACTGGCCGCCGCCATGCCGTTCGCGGTGCAGTTCTTCGCCCTCCCGGTCGCGACGACGGTGCTGATCGAAAGCCCCGAGATCACGCCAACCGGCACCATCCGGCCCCACATCGTGGACGCGGACGGCGTTGAACTGCCCCCTATCCCCGGCTCTTACCTGGACTACCTGGTCAACGGTTCGCCGAGCGATCAGCCGGACGTCGCGAGCAGATCCGCCACGACGGCGCGCGCGGTCGCGACCCCCGACTCATCGCCCATCTGACGGGCGGTGTGCGCCGCGCCGATCACCGCGTCCAGTTCGAACGCCACGGCGTCGGCCGTGCGGCCGGCGAGATGCCCCTGCTCTTGGGCCCGGCGAATCTGCTCCACCAAGAACGCGAGCCAGTCCCTGCGGTCTTCGACGATGGCATCGCGCACCGGGCCCGGTCTGCTGTCGAACTCGGCGAGGGTCGCTACGCGGAAGCATCCACCGGGAAACGCGGGCTGGACCACCTGACCGATCCAGCGCTCGACCAGGGCGCGCAGGCGCCGTAGTCCGGCGGGCTCGCTCAGGCTCGGCGTGATGACCTCATCGATGAAGACCTGCCGCGCGGATTTCACCGCCGCGATCTGCAAGCTCTCCTTGCTGCCGAAGAGGGTGGCGATCCCGCTCTTGCTCAGTCCCAGATCTGTGGCCAATCGGCCGATACTGACGCCGTTCAATCCTTCGACGGACGCCACGTCGGCGGCGCGGCGCGCGATCGACGCCCGCGCCCGAGCGCCTTTCGCCAAGCGCTGATCGGTGCCGCGCGGCGGGTCGCCCGCGGTGACGGACTCGGTCATGACCCCATTCTTCCACTCCACTGTTGCACATACGAACGTATGGTCGTATTTTAAGTGAACGAACGATCGTGCGTTTTGTTTCCCTGCTTCTAAGGACTTCCCATGACCGACGCGTCCGTGCGGCTCGACAGCCCGCCGACCGCGCCCGCCGCTACCCGCACCTTGCTGATCGCCTGCGGCGCGGCCTTCATCGCTTTCCTGGATCTCTCGGTAGTCAACATCGCCTTCCCCTCGATCGCCCGGGACTACCCCAGCACGGCCACCACCACGCTGACCTGGGTCGTCAGCGGCTACGCGGTCGCCTTCGCCGCGCTGCTCACCCCGGCCGGACGCTTCGCCGACGCGCTCGGACGCCGCAGGCTGTTCCTCGGCGCGCTGGCCGGTTTCGCCCTCACCTCCCTGCTGTGCGGGCTCGCGCCGACGGCGGGCTGGCTCATCGCGGGCCGGGTACTGCAAGGCGGCACCGCGGCGCTGATGGTGCCGTCCGCGCTCGGCTTGGTACTGGCCGTCACCCCGCGGGAAAGGATCGGCGCGGCCATCGGAGCCTGGTCGGCCGCGGGCGGGTTCGCCGCGGTGGTCGGCCCCGCGCTCGGTGGCGCGCTGGTCGAAGGATTCGACTGGCGAGCGGTCTTCGTGATCAACGTGCCGGTGGCGCTGCTGCTGATCGCGGCGGCGGCCCGCATCCCGGCCGTGGAGGGCCGTCGGGCGGGCGGCGGGTTGCCCGATCCCCTCGGCACCCTCGCGGTCGCGCTGGGTCTCGGCGGACTGGTCGCGGGCGTCACGAAGGGGCAGCGCTGGGGCTGGACCTCGGTGGGGACGCTGACCACGCTGATCGGCGGTGGCTTGCTGGTCGTCGCCGCGCTCGCCCGTTCGGCGCGCCACCACGATCCCGCGATCGCGGTGGAGCTGTGGCGCAGCAAGTCGTACGCGCTGGCCAACGCGACCTCGTTCGTCTTCGGCGCCGCCATGTTCGCCTGGCTGCTGGCGGGACCGCTGTTCCTGGACGCGATCTGGGATTACTCGGTGCTCGGCTCCGCGGGCGCGATGACGATCGGAGCGGTGGCGTCGATGGTGACGGCGACCGTCGCGGGCCGGGTCGGCTCGCCCGTCATCAGGCGATGGCTCGGCGTGCTCGGGGCGTCGATGTTCGTCGCGTGCACCGTGTGGATGAGCACGGACGCCTTCGGCGCCACGCCGAACCTGTGGGCGGCGTGGATTCCGGCCGGGGTGCTCGGCGGCGGCGGCATCGGCTTCGTCGTCACGGTACTGGGCACCGCGTCCGCCAGTTCGCTTCCGCCCCAGCAGTTCGCCGCCGGAACCGGCATGAATCTGACCGCGCGGCAAGTGGGCGGCGCACTCGGCGTGGCCGTACTCGCCGCCGTGTTCGCGGCGCGGCCCGACGATCCGCTCGGCGCGTTCCACACCCTCTTCGCCGTGTGCGCGGGCATTGCCGCCGTGGCCGCCTGCCTGGCCGCCCTCCCCGCCCGTACCCCGTCATTCTCTTCTGAAAGCTAGGAAACACAGTGAGCGACAACACTCTTCGCACCGAAGCCAACGATCCCCTGGTGCTGCCGCCCGAAGAACAGCGGCGTCTGCTCGTCGACGCCCCCTGGCAGCGCTACGCGGTGCTCGGCGACTCCATCGCGCAGGGCGTCGGCGACCCCAGCCCCGGGTACGAACCGGTGGGCTGGGCCGACCGTGTCGCGGCCGTGCTCACCACGGCCCGCCCGGATCTGGCCTACCTGAACACCGGCCGGATCGGTGCCACCTCCGCCCAGGTTCTGGCCGAACAGTTGCCCGGCGTGCTCGAATTCCGCCCGGATCTCGTCCATCTCAGCTGCGGCGGCAACGACCTGTTCCTGCCCGGCGGCGATCTCACCGAACTGCGGACGAACCTGGATACGATGTTCGCCACGCTGACCCGCACCGGAGCGCAGATCGTCACCTTCACCCTGGCCGATGTCTGGGAAGTCGAGCGCATGGCGCCGATGCGTCCGATGCGCGAGCGGATGGCCCAGCTCAACGACCTGACCCGCGAGCTCGCCACCCGCTACGACGCGCTGCTGCTCGAACTCTGGGACCACCCGCTGCGCCTGCGGCCCGACCTGATGAGCGCCGACCTCATCCACTTCAGCATGAGCGGCCACGCCGTACTCGCCTCGGACATGGTGCGCACCCTGGCCGACCACGTGCTCGCACCCCGCTGATTCGGTCACGATGCCGCACCGTCCGGTCCGTAGCGGTCGAGCAACTCCACGCCGAGGCGGGCCAGTTCGGCGCGCACCTCGGCGGGACCGAGAACCTCGATCGAGGCGCCCCAGCCGGCCAGCTGCTGGGCCAGCATCCATGCGGTGGGGGCGGTGACGCGGACCCGGATACGACCGTCGTCGGCCGGGCCGTCCACGACGCAGTTCCTGCCCTGCTGGTCGCGCAGGATCGGCAGCAGGCGTTCGGAGATCAGCACGGTGGCGGCGGTGGTGGCGCGCCGCCGCTCCATTTCTTCGACCACCTGCGCCCAGGCGGCGGTGAGGTCGAAATCGTCCGGGCGGTGGGCCGGTTCGCCGGTGAGCGACGCCTCGGCGATCCGGTCGACGCGAAACGTGCGCTGCCCCCGCTCGGTTCCCGCGACCAGATACCAGACGGCATCCTTGTCCACCAGTCCCCAGGGATCGACAAGACGCTCGGACGGCTCGCCGGTGCGGTTCGCGTAGCGCAGCCGCACCTTGGCGCGCTGCACGACAGCGCGTTGCAGCAATGCCACCACCGGTGGCAACTCCCGGTCGGTCGCACCCCAGCGCGCCGGATCGATCACCACGGCATCGGCGGCCGCCTGCGCGTCGCCCCGAAAGGTCTGCGGCAGCGCGCGGACCAGCTTGCGCAGCGCCGACTTCGCCTCCGGTACCGCACCGGCGGAGGGACCGGCCAGGAGGAACAACGCGCGGGCCTCCCCCGCCGTCAGCCCGCTCAGATCCGTGCGCGCACCGCCCACCAGCGACCAGCCGCCGCCGCGCCCGGGCTGCGGGTACACCGGTACCCCGGCCGAAGAGAGCGCTTCGAGATCCCGGCGGGCGGTGGCGACCGAAGTCTCCAGCTCCGCCGCGACCTGCGCGGCCGTCACCCGGCCCCGGGTCTGCATCATCAGCAGGATCGCCACCAACCGGTCCGCTCGCATGGGCACAATTCTGCCGTCAAAAGTGCTCATTCGGTGCGCACTTTTGATCGGATGATGGTTCTACCAGCACGAAACACAACGACTCGAAGGAGAACCACCATGCTGCGCGGAATGGCGACGAGCACCTTCTACGCCGACGATCTGGAGGCCGCCAAGGACTGGTACACCGAGTTCTTCGGCGTCGAGCCCTACTACCACGTGCCCGACGGCTACTACGAGTTCCGCATCGGCGACTACCAGCACGAATTCGGCATCGTGAACCGCGCGTACGCCCCGGCCGGAGCACGCAACGCGCCCGGCGGCGCGATCGTCAACTGGCACGTCGACGACCTGCGGGCGACGTTCGACCGGCTGCTGCAACTCGGCGCGACCGTCTACGAACCCATCACCCCGCGCGGCGACGGCTTCGTCACCGCCGCCGTGGTCGATCCCTTCGGCAACGTTCTCGGCTTCATGTCGAACCCGCACTACCTCGCGGTCCTCGCCGAGACCGGTCCCGCGTAGGCCGGAGACCGTCCCGGTCGGGTCAGGGCCGGAACCAGCGCTCCAGCACGGTGGCGACGCCGTCTTCGAGGACATGGCCGGTCACTTCGTCCGCGAGTTCACGGACGTCCGTCGGCGCGTTGGCCATCGCGACCGAATGTGCTGCCCAGCGCAGCATGTCCCGATCGTTGTAACCGTCACCGATGGCCAGCGTCGCCTCGTCCGGCACACCGAGGGCGATGCGGAGTTGTTCCAGCGCCCACCCCTTCGACACGCCCTGCCGGGATACGGTGAGCCACGGCCCGTACTCGCCGTGCACCCAGCTCGCACCCGGCACTCGCAGAGAGCGCAGCGCGAGCAGCATCTCCTCCAGCGAACCGTCCGGCAGCCAGCCGTTCAGCCGCGGAGTCGGCTCGCTGCTCAACGCGTGGTGGTCGACGAGCAGGTAGTCGCCGAGGGAGAACTCGCCGGGACCGGCTCCGGTGGCCCATGTGCCGATGCCGACCTTTTCCACGGCGAAGATCATCGCCGGGAACAGCGCGCGCAACGCCATGATCGCGGGTGCGGGGTCGAAGGACTGGATCGCGACCGGTTCCCCCCTGGCCACGTCGATGTGCACGGCTCCGTTCGAGCAAAGGGCATGCCCTTCGAGCAGGCCGAGTTCGGTGAGCACCGGACGGGTGGTCAGCAGGGTGCGTCCCGTCGTGACCACGACGTGCGCACCCGCTGCCACGGCCGCGCGCACCGCCGCGACCACACGCGTACTGATCGGTGTTCCCGTGTCCAGCAGCGTCCCGTCCACGTCCAGCGCGATCAGCTGGGGACCCCCGGATGCCATCAACCTATTGTGCCTCGGCGGCGGCGCACCCGTCGCCGATTCCGGCGTGCCGAGACCCGCTCGCGCGCTGGTCAATTGGGCGTCGCCGCCCGCACAGCTACCGACCGCGGGCTCCACCGCCGCCCGCACCTCCGGCACCTCCCGCGGACGACCCACCCACCGAACCGGAACGACCCCGCGATCCACCGGATGACGAAGCGCCCGAGGAGTTCCCGGTCGAGTGACCACCCGCCGACGACGCTCCGCCCGGGCGCCCGTTCGATGAGCCGCCGGTCGAGGGCGAACCGCCCGACGACGAGTTACCCGCCGACCCACCGTTGGACGAACCGTGCGCCGACAAGTTGCCACCGGACCCGCCCGACGACGAACCGCCCGACGACGAGTTACCCGCCGATCCACCGTTGGACGAACCGTGCGTCGAGGAGTTGCCAGCGGACCCGCCCGACGACGAATTGCCCGCCGACCCACCGGAGGACGCACTGTGCGTCGAGGAGTTGCCAGCCGACCCACCGGAGGACGAACCATCCGACGACGAATTACCCGCCGACCCGGCCGAAGACGAACCGCCCGACGACGAATCACCGGCCGAGGATGAGCCGTTCGTCGAGGAGTGGCCTGCCGGCCCGCCCGACGACGACCCGCCCGGCGACTCGCCGGACGATCCGTTCGCGGAGGAGTCGCTCGTCGACCCACTGCTCGATGCGGTTGCGCCGGAGGAAGTACCCCCGGCGTCCCCGGGGGAAGAGCCCCCCGGGGACGTGCCCGCGGAGGAGGACGAATTCGAGCCTGAGCCGCCGTGCTCGTCCGAGCCCGTACCGGTGCCCGGTGCGTCGGACGTCCCGGTCGACGGATTGCCCGGTGCGCTCCCGCCGGACGCCGGACCGGGCTCCGCCGGCGTCGAACCGTTCTGCGGCGCGGGAACACCGGAGCCCGGCGGCGTCCCGGTTCCGGGCGCGGGCGGCCGGCCGGGTACCTGTCCGGGCTGACCAGGGTGCGCAGGCTGCCCGGGAAGCTGCCCGATGTCCCCCGGTGCGGGGCGGACGACCGGTGCGAACGGCAGCGGATTCACGAAGTAGGCGGGATCGCCGTATCCCCGGTAGCGGAATCCGCCCGGGGCGCAGCAGTTTCGCGGGTCCCGATGCGAGCCGAGCCGCGACTCCGCCACCGAAGGTCCATAACCGGCGCCGCGTGCGGCCGGTGTGATGAATCGGGTATAGGCGGAGGTCCGTTGCGCGAGCAGGGCCCGGCCCGAGTTCCAGGTGGTGGCGGACATCGTGGACCAGGCGTCGGCGAACTGCTCGTTTCCGACATCGACCAGCAGGCTGTCGGTCGGCACACCGAGTTCCGGCAGACGCTCGAGCAGCGGCGACAGCTCGGGAACCGTAGGTCCACCGAAGACCGTGACCGCCGACATGGCGACCGCGGAGACCACCGCGGCACTGGAGAACACCGCCACCCGCGGCGCGGCGGATCGGCCGTCCGAGGCGCCGAGCGCCATCGTGCGCGCCGCCATGAGGGCGGCGCCCGCGGCGGTCGCCTGCCCCGGGTCCGCCGAGATCAGCACGGGAGGGCCGAGTTCGGCGAGCGTCCGCGCCACCTCCGCGGGACGCGACGCACCTCCCACCAGCAGAATGCAGCCGATATCGGTCAGGGTGATACCCGATTCCCGCACGCACTCGCGAACCAGCTGGAGCGAGTCCTGCACGTGTGCCGTGCGCAACCCGTCGATATCGACGATGGACGTCATCGACAGTCGGGCGGACCCGGGCTGCACGTCCGGGGCGTAGCGCGCGATCATCGACCCCAGCGGTCTGCCGCCGAAGTCGTAGGAGCGCACCGGCTTACCGATCATCGGATGGTTGTCCCAGTCGGGACCGACCCGCACGATGCTCACGTCGAGGCTGGTGCCCCCGAGGTCGTAGATCAAGACGAAGCCGGTTTCCAGCGGGCCGTACTCGTGCTCCAGCCATTCCGCGGCCGCGACGGGTTCGGGTACCAGGAGCACGTCGCCCGCCCCGGATAGGTCCAGCGCCTGGCGCAGCAACGCGACCTGCTTGTCGGAGTACACGGCGGGATAGGTGGTCACGACGCCCGCCTCGGAGGCGCCCGGCTCGATCGCGCGGAGTTCGCCGACCACCGCGGCGACGAGATTGGCAGGCGACCAGATGCGTCCGCCGACGATCACCGCCTCCGGATCACGGGCGAGATCGGCGAAATCCGTGACCGCCATGCTGAACTGCGCGATCCCGCCCAAGCGCAGCCCGCCCGCGCTGTCGAAGGTCACCGCGGTGCGCCGCGACCGCACCGCCGGACGTGGTCGGTCCGCACTGACCGAAGCCGTCACGGAGTTCACTGAACCAATGCTGAAACCCAGCCCTGTAGTCATTCGCTATCCCGTCAACGCACCGTGACCACGTCCATCACATGGAGTTCCCCTGTGGCCGCGGTCGTCTTCCAAACAGCCACCACAGGTTAGCTGTTTCGGGTTCATACGGATGCGCAATTGATACGGATCGTTCTACTTTCAGCAATAATCGTCCGAAATACCAGGTAGATACGAGACAGCATGAGCGTCCAGTCCACTCGACACGGTGAATCATCCTGCGCTCTAGACGATTCCGCTACCACACAGCGATCACGAAATATCGAAGCAAACCAAACCGAACGCCGGTTCAGCGGGCGAAAAGCACACCGAGAGATAGACACCAACCGGTCGGTAACCAGATGCTTGCCACAACTGCGCATTTCGGCCGGTCGCCACTTCCGGAAGTCGTATGACACATCAACTAGATGTCCGATACTCGCCAGCGTCGCGGTGCGCGTCCGGCTTGACTCGATAGCGGTCCACCACGGAGGTGAGATCGCGAGAGTGGAGAGGGAATCGAACGATGGCAACACGGTTCGCGGAGCAGGTCGTACTGATCACCGGCGCGACCTCGGGTGTGGGCAAGGCGGTGGCGCTGCGGGTCGCGAGCGAAGGCGCCGCGGTCGTGCTCGGCGCCCGGGGCAAGGACGCGGGTGATCAGGTGGCCGCCGACATCCGCGCGGCAGGTGGCCGCGCGCTGTTCGTGCCGACCGATGTCACGGTGGAACAGGACGTGGCCCGGCTGACCCACGCCGCGCTGTCCGAATTCGGCCGCCTGGACGCGGCATTCAACAACGCGGGCGCGGTGTGCGCCTTCGGTCCGGTCGCGGAGATCGACGAGGCGGGCTGGCGCGCCGATCTGGAACTCAATCTCACCAGCGTGTTCTACGGCCTGCGGCATCAGGTTCCCGCGCTGGCGGCCTCCGGCGGCGGCGCGATCCTGAACAACGCCTCGAATCTCGGCGTGGTCGGCATGGGTTCGGTGGCGCCGTACGTGGCGGCCAAGCACGGGGTGGTCGGCTTGACCAGGGCCGTGGCGCTCGAGGCCGCGGAGCAGGGGGTACGGGTGAACGCATTGGTCTCCGGAGCTGTCGACACCCCGGCGTTCCGGAATTCCATGGGCGCGACGCCCGAAGGCGAGGCCGCCATCGCGGCGCTGCACCCGGTGGGCCGCATCGCGACGCCGGAGGAGATCGCCTCGTTCTGCGCCTACTTGCTCAGTGGCGAAGCGAGTTTCGTCACCGGCGCGGCACTGGCCATCGATGGCGGATTCACCGCACGCTGACCCGCCGGCCTGGGGACCGCCTCGAGATACCGGCGCGCGGCCGGGGTATCTCGAGGCGGGGTTCCTCAGGCGCGAGCCAGCAAGCGGCGGACTCGGCCGGGACGGGCTTCCGCCGCTCCCGTGGCTCGGACCGCCGGTTGTCGCACCCGCACCATGCGATCGAAATCCGTCGCGGAACCTGCGGGTTCGGGCAGGCGCCCGGCGTTGAAGTCCGCGGCCAGCTGCCGCACCGTCTCCTGCGCGCAGGATTTGTTGGTGCCGATGAAGCCGGTGGGCCCGCGCTTGATCCAGCCGGTCACGTAGGTGCCGGTGACGACGGCGCCGTCCGGGCGCTCCAGCACCCGGCCCACCTGGTTCGGGATCACCGCGGCCTGCTCGTCGAACGGCAGGCCCGGCACCGCGACGCCGCGGTAGCCGACCGAGGTGAGCACCAGTCCCGCGTCGAGCCGATCGGTCTGCCCGGTCGGCACGGCGCGGACGCGGCCGTCCGGATCGGTGACGAGTTCGGTGCGGGCGATTTCGAGTCCGGTCACCCGATCGGTCCCCTGGATCTCGGTGGGCGCGGCCAGGTAGCGGAACACGATTCGCTTGCGCTCCCCCACCGGCCGGGTGCGCACGCTGTGCAGCAGCCGCAGCTTCTGTTCGACGTGGAAGGGCAGTTCCGCGCCGAGTTCGGGCAGCTCACCCTCGACCACGATGTCCACATCGCAGCCCAGCAGGCCGACGAATTCCGGTACGGTGAAGGCGGATTCGAGAGGGCCGCGCCGACCGAGCACGACCACTTCCTCGATCTTGCTCTCGCGCAACGCCCGCAACGCGTACGGCGCGATGTCGGTGCCCGCCAGTGTCGCGGGGTCACAGGTCAGCACGCGCGCGACGTCGAGCGCGACATTGCCGTTGCCGACGATCACGGCGCGCCGGGCGGACAGGTCGAAGGCATGGTCGACGTGATCGGGATGGCCGTTGTACCAGGCGACGAAGTCGGTGGCCGACACCGTGCCCGCCAGGCCCTCACCCGGAATGCCGAGCTTGCGATCCGACGAAGCGCCGACCGCGTAGATCACGGCGTGGAAATGGTCGAGCAGCTCGGCGTGCGATATGTGCGCGCCGACTTCGACATTCAGGTATGCACCGAAACCCGGTTGCGCGGAGATGACGTCGAACAGCTCGCCGACCTTGCGGGTCTTGTCGTGATCCGGCGCGACGCCGTGCCTGGCCAGGCCGTAGGGCACCGGCAGCCGGTCCAGCACCGTGACCGATACGTCGGGCTGGGTCAGCAGTTCGTCGGCGGCGTACATCGCCGAGGGTCCCGATCCCACGATCGCCACCCGCAGCGGCGTGCGCTCGGTGTGGATCCGCGCCGCGGGCACCGGTCGCGCCAGCAGTGGGCGCGGCCGGGCCTGCCGGTAGAAGTCGGCGTTGATCTCGATGAACGGCTTCTGCTCTGCGGTCAGCTTCTTCGCCGACACGATGGCGTCGACCGGGCACGCGGTGGCGCAGGCGCCGCAGTCCACACACGCCTTCGGGTCCACGTACAGCATCTCCGCCGTCCGGAAGTCCGGTTCGTCGGGCGTGGGATGGATGCAGTTGACCGGGCAGGCGTACACGCAGGACGCGTCGCTGCAGCAGGATTGGGTGACGACGTACGGCATGCCGGCTCAGGCGACCTTGCTCGCCGCGCGCAGCGGTTCCGACCGGTACCGCGTGCTGGGACCGTCGATCCCGAGCGCCTTCCAGAACGCCTTGGCGACCGGGTTCATCAGCCCGATGTCCTTGGCCAGGGCGCGCACGTCGCAGAAGTAGTCGCTGAAGACCCGCTTGGCCTCCTTCGAACCGAAGAACAGCTCTTTGCGGACCTCGTCCGGGATGCCGAACTCGGTGAAGAACGACCGCGGCGGAGTGACGATCGCGCGGCCGAGAATCCACATGACGAGCGGCATGGCCAGCGAGAGGACGAACTTCTGCGCTGGCTTCGCCTCCGGCACATGGTTCTTCAGGAACTCGTGCGCGAAGGAGATGTGCCGCGCCTCCTCCGCGACGTGAATCGCCATCACGCCGCGCATGATCGGGTGCACGTCTTCGCCGGAGCGCAAGATCTGCTTCTGGATGTGGTCGATCGGCTCCTCACCGGCCAGCACGGCCATGAAGAACAGGTTCGGGAACCAGGCCGCGACCGGCGCGCCCAGGTACTTGAACTTGCTGACCAGCGGGCCCATGCCGGGCACGTCCAGGCCGATGCGGTTGACCATCTCCTGGAACATCAGGGTGTGGTTGTGCTCCTCGATCATCTCGTGGGAGCAGTACCGGAACTCCGGCGAACCGTTCGGCAAGCCGAAGTTGTGGATGACCATGCCACTGATCAGGATCGACTCGAACTGCAGGCCGACCTTGGCGATATTCGCCTGCCGGTATTTGCCGACCGCGATCTTCTGTTCCTCGGACAGCGCCTGGTACCAGGGGTGGCGGGCCACGGTATCGGCCGACTCGGGCAGGATCCAGCGCTCCTCACCGGCGTCGGCGGCGAAGTCGGGATTGTCCCAGTCGATGTCCTCGAAGGGGTCGAAGTGCTTGTTGACCGATCCCTCCGACAGCAGCAGCAGCTTCGCGGCGTACTCCTGTGCCTTCTCCAGATCGGGATCGACTGCGGGTGTCACGGCTGCAGACATCGTCGTCACTGCCCTCTCCTCGATGGAACCATTTAACTGTATCCCATAGTTACACCAACGGAGAGTCACGTCAACCCAACAGTTGCCAGGGCCGTCCGGCGGCGCGCGCCCTCATCACGCGCACCGCCGGACGGCCCCTGTTCTTCCCGGACCTCGCCGGAGCCCTAACTCACGAGCACCCCGTCACCGGCCGCCAAGAGGGAGGTCCCGAAACCGAAGACCGCCGACATGCTCGTCACGGCGACCACCCGGCCCAGCCGCCGACGGGTCCGCCGCGACAGCATCAAGGCCCGCGTAGCGGCACGACGACGGGTGCGGCGGCGCCGAATCCGGCGCTGTTCGGCCACCACCTCGGCCGCGACCGCGGTCCTGCGGCCGATGATCGCGGCGCCGTCGGCGGTGGTTCGCTCCGGGTCCGCGCCTGCGATCACCGGCCTGGCCAATTCCGCCGCGAGGACCTCGGCCACCTCCGCCGGGCGCGCAGCCCCACCGACCACCAGGACTCGATCGACATCGGCCATGGTGACGTCCGCGACCCGCAAGCAGCGGTAGACCACTTCGAGAGACTCCCGGACGTGCCGGGCGCGCAATTCTCCGGCGATCGTGTCGGCGACCGACTCGGAGACCGAGGACGAGGACAGGCCGGGTCCGGCGTGCTCGGCGATCAAGGCGCCGAACGCGCGTCCGCCGAATTCGGTCGAACGCAACGGAACGCCGACGATCGGATTGCGCGGGCATCCCGCGCCGACCCGGACCAAGGTGACGTCGAGCCCGGCGCCGCCCAGGTCGTAGACCAGCGTGAGTCCCGGCATAAGCGGACCGCGATCGGCTTCCAGCCAGGCCGCCGCCGCGACGGGTTCGGCGACCAGGGCGACCTGCGTGAGTTCGACGCCATCGAGCGCCGCCCGCAACGCGTCCACCTGCTCGTCGGCGTAGCGGGCGGGATAGGTCACCGCGATACCGAGGCCGGTTCCGCATTCCGGATGGTCCCGCACCACCTCGTCGATCAGGCACTTGGCCACCGTGGCGACCAGGTCCGCCGGTGCGAGCGCGCGGTTACCCACCCGCGCCCACGTGCTGGAACGCTGCGTGAGATCGGCGAATTCGGTGACCGCGCGCCCGTGCCGGGAAATCATGCCGACTCTGGCCACGCCGGTGCTGTCGAAGGTCAGCGTGGTCCGGCGCGTGATGGGCTGCGCCCGCTGCTTTTTGCGTCGCCCCGGCGGAGCCTTGGCCGAACCTTCCTCCGCGAGAACGGAAACCGTGTTCACCGTACCGATGCTCAACCCGAGACCAACCGCCATCGCAATCCACCCGATCGCCGTGCCGATTTGCTTCGAACGTCGTTCAGGCAACCACCCCGCGATCTTCGTGCCAAGTCCGGACAACCGATTGTCCGCAAGCCGCCTGTGCTCGACCGGGCAGTTTCCGCGTTCGCCGACGCCCTCACCTGGCCGACCAGCGCTACACATTCCGTCCAGTCGGATTTCCTTGCGACACGCGGGGATAGGTGGTGCCCGGCGGAAGTTTGCCGGTTTCCGGTTCCCGGCCCGAACCTTCCTCGGCGACACCTCTCCACATCGGGAGACACCCCTTGACGAGTCCACACAGCGCGGTGCGGGCGATTAGCCGCGCGATTTTGCCCGCGCAGAAATGCTCGAGCTCGCCTTCGGTGAGCTGAGCCTCCGGCGTGAGGACAACGTAGTAGCGGCCGATCTCACCGAGCACCGGATCGGGTACGCCGATGCCGACCGCCATACGGACCTGCGGGTGCTCGGTACGCATAATCCTGACAGGACTCGGGGCGTAGGCATCGCGCCCGCCGAGGTTGCGGCATCAGGATCCTGCCCGGCCCGATCCGGCACGACGCGTCACCCGGGATTCACGCTTCTCGTGCCAGAACCCGAAATGTCAGCGACCGCAGCAACTTCTCAGCTCAGCGACCGAAAAACCTCAGTGGGTGGGGAGTTCCGGAATCCGAGTGGCGCGAACGTAGACCGTCTCGCCGTCCGAGAGCCGCAGCGCTTCGGCGTCGCCGCGGGTGACCTGAGCGGAGAACAGGTCGCCGGTCGCGGCATTGCGCAGCTCCACGCGCACTTCGAACCCGAGATGGACCACACGCTCGACCGTCGCCCTGGTGACACCCGCCGAGTCGGCGGTGCCCTCGTGCTCGGCGAGGGCCATGCTGGGGTCACGGCCGACGCGAATGTCGTGTGGCCGCACCAGATGTCCATTGAGCCGGGCCACCGCGCCGAGGAACGACATGACGAACTCGTTGGCGGGCCGGTCGTACACGTCCTCCGGAGTGCCGATCTGCTCGATGCGGCCCTTGTTCATCACCGCGATCCGGTCGGCGACGTCGAGCGCCTCCTCCTGGTCGTGGGTGACCAGCACGGTGGTCACGTGGACCTCCTCGTGCAGCCGGCGCAGCCAGGTCCGCAGATCGGCACGGACTTTGGCGTCCAGCGCGCCGAACGGTTCGTCCAGCAGCAGCACCTGCGGATCGACGGCGAGCGCGCGGGCCAGCGCCATGCGCTGCCGCTGCCCGCCCGACAGCTGGGCCGGATAGCGGTGCTGGAAGCCGTCCAGTCCCACGATGCCGAGCAATTCGTCGACCCGCTTGCTGATCTCGTGCTTCGGGCGCTTGCGGATCTTCAGGCCGAACGCCACGTTGTCGCGCACGGTCATGTGCTTGAACGCCGCGTAGTGCTGGAAGACGAAGCCGATGTCGCGCTTCTGCGGCGCCACCCGGGTGACGTCGCGTCCTGCGATGCTGACCACACCGGAGTCCAGCGATTCCAGTCCGGCGATCGAGCGCAGCAGCGTCGATTTGCCCGAGCCCGAAGGGCCGAGCAAGGCGGTGAGCTCGCCGGAGGGAATGTCGATGGTGACGTTGTCGAGGGCCGCGAACGTGCCGTAGTTCTTGTTCGCGTTGGTCACGGTGATCACTTGGTGCCCCGCTTACGTTCGAGGATGGTCATCAGCAGAAGGGTGACGAGGGCGATGCCCATCAGCAAGGTCGCGGCGGAATAGGCGCCGAAGGTGTTGTGGTCGTTGATGTACCGGCCGTGCACGAGCAGCGTCAGCGTCTGCGACTTGCCCGGCAGCGCGGAGGACACCATGATCACGGCGCCGAACTCACCGAGCGCGCGGGCAACGGTGAGCACCACGCCGTAGGTCAGGCCCCACCGGATCGCGGGAAGCGTGATCCGCCAGAACGTCTGCCACTTCGACGCGCCCAGGGTGGCCGCGGCCTGCTCCTGGTCGTCGCCGATCTCGTGCAGCACCGGCTCCACCTCGCGCACCACGAACGGCAGCGTGACGAAGATGGTGGCGATCACCATGCCCGGCAGGTTGAAGATGACCTTGAAGCCCAGTTCTTCCAGGCCGCCGAACCACCCGCCCGCGCCCCACAGCAGGATCAGCGAGACGCCGACCACCACGGGCGAGACCGCGAACGGCAGGTCCACGATGCCCTGGACCAGGTTGCGGCCCGGGAACTTTCCCCGGACCAGCGCGAGCGCCGTCACGATGCCGAAGATCACGTTCACCGGGACGGTGATCGCGACGATCAGGATGGACAGCTGGAACGCCGAGATCGCCGCGGGCGTGCTGATCGAGTCGGCGAACGCGCCGATCCCGCGCTCGAATGTGCGCCACAGGATGATGACCAGCGGCAGCACCAGCAGCACCAGCAGGTAGCCGAGCGCCACCGTCCGCAACGAGATGCGGGTCAACGGATGCAGATTCATCGGGCCGCCTGCTCCTTGCGAGCGCTGCGTTCGGCGAGCAGCCGCAGCACGAGCAGCGTCGCGAACGAGATGGCCAGCAACGCGACCGACACGGCCGCCGCGTTCACCGGCCGGTCGATCTCGATCTGCTTCTGGATGTACTGGGAAGCCATCTCGGTCTTGCGCGGGATGGCGCCGCCGATCAGCACCACCGAGCCGTATTCACCGATCGCGCGGGCGAAGGCCAGGCCGCCACCGCTGATGATCGCGGGCGTCAGGGCGGGCAGCACGATACTGCGGAACGTGGTCCAGTTGTTCGCGCCCAGGGAGAGCGCGGCCTGCTCGACCTCGCGGTCGGCCTCGATCAGCACCGGCTGCACCGAACGCACCACGAACGGCAGCGTGACGAACGCCAGCGCGACCACCAGGCCCGGCTGGGTGGCGTTCAGGTGGATGTCGATCGGGCTCTGCGGCCCGTACAGCGAGAGCAGCACGATGCTGGCGACGATCGTCGGCAGCGCGAACGGCAGGTCGATCAGCGCGTTGACGACGCTTTTGCCGGGGAACTCGTCCCGGACCAGCACCCAGGCGATCAGCGTGCCCATCACCACATTGATCACCGCAACCACCACCGAGACCAGCACGGTGATGCGCAGCGAATCCAGCGCGGCAGGAGCGGTGACGGCGTCGTAGAAGCCGGACCACCCGTCCTCGAAGCTCGTCACGGTGAGCGCCGCCAGCGGCAGCAGCACGATGATGCTCAGCCACAGCACCGCGGTGGCGATGCCGAGCGGGCCCACCGAGCCGGTCACGCGCAGCCACGACCAGTTCCTGCCGGGGGCCGGGCGCGCGGGGTCGGAGACGCCGGGACCGGCCTGCGCGGTCCCGGCGTTACTGCTCTCTGTCACAGTCGTCCAGTATCCGGTGTAACGGGGGTCACCAGGTCACTTGGTCGCGTTGTCGTAGATCACGGCGACCGAGCCGGTGTTCGGAGTGAACAGCTCCTTGTCCACGGTCTTCCAGCCGCCGAGGTCGGCGATCGTCCATAGCTTCTGCGGGGTCGGGAAGTCCTTGGCGTAGTCGGCGGCGATCTTCGGGTCGACCGGACGGAAACCGGCGGCGGCCCAGGCCTGCTGGCCCTCGGCGGTGAACAGGAAGTCGCGGAAGGCGACGGCCTTCTGCTGGTTCTTGCTGTTCTTCAGCACCGCGACCGGATTCTCGATCTTGAACGTGACGGGCGGGACGATGTGCTCGATCGGGTCGCCGTTGCGCTCGGCGAAGATCGCCTCGTTCTCGTAGCTCAGCAGCACGTCACCGGTGCCCTGCAGGAAGGTCTCGGTCGCCTCGCGGCCGGACTTGGGCTGCACCTTCACGTGGTCCTTGGAGACCAGCTTGCTCAGGTAGTCCAGGCCCGCCTGCGGGTTCTTGCCGCCGTCACTCTTGGCCGCGTACGGCGCGAGCAGGTTCCACTTGGCCGAACCGGAGCTGAACGGGTTCGGGGTGACCACTTCGACGCCCGGCTTCAGCAGGTCGTCCCAGTCCTTGATGCCCTTCGGGTTGCCCTTGCGCACGACGATCGTGACCACCGAACCGAACGGGATGCCCTTGGTGGCGTCGGCGTTCCAGCTGGCGTCCACCAGGCCCGCGTCGACCAGACGGGTGACGTCCGGTTCGACCGAGAAGTTGACGACGTCGGCCTCGGCCCCGTCCTTCACCTTGCGGGACTGATCGCCGGAGGCGCCGTAGGACTGCTGGATCTGGACGCCCTTGCCCTGCTCGGTCTTGTTGAACTCGGGGATCACCTTGTCGAAGCCGGGCTTCGGCACGGCGTAGGCATAGAGGTTCAGCGTGCCGCCGCTGCCGTCCGCGCGGTCTCCTCCGGTCGTGTCGCTGGCTCCGCCGCCGCACGCGGTTAGCGCGACCGCCGCGAGTGCGGCGAGGGCAACGGCGCTGTAGCGTCGACGCGGCGAAAGCCAAGATTTGCGAGCCATCGAAGTGGACCTTTCCTGCGGACCGCCAGTTGTCCGGTAATTCATCGGTGGCGGCGACCATCTGTTTGATTCAGCAGACCTGCCGATCGGGTGATACGGCAGCGGCGCGACTAGCGGCCACAACGGGCCGTTGGGGAGGGCAGGCACATCTGCGCAAAGCGCGCCGGTCTACTGGGAAACGAGACGCGGACGTGCCCGGTTGCCGATCAGCGACAGTAGATGTCCGCGACCGCGAGATCACCGACAGCAATCAACGCCAATTCATGGCGGACCTGCGGCACGGCACTCGAAGACACGGGCAGACTTTAGCAGAGCCGACGACGGAGTTCGAATCGAAGAGTCCCAGGAAGAGGGCGGTTTCATCCCATGACCAACCGGCCCCGATCGTGTACGCGCCGGTTCCACCGCATCGGTACCCGCAGGTGGAGCGCACCGCGCTGGTTACCTCGGGGTCACCGGGCGGGGTCGGACGTGGTGCTGCGCACACTGCCGGGATTGCGAGCCCGACCTCAGCGGGCGATCAACCAGGCGACGACGATGAGCACCAGCAGGGCGACCAGGGCGAGCTGAACCCGCGACCGTGGCATCAGTGCGCTCCGCTCTGCACCGGGGTGCGCCGCTCGGGCACCTGCTCGGGTTCGAGCATCACCGGCGCGCCGGCCGGGGCCGGCCGCACCGGCGAAGGGTGGGCGCTGTACCGGCGATCCAGGATGCGCAGGACGGCGCGCAGCACACGATCGAGCCCGTAGGCGATGGCGAAGCTGATCGGGACCATGCCGACGAGGACCACGAGGAACTGCGGAATGAACGGCAGCCCCGCGACCCACAGCTCGAAGCCGTCCCACCAACCTGCGATGCGATGCACGGCTCCAGCCTAGTCGGTTCGCCTTCCGGCTCCACGAGTCCGTCGGCCACGGCGGCGCAGCCGGGAAGCCGCGCGGTGGACGCCGGGCGCCCGTCGGCCCGAAGATTGGGGTATGGCGTCCTCCGATGACCTCACCCTCAACGACTCCGACGGCTTGCCGACGAGCTTGGCCGAGCCGACGGGCGCGACCTACCCGCACCGTCACGGCGCCTACCCGCCGATCGACGACTACGCCTTCCTGTCCGACTGCGAGACCAGTTGCCTGGTCGCCAGCAACGGCGCGGTGGAATGGATGTGTGTGCCGCGGCCGGATTCGCCGAGCATCTTCGGGGCGATGCTGGACCGCAGCGCGGGTCACTTCCGGGTCGGTCCGTACGGCGTCAACGTGCCCGCCGCCCGCCGCTACCTGCCCGGCGGGATGATTCTGGAGACCACCTGGCAGACCGGCACCGGCTGGCTGGTCGTGCGCGACGCGCTGGTGCTCGGGCGCTGGCACAACAATGATCAGCGCAGCAAGACCCATCGGCGCACCCCGATGGACTGGGATGCCGAGCACCAACTGCTGCGCACGGTGAAATGCGTGAACGGCACCGTGGAGCTCGAGGTGAGTTGCGAGCCCGCGTTCGACTACCACCGGGCCACCGCCCGCTGGGAGTACACCGGCAAGGTGTACGAGGAGGCGACCGCGGTGCGCAGCGACGATCCGAGCGCCGGGCCCACGCTGGTGCTCACCACGGATCTACGCCTCGGACTCGAGGGCAGGGAGGCGCGGGCCCGCACCAGGATGAAGGAGGGCGACGAGGTGTTCGTCGCGCTCACCTGGTCGGAACTGCCCGCGCCGCGCACCTTCGACGAGGCGGCCAACAAGATGTGGCAGACCACCGAGTGCTGGCGCCAATGGATCACCCTCGGCAAGTTCCCCGATCACCCGTGGCGCAACTACCTGCAGCGCAGCGCGCTCACCCTCAAGGGCCTCACCTATGCCCCGACCGGCGCCCTGATGGCGGCACCGACCACATCCCTGCCGGAAACGCCTGGCGGAGAACGCAATTGGGATTACCGCTACACCTGGGTGCGGGATTCCAGTTTCGCGCTGTGGGGTCTGTACACCCTCGGTCTGGACCGGGAGGCCGACGACTTCTTCGCGTTCCTCAACGACGCGACCACCGGCGAGAACGGCGAGCCGGTCCCACTGCAAGTGCTCTACGGCATCGGCGGCGAACGACAGCTCGACGAGATCATCCTCGATCACCTCGGCGGCTACGACCAGTCGCGGCCGGTGCGCATCGGCAACAACGCCTACCGGCAGGACCAGCACGACATCTGGGGCACCATGCTCGACGCGGTGTACCTGCACGTGAAGTCGCGCCAGCAGGTGCCGGAGACCTTGTGGCCGCTGCTGGTCCGCCAGGTGCACGCCGCCATCGAGAACTGGAAGGAGCCCGACCGGGGCATCTGGGAGGTGCGCGGCGAGCCGCAGCACTTCACCTCGTCCAAGGTGATGTGCTGGGTGGCGCTGGATCGCGGCGCGAAACTCGCCGAGCTGCACGGCCAGTACGAGCACGCCGAGGAGTGGTACGCGATCGCGGAGGAGATCAAGGCCGACGTCCTGGCCAACGGCGTCAACTCCGAAGGCGTGTTCACCCAGGTCTACGGCGGTGACACCCTGGACGCCTCGCTGCTGCTGGTGGTGCTCACCCGCTTCCTGCCGCCCGAGGACGACCGCGTGCGCGCCACCGTACTGGCCATCGCCGACCGGCTCACCGAGAACGGCTTGGTGCTGCGGTACCGGACCGAGACCACCGACGACGGTCTGAGCGGCACCGAAGGAGCGTTCACCATCTGCTCCTTCTGGCTGGTCTCCGCGCTGGTCGAGATCGGGGAGATCCAGCGGGCGCGGCACCTGTGCGAGCGACTGCTCGGCTTCGCCAGCCCGCTGCGGTTGTACGCCGAGGAGATCGATCCGCGCAGCGGCCGTCACCTCGGCAACTTCCCGCAAGCGTTCACCCACCTGGCGCTGATCAACGCCGTCACCCACGTGATCCGCGCCGAGGATTCCCGGCACGCGGGCCGGTTCCAGCCCGCGCACACGCCACAAGGCCATCCGGTCTGATATCGGGTGGCCCCGACCCGACACCACACGGCCACCCGGTCCGACCCGACGGGAACGGCCTACACGGAGACGAGTCCGTCGGCCTCCTCGCGCAGCGCGCGCAGTTTGCCCAGCCGCGCCTCGAGGTCGGCGATCCGTTCCGGCCTGCGGTCGCCGTACTTGCCGTAGTTCTCCTCGGCCGACCGCAGCGCGTCGTCCGCGGCGCGCGAGACCTCGGTCGCGATGTCGGTGAAGTGGTCGCGCAGCACCCGCTGCATGGCGCGCAAGCGATTGCGCGACTCCTTGCCGACCTGGAAGATCACATCGTCCATCAGGCGGGCGACCGCGACCTTCGCCTCGGCGCGGCGACGCAGCTTGCGGTTCTTGCGGTCGTCCCACAGCGCGTTGACGCCCAGCAGCACGCCCGCGCCCGCCGAGTACCAGTTCACCAGCGACATACCCAGCAGGCTGGTAGCCAGACCGACCATCAGGATGCCGCCGTAGGAGCCGCGCAGTCCGGTCAGGAACTGCTGGGTGACACCGGCTTTCGCGCTCTCCAGCGGCTCCAGCGGCTGCACCGCCTCGAGCACTTCCCCCGGGTTGGCCAAGCGCAGGTCCGGTAGCGGAGGGGTCCGGTTGTCGGCCGGGAACTTGGCGGCCACCTGCTCGCACAGCTCCATCGAGCGGTAGTGCGCCACGGCGAAGTTCTCCTCGACCGCCTCGCAGATGCGCGCGTCCAGATCGGCGCCGAATTCCTTCCACCGGCGCGCCGGATCGGTCCGGGTGATCTCGGTCTCGGCGTCGCGGATCAGGCTGCGCAGCCGGTGGCGCAGGTCGTGCTCGATGTCGGCCATCAGCTCTGTCGCGCCGTCGACCAGCGTGACCTGCCAGTTCGCGGTGCGCTGGCGCAGCTGGTCGGCCTCGTCGCGGGCGCGGGCCAGCTGATCGGTGATCTCGGCCCGCCGCCGCGGGTCGCGCAGCGCCTCGGCCTCGGTGCGCAACGTCAGCGCGAGATGGTCGCAGACCAGGCGGATGTCCTGGACCGCCGCTTCCAACGCCACCGCGTCCGCACGTGCCACCACGTAGTCGCGCAGGTGATCGATCAGCTGCGGCACTCCGGATTCGATGTCGCGCTGATAGTCACCGGTCAGCCCGGCCTGCCGGTGCAGCTCGGCGGAGACCGGCGCCACCGCGAAGCCGAGTCCCGCGGCGTCCAGCAGTTCGCGGTTGCGCTGCTGGGTGCGCGACCAGTGCGGGAACACGTCGATCTTGTTCAGCACGCAGATCACGGTCGGGCAGATCTGCTGGATGCGCTTCAGTTCGGCGATCTGCTCCGTGGTCAGCTCGGTACCGGCGTCGCCGACGTAGAGCACGGCGTCGGCCGCGGCGATCATCGACCAGGTGGTGCGGTTGTCGCCCAGCGCACCCGGTGCGTCCATGACCACGACACCATCGGCGAGCAACGGGCTCGGCTGGGTGAACTCGGCGCGGACGACGCCCTGGGTGGCCAGCGCCGGACCGGGGTCGAGCGGGTCGACCGACTGGCGTTCGGTGCGGCCGTACTCGGTCTGCCGCACCAGCGTCGCGGTCGGCTCCGGCCCGTATTCGACGATCACCGGGACGCTCAGATCGCTGTTCGTCGCACTGACCGAGGCGCCGACCAGGCTGTTGACCAGCGTGCTCATGCCGTTCTTCGGATGGCCGACGACCACGAGCCGTACCCGGGGATCACTCACCCTGGCGTGGACCATGCCCAATCGGCTGCCGAGGTCGTCGCGTCCCGCGGATCGGGCCGTCTCCCGCAGCTCGTCGAGTATTCGGATGAGCGGGGCCATCGCGTCCGGATGTTTCACGGTCGCAGCCTTCAGCCCGGCAGCGGCAGACAACCCTCCTCCTTACTCTCGGTGACTTTCGTTCTGGTACCCCCTGCGGTCGCTCCGCAGTCCTCGGATCCGCTCGCGGACCGGCTACATCAATGAGATGTCCGACACATCCGACGCGTAGTGATGCGTTTCCGCCATGGCCGATTCCGGCAGCAAGGCGCTCGAGAGGCCGCCGCTCGAGGCCAGTGTCAGCGCGGAGTGATCGTAGGTGTGCTCGGCGACCGCGAAACCGGAATCGGCCGAGTGGTCCACCGTGAGCGGCGCCGAGATGCCGTGCGGCTTCGGGTCGATCACCTGCGGCTTGATCGGCGCCTGGGTGGGCGCGGGAGCGTTGATGGTCGGCGCCGGAGTGTACGGCTCGACGGTGGGAGCGTGCGCGGGGGCGCTGTAGGTCGGCTGGTCCGGCGCGGTGTAAGTGGGCTGGTCCGGGGCCGTATACGTCGGCTGCGCCGGCCTGCTGACGGTCGGTACGTCGTCGGTCGGCAAGTGGTTGGTCGGCGGGGTGTCGTGTGAGGTGCCGCCGGTGCTGGGGCGGCCGGTGCCGCCGCCCGGTGTCGTCACGTCGTCGTCCGGAGTGGTCGGGGCATGCGGCGCCGGGGTCTGGGTGACCGTCGCGCCCGGGGTCTTGGTGGTCGGCCCGTCCGGCGCGGTGGTGATGCCGCCGTGCGGCGCCGTGGTCGCGCCGGGGAGCTTTGTGACGTCGATATCCGGCGTCTTCGGCACGGACGGGGCGGTGACATCGCCCGGAACGCTCGGCGTCGGCGTGGTCTTCACGATCGTCGTCGGGAGCGTCACCGTCGAGGCGGGCGGCTGGGTCGGATGCGTCGAATGGGACGGATGCGGATCGGTCACCGGGGCGGGCTTCACCGCGGGCGTCGGCCGCACGGCATCGAACAGCGCGGGGACGGCCGCCGCCGGAGCGGTCAGCACGGACGGCCCCTCCGGCGCGGCGAACACATTCGCGATCGGAGTCGAGGCGACATCGGGCTGGATCGTGGTCTGCAGCGGAGTGACCGCGACGACCGGAGCGGCGGCGACCGCGGCGGGCGCGGGCGCCGGGGCGACGGCAGGAGCAACCGACGCGGCAGGCGCGACCGTAGCGGCGGGAGCGGCCGGTGCCGAGGCCGCGAGCGGCTGCGCGACGCCCGACGACTGCGCCATGCCCGCCGAAGAGGACTGCGTGGCGCCGGAGGCCGCCGACGACTGCGTCGCGGACGAGCCCGGTGACGTGAGTCCACCGAGCAGTCCGGGATGGCCGGGCCCATGCGGTTCGGTGACCGGGTGATCGATGCCGTCCGGCACGTGGATGCCGTCGGCCAGCCAGTCGGTGTACTCGTCGAGCTGATCGCCGACGTGACCGACCGCCATATCGACCTTCATCTCGGAGGTGAAGTAGATCCCGTTCGGGCCGAGACCGAAGTCGACCTGCCACTGCGTGCCGACGAACGCCCCGAGATCGCTGCCCGCGCCGACGCCGTCGAACGGATCGCCCGCCGTCGGCGCCGCGCCGACGCCGCTGTTTCCGGGCAGGTCGAAGACGGTGGAGCCGGGCGCGACGAAGCCGTTCGAGCCGGGCAGGCCGAACCCGTGCCCGGCTTGGCCGAGTCCGTGGCCGGGCAGGCCGAACCCGTGGCCGCCGGGTGCGTCGACATCGCTCGCTGCCTCGGACCGGACGCCGGGCAACGAGAAGCCGTGGGAGGTGTTGCCCTCGGTCCCCGGAATGGTCAATCCGGATCCGGAACCGCCGTCCGTGCCGGGGATGCCGCCGAGCCCGGGGACACCGCCTTCGGAGTGTCCGGGCAGTTGCATCCCGTGTGCGCCGGACTCGCCGCCGGGCAGCGTCGGCAGCGGCATCCCGGCGTCGGTACCGCTGTATTCGCCGAGCGAGGGCAGCGATCCCGCGGGGCTTGCGCCGATGCCGGGCAACGTGAACCCGGGGGCCGGGTTGACCGGGGCCGTATTTCCATGGGCGACGGGGCTGTTGGAGCCGTGCGAGGAGAACGGCGCGGGCTCGACGACCGGGTCCGGGAAGGTGATCACCGGGCTCGGCTGATCGGGATCGGGATCGGTGCTGTGCGCCCAGCCGGTGTGCCAGCTGTCGAGGCGGGATTCGCCCGGTTGCGCGGGCACGCCGCCGCCGTTGGCGGCCACCAAGGCGCCGCCGGTGACATAGGCGCCCGCTCGCGCGACCCGTGCGACGCCGGTGGCCACCCGGTAGGCGGTGTCGCCTGCGCGGTCGGCGCCTTCGGTGTCGTCGTCGAAGGGCAGATCACGCGTCATAGAAGCTCCACTCTCGATTGTCCAGCATCCTCACCGCGCCGGTCCGACCGAGTGAAGATCACCCCAACAGTATTTCGGGAATACTCGCCTGTCACATTCTCCAGGACTGGAGAGAATGCCACTGTGGTGAGCAACACAACCTTGCCATCCGAATTACCGGATCGGAAGCCCCATTTCCGATGGCCTTTCCAGACCGCGCGCAGTCTCCGATACGCACCCTCACCAGGTCCGATCGCATCATTGCCTGCGTGGCGGCGGACGCGACGGGAAAACTAATAGAACTCTAAGAGTTGCCGAAGGAGTGCTGAAGATCCGCTCCGTACCGTCGAATTCGATGAAACGGCCATTCGGCAGACACGAACCCGCCATCTCAGACTGTGGGATTAGATTGACACCATGGCCGGACAACGAATCTTGGTCGTGGACGACGAGGTTCGCGTCCTCGCGTCGCTGCGGCGGGGACTGGAACTCTCCGATTTCGAGGTCGTCACCGCGGCCGACGGCGCCGAGGCGCTGAGTATGGTCCGTGCCACCACGCCCGACGCGATGGTCCTGGACGTCAACATGCCCGAACTCGACGGTGTCGGCGTGGTCACCGCGCTGCGGGCGATGGGCAACGACATCCCGATCTGCGTGCTCAGCGCGCGCACCGCGGTCAGCGACCGGATCGCCTGCCTGGAGCGCGGCGCCGACGACTACCTCACCAAGCCGTTCGATCTGGGCGAGCTCGTCGCCCGGTTGAACGCGCTGCTGCGGCGCAGGCAGAAACCGGCGCCGCGGCCGGAGGAGGTGCGCACGGTCGGGCGGGTACGGATCGACCCGGCCGGGCACCGGGTGCTGGCCGGGGGCAAGCCGGTGGAGCTGACGAAGCGGGAATTCGAGGTGCTCGCCCTGCTCGCCGAGCACATCGGCGTCGTACTCGGCCGCGAGCAGATCCTGTCCGCCGTGTGGGGATACGACTTCCCCACCGACACCAACGTCGTCGACGTGTTCGTCTCCTATCTGCGGCGCAAGCTGGAGGCGGACGGCGTGCCCCGGGTGCTGCACACCGTGCGCGGCGTCGGCTTCGTCCTCAGGGAGGAACCATGAGCGGGTCACCGTCGCTGCGCACCCGGGTAGCCGTCGTGTCGGGGGTGGTCGCGGCGCTGGTCACGCTCACCTTGACGATCACCTTCGCCACCCTGCTCGGCGCCACCGGCGAACGTCAGCTGGACCAGACCGTCTCGTCGATGGCGGTGCGGATCGCCGCGCCCCTCGAAGCGGCTCCCGCACCACCGTCCGCGGCCACGCTGTCTCCCGAGCAGGCGCCGACGGACGCGCGGCGGCCGGGCGTGCCCGCCGACGCCGCGATCACCCGGGTCGACGGGTTGCCCGGCGTGCTGGTCGCGCTCGATCCCGATCGCGACGTCGTGGAGGCGGCCATTCATCGCAGTCAGCGCATCGGGCTCGGCATCGGAGTGGCGGGCGCGTTGCTGGCCGCCCTGCTCGGCTGGTTCCTCGCCGGATTCGCCGCACGCCCGCTGCGCCGTCTGGCCGACGCCACCCACCGCATCGACACCTTGGAGGAACTGCCGCCGCTGTCCGGCCGCGGCGCACGGGAAGCCGAGGAACTCTCCGACGCGATCACCCGCATGCTCGCCCGGCTGGAAGCCGCCCACCGCGCCACCCAGCGAGCGCTGACCGGCGCACGCGACTTCGCCGCGGTCTGCGCGCACGAATTGCGCACGCCGCTCACGGCTTTGCGCACCGACCTGCAGGTCCTGGCCACCAAGGAGATTCCGGAGCAGCAGCGCGGCGCGATCATGTCCGAGGTGCTCCTCGCCGAACAGCACATCGAGAACACGCTGACCGATTTGGAACGCCTCGCGATCGGCGAACTCACCGGCCCGGACGTCTTCGAACCGTTCGACCTCTGCGACGTGCTGGACCGGGCGGTGCACGACGCGCGGCGCAGGCACCCGGGGGTGCGGGTGGAACTCACCGAATGCGCTCCGGTCACGGTGACCGGTTCGCCCGGCGGCGTCGGGCTCATCGTCACGAATGCCGTCGCCAACGCCGTGCAACACGGCCGGGCCGAAACCGTCGCCGTCAGCGCCCGATCCGGCCCGGAGGACATCGTGGAGATCGACGTCGACGACGACGGCCGCGGCATCCCCGAGGCGCTGCGCGCCGACGCCTTCGACCGCTTCGTCAAAGGCCCCGGCTCCCCCGGCTCCGGACTCGGCCTGGCCCTGGTCCGCCAGCAAGCCGAATTGCATTCCGGCACTGCCGAACTCGGCGAAAGCCCGCTGGGCGGAGCGCGCCTGCGCGTCCGGCTGCACGCGGCGGGTTAGCCGCCTACTTCTTGTCCTTCGGCTTGTCCGAAGCGGCGTCGGAGGACAGCGCGGCCACGAAGGCTTCCTGCGGGACGTCGACGCGGCCGATCGTCTTCATCCGCTTCTTGCCCTCCTTCTGCTTCTCCAGCAGCTTGCGCTTACGACTGATGTCACCGCCGTAGCACTTGGCCAGCACGTCCTTGCGGATGGCGCGGATGTTCTCGCGGGCGATGATCTTCGACCCGATCGCGGCCTGGATCGGCACCTCGAACTGCTGGCGGGGGATCAGCTCGCGCAGCTTGGTGGTCATCTTGTGGCCGTAGGCCTGCGCCGCGTCGCGGTGCACGATCGCGCTGAACGCGTCCACCGCCTCGCCCTGCAACAGGATGTCCACCTTCACCAGCTGCGACTCCTGCTCGCCCGACTCCTCGTAGTCGAGGCTCGCGTAGCCGCGGGTGCGCGACTTCAACGAGTCGAAGAAGTCGAAGATGATCTCCGCCATCGGCATCGTGTAGCGCAGCTCGACGCGCGTCTCGGAGAGGTAGTCCATGCCGCCGAGCTCGCCGCGGCGGGACTGGCACAGCTCCATGATCGAACCGATGAACTCGCTCGGCGAGATGATGGTGCACTTCACGACCGGCTCGTACACCGTCTTGACCTTGCCCTCCGGCCAGTACGAGGGGTTGGTGACCACGTGCTCGGTGCCGTCCTCCATCTCCACCCGGTACACCACGTTCGGCGCGGTCGAGATCAGGTCCAGATCGAACTCGCGCTGCAGGCGCTCGCGTGTGATCTCCATATGCAGCAGGCCGAGGAAGCCGCAGCGGAAACCGAACCCCAGCGCCACCGACGTCTCCGGCGTGTAGGTCAGTGCGGCGTCGTTGAGCTGCAGTTTCTCCAGCGCGTCGCGCAGGTCCGGGTAGTCGGAGCCGTCCACCGGGTAGAGGCCGGAGTACACCATCGGGCGCGGCTCGCGATACCCGGTGAGCGGTTCGCTCGCGCCGCCGCGCGCGCCGGTCACCGTGTCGCCGACCTTCGACTGACGCACGTCCTTCACGCCCGTGATCAGATAGCCGACCTCGCCGACGCCGAGACCCTGGGTCGGCTTCGGCTCGGGCGAGACGATGCCGATCTCCAGCAGCTCGTGGGTGGCGCCGGTGGACATCATCTTGATCTTCTCGCGCGGGGTGAGCTTGCCGTCCACCACGCGGACGTAGGTGACCACGCCGCGGTAGGTGTCGTAGACCGAATCGAAGATCATCGCGCGGGCGGGCGCGTCGGCTTCGCCGACCGGCGGCGGGACCTGCGCGATCACCTGGTCGAGCAGATCGGTCACGCCCTCGCCGGTCTTGCCGGAGACGCGCAGCACGTCCGACGGGTCGCAGCCGACGATATGCGCCAGCTCGGCGGCGTAACGGTCCGGGTCAGCGGCGGGCAGGTCGATCTTGTTCAGCACCGGAATGATCGTCAGATCCTTGTCCAACGCCAGGTACAGGTTGGCCAGCGTCTGCGCCTCGATCCCCTGCGCAGCGTCGACCAGCAGAATCGCGCCCTCACACGCCTCCAGGGCGCGCGACACCTCGTAGGTGAAGTCCACGTGGCCCGGTGTGTCGATGAGGTGCAGCACGAAATCGGTGCCCGCGTGCTCTCCGGTCCGGGGCTTCCAGGGCAGCCGCACGTTCTGGGCCTTGATGGTGATGCCGCGTTCGCGCTCGATATCCATCCGGTCCAGGTACTGCGCACGCATCTGCCGCTCCTCGACCACACCGGTCAGTTGCAGCATCCGGTCGGCCAGCGTCGACTTGCCGTGGTCGATGTGCGCGATGATGCAGAAGTTCCGGATCCGGGCGGGATCGGTGAACGTCGTGTCGGCGAAGCTGGCGGGCACTCCACTCCTCATGGGTATCGGCAAACTGCCGTCCATCGTCCCATGATGCTGTGTTGGTTTTTGCAGCGCCTGCGGCGCTGCGTGTTCACGGCCCCGGAAAGTCTCGCGTCCGAGCGACCGAGACTCGCGACTTCGTCGCATGCGCTTCGGTCACTCGGACGCGAGACGGGCCGCGAACGGTGCTCGTAAGACTCGCACTCGGGGGGCTGGGGTGCGATCGAGCGGGGCGGGGGCTGGGGTGCGGTCGAGCGGGGGGCGGGCTGTTCGTCGAGCGGCCCCTCATGGCATGAGAGGCGGGGCCGACAACGTGCGATGTTGGGGCCAGTGGTTACGTCGCGGTCGATAGTCCGGACGACACAACGAGTCCCATGCGGGTGAGAAGCGGCGGGTGCGCCGTTATTCTCCAGGGATGGCCCGAAGTTGGAACACCCTCGGCAAGCAGATCGGTCTGATCGCCAAACAACAGGGTCCCGAGATCGTCAAGCAGCAGCGGCCCGGGTTGGTCGACCGGCTGGTGGGGTCGCTGGCCCAGCGGCGCGCGACCGGCGTCGCGGTGCGGCCCGCCGCCTCCCGGCCGGTGCCGACCGCGGAGCGGGCCCGGCAGATCGTCTACTCGCCGCAACTGGACGGACGTGCCGATCCCGGCGAGATCGTGTGGACCTGGGTGCCGTTCGAAGAGGATCCCGGCAACGGCAAGGACCGGCCCGTGCTGGTGGTCGGCCGCGACCGTCGCACGCTGCTCGGCCTCATGCTGTCGTCGAATCCGGAACGCGCCTACGACCGCAATTGGATCGGCATCGGCAGCGGTGCGTGGGACCACGACGGCCGCCCCAGCTGGGTGCGACTCGATCGGGTGCTCGACGTGCCGGAGGCGGGCATCCGCCGGGAGGGCGCCATCCTGCCGCGCAAGACCTTCGATCTGGTCGCCCACCGGCTCTGCGCCGAGTACGCCTGGCACTGAGGACGAAATGTCACGCGTAGCGGGGCCGACCAAGATCGCCATGCTGGTCACCGATGTCGGTTTCCTCCTCTACTGGGCGATTGCGTTCGCCCAGTTGATTCCCCCCGAATGGGCCTACAAGGACTACGCCGACCCGATACTCGGCGACTGGAACTACTCGTTCGTCGTGCTGGACCTCGCCGCGAGCGCCACCGGCTTGGCCAGCCTGTGCAGCGGGCCGGGCGGGCGCACCCTGATGACCATCTCCTTGACTCTGACCAGCGTGGCCGGGCTGCAAGCACTCGCGTTCTGGACGCTGCGCGGCGACTTCAACCCGGTGTGGTGGGCGCCCAACCTCTTCCTGCTGCTGTTCCCCCTCCCCGCCTTGGTCACCCTGGTATGCGACGGCCCGCAGGAGCAATCGGCGAACTGACGATGCCGACGCGCCTGCGGATCGATGACCCGGGGAACCGCGTCAGGAGATCATCTCGCGGGAGCGGCCGTACAGCAGGCCGTACAGCAGCGCACCGAGGGCGCCGCCGATCAGCGGGAAGACGATGAACGCCCAGATTTGCCCCATCGCACCGTCCTGATAGGGCGCCACGGCGAGACTGCGGGCCGGGTTGACCGAGGTGTTGTCCACCGGAATCGACACCAGGTGGATCACCGCCAGCGTGACGCCGATGGACAGCCCGGCCAGCGGCACGTCGGAGATCTGGTCGGTGGAGGACAGCACCACGAAGACCAGCAGCGCCGTCAGCATCACCTCGACGATGATCATGGCGGCCACCCCGTACCCGTTCTGCACCACCACCTCGCCGAGCGGTCCCCGGATCGCCGACGGACTGTGCTTGCCCCACCCGTTCGCGCCGAGCCCGTCGACCGGCCGATCGTAGGACGGCAGGTTCTTGGCCAACGCGAACAGCACGAGTCCGGCGAGGAGTCCGCCGATCAGTTGCGAGATCACATATCCCGCGGCGGACACGCCGCTGAGCCTGCCGAGCAGAAGATGCCCCACGGTCACCGCCGGATTGACGTGGCAGCCGGAGATGGGCCCGATCGAATAGACCAGGAACATCAGCGACAGGCCGAAGCCGAGCGCGACGCCCAGCGGACCGACCTTCTCCCCCGCCAGCACCGCGGTGCCGACGCCACCGATCACCAGGACGAAGGTGCCGAGCGCCTCGGCGCCCCATTTCTTGCTCTCGGGAATCGGTTTGTTCTCGACAGCCTCTTCGACTACTTCCTGGGCCGTTGGAGACATCTGTCCACCTTCCGCGTTCCAGACCTGCGCTCGGACTAGTCGTGGTACCGCTTCGACAACAGAGCCGCTCGAAGAGCAACGGTTGCTCTGAGGACGCTACGCGAGTCGAGTGATCTCTACAACGACTTCGGGGGTCCGCCGAGCCGTCCCCGGGAAGGGAGCAGTCAACAGCGGAACGTCGGCGTCGATCGAGGGTGGACTCGAGGAAAAATGCTGGTCTCCAGGGTTATGCCGCCGTTCGCGCCGGGCCGACTCCGATGTCTCGGCATCGTCGGGAGCGTGCCAGGCAACCGGGGTAGCCAGAAATCCACCCCGCGTCAGGGGCGCCCTCTGCGCGGCAGCATGCCGGGCGCACGGCTGCGATGCCCTCCGGAGCGCAGGTAGAGGTCGGCAGCACGAACCCGCGCAGGACGGAAGC
The DNA here is from genome assembly GCF_040642815.1 of Nocardia sp. NPDC047648. NCBI lineage: Bacteria > Bacillati > Actinomycetota > Actinomycetes > Mycobacteriales > Nocardiaceae > Nocardia > Nocardia sp. NPDC047648. Next base: position 31,771 of record NZ_JBEYSX010000006.1, on the reverse strand, counting down.
CCGATCGCCCGACGGGCGATTATCCGAGCGGCGGCCGTCCGACCGGTCGAGTGTCGATTTCGTGCGCAGGACGGCGACTGGTAACCTCGATCTTCGGCGCTGCGTTACCCGTCCACCTCGGGTATGTCGCGCGCTCGACGAACTTTCCCAGGACAGACCAACCAGACAGGAACACGAGGAACCGGCGTGGCCAACATCAAGTCCCAGCTGAAGCGGATCCGCACCAACGAGGCGGCGCGCAAGCGCAACCAGTCGGTCAAGTCCGCGTTGCGCACCGCCATCCGCAGCTTCCGCGAGGCCGCGGCCGCCGGCGACAAGGACGCCGCCGCCGAGCGCCTGCAGTTCGCCAGCCGGAAGCTGGACAAGGCCGCCTCGAAGGGCGTCATCCACGCCAACCAGGCCGCCAACAAGAAGTCGGCCCTGTCGCTGGCCTTCAACAAGCTCTGATCCACTCGGTACCGCACGCCGGTACCGCGCTCGTGCTGTGACGCAGCCGCCGTGGCCTCGACGACCACGGCGGATTTTGTCGTGCCCCGATGGCAACAGTGCGTCCCGCCCTTTCTACCTGGGGTTTCGGGATTCGGCCCGCGCCGTGTCAGAGGTTCCAGCTACCATTCCGCGCATGGTAACCGTGTATGCCAATCAGACGGTCGTTCGCGCCGAGGATCTGCCGGATGTGATCCGCGCGGCCGAGGTGCTCGGCTTCGGACTGAAGATCGAGAATGTGCTCGTTCCCGACGACGACGGCGGTTACTCGTTGGAGTGGATCGTCACGCGCGACGAGGACGTGCCCGCCTACGAGGAGTGGGACGGCCGCTACGAGGACGCCGACGACGATGGTGAACTGATCCTGAGTTCCGCGGAATAGCCCCTGGTCACGGCGCGTCCAGAGCGGCGACCAGCCGGTCCAGCGCCGCCTGGGAATCGGCGTCGGCGGCGCGGTAGATGACGATCCGCTGGTCGGGATCCTGCACAGGCATCAGCACCTCGTAGCTGACGACCAGCGGACCCACCAGCGGATGCCGCAGCGGCTTGTTCCCTCGTCCCTGCACCCGCACGTCGTGGCGGGCCCACGCCTGCTCGAACTCCGGACTGTGCGCGGTGAACTCGGCGATCAGCTCGGCCAATGCGCGGTCGTCCTGGTGGGCGGCCCATGCCGCGCGCAGATCCGCGATGCCCTCACGAATGACGCGTTCGCGCTCGACATAGAAATCCCGCATGCTCGGGTCGAGCAGGCACAACCACATGGAGTTTCGCTGCCGCTCCGGGAGCGCGCCGAAATCGGTGATCAGCGCCGCCATCTCCCGATTCCAGGCCAGGATGTCGTAGCGGTGGTTCACCAGCATCGCGGGCAGCGGCGACAGATCACGCACCAGCATGGCCAGTGCGGGCGCCGGGGCGGTGCTCGGCTTGCCATGGTCCGGCTGCCGCTGGAGCGCCAGATCGAACAGATAGGCACGCTCGTCGTCGTTCAGGCACAGTGCTCGCGCCAGCGCGTTGAGCACCTCCACCGACGGACGCAGGCCGCGCCCCTGCTCCAGCCGCACGATGTAGTCGGTGCTCACGCCCGCGAGTTCGGCGACCTCTTCCCGGCGCAGCCCCGGTGTCCGGCGGGCCTGCCTGCGCTGCGGCAAGCCGAGATCCTCCGGCGTCAACCGCTCCCGGCGGGCTCGCAGGAAGGCGCCCATTTCCTGCACCCGATCCGCGCCGCCGCGACCTGCGCGGTCACCGGGAGTGCCGCCGCCGGAGGCAGCACGGCGCCGAGTCGGATCCGCCGCGCTCTCGGGCTGCCCCTGACCACGTGGGCTGCCGCCGTCGGATCCGAGGTCGCGGCGCCGAGTCGAATCCGCGCCGTTCCCGGGCGCTTGGGTGCGCGAGCTACCGCCGGGCCCGAGCTCGCGGCGCTGGGTGGAGTTCACCGTGCCAGTCATCACCGTCGATCCTACGGCTGCCTAGGACTGGCCTTCCCAGGATGAAGCTTCCCTTACTCGGCTTCGCGCGCCGTTGAAAACTGGCTATCGACAACACGGCATCGCGAACACAAGGAGCTGGACATGTCCGGAGCCCGCACCCTCGACACCTACCGGCTGCTCGGCCGCTCGGGACTTCGAGTTTCTCCGCTGTCCCTGGGAACCATGACCTTCGGCGCCGATTGGGGCTGGGGCGCGGACCGGGACGAAGCCCGCAAGATCTTCGACACCTACGTCGAGCGCGGTGGCAACTTCATCGACACGGCCAACCAGTACACCAACGGCACCTCCGAGCAACTGCTCGGCGAATTCACCGCGGACAACCGCGAAAGCCTGGTGCTGGCCACCAAATACACCATGCTGCGCCGCCCGGGCGACCCGAACTCCGGTGGTAACCATCGCAAGAGCATGATCGGCTCGGTCGAGGCCAGCTTGCGCAGGCTGAACACCGACTACATCGACCTGCTCTACTTGCACGCCTGGGACTTCCTGACCCCCGTCGAGGAAATCCTGCGCGGCATGGACGATCTGGTGCGCTCGGGCAAAGTGCTCTACCTCGGCATCTCCGACGCACCGGCCTGGCAGATCGCGCGGATGCAGACCATCGCGGACCTGCGCGGCTGGTCGCCGCTGATCGCACTGCAGATCGAGTACAGCCTGATCGAACGGACCGTCGAGCGTGACCTCATCCCGATGGCGCGCGAACTGGGCCTCGGCGTGATCCCGTGGTCGCCGCTGGCCAGCGGCGTGCTCACCGGCAAGTACAGCCGGGCCGATCTCGCCCACGAGGCGGACGGTTCGCCCGAGGGCAGCCGCAAGAACGTGGCCGCCGCCAACGGCTCGCTCACCGAGCGCGGGCTCGCCATCGCCGATGTCGTCAAGCAGGTCGCCGACGAAATCGGCAAGACGCCTTCGCAAGTCGCGCTGGCCTGGACGCTGCGCGACCCCGCGGTCACCTCGCCACTCATCGGCGCCCGCACCGCGGCGCAACTGGAGGACAACCTCGGCGCCCTCGATGTGGAGTTCGACGCCGCTCAGCTCGCCCGGCTCGAACAGGCCAGCGCGGTGGACCTCGGCTTCCCGCACGAGTTCCTGAACCGCCCCATGACCCAGAGCGTCACCTTCGGCGACCTGAAGATCGAAGGGCGCGCCTGATCGTCGACCCGTGCGGCGGTGCGGAACTGGAACCGCGCCGCCGCACAGGGCTGTGACCTCGGCGTCGCGCACTTCCCGAGCACGCCTCGGCTTACGGCGCACCGGGCTCGTACTCGGGGCCGCTGACCTCCTGACCTGCATCGCCCGGCCGAGCACCGGCGGTGTCTCGGCGTGTGATGGTCCCAGGCGGGTACTGGACGGACGAACGACGCCCCGACCAGCGCGAACCCGCCCATCGCGCACGTGGATCGCCGCGACAGGGTGATCGTCTGCACGTCCGCGCCACTGGCGCGCCGCGCCCCCGGGATTCCGCGCCGAGGCGATGCCGCAGAACTCGTCAGCACGGATCACATGGGCCCTATCGCCGATCCGGGGAGCCGCGGCCATCGCGGCCATCGCGGCCATCGCGGCCATCGCGGCCATCGCGGCCATCGCGGCCATCGCGGCCATCGCGGCCATCGCGGCCATCGCGGCCATCGCGCAGTGTACTCACCGATCTCCCTCAGACGCTCACGTGGCCGTTGATCCGACGAAAGTGACGAGACTCACAGTTCGATCAGTTCGGGTGCGCCGCACCGTCCACATCGTTGACCGCAACGACCGAGGAGAGTGGCCATGGACCTGGACGAGATCACGATGTGGACGCGCGCCGAACGTCTCGCCATCGCCGACCTCCTCGACGACCTGGACGACCACGAATGGACCGCCGACTCGTTGTGCCCCGGCTGGACCGTGCACGACGTCTCGGCTCACCTGACCCTGTCCAATCGAGTCACCTTCGGTGCGACGATCGCGGGAATCCTCCGGGCGCGAGGCGACTGGAATCGGATGACGGAGCGCATGGCACGCGACCGCGCGAGCCGCTACTCACCCGCCGAGCTGATCGCGCAACTGCGCGAAGGCGCCGCCTGGACTCGGCGGGCGCCGGGAGCCGGGCCACTGGATCCTCTGATCGACACCATGATTCACGGGCAAGACATCGCCCGCCCGCTCGGCAGGCGACACACCATGCCCCTCGAGCAGGCCGTCGTCGCACTGGAACACGTGCTGCGCAGCCCGTTCTACGGGGGCAAGAAGCGTCTGCGCGGTCTGCGCCTGGTTGCCACCGACGCGGAGTGGTCCTCCGACACCGGCACGGCGGAGATCGAGGGACCGCTGAGCGATCTGCTGCTCGTGGCGACCGGACGTGCGGCAGGGCTCGCCGGATTGACGGGCGCGGGTGTGGAAAACCTCGCCCGCGCGCTGTAGCGGTCGAGCCGGTCGGGATGCGCAGACATGGATCACGAGGCGGAGCGGCGCGCATTCTGGTCGGCGGTGGCACGGTGCCTGGCGAATGGCTGGCGGCTCGTAAGCGCGAACACCTCACTTGATCACGACACGCGGCCTGGTCGACGTGGTCATTCCCAGTGCTCGGAACCGATGGTCGTCTCGATCCGCCAGGTCACGACGTCCTCACCGGCCGAAGCGAACTGGCCCTGATGTGACCGAGCACGCCCATTCTCGGCAAGCAGGATGCGGCGGGCCCTGCCGCAAGTGTCCGCACCGACCACTACCCGCCTCCGTATCGAGCGGGCCACTCGATCTCACGCGAGGCCAGCGCGATGACCGAACCGGCCCCGATCAGCCCGCGCCGTGCAGATCGAGTATTCGGGTGAGGGCGTGTTCCAGCGCGTAGCCCGCGTCGGCGGCGCCGCCCTTCACGTCGGCGTTGAGGGTCGCGACCACCTGGAGGGCGGAGCCGATGGTCGCGGGAGTCCAGTTGCGGGCCTGGGCTTGCGCTTTCTTCACCTTCCACGGCGGCATGCCGAGTTGCTGGGCCAGTTTGAACGGGTCACCGCGCCCGGCCGAGCCGACGCGCGCGATGGTGTGCACCGAGTCGGCGAGCGCGTCGGCGAGCAGGACGTGCGGCACGCCGCGATCGTTCGCCCAGCGCAGCGCCTCCATCGCGCCGGGGCGATCCCCCGCCACCGCCAGTTCGGCCACGTCGAAGCCGGAGACCTCGGCTTTGCCCGAGTAGTAGCGGCGCACGGCCGCCACGTCGATCTTCCCGCCGGTGTCCGAGGCCAGCTGCCCGCACGCCGCCGCCAGCTCACGCAGGTCCGAACCCACCGCCTCCAGCATCACTTGGACCACCTCGCCCGACACTCGCACGCCGGCGTTGCGGAACTCACCGCGGACGAATTCGACTCGCTCCGCGGCCTTGGTCAGCTTGGCGCAGTCGTGGGTGACCGCGCCGACTTTCTGCAAAGCGGGCGCGAGCGCCTTGGCTCGCCCGCCACCGGAATGCACGATGACGAGCACCACACCCTCGGGCGGACTCTGAGCCGCCTCGGTGATCACAGCGACCGCGTCCTTACCCGCTTCGGCCGCGGCCTCGAGGATGATCACCCGGTCCTCGGCGAACAGCGACGGGCTAAGCAGTTCCGCGAGCTCCGCGGTGCTCGCGTCCCCCGCGCGCAAGCGATCTACCGGCACCGCGTCCGGGTCCGGGGCCAACGCCCGCACCTGCGCGGTCAGCGCCCCCAGCGCCCGCTCGATCAGCAGTTCCTCTTCCCCCAGCACCAGGTGCACCGACGCGGGCCGCTCGCTCACGACAGCGCCTCCTCGATACCGGAGGGCGTCATGCCCCGAGGAACCGCCGCATTGCTCCATCCGCCGCGCTCGTCCACAGCCCGATCCTACGGTTCTCAACCGACACCTCGTGAACTCGTCACGCGTAGGTGTCCGCTGCTGCCGGACACCACGATGTCGCCTTCCCGGTCCGTTCGGGACACCATGGCGCCGAGGGCGGACAGGTCCGCGAGGACGGCGGGGTTGGGATGGCCGAAGGTGTTGTCGGCGCCGACGCTGACGAGCACCAGACGGGGCCGTACTGCGTCCAGGAATTCTTTGGTTGTTGTACGTGATCCGTGGTGCGGGAGTTTGAGGATGTCCGCCTGGATGGGGATCCCGGCATGCATCAGAGCCCGCTGCGCGGACGCTTCGATGTCCCCGGTGAGCAGGATCCGGCCCGCGGGCGTGCGGGCGGTGACGACCACCGAACGGTCGTTGGCATCCTCGGTTTCGGCGCCCCGGACGGGTCGCGGCCCGCTTCTGGACGGCGCGAGCACTTCGAGTTCGATCGACCCGAAACTCAGCAGGTGCCCGGCCGACAACTCCAGCAGCGGCACTCCCGCGCTTCTGGCGATGGCCGCGACCTGGGCGAGCCCCGAGGCAGGAGTACGGGCGTCACCCGATGGGCGCACCGACCGTTTGCTCTCGAATTCGGCTGCATCACAATGGAGTTGCTCGCGCGTGCTCCCGTAGGAGGAGTGCTCGTAGATGCCCGGCGCCAGCCTTCGCGCGTCTCTCCGGCCGGTCGGAGGGGTGCGATGATTCTCCGCATCGCGCGTCGCGGCACCGATGAGCGCCGGTGCATTCGCGGCCGGTGCAGCGGTCGGCACGGAGCCGCAGCCGGGCTCGACTTCGGAAGTCGGCCGGCCGGGGCCGGGCGGAGTAGGCGGCGCAAGACCGTCGAGCTCGTGGATTCCGACGGCGATCGCGTCGACCGCACGCTCGTGCAGTGCTCCGGTGAGCCCGTCGATGTGGTCCGCGTGCGGATGGGTGAGGATCAGCAGCGGGATGCGCGCGATGCCCAACCGATCCAGGCAAGTGCGGATCGGGCGCGGATCCGGTCCGACATCGATGACGATGGCGGCGCCGGAACCGACCGACAGGGCGAGGCCGTCGCCTTGGCCGACATCGCATGCCGCGAGAATCCAACCGCTCGGCGGCCAGCCCGGATGCCAGAGCCGCACCGGGACCAGCACCACCGCGACGCCGAGCACCATCGCGGCGGCGATCCGCCGCACGGCTCGGGCACGCATGCCCGCGATCGCGCCCGCCACGACGGCACCCGCGATCAGCCCGCCCGCCACACCACCCGGCACCGCGACGGATGCGCCGGGCAGCGCGGCCGCGTGGCGGGCCACCCACAGCAACCACCACAGCGGCGGCGTAGCACAACGCAAGACCAGGTCGGCGAGCGGCGACCACAGGCTCGCGAGCACCGCACCACCCGCCCCGACGACGGTGATCGGCGCGATGACCGGGGCGACAAGGACATTCGCGAGCACCGCGACCAGGCTGAGCCGTCCGGTGAGCGCGATCACGATCGGCGTCGTCACCACGAACGCCCCGGCGGACACGGCGACTATCTCGGCGGGCACGCGCCACCATCCCCTGGCACGCAACCAGTCGCCCCAGCTCGGCGCCAGCAGGATGAGGCCACCCGTCGCGATCACCGACAGCGCGAACCCGGCGTTCACGGCGAGCCCGGGCCACAGGGCGAGCAGCGCGATGATCGCGGCGCACAGCGCGGGCAGCGCTTGCTTACGACGACCCGTGAGCACGGCCAGCAGGGTGATCGCGCCCATCGCACCGGCGCGCAGCACGCTCGGGTCCGGCCGCGCGACGACGACGAACATGAGCAGCGCCGCCGCGGCGACGGCCACCGCGCCGCGCGGGCCGAGGGTCAGCACGCGCACGACGAACAACACGACGGACAGCAGGATGGTGAAATTCGCGCCGCTGACCACGGTCAGGTGCTGTAGCCCGGCGATCTCGAAGTCCTCGCGCACCTGTCCGGACAGCGCCGAGGTGTCACCGACGACCAGCGCGGGCAACAATCCCGCGGCGTCGGGCGGCAGTGCCCGCATGGCCGATGCCGCGAAATCGGTACGCACCGAATCGGCGATGCGCTGCCACCAGGGCAGCGGCCCCGCGGCGACCGGCGCTCCCTGTGCGTGCAACGTCACGACGGTGAGGTCGGGCCGCCGCGGCTGGTCCACCCGGGCCCGGAACTCGACCGGGCCGCCCGGCGACAAGTCGGCCCACTCCGGTCCGGAAGCCAGGACGACCACCGCGCCACCGGCCCGCACCGTCACACCCCCGCGCCGGTATTCGCGCAGATCCGCCCGGACCACCCATTGCCGGTCCGCACCGGCGACCTTGGCACGCAGTGGTTTCGGGTCGTCCGTCGGGGTGACCACCACGCGCAGCGACTGCCCCGCGGCCGCCCGCAACGGATGGTTCGCCACCCGATGTTCCCGCCATGCCGCGGCAGCCGCGAAGCCCGCTCCCAAAACCACAGCCGCGAGGGCCACCACCGCTACCGCTCGCCGACGTTCGCCACGGTGCGCGATCGCCCACAGCAGCAGAACCCACAACCCGATGGCCGAAACTGTCAACGCGGCCGCCAGTCCCACCCCGGCTCGCCACCCCGCCGTCACAGCCACGATCGTTGCGCCCCAACACGACAGCGCGGCCGGTAGGAGGCGGGCGTCCAGCACCTGGCCAGTACCGGGATCCTCCGCCGCGACGCCCTGCTCCGAACCTCGAACGCCTGCGCCCGTGCCGGCCACCGGCGACTCCACACTAGAGCCCAGCCTCCGGCGGGCCAGCTCGATCGAACCGTCGGCGGTCATACCCGGACCAGCTCCCGCAGCCGGGCCAGCCGGGCCGGGCCGATGCCGTCGACCTCGCCGAGTTGCTCGACGGACGTGAAACGTCCGTTGGCCGCACGCCAGCTGACGATGGCGCGGGCGGTGACCGGCCCGACACCGGGAAGAGCGTCGAGGTCGGACTCGGAGGCGGTGTTCAGGTCGATCCGACCCGACGGGCCCGACGGGCGATTCGGTGTGGCGGCGGATCCGGAGGACGGTCGCCCGCCCGCACCGATCGTGCTGCTGCTCTGCTGCGGCCCGCCGGGGCTCGGAGCGACCGGTCCGACCAGCACTTGGTCGCCATCCGACAACCGCTGCGCGAGATTCAGGCCGGTGGTGTCCGCGCCCGCGCTCGGGCCGCCCGCCGCGGCGAGCGCGTCGGCGACACGCGACCCTTCGGGGAGGCGGACCAAACCGGTGCGCTGGACCAGGCCGACCACGCTGATGACCAATTCGGGCGTCGGCGGGGGCGGGTCGACGCGCTCCCGTGGTGCTGCGACGGCGCTCGCCGAAGCGGCAGTACCCGGTGTTGCCAAGGCAACGGCCTGCCCGAGCGCCAACGGTGGCACCGGCTGGGCGATCGGGCGATCGCGGAAAACGATCACGCCGGCGACGACCATCGCGGCGAGCCCGACGAGCGCGAGCGCACGCACCCCGTGACGCCCCGGATCGAATCGGATGCCCCGCAATCGTTCGGGCACCAGGCGGTGCCGCCAGTCGGGCCCGGTCACCGGCTCCGCCAGCCAGCCGGGGGACCGAACGCGACCGACATCGTCTTCGGACTCCCGGTCGGGGGCCGGATGGCCGGGCAACCGCAGGAGATTCCATTTCCCCGCCCCGCCGGAACTATCGTCCGGCCCTGGTTCACCCTGTCGCGTAACACCATCGGCGAAGCCCCCTTCGTGTGTCGATCCGCGCCAGTCCTCGTCCTCCTCGGATCCGGTCGCCCGGGTGTCCACCGCTGTCCCGCCAGAACGAGATGTGGACGGCGCTTCCCCAGTCACCGGCTGAGGACGATCGACCTGCGGTGTGCGAATCACCGATCCTGAAACCGCTGCGAGTGAGGAGGTTTCGCGGGGAAACGGCGAACGTGCCCCCGCGCCGGACCGCCCCACGCGTTGGGCGGCTGCCCGGGTGGCACTCGACTCGCCCGCACGATCCGGCTGCCCGATCATCCGTCCGGATTCGCCGCTGTGGAATCGTGCCTTCGCCCGAATAGACGCTGCCCGTTCGGCTTCCGGCGACGTCGTCTCGGCGCCCACACCGGCCGTTCTGCTCGCGCCGACCCGGGCGGTCAGTTCACCCAATCGCCGTCGTACCCGCTCGCGTTCGTCCTGTCGTGACATGGCGGCGACGGTAGTGCCGCCACACGGCCGGAAAATCTGTCCGACCAGCGGATTCGACGAACCTGTTGATAACCGGAGCGCTGTGCACAACTCGCCCTGGAGCGGTTGGCGCATTCCTCCGAACACGCCGCGTAGTTCGCATACCAACTTCCCGGGACACGGCTCGGTGGATTCCGGCCGAGCGCACCGAGCCCGCCGGATCGGGGCCGACGCGTCGAGCAGACTGTGCCTCCGACCGGAACCTTTTGGTCAGCTAACCTCGTCGACGCCCACCATGCGGCACCGCAACACGGCGAGCGGATGACCGGCCTCGCCGATGCCGCGGCAGACTCTGCCTGCGGAGGATCGAAGGAATTCCCGGCTCAGCCCAGATCCTTGGCGAAGCAGTTCGACAAAGGCAGTACCTCGTACGGCGAGAAAATCGGAATACGGTGATAGCCGCTGCGCTCGTAGAAGCGAACGGCCTCCGGTTGCAGGTGACCGGTTTGCAGTATCAGGCGCGGCTGCCCGGCCCTGCGGGCGGCATCCTCGGCGGCGGCGAGCAGCACGGCCGCGGCGCCAGAGCCACGGTGCGCGGGACGGACGAACATCCGCTTGACCTCGAGTTCCCCCGCGTTCCACCGCAGGGCGGCATGGCCGACCGGACCGCCGGAGTAAGCGACGAAGGTGCTGTGCACGGTGGCCGGGTCGACGGCGTTCGGATTCGTGGACAACTGCTTCGCCAAGTGGGCATAGCGCGGCCCGACCTCGGCAGCCATCTCCGCGCGCAATGTCACCGCGTCAGGATGATCCCAGTCCACCGAGGTCACGGTGAGCGGCGAACGGAGCGGCGGCCTCGACACACTCATGCCCCGACGCTAACCACAGGACGAACAGCCCGCCCCTATTCGGATCACCGAGATTGCTGTGTTCGGCGACGTTCAGTGGCACCCGCCCGGCACCACCAGCACACCCAGCGCCCCCAGCCCCAAGTGCACCGCCAGCGCGGGTCCGAATTCGGCGACGATGAGTTCTCTGATGCCGGGCACGAGTTCGCGCAACTGGCCCGCGACGGTCTGCGCCGCTTCCTCGGCGCCGAGGTGCTGCACGGCCACCGCGGCGCCGTCCTCGCCTGCCGCGTCGACCGCCGCGGCGACGAGCTTCGCGTACGCCTTGGAGCGCGTCCGGACCTTCTCGCGCAGTTCCAGCCGCCCTTCGACGATGTGCAGCAGTGGCTTGGTGACCAGCTCGCTGCCGAAGAACGTGGCCGCCGACGACAGCCTGCCGCCGCGGCGCAGCTGCTCGGTGCGATTGACCAGGATGAACGTGCGGGCACGCGCGGCGGCGGCGACCGCCGCGTCGTAGACCACGTCCAGCGGCGCCCCGCCCGAGGCTCGGCGCGCGGCGGCCAGCGTGGGCAGCCCGGTGGCCAGCCCCGCCCCCAGCGAGTCGACCAGGCGGACGCGGTCGGCGGCGTCCATGTCGCGCACGGCCTGCCGCCCGGCCTCCCAGGTCCCGGACAGCCGACGGGAAAGATGCACCGCGACAACGCCGTCGCCGCCGCTGCGCTCCCAGGCCCGCTCGTAGACCTCGCGCAGCTCCCCGGGTGAGGGGGCGGAGGTGGTCACCGTGTCGGAGGCATAGTCGACGTCGACGGGATCCACGCCTTCCCGCATCGCCCGGTCACCGACCAGGACGTGCAGCGGGACAACGGCGATATCCAGTTCGTCGAGGTGTTCGGCAGGGAGGCCGGCGGACGAATCGGTGACGACCACGACTGCCACGGACTACCGAACCTCCTGCAGGGTCTTCACCATCGCGTTGGCCACCGCCGTGTGCCCGTCCCAGCCCCAGTGGATGCCGTCCGGGTTCGCCTCGCCGGAGAAGATGTTGTCGCGCACCGCTTCACCGAGGTCGACCAGCGGCACCGAGGTCCGGCCCGACCAGGCACGCAGTGCCTCGACGGCCCGTGGCCTACCGGAGTGCACGCGACCGTAGGCCGCGCAGTCGTGCACCGACGGCAGTACCGCGACAACGGGCAGGCCGGGGCGCAACTGCGCCAGCGCCGTACGGGACTGTTCCAGGTAGTCGACGCTCACCTTCGGCGGAAGCGCCACGGGCCTGCCGAGTTTCGACAGTTTGGGCTGCAACCAGTTGTAGCCGGCGCGCACGACGCGGCGCAGAGCGGGCGGGCGCACATAGCGGATCAGCTCGCGCAGGGCGGTGGGCAGCGGCGAGGGCAGCGTGTCCATACCGCCGACCGCGAAGACCACCGCACCCGCACGCGGCACCGCGGCCCATACACGGGGATCGCCGATCAGCGCCCAGTAGGCGTCGCGGCAGGTCCAGCCGATCCGCGCGACCAATTCGACGTCCCAATCGAGCTCGGCGGCAACCAGGTTCGGCCAGATGCGCGGATGGTCGGCGGGCAGTCCGCCCTTGGGCCCGAAGTAGGAGAGCGAGTCGGCGATCACCAGCAGCACCGGGCGCGCGACTTCGCGTGTTTCGGCCGGATCGTCGGCGGCAAGGGATTCCGCAGCGGCAGCGGCCGGCTCGGACGCCGCGAGTTCGGCTTCCGCTGAAACGGCGGGCCCGTTCGGCGCTGTGGCGGGTTCGATCACGGCGTCGGTGGGCGCGGAGATCGCTTCGGCCGCCACCGATTCGCCGAGCACTGCTGCCGGGCCATCCGGCGCGACAGCTTCGGCGAGCGCGTCGGCCGCGAGCTCGTCCGCCGCCATAGCCACCGGTTCACCCGACTCTGCTGTGAACCCGATCGGCACCGCGGCAACCGATTCCGCGGTCGCCGCCACCGCGTTCGTAGCAACCGGTTCGCCGGACTCCGCGGATTTATTCGGTGCTGCGGCGGAAGATGCGGCGTCCGCTGCCCCGGCTCCGCTCGCAGCCGAGGCCACCGATTCGCCGAGCGCTTCCGTCAACTCGGCGACCGGTTCCGGGGCGTCGCTCGTAACGGCGACGGGCGAGGTGTCGGCGTGCGGTCGCGGCTCCGCTCCGGCGACGATGCCGCCGGATACGTCGTCCTCCGCGTCGGATTCCTCGACGGACTCGGACCGGCCGTTGTTTTCCACGGCCGAGCCGGAGGCGTCCTCGGACGTTGCCTCGGGTTCGCGGGATGCCGGTGTCGGGCCGCCGAACAACGCGTCCGGCAACTGCCGTTCGGGCTTGGCCGACACCTTACGGAACAGTTCGTCGGGGACCGATCTGATCGGCTCTTCAGAGGACATCCGGTGCTACCTTCGCCGCCGCGTTCCACACATCCAGACGCCAGCCGGGCTGTTCGATGCTCGGGCCGTGACTGCTGAGCTGCACCCAGCTGGTGTTGGCCAGTCCTCCGAGGATCGGCCAGTTCTGCGGCGGCAGGTCGAGCAGCGCGGCCGTGAGGGCGGCGATCAGCCCGCCGTGCGCCACCAGGATGATAGTCCGGCCGGGCCAGTCCTGCCGCTCGACCAGCAACTCCCGCACCACCGGCAGCGACCGTGCGCCGACCTCGAGTTTGCTCTCGCCGTTGGGCGGGGTGTAGTCCGCGTTCAGCCGCCACGTCATGCGCGCGCCCGGGTAGTCGGCATCGACTTCCAGGTGGGTCAGGCCCTCCCAGTCGCCGAGGTTGGTCTCCCGCAACCTGGTGTCGGGCACGACGGTGAGGCCGGTGTGCTCGGCCAGTGCCGTCGCGGTGTCGAAGGCCCTGCGCAGATCCGAGGAGTGGATGGCGATGGCGTTGCGCGAAACCAGTTCGCGGGCGGCCTCTTTGGCCTGTCTGCGACCGAGTTCGGTGAGATCGGTGTCGATCTGGCCTTGCATCCGGTCGGCGGCGTTCCATTCGGTTTGCCCGTGGCGCAACAGGATCAAGGTGCGCACGCCGGCATGTCTGCTCACGATCGCGCCTCGTCCTCCGTCGCCGCCGAGCGTGTCTCCGGAGGCCCGGTGAGGCCGGTGACCGGCACGACGGGGCAGTCCTTCCACAAACGTTCCAGCGCATAGAAATTGCGCTCGTCGTTGTGCTGGATGTGCACGACGACGTCGACGTAGTCCAGCAGCGCCCAGCGGCCTTCGCGGGTGCCCTCGCGCCGGACCGGCTTGTGCCCGGCCGCGCGTAGCTTCTCCTCCACGTTGTCGACGATGGCGTTGACCTGGCGTTCGTTGGGCGCCGACGCGATCACGAAGCAGTCGGTGATCACCAGCTGCTCGGACACGTCGAGCACCACCACGTCCGACGCCAGCTTCTCGTCCGCGGCCAGCGCGGCGACCTGCGCGATCTCCACCGACTCGGTCGACGCCGTCATGCCCGCACCTCGCTGCGCTCGCTCACGCTCAGCTACCTTCCGCTGCTCCGGGCACATACAGGTGCCGCTTCGATATGTACTGCACCACGCCGTCGGGGACGAGGTACCACACCGGCCGGTTCTCGGCGGCGCGGCGACGGCATTCACTCGACGAGATAGCCAGCGCGGGGACCTCGATCATGGTCACCGCATCCGCCGGAAGATCCCGCAGGTGCTCTTGAAGGTGATCGATGTTCAGCTCGTACCCCGGACGGCTCACCCCGACGAACTTCGCCAGGTCGAACAGTTCCGCCCAATCCTGCCATGTCAGGATGCTGGCCAACGCGTCCGCACCGGTGATGAAGTACAGCTCGGCACCGGGGTGCGCCGATTGCATCTCCCGCAGGGTGTCGACGGTGTAGGTCATCTTGCCGCGATCGATGTCCGCGCGGCTCACCGAGAACCGCGGATTGGACGCGGTCGCGATGACGGTCATCAGATACCGATCCTCGGCCGGGCTGACCTGTTTGTGCGATTTCTGCCACGGTTGCCCGGTCGGGACGAAGATCACTTCGTCCAGGTCGAACCGGTGCGCGACCTCGCTGGCGGCGACCAGATGCCCGTGGTGGATGGGGTCGAACGTGCCGCCCATCACCCCGAGCTTGCGGCCGCGCCGACCTCTCTCGTGCATGACTGCCGAGCTTAACGGGTCGCGCACGGCCCGCACGGGCCGGTCAGCGAGGGGCGGGCACCGAACTGGGGACACCCGCCCGCAGTCCGGTCCGCCGCAAGCCTCAGGCGCTGGTTTCCGGGACGCCGCCGATTCGCAGCATGCGAGCCAGTTGTTCGCGGGTGTGCGCGAGTTCCTCCGCCGCCTCGGCCGACCGTTCGGCCAGCACGGCCAGCTCGGCGGTCAGCGCCCGCATGGAGGTGAGCCAGGGCTCGGAGTCGGCTCCGGGCGACACCTGGAGCCAGGCCGCCGACCGTAGACAGGCCGCCCGCGCCGCCACCGCGCCCAGGCGGCCCCACAGCTCGGCGGCGCGATGGTAGGCCGCCACCGCCTCGTCGTCCTGCCCGCAGTGCTCGAGCGCGCCCGCGGCCGACCACGCCAGCTCGGCGTGCAGCTTCGTCCGTTCCGGATCGTGCTCGACCAGACGCGCCCCTTCGAGGAACCGCCGCGCGGCCTCGCGCGGGCGGCCGAGTGCGTCCAGGGAGCGGCCGAACTGCGCGCGCACCACCGCCAGTTCACCGGACGGATACGGGATGGCGCCGCCGGCCAGCGCCTGTTCGAACAGGGCGACCGCCTCGCCGTGGCGCTCGGCGCGGTGGAACGCGCGCGCGGCGACCACAGTGTGGTGCAGCACGTCCGGTTCGGACAGTCCCTCCCAGCGCGCGGCGGCGCGCACCGCGGCGTCGGCCAGATCGAGCTCGCGGTCCGGCTGGCTCGCGATGGCGATGACCAGCTGCGCGCCGAGCCGGGCAGCCTCCTCCCCCGTCAGCACCGGCGTGCCGAGCGCCAGCGCTTCCCGCAGATGCGCTTCCGCCTCCTCGGGCGTATCGGCGAGCCGGGCGGCGCCGAGTTCGGCCAGCCTGCGCACCTCACCGGCTCGATCGCCGGAGAAGTCGTCGGCCGCCGGAGCGCTGTCGGGCATGTGCGCGGCGCGAGGCAGCGTGCTGCGGACACCGAGCGGCAACCGCTCGAGCAGCGGCTCGGCGGCGAGCCGGGCGGCCGTACGCAGGCTGACCGCGCTGTTGCCGTTGCGGGCGTCGTAGCGGGCGCACAGCGCGCCGATCTCGGTTTCCAGCCTCGCGCGCACCGATTCCACCGTCCCGTCCGCCAGCGGGAGATCGCCCAGGCGCAGCGCGACCAGCCTGCGCAGCAGCACGCACACACCGGTCGCGAACGCGAGCCGCGCGCCCGCGTCGGCGCCGGGATCGGCCAGCCAGCTCGCGTGTTCGGCGAGGATCTCCAGCCCGCGCGCCTCGTTGCCGGTCAGCGCGCAGAATTCCACGTGCAACGCCACCGACGGACGCAGGTCCTCGGTGTGCCGGACCAGTGGGTACCCGGTCAGGTGCGCGCCGCGCGCGGCCGCGACGCGCCCGGTGCGCACCAGCGGGAGCAATGCCTCGGCCAGCACGCGGTGCGGTTCCTCGGCACACGACCGGTCGCCGTCGAGCACGGGTTTCCACCGCGCCAGCCCGGCCTCGTCGTCGCCGAGGTACACGCTCGTCACACCCCATTCGCTGCGCTCACAGGCGTCGCAGTCGGACATGCTGTCGCGCGCGGCGGCCATGGCCTGCGCCAGCCACGCGGCGGCGGCCGCGGTGTCACCGATCTCGCGAGCGAGTTCGGAGCGCAGCGCCAGCACCGGGCGAAGGCTGTAGCCGCGCTGCCGGTAGCGGTTGTCCAGCTCGTCGAACCAGCGATCGATCGTGGCCAGCGGTATCGCCGGGTTGTCGATCATGCCCCAGGTCATCCATTTCAGGTACCAGTGCACCGAATGCGTCATCGGGCCCAGTTCGGCGGGATGATCGTCGTAGACGCGCAGCAACCTGCCGTAGACCACGGGCACCAGATCGCGTTCGCCCGCGTAGGTGTAGGACTGCGCCAGCTCCAGCAGCACCCTGCCTTCGAGCGCGCGATCCGGACCGGTTTTCGCGGCCGCGGCCAGGGTCTCCAGTCGCTCGGTCCGCGTCCGGCCGTGCGGCAGCGGGTAGATGTGCGCCAGTGCGGCGTTGATCTCGGCGGCGTCCATGCTCACTCCGTCTCTTCGCCGCGGCCGGCGGCGCGTTGGGTGGCCCAGCCGAGGAATTCGCCGAAGGCGCGGTTGAGCAACGCCGTGTCGGCCGCGCTCAGCGGACGGTGGGTCATCAGCAGCGCTTGGCCGTAGAGCGATTCGACCGCGGTTCTCAGGAAGGCCGGGTCGCCGATGCGGGACAACCTGCGCACGATCGGGCTGTGATGGTTGAGCACGAGCTGAGCACGCGGCGTCGTGACCGCCAACGCGCCGAGGATCTCGGCCCACAATTCGTCGGCGTCCTCGGCGGTCTGCGCCCTGGCCCGTTCGTTGCGGGCGGCGCGGCCGTCGAGGTAGAGCGCGGGCACTGTGACCGGGTGGAAAGCGCGCACGATCACATCGCACGCGAGCGGGTCGAGCACGGTCCGCGCCAGCGCCAGTACCGAGGCCAGCGCCAATTCCTCGCCGGGGTCGACCGGGTCGAGCGCCGCGGTGATCGCGCCCGCGTCCAGGTCCACCACCTCGACGCCGGGTATCAGCCGGGGCAGCTGCGCGACCAGCTCGCGGTCGTAGGCGTAGCCACCGTTGACGACGCCGATCCCCTGCGCGGCGGCGGTGGCCGCCACCTGACGGAACTCCTCGACGGTCGCGGTCACCCGCACGGTGCGGTGGTTGCGGGTGAACTCGGTGAGCGGCACGCGCCCGTCGGTGGTCTCGAAATGCAGATGCGGCAGCATGATCCGCAGCAGGTCGGCCGAATGCCTGGCCACCGCCTTCACCCCGAGCGCGTGTACGGACAGGAACGCGGCCAGCCGCTGGGGCTGTTCGGCGGCGATCTCGGTGAGCCAGTCCCGGATCCGATCGCCGAGCACCTCACGCACCACGGCGAGCCGCTCGTCCTCGTAGAGCCCCTCCCGCGACGCGGTGGGCCGCAGCGTGTCGGTGTCGATCACCCCGCGCACGAAGAACGCCCAGTCCGGCAGTACGCCGCGCACCGCGTCGCCGAGCAGCATGCCCTTCAGGTACACCCGGTGCGCGCTGCTGTCGGACGGGTTTCCCGGCTGGGACAGCACATAGGCGACGCCGCTGACCCCGGCCGCACCGGCCTCGAGTTCGATGACGTCGAGTGGGGCGAAGCCCAGCGTCCGGCGCCCGTATTCGAGCAGGGCGGTCCTGCGCTGATCCGCCGACGGGAATACGCGCCGCCAGACCGGGACACCCTCGGTGACCGTCGTCGCCCCTGCGTCCGACTCCACCGTCACCTCGTAGGGCAGCAGCGACCCGAACTCACGCGCCAGATCGGTCACCCGCCGCGGCTGGAACCACTCCCGCGCTCCCCCACGCGCGGTGAGCCATACGGAGGTGCCCGGCTCGGCGTAGTCCGCCGGGTCGAGCGCGCGCACCGAATAGGTACCGTCGGCCGAGGCCAGCCACTCGACGGGCGCCGCCGTCGGGTCGGTGGCCGATCGGCTGACCACTCGGATGGTCTCGGCGACGGTGAAGCAGGCCAGCAGGCCGATCCCGAACTGCCCGAGGAATTCCCGTCGTGCGCCTTCGATGTCGTCGCGCTTGGACGAGCGGCCGATGGTGGCGAGGAACCGGTGGACGTCGGTCTCGGTCAAGCCGATGCCGGGATCGCTGATCCGCAAGCCGGTTTCGCCTACGGTGAGCCGAATCGCGGTAGGCGCCAGCGGATCCAGTCGGTTGCGAGCGGTGACCGCGTCCACAGCGTTCTGCAACAGCTCACGGAGATAGATCCGAGGGCTGGAGTAGAGGTGATGCGACAGCAGATCGACTATCCCGCGCAGGTCGACCTGGAACGAATAGTTGTTGTGCACCGCCGCCGGATCGTGCGGCGTTCTGTTCACCATGGCCGCCGATCTTGTCGGCGCACGCCAAAGGTTCGCTTAACGAACCCTTTCGATCAGGCGGTCGGGCGTTTGCTCTTCGGCAGCTTGCGCACGACGGCCTCGTAGGAGAGATCGACCAGCTCGTACAGTTCGTTATCCGACACGGCGCCGCCGAACTGGATGACGTTCCAGCCGTATCGCCCGATGTAGGCGGAGGCCGCCACGTCGTCCGGATACACCCGGACCAGTTCGTCGGCCTCCTCGCGAGTGCGTCCGCATTTGAGGCCGACCGACGTCGCACCGAGAAAGGCGAAGATCTTGTCGCCGACCTTGGCGACCACGTCGCCCTCCCACGGCTCGTCCTGCCAGGCGCCCGGCTTGGCCAGGCAGTAGCTCAGCAGCGCGGCATCGTCCATGCCGGTCTTTTACACCGGCAGCAGCCGCGAGACAACCGCGGTGAGCTGTTTGGCCGAGCGGCACTCGTGCATCTCGATCACGTCGCGGTACTTATCGGCGGCGGAATCGCCGGAGCCCCATTGGCTGCGCGGTTCCGGATTGAGCCAGTGCGCGTGTTTGGCGACCTCGACCAGCGACCGTAGCGTGTTCAACTCGGGGTCACGATAGTTCGTGCGGGCGTCGCCGAGGATCAGCAGCGAGCTGCGGCTGGTGACGGCATCCGGGTAATCCCTGGCGAACCCGGCAAGCGCGTTGCCGTAGTCGGAGTGCCCGTCCAGTCCGACGACGCTCGCCTCACCGAAGATCCGGGCCATCGACCGATCCAGCTGGGTGTGCGGGTCGAAGAATCGGGTCACCTCGTCGATCTGGTCGACGAACGCGAAGATGCGCACCCGGGAGAACTGTTCGCGCAGCGCGCTCACCAGCAGCAGCGTGAAGTTGCTGAAGCCGGCCACCGAACCGGAGACGTCGCACAGCAGCACCAGTTCCGGGCGGCCCGGGCGCGGCTTGCGGTGCACCAGATCGATGGGAACCCCGCCGGTGGACATGGACGCGCGCAGGGTCCGGCGCAGGTCGATGGCACCGCGGCGGGCGTGCCTGCGGCGCGCGGCGAGGCGCGCGGCCAAGATGCGAGCCAAACGCTGGGTGCTGCGCTTGAGTTCGGAGAGTTCGGCTTCGGAGGCACGCAGGAAATCGACTTCTTCGGCCTGGCGGGCCACGCCGTAGCTCGCCACACGTTCGCGGCCGATCCGCTCGGCGACCCGCCGCCTGGTCTCGGCCTCGACGGTCGCGCGGAAACCGGCGATGCGCTGGCGGGCCGCGCGGCGGGCGATCTCGGCGTCGAACTCGCTCGCGTCCGGCCCGAGGGCCATACCCGCGAGGATCTTCGCCAGCAAGGTCTGCGGCTGCACTTCTTTCAGCGCCTGATACGACGAGAAAGACGGGCCTCGGGCGGATTGGTACTGGCCCAGCTGCTCGACCAGCTGCGCGGCCAGCGCCTCCAGCTGCGGGGTCGCCGACTCCTGCGCCAGCAGTTGCGCGAGCAGTTCGCGCAGGGCGGGGATGTCCACATCACCCGAGCGGGTGTGCGGGATCTCGATCTCGTCCTCCGCGGCGGCGCGTTCCCCGACGGCGACCGGGAACCACAGGTCGAACAGACCGTCGAAGGTCGCCCGGTGGGTGGTGCGCCGCAGCAACGAGCACGCCAGCCCTTCGCGCAGGACCTCGCGGTCCATCAGGTCGAGCACGGTCACCACACGGCCCGCGTCGACCGTCTCCGAGGGGCCGACCGGTATGCCGCGCGCCCGCAGCGCCTCCACGAAGCCGACCAGATGCCCCGGAATACCGTGCGGCGCGCTCAGCGACGCGACCTCGGCGGGGACCGACCCGGCCGCCACGGCTCAGGCCAGCTTCAGTTCGGCCAGCGCGCGCTGATGGTCGCTCTGGTGTTTGAGGACCACACCGAGAGTGGCGCGAACGGTCGTGTCGTCCAGGTCACGCAGGCCCAGCGCCAGCAGCGTGCGGCCCCAGTCGATCGATTCGGCGACCGAGGGCAGCTTCTTCAACTGCATGCCGCGCAGTACGTGCACGATCCGCACCAGCTGCGCGGCGACGGCCGCCGACAGCTCCGGGACCCGGCTGGCCAGGATGCGCCGCTCCAGCTCCTCGTCCGGGAAGTCCAGGTGCAGATACAGGCAGCGGCGCTTGAGCGCCTCGGACAGCTCCCGCGTGGCGTTCGAGGTGAGTACCACGAACGGCTTGCGGCTGGCGGTGATCGTGCCCAGCTCCGGCACCGTCACCGCGAAATCGCTGAGCACCTCCAGCAACAGGCCCTCGATCTCGACGTCGGCCTTGTCGGTCTCGTCGATCAGCAGCACCGTGGGATCGGTGCGCCGGATCGCGGTCAGCAGCGGGCGCGACAGCAGGAATTCCTCGGTGAAGACGTCGGCCTTCGTCTCCTGCCAGTCGTTCTCACTGGAGGCCTGGATGCGCAGGATCTGCTTGGCGTGATTCCACTCGTACAGCGCGCGGGCCTCGTCGACGCCCTCGTAGCACTGCAACCGCACCAGCTCCGCGCCCGAGGTCTGCGCGACAGCGCGCGCCAGCTCGGTCTTGCCCACACCCGCCGGTCCCTCGATCAGCAGCGGCTTGCCCAGGCGATCGGCCAGGAACACCGAGGTGGCGGTGGCCTTGTCCGCCAGGTAGCCCGTGCTCGCCAACCGTTCGAGCACGTCTTCCACCGACGAGAAGACCGGCTCCTGTACTGCGCTCTCCGACACCACCCGGGCACCTTTCTTCCGAACCATCCCCCACGCTACGGCAGCGCGGCGCGGACACCGACTCGGCATCCTCCGCGGCCGCCGCGCATACCGGGCAGACCGGCCACCGGTCAGACCGGCCGGATCTGCCCCTCGCCCCAGACGATCCACTTCGTCGAGGTCAGTTCCGGCAGGGCCATCGGACCGCGCGCGTGCAGTTTCTGGGTGGAGATGCCGATCTCGGCGCCGAAGCCGAACTGCTCGCCGTCGGTGAAGGCGGTGGAGGCGTTCACCATCACGGCGGCGGCGTCGACCCGGCCGGTGAACTCGCGCGCCGCGGCGAGATCGCCGGTGACGATGGCCTCGGTGTGGCCGGTGCCCCAGGTGTTGATGTGCTCCACCGCCGCGTCCAGGCCGTCGACGACCTTGAGCGCGATGTCCAGGGTGAGGTACTCCTCGCCCCAGTCCGCGTCGGTGGCCGGAACCTGGCCGGGGAGGTCACCGTGGATGGTGACCCCGGCCCGCTCCAGCGCGTCGGTGAGCCGCGGCAGCGCGGTGTCCGCGATGGCGGCGTCGATCAGCACGGTCTCGGCCGCGTTGCACACGCTGGGACGGCGGGTCTTGGCGTTGATCAGGATCCGCTCGGCCATGGCCAGATCGGCGGCGGCGTGCACGTAGACGTGGCAGTTGCCGGTGCCGGTCTCGATGGTGGGCACCTGCGCGTCGCGGACGACCGCGCTGATCAACCCGGCGCCGCCGCGCGGAATGACGACGTCGACCAGGCCGCGGGCCTGGATCAGATGGGTGACGCTGGACCGGTCCTCGCTCGGCAGCAGCTGCACGGCGTCGGCCGGGATATCTTGCGTGACAAGCGATTCGCGCAGCACCGCGACGAGCGCGGCATTGGATCGCGCCGCCGAGGACGAGCCGCGCAGCAGGGCGGCGTTACCGGACTTGAGCGCGAGCCCGAACGCGTCGACGGTGACGTTCGGCCTGGCCTCGTACACCATGCCCACCACGCCGAGCGGGACGCGCACCTGCCTGATCTCCAGCCCGTTCGGCAGGGTCGAGCCGCGCACCACCACACCGACCGGATCAGGCAGTCCGGCCACCTGCCGCAACCCCGAGGCGATGCCGTCGATGCGCGGCTCGGTCAGCCGCAGGCGGTCCAGCAGCGACTCCTCGGTGCCCGCGGCCCGCGCCGCGGCGATGTCCTCGGCGTTGGCCGCCAGCACCCGATCGGCGGCGGCGAGCAGCGCGTCGGCGGCGGCGTGCAGTGCGTCGTTCTTCTGCGCGGTCGTCAGCTGGGCCAACGCCCGAGATGCGACCCTGGCCTTGCGCGCGGCCTCGTGCACCACCGCACGGACATCCGGTTGGGTGGTCGTTCCTACCGTCATGGGTACAGCCTACGCAAGGGGCACAGCGCCGATCCCACCCGCTGGGCCGCGCAGACGCGGGCGCGCGGGTCACGTGCGCGGCCCGGGCCGGGCGACTACCGTCCGGCGATATGACGGTCGAACCGGATGCTCCCGCGATCGCGGTGCTCGGCAGCGTCAACATGGATCTGGTAACCACGACGGCGCGCAGGCCCGTCCCCGGCGAGACGGTCCTCGGCAGCGGCTTCGCCATGGTGCCGGGCGGGAAAGGCGCCAATCAGGCCATTGCCGCGCGGCGAACGGGTGGCGCGGTCCGCTTCCTCGGAGCGGTCGGCGACGACGTCTTCGCGGGCGAACTGCGCGGCGCACTCACCGCCGCGGGGGTGTCGGCCGACCGGCTGCGCACCGTCGCCGGACCGAGCGGCATCGCCACCATCGTGGTGGACGACGACGGCGAGAACAGCATCATCGTCGTCGGGGGCGCCAACGCGCGGATGACCGAGCTGACCGAGGACGACCTGACGGCGATCGCGGCCGCCGATATCTTGCTGTGCCAGTTGGAGATTCCGGTCGAAACGGTCGCCGCCGCGGCCCGCCACGCCCGTGCGCACGACACGACGGTGCTGCTGAACCCTTCGCCGGTGCGCCCATCGCCCGCCGAACTGTGGGCGAATATCGATGTCGCCGTGGTGAATTCGGGTGAGGCCGAAAAACTGGGCGCGGCTCTCGACGCGGTCGCGCACGTGGTCGTCACCCGCGGGGCGGCGGGCGCGGACTATCGCGGACCGGATGGCGCCCGCCTGTCCCGGCCCAGCCCGCGGGTGCAGGTCGTCGACACCACCGGGGCGGGCGACGCGTTCACCGGCGCGTTGGCCGCGGCCTGGCATCGCGGCCCGGAATGGGCGCTGACCTGGGCGTGCACAGCCGGAGCGCTGGCGACGACCCGGTTGGGCGCGAGCAGTTCGATCCCCGCCCGCGAGGAGATCACCGCCGCCCTGGCCGCGGAGTAACGGCGCGCGCCACGACGGCTCCCGCTGCGCCCGAGCCGATATCGTGAGGGCATGGCCACCACGCCGGATCGCATCCCCGCCGACGGCGACACCGCTCCGATACACAGGGTCGACGCGTCCATGGTCGCCCTGAGCTTCGTGGACAACGCGGGCATCACGCGCGTGAAAGCCGTCCCGGCGAAGCGGCTGGATCGCGCGTCCCGGTACGGCGTCGGGGTCTCGCCGTGCTTCGAGACCTTCGCCTTCGACGACGTGATGGCGGTCGGGCGCTATCTCGGCGGCCCCGACGGCGATCTGCGGCTCATCCCGGATCCGGCCGGGCTGACCGAACTGGCCTGCCAGCCCGGCTGGGCGTGGGCGCCCACCGACAAATACACCCAGGACGGCACCCGTTTCGTCGCCTGTCAGCGCCACTTCGCGACACGTCAGACGGCTGCGGCGCAGGCCGCCGGACTGCGGTTGGCCATGGCCTTCGAAACCGAATGGGCAGTGGGCCGCGCCGACGGCACCGAGGGCTTCACACCCGCGATCCACGGCCCGGCTTACGGCATCGTGCGGCTCGGGCAGGTCGCCGAATACGCCGCCGACCTGGTCGCTGCGCTCGAACGGCAAGGTGTGGCGGTGGCGCAGTTCCATCCGGAATACGCGCTCGCGCAATTGGAGTTGTCGGTCGAACCGTCCGAGCCGGTCGCCGCCGCGGACCAGGCGGTGCTGGTGCGGCATACGATCCGTCAGATGAGCGCGCGGCACGGCTGGCGGGCGCTGCTCGCACCCTGTATCGAGCCGGGCGGCGCCGGTTCCGGAGCGCACCTGCACCTGTCGGTGACCGACGAGGAGGGCCCCCTGTTCGCGGGCGGCGACGGCCCGCACGGCATGCGGCGGACCGGTGAGGCGTTCCTGGCGGGAGTGTTGCGGGAACTGCCCGCGCTGGTCGCGGTCGGTGCGGGCAACCCGGCGAGCTTCCTGCGGCTGGCGCCGTCGCGCTGGGCGGGGGTCTGGCAGTGCTGGGGCCGCGAGACCAGGGAGGCCGCCCTGCGCTTCGTCACCGGAGTCCGCGGCACCGAGGGGTGGGCCGCCAACGCCGAGATCAAATGTCTCGACGCGACCGGTAACCCGTACCTGATCGTCGGGTCGGTGATCGCGGCCGGGCTCGCCGGTGTGGCCGAACGCTTACGCCTTCCGGTCGAGATCACCGGGGACCCCGCGTCTTTCGACGCCGAAGCACGCATGATGTCGGATGTGCGCCGCCTACCCACCACACCGGCCGAAGCCGCCGACCACCTCGCCGCGTCCGAGGTGCTCGCCGACGCCATGGGCGCCGAACTGCACGACGCGCTGCTCACCGTGCGCCGCGCGGAGGCCGAGCGGTACGCCGCCGCGAGCGCCGAAGAACTGGTCGCCCTGACACGTTGGCGGTTCTGACATGCTCACCGACGGGGTGCGGCTCACCGATCACCACTGCCACGGCGTCCACACCGGGAAGTTGGACCGGCGCGGCTTCGAGCGCCTGCTCGGCGAGGGCGCGCACGGAAGTTTCGATTCCGCGATCGGGCTCGCGGTGCGCCGCTGGTGTGCCCCCGCGCTCGACCTGCCCGCCCATGTCAGCCCGGATGTCTACCTGCGTCATCGCACCCGGCTCGGCGCCGGGGAGGTCGCCGCGCGACTGTTGCGCGCCACCGGGGTGACCCGGTGGTACCTGGACACCGGAATCGGCGGCGGCACGGCTGATTTCGCCGCCTTGGTGGACGGCGAGGTACGCGAGGTGGTCCGGTTGGAGGAGGTGGCCGAGCGGGTCGTCGCCCAGGTCGGCGCGGTGTCCGGGGTCTACGAGCGGATCGAGGCGGAACTGCGCGCGCGGGCCGCCCGTGCCGTCGGGTTGAAGACGATCGTCGCCTACCGGTGCGGTCTGGACTTCCCGGTGCGGGATCACCCGCCGACCAGCTTCGCGCCCGAACACCGGCTCACCGATCCGCACGTGCTCGGCTGGCTGGTCGGTCTCGGGGCGCGGATCGGCGCCGAATTCGGTCTGCCCCTGCAATTCCACACCGGGTTCGGCGACCCCGATCTGGGCCTGCGGCACAGTGACCCGCTGCTGCTCACCGATTTCCTGCGCCGGACCGCGGGCACCGGGCTGTCGGTGATGCTGCTGCACTGCTGGCCCTTCCATCGCCACGCCGCCTACCTCGCGCACGTCTTCGATCACGTCCACCTGGATCTCGGCCTGACCATTCCCTACGTCGGGCAGCGGGCCGGAGCCGTGCTCGCCGAGACGCTGGAACTCGCCCCGTTCCGGGCGCTGTGCTACTCCTCGGACGGCTACGGGCTACCGGAGTTGCACTACCTCGGCGCCCTGCTCTGGCGGCGCGGGCTCGGCAAGCTCATGGACGAGTGGATCGCCGACGACGCGATCACCGTCGCCGACGCCGAAGTGCTGGTCAACGCCATCGCCCACGGGAATGCCGAGCGCGTCTACCGGGCACGATTCGAACACCCCGTGGGCTGACCGTCCACCGTCCCGGTCGGTCGGATATTCGGGTGCGCCGGGTGCCGCCGGTACCTACCGTTGACAGTGAAGACCAACGGAAGGATCGAGACCATGTTTCCCGTCGAGCTGCGCGGCACCAAGGCGCAGACGCTCATGTGGGCCCACGAGCACGAGGTCGAGCAGTCCGCGCTGCAGCAGCTGCGCAACATCGCCGCGCTGAAATGGGTCCACGGCGTCCGCGTGATGCCCGACGTGCACCTCGGCAAGGGCGCCACGGTCGGATCGGTGATCGCGATGAAGGATGCGGTGTCGCCCGCCGCGGTCGGCGTGGACATCGGCTGCGGCATGGAGAGCGTGCGCACCGACCTCACCGCCGCGGATCTCCCCGATAACCTGCGGTCGCTGCGGTCGCGGATCGAGGCGGCGGTGCCGGTCGGCTTCCAGGCCCATCACGACGCCGTGGACGTCACCCGGCTCGGCTCCCAGGTCGCCGGGCTCGGCGCGAGCACTACGACGCTGCGGGCCGGTTGGGAGCGTTTCTGGGGTTCGTTCGGCACGCTGGACGCCCGGGTACAGCCGCGCGAGTCCAAGGCGCACAAGCAGATGGGCACGCTCGGCGGCGGCAACCACTTCATCGAGGTCTGCCTGGATCAGGAGCAGCGGGTGTGGATCCTGCTGCACTCCGGCAGCCGCAACATCGGCAAGGAACTCGCCGAGCGGCACATGGCGATCGCGCGCACGCTGCCGCACAACATCGATCTGCCCGACCGCGACCTGGCGGTCTTCGTCTCCGGCACGCCGGAGATGGAGGCCTACCGCCGCGACCTCACCTGGGCGCAGGAGTACGCGGCGCGCAACCGCGCGGTGATGCTCGCCCTGGTCTGCCGTGCGGTCGCCGCCGAATTCGCCGAGCGGGGAGTGCGTTTCGAGCAGCCCATCAGCTGCCACCACAATTATGTGGCGGAGGAGCTGATCGACGGTGTGCCGATGCTGGTCACCCGCAAGGGCGCCGTGCGCGCGGGCGCGGGTGATCTCGCGCTGATCCCCGGCTCGATGGGTACTCGCTCGTACGTGGTGCGCGGCAAGGGGAATCCGGCCTCGTTCCAGTCGGCTTCGCACGGCGCGGGACGGCGGATGAGCCGCAACGCGGCCAAGAAGCAGTTCACCGTGGCCGATCTCATCGCCCAGACCGAGGGCGTCGAGTCGCGCAAGGACGCGGGCGTGGTGGACGAGATCCCGGCCGCGTACAAGGACATCGACGAGGTCATCGAGGCACAGCGCGACCTGGTCGACGTGGTCGCGACGCTGCGTCAGGTGCTCTGCGTGAAGGGCTGACCGTCGCGGTCTGGATCCGTCGGCCGCTTCCTGGATACCATCGGGTATGCCTTGGCGGCCGTCCTTCTTCGCCCCCGCTCCGGGTTCCGACCCGGCGGCGGGGCCGCCGGAGATTCCCGGCGTGCGCCGGTCGGAGGTGACCGCCCGCGGCGTGCGTTTTCACGTCACCGAGGCGGGTCCTGCGGACGGACGCCCGGTGCTCGCGCTGCACGGCTGGCCCGAGCATCACTACGCCTACCGTCACCTGCTCGCCGATCCACCGGCCGGGTTGCGGATCATCGCGCCCGATCTGCCCGGGTACGGCTGGTCGGGTCCCCCGCCACACCGGTGGGCCAAGGACGACGTCGCCTCCGACCTGCTCGCGTTGCTGGACGCGCTCGGCCTGGACCGCGTCCTGCTGGCCGGCCACGACTGGGGCGGCTACATCGCCCACCTGCTCGTGCTGCGCGAGCCGGAGCGCTTCGACGCGCTGCTGGCGCTCAACATCGCCCACCCGTGGCAGACGCCGCGCGATTTCCTCCCGCACGCGTGGCGGTTCCTGCTCTACCAGCCCGCCGTCGCGGCGTTCGGCACCTACCTGCACCGGCGTACCCGCTTCTTGGAGCAGTTCGTCTTCGCCGGCGCCGTACGCCATCGCGAGGCGTTCGGACCCGAGGTGATCCGGGCATACGCGGACCGCTTCCGCGACCCCGTCTGTGCCCGCACGGCGACCGACACCTACCGCACCTTCCTGCTGCGCGAAGTGCCCCGATCGGCCGGGCGCGGCGAACAACGCCGAGCGCGGGTGCCGATCCTGGCCCTGTTCGGCGTCGAGGACGCGGCGATCCATCCGTCGCTCGCCGCCGCCGAAACCGCCCGCGCCGACGACTACCGGCTCGAACTGGTCCGCGACTGCGGCCACTTCATCGTCGAGGAACGCCCGGACTTGGTCCGCGCCCGGCTGGCCGAGCTGGCGGCGGCGACCGCGCGTCCCGCTTGAGGTCCGACCGGCGGCGAGCCGACGACCGCGTGGGAAGAATGCTCACCCGGTGACTATGTGAAACTCGGGACAGAGCTGCGAGACCGCAGGTGATGACGGCATAGGAGAAACCTGCATGGTGCGCATCGGGGTCACCGGGCATACGAACTTCACGCCTGCCACCGAGCCGCTGGTGTCCGCCGTGATCGGTGCTCTTCTCGCCGCGTACGCCGCCCCGGACCTGGTCGGCGTGAGCTGCCTCGCCCGCGGCGCAGACTCGATGTTCGCGAAAGCCGTCCTGGATGCCGGCGGGCGACTGGAAGTGGTGTTGCCGTCGCGGAACTACCGCGAAGCGCAGGTGCGGCCCGACCAGGCCTGCCTTTTCGACGAACTGGTCGATCGCGCGACGGCGGTACGGGTGATGGACTTCGACGACGCGGGGCTCGAGGCCTACGAAGCGGCGAACGAGACGATGCTGGCGTCGTGTGATCGGCTGATCGCGATATGGGACGGCGCGGCTGGGCAGCGCGGCGGCACCGGATCCGTGGTCGCGCTCGCTCGCCGGCGTGACGTGCCGGTCGAGATCGTGTGGCCGGAAGGCGCCGCCCGGCTGACCCGGTAGTGGGCGAGCCCGGCGCGGCGGCGGTCGGGCACGCGGCGACCTGTCGGAGTCGTCGGGCACGATGGAGCGCATGACCACGGCCACCGGCGCGTCTTCGATCGATCTCACCGCCCCCGACCTGCGCGAGCACGCCGAACAGCTGCTACGCGAGCTGGCCGGTGCGGGCGCTCGGCTGCGGGAGGACCAGTGGACCGCGATCGAGGCGCTCGTCGTACGGCGGCGCAGGGCGCTGGTCGTGCAGCGCACCGGCTGGGGAAAGTCGGCGGTGTACTTCATCGCCGCGAAGCTGCTGCGCAGGGCGGGTCGCGGGCCGACGGTGATCGTGTCGCCGCTGCTCGCGCTGATGCGCAACCAGGTGGCGGCGGCGCAGCGCGCGGGGGTGGTCGCGGCGACCATCAACTCCGGCAATGTCACCGAGTGGGACGAGATCCACGCCGACGTCGCCGCGGGCGCGGTCGACGTGCTGCTGGTCAGCCCGGAGCGGTTGAACAACCCGGACTTCCGCGATCAGGTCCTGCCCCGGCTCGCCGCCGACGCCGGGCTGGTGGTGATCGACGAAGCGCACTGCGTCTCGGACTGGGGCCACGACTTCCGGCCGGACTACCGGCGCATCCGGACGCTGATCGCCGACCTCGGCTCCGACGTCCCGGTACTCGCGACCACGGCGACCGCCAACGACCGGGTGGTCACCGACGTCGCCACCCAGATCGGCACCGACACGCTGGTGCTGCGCGGCACGCTGGATCGCGAATCGCTGCACCTGTCGGTGGTCCGCTTCGACGACGCCGTGGAACGCACCGCCTGGCTCAGCGGCCATCTGCACCGGCTGCCCGGCTCCGGCATCGTCTACACGCTCACCGTCGCCGCCGCGCACGATCTCGCCGACGTACTGAACTCACACGGCCACACCGTCGCCGCCTACACCGGGCAGACCGACCCCGCCGAACGCGAGGCTTTGGAGGCGGCGCTGCTGAACAACGAGGTGAAGGCGCTCATCGCCACCTCCGCGCTGGGCATGGGCTTCGACAAACCCGACCTCGGGTTCGTGGTGCACGTCGGCGCGCCGTCCTCCCCCATCGCCTACTACCAGCAGGTCGGACGCGCCGGGCGCGGCACCGACCGGGCCGAGGTGATCCTGCTCCCCGGCCCCGAGGACGCGCGCATCTGGAGTTACTTCGCCTCCGTCGCGTTCCCCCGGGAGCACATCGTGCGCGCCGTGCTCGACGCGCTGGACTCCGACCGCGCGTTGTCCACCGCGGCGTTGGAGCCGCTGGTGGAGCTGAATCGCTCCCGGCTGGAGATGGTGCTGAAGGTGCTCGACGTGGACGGAGCGGTGCGCCGCGTGCGCGGCGGCTGGATCGCCACCGGCCTTCCGTGGACCTACGACACCGAGCGCTACGAGCGCCTGTCCATCGCCCGCGAGGCCGAACAGCAAGCCATGATCGACTACCAGTCCACCACCGATTGCCGGATGGAATTCCTGCGCCGCCAGCTCGACGACCCGGGACTGTCCGCCGACGCGGCGGATTCGCCCGGCTGCGGCCGCTGCGACAACTGCACCGGCAGCCGCCCCGACCGCACCGTCGCCGCCGACGCGGTGGCCGCCACCAAGGCCCGGCTCGACCGCCCCGGCATCGATCTCGCGCCCCGAAAACAGTGGCCCACCGGCATGGCCAAGCTGGGAATCCCGTTGTCCGGCAAGATCACCGGCGGCGCCGAGACCGGCCGCGTCCTCGGCAGGCTGACCGACCTGGGCTGGGGGCAGCGACTGCGCGCGCTGCTCGACAGCCCGGACGATCCGGTCCCCGACGCGGTCTTCGACGCCTGCGTCGCCGTGCTGCGCGAATGGGATTGGGCCAACCGCCCGAGGTCGGTACTCGCACTGGAATCCCCGCGCTATCCCGTGCTCACCGCCACCCTCGCCGCCCGGCTGGCCGAGGTCGGCCGCCTGCGGGACCTCGGCACCCTGCGCACCCGCCCCGACCGCCCACCCGTCTCGGCGGCCAACTCAGCACACCGCGTAGCCGGACTGTTCGACTCCTGGGAGATCCCCGACCTCACCGACGTGCCGGGCCCGATCCTGCTGGTCGACACCATCACCGACACCGGCTGGACCTTCACCGTCGCCGCCCACGCCCTCCGAGCGGTCGGCGCCGACGCCATCCTCCCGTTCGCGTTGGCCACGCCGACGTAGTCTGCCGACTTAGACCGGTCTCCTACCGCCCCAGAGAGAGTCACCCCGCACGTCGAACACGTTTACCGGCGTCCGTCGAATCGTTCGCCACATATACGCTACGAAGCCCAGCGGCAATCCCACCGGCGTTACGGCGGCACATCGAGGTGGCACGGCTACCGTCCTACGCGCCCCGCTCACCCCGACTCCCGGTTTCGAGCGAAGCGAGACCGAGCATGCGCCGTTCGCGGCCCGGCTCGCGTTTGCGCGGCCGTCGCGTAGGCGACGAAGGAGCAAGCG
>NZ_JBEYSX010000005.1:76266-386627 GCF_040642815.1 Nocardia sp. NPDC047648 | reverse complement strand
CCGGATGCGTATTGGTTGTTCGATGAGTTCTTGCGGCGGGCGGCGTTGGTGTATTTGGCCGAGTTGCGGATGCCGATCAGTATCGAGCTGCCCACGATGAACCGGGACATGACCCAACCACACCGCTGACCCGGGTCCGCGACATCGAGGTGGCGTGTGATCGATGCCGTGTCGCATCGCGGCCCTCCGGTGTTGATGCCGGAGAATGGTGCACGTTGCGCGCGTCCCGGCTGTACTGTGATTCCCGCAATCCATCTCGATCACGTGACCTCGGTGCTTTGAAACACGGAGAATTCGATGTTCACCCGATGGAAGACGATAGCCGCCGCGTGTGTGGCCGCAGCGGTAACCGCTACTGTTCAACTCGGTGTCGCGCCTTTTGCCGATGGCGCACCGAGCCATTGCCCGGACTTGTACGTCGTGGCGATCCCCGGAACGTGGGAGACATCCAGTACCGATCCGGGTAAAGGAATGCTCGCATCGAGCCTGAACGGTTTACCCGGCGACGTCCAGGTCGACTACGTTCCTTACGCGGCGACGGCGTTCCCTTGGGAAACCGAAGTGTACGGCCGCTCCAAGCAAGAGGCGATCGACAAAGCGCGCACGTTGGCCTCGGACATGGCGCAAGCGTGCGAAGCCACCCGGATCGCGTTGCTCGGCTACAGCCAAGGCGCGGACGCCGCAGGTGATCTCGCGGCCGAGATCGGCACCGGCCTGGGCGTGATGCCGCCGCACCGGGTGGTCCTGGTCGGGCTGATCTCCGATCCTCGGCGCTCACCCAGCGACACCCTGATCGGCCCGCCCGTCCCGGGCGCCGGAGCGGCCGGACCTCGCCCGGGAGGTTTCGGCTGGCTCACCCCGCGCACCTACACCTTCTGCGCCGCGGGTGATCTGTACTGCGCGATGCCCGAGGGTGACTTCGCCGGACGGATCGCCGGCTTCTTCGTCCAGCTCTCGAATCCGGATCCGGGAAGAATCGGCAACTATCAGCAACAGGCGACCGAGATCATCGGCGACGCACTGGCCGCGGGCGGCCTGGGCCTGCTCTCCGACCAGATCAACACCTCCGCCTACGAACAGCGAAAGCAACAGATCGACGATTTCCTCAAATCCGGCATCCATCAGAGTTACCCCTCATACACCCTCGGCCCGGATGCGCTCACCCCTCTGACCTGGCTGCGGCAGCGCCTGATCGAGGAAGCCCGCCCCTGATCGTCCTCGGCCGCTGAGCGCGATGCGTCGCGCTCAGCGGCCGCTCCGTCGAGCGGGGTACTCGGGGACATCTTCTGGATCCGATTGCCGTGAGGTCACCGTCCGGCTTCGCCGGTGGGCGCTGCCCCGGCTGTCAGGGCAGCCGACGAAACAAATCGGTGCCGCGTGTCCGCGCGTTCGACGTGACGTGCCGCCTGCTCCGCGCTCATACGCAGATTGACGTCGGTTGCCTTCAGTTCTAAAGTGATGGCACTTGCCATCACTTCGAAAGGCGGCCTCACCATGGCCCTGTTCAACCCGAGTACCGAGACGTTCGAGGAATTCGACCCAGCCACGAGGGCTCGGCTGCGGTCGGTGGTCGACTTCTTCGAGAAGAAGGGCAAGCAGGCGCTCACCAGCGATGCGTTCCGGGCGGAGTGGTACG
Organism: Nocardia sp. NPDC047648; assembly: GCF_040642815.1. Classification (NCBI taxonomy): domain Bacteria; kingdom Bacillati; phylum Actinomycetota; class Actinomycetes; order Mycobacteriales; family Nocardiaceae; genus Nocardia; species Nocardia sp. NPDC047648. Next base: position 384,991 of record NZ_JBEYSX010000005.1, on the reverse strand, counting down.
ACGACTGGATGCGGTTCCTCGCCGAGAGCCGGATCATCGCCTACATGGCGACCCCGCGGGCAAGCTCGGGCGCTGATCCGGAAAAGCGCTGGGACACCGCGTTCATCTCCCGGTTCAACGAGATCACCGGTTTCTACGGATCGCAGTACTGGTACGCGTGGGGCGTGTCCACGCTCGGTCTCGCCACCATCTGGCAGAGCGCCAACGGCAAGGCGCATCTGCGTGCCGCCGAGGAACTCGACCGCGGCGGGATCATCGGCTTCGGACTGTCGGAAAAGGATCACGGAGCCGACATCTACGCCACCGACATGCTGCTGACGCCCGACGGTGCGGGCGGGTTCACCGCCACCGGCAGCAAGTACTACATCGGCAACGGCAACGTGGCCCGGATCGTGCCGACCATCGGCCGACGCACCGACCTCGAAGGGCCCGACGCGTACGTCTGGTTCATCGCCGACAGCCAGCACCCGAACTATCGGCTGGTCAAGAACGTCATCCACGGCCAGAATTTCGTCTCCGCCTACGACCTGGTGGACTATCCCGTCTCGGCCGACGACGTACTGCACGTCGGCCGAAAGGCATTCGACTCCGCCCTCGCCGCGGTCAACTGCGGTAAATTCAATATCGGCATGGTCGCGCTGGGCATCGTGGAGCACTGCTTCTACGAGACGATCAACCACGCGAGCGCCAAGATCCTGTTCGGGCATCCCGTCACCGATTTCGGGCAGGTTCGGCAAATCCTGTCCGACAGCTACGTTCGCATGAACGGCATGCGGCTCTACCACGAACGAGCGATCGATTACATGCGATGCTCGACCCCGGAGGATCGCCGCTTCGTGATGTTCAATTCCATCGGCAAGATGAAGGTAACGCGCGAAGCCGAGCGGGTGTTCCGGGAACTCTCGGATGTCATCTCCGCCAAGGGTTTCGAGAAGGACAGCTACTTCGCCACCGCCCGCGGCACGATCGACTCCATGCCACGGCTGGAAGGCACCGCCCATGTCAATATGGCACTCACGCTGAAATTCATGCCGAACTTCCTCTTCGATCCGGCGCAGTTGCCTCCGGTACCGGTACGCCGGGATCCGGGCGACGACGAATCGCTGTTCCGGCAGCCGGGCGCCGCGGGATTGGGCAAGGTCCGATTCGCCGATTGGCGGTCGGCCTATGCGAATTTCCGCCACCTGCCCAACGTGGCCCTTTTCATCGAGCAGGCGGAGCGATTCACCCGGTTCCCGGTGGAGGCGCCGCCGACCCCGGCGCAGTTGGAGGATCTGGACTACCAATTGGCGGTGGGGGAGTTGTTCACGCTGCTGCCCTACGGACAGCTCATCCTGGAGCAGGCCGCGATCGTCGGGACATCCGAAGACATCGTGGATTCCATCTTCGAGGTATTCGTGCGCGACTTCTCGGCCTACGCGCTCGGACTGTTCTCCAAGGCTTCTTCGACCTCCGCGCAGCAGGATTGGGCCTTGAATGTGTTGCGCAAACCGGTCGTCGACGAGCAGCGAACCGCGCGTCTGCACGACGAGGTGATGAGCTACGCGGGCGCATTCGAGATGAGTCCGTAGTTATATGTCGGCCTCCTCCAGTTTGCCCCGCATCAGCTTGCCGGTGGCGTTTCGCGGCAGCTCGTCGACGAACACCACCTCGCGGGGGACTTTGTGGCGGGCGAGGTTCGCTCTGACGTAGTCCTTGATCTCCTGTGGGTCGCGCTCGGCGCCCTCGGCGGGAACGACGAAGGCGCGCAGTCGTTTTCCGAAGTCCGCGTCCTCGACGCCCACGACCGCGGCTTCGAGGATGTCGGGGCGGTCGACCAGGAGGTTCTCCACTTCCAGTGGGTAGACGTTCTCGCCGCCGGAGATGATCATGTCGTCGTCGCGGCCGTCGATGAACAGGCGGCCGTCGGCGTCGAAGTGGCCGACGTCGCCGCTGGACAGCAGCCCGTCGACGATTTCCTTGTTCCGGCCGTCGGTGTAGCCGGAGAAGCTGAGTCCGCTCGAGACGAAGATCGTGCCCACCTCGCCGGGTGTGGTGATCTTCTTGCGCTGCGCGTCGTAGAGCGCGACGCGGCAACCCACGGGAGGTTTGCCGACGGTTCCCGGCGCCACTCGCATGTCGTGCGGAGTGGCCACGGCGGCGACCGCGACTTCGGTCGAGGCGTAGAGGTTGTACAGCACCTCACCGAAAGCGTCGGCCGTGCGCCTGCTGAGGTCCGGCGAGACGGGTGATCCCGCGGTGAAGACGACTTTCAGTGATGTCGTGTCGTACTGCTCGAGCACGGCGGGGCCGAGGTCGAGGATGCGTTGCAGCATGGTCGGTACGACGACCAAGGTGGCGGCGCGGTGATCGGCGACGTTGGCGAGGGTTCGTCGCGGATCGAACTTGCGCTGCTGGAAGACGATCTTGTTGCCCAACGCCCAGCCGAGAGTGAACTGCGACAGACCGGTGCCGTGGAAGATGGGGGCCGCCATCACGACCGTGTCGTTGCGCGGCATCGGCACCCGGTGCAGGAATTGCGCCGATTGCAATGGTGAGACCTTGTCTCGTGGGGCGCCTTTGGGCGTGCCGGTGGTCCCACTGGTCAGAATGACGATGCCGCCGGGGCGTTTCGGGGCAGGCAGCGGCGCGGTCGAGTTCGGCGCGATGAGCAGGTCGATCGTCGGTGTCTGCGCCTCGACGGCGTCGGCCTCGTCCACCCAGGTCAGGATGCGCGGCACCGATCCGGGAACCGCGCCGAGCAATGGGAGGAATTCGCTGTCGAGCAGGAGCGCCCCGACGTTCTCCCGCTCGGCGACCTCGGCGAGCTGGGGCCCGGCGAAGCCGGTGTTCATCAACACGACGCGGGCGCCCAGCTTCCCGGCCGCCAAGAGCGTCAACACCATTCCGCGGTGGTCGCGGCACAGCGCCGCGAGGACGGTGCCGGAGCTTATCCCCGCGCCGATGAGCCCTCGGGCCAGCGCGTTCGACTGCTGATCGAGTTGAGCGAAGGTAAGTGTTCCGCGTTCATCGGTGATGGCGGGGGCGGCGCCATGGCGGCGGGTGGCGTGTGCCAGCACAGTGACGAACGGGCCGTACACGGAAGCCTCCCGCATCACGCGGATGGTCTCGGACGGGCGCGCCGGATCGAACATCCCGCGCTTGGCCAGCACGACGGCCGCCGATGCCAGGTCGGCTATCGAGCGGACTGCCGCGAGCGGCGATCCCAGTGTCTTTCTCATGGAATACCTCCGGTTGGGCCGATCGGCGATCGAGCCCCGTCCCGCCGACACCGCCCCCGCGCCTCATGACGCCTATCGCGAGGAAAGAATGCGCGGTCACATATGCGTGAGCGCAAGCCGGAGCGGCCGGGGGTTCGTGGTTGCCGATCGTGCGTGTTGTTGAGAGAATGATTTGTAACTTATACCAACATCTCGCGGGAGTTCGGCATGTCCAGTCCTGAACCGTCGGCGCCGCTGCTGCCCTCACCCGATGTGGATCTCGGTCGCCGCCGCCGCTACATGGCGGGCCCTGCGGCACTGCTGGGTGGCCCGGCCAACGTGATCATGCAGCTGAGCTTCCCTCCGGTGGGCCGCGGCGTTGTCGAGAGCACGGTCGACAGCGGCCGGTACACCCTGCATCCGCGCAAGCGCGGCCGCACGACCCTGACCTACCTGGCGGTGGCGATGCTCGGCACCGAGGAAGACCGGGCGGCCTATCGTGCGGCGGTGAACACGTCGCACCGTTATGTGCGATCCGGCCCCGACAGTCCGGTGAAGTACAACGCCTTCGATCCGGAACTGCAGTTGTGGGTCGCGGCGTGCCTCTACCGCGGCACGATCGATTCCCTGACCTACCTGTACGGCCCGGCGGATGACGATCTGGCCGACGAGGTGTACCGCGAGTCCAGCCGGTTCGGAACCACGTTGCAGATGCGACCGGAGTTGTGGCCGCGAGATCGCGCGGCGTTCGCGCGGTACTGGGACTCGAAGCTGCCGGATCTCACCCTGGATGACGAGGTGCGGGCGTATCTGCTCGACGAAGTCGTCGATCTGGGGCCCTACCGACGCCTCGAGCGATGGGCGTTCCGCCGGGTGAACCGGTTCTTCACCACGGGCTTTCTCCCGCAACATTTCCGCGACGAACTGGGGCTGGCTTGGAGCCCTCGCCGCCAGCGGATCTTCGAGGTGACGATGCGCTCGATCGGTCTGGTACTGCGAGTGTTTCCCGAGCGCTGGCGGTTGTATCCGTTCGAGACCTACCTCCACGATATGCGCAGGCGGCGCGCGCTCGGAAAGCCGTTGGTGTGAGGACCGTTCCGCGTCGTGGGAATGGCTCGGAATCCGTGGATCCGCCACCATCGCTGCTGCGAAAGTATCTCGGCGACCGGCGCTTCGCGTTGGCGCTTCCCCGGGCGGTGGCTCTGCAGATTCTGCATCCCGCGATCGCCGCGGCGCTCACCGAGCACGTGACCTACCGCCTGTGGTGGCACAAGCGCCGCACCGTCAACGCGATGGTGCAGATCGCGTACTCCGACCGTGATCTGCGGTCGCTGATCCATGCGGGGCACGCCCACGTGCGTGGCACCGATGATCTCGGCGCGCGCTACCACGCTCTGCGGCCGGATGTCTTCTTCTTTCAGCATGCGACCTATGTCGACACGCTGTTCTTCGCGATCAACACCTTCATTCGTCCACTGACGCCCGCGGAAAGCGAGCGCCTCTACAGCGAGTGCGTCGAATGGTATGACCGCTACGGAATTTCCGCGCGGCATATGCCGGGCACGCTGCCGGAGTTTCGCGACTATGTCGAACAGACCTGCGCGACAGCGCTGCAGGCCAGTCCAGCCGCGCTGCGACTGGCGCCACAGGTGTTGCGCCCGGACGCGTGGATACCACGGGCGTTGCCGAACGCTGTCGTACGAGCGATGCAACACCCGCGAGCGCGTGATCTGCTCGATGTGCCGGAGCATCGGGCGGACCGGCCCGCGCTGCGGGTGTATGCGTCGATGCTGAGGAACTCCGCACGCGCCGCACCGCATCGCCTGAGGTATCTCCACCCCGCTCGAACGGCGCCCGTCGGGACATCGGCATGACAGACGGGCCGACGTTCCGGCGGTCGGCCGCCCTGCCCTGGGGGGAGCTGTGGGCCGCTACACCATCACCGCGGAGACAGAGTCGAGCGTCGCCTCGATGCTCCGGGTACCGTGCTCGACGGCCCGGGACTCCCGAAGCTGACCCCGGGGGCAAAGTAACGCGCGGGTAGGTGTTTTCGCTCTACGGTTGCCGATCGTGCGTCATGAGTGGTCGCCCGAGGATCTGATCGGGGCGTGGACGCTGGTCGAGAAGGACTGGCGGTTGGTGGGCGATAAGGCGGGTGCGACCCGGCTGGGTTTCAGCCTGTTGCTGAAGTTCTTCGAGCTGGAGGGCCGGTTCCCACGCGGTCCGGAGGATCTTCCGGCGGTCGCGGTGGATTACGTTGCCGGGCAGGTGAAGGTTGATGCGGCGGAGTTCGCGAGTATCCCTGGCATGGGCGTTCGGCGAAGTATCACCGTGCGCAGGTCCGCGAGGAGTTCAGGTTCCGCGAGTTCACCCGTGCCGACGAGGAGCGGCTGACCGAGTGGCTTGCGGCTGAGATGTGCCCGGTGGACTTCCGCGAGGAGAAGCTGCATGAGGCACTGCTGGTGCAGTGCCGCGCTGAGCGTATCGAGCCGCCTGGGCGCGGCGAGCGGATGGTCGGGTCGGCGCGATCGACGTTCGAGCAGCGGTTCTGCGAGCGAACGGTGGCGCGGCTGTCAGCTGGGTCGGTGGCTGCGCTCGGTGAGCTGGTCGATGCCGGTCCGGTGACTGATGGTCGGAATCTGTTGGCAGAGTTGAAGTCCGATCCGGGCAAGGTCAGTTTGGAGACGCTGCTGCGGGAGATCGACAAGCTGGCGGCGGTGCGGACGGTGAAGTTGCCGGCGGATCTGTTCTGCGATGCCAGCGAGAAGCTGGTCGATGCCTGGCGGGCGCGGGCGGCCCGGTCGTTTCCGTCCGATCTGCGCGCTGCCGACACGTCGGTGCGGTTGACGTTGCTGGCGGCGTTGGGCTGGAAGCGGTCCTCGGAGATCACTGATGCGCTGGTGTGACAGTGGGAGAGCGTGTCGGTTTAGTCACGCGACCGCGGTTCATACGTTCTTCCGGCAGCACATGGGTATGACGCCCACCGAATTCCGCCGCCTGTTTCAAGGATGAGTGCCGCCGTCTGCGATATCTCAGTCTTTGAGAGTGCCCCGCTGAGCGGTGAGCGCGACCCGGGTCAGGAGGTCTCGGAACTGGGCCCGCTGTTCGTCGTTCAACTCCGCGAGCAGCCGTTTTTCGGCGGCCGCGACATCAGTTCGCATGCGCAGCAGTTGCGATCGGCCTTCGTCCGACAGGATCACGTGGCGGGCCCGCCGGTCCTGCGGGTTCGGGCGTCGCGACAGCAGACCCTGCCCCTCCAGGTCGTCGAGAAGGTAGGTCATCACCGTCCGGTCGAGACCGACCTGGCCAGCCAGTTCGAGTTGGGTGGGGGGTTTGTCCCCGGCCTCGGCCAATGCCACGAGGACCAGGTAGGCGCGTGATCCTCCGGGCAGGGTCTCCGAGGCGTCGGCCGCGGCGCGCCGAAGCGCCCCCGAGATCATGCGAATGGCCCAGACCAGGTCGTTGTCCAGGGCGAGGCACTTGGCGCTGCTGTTCGCTCGGCCGCGGGGTTCGGAGGGCATCCCGCCACCGTAGCACTTTTCTGCAGACCGGCAGATAGTCTGTTTTACAGAACATCTGCCCGACATCGTGCCTCGGGGCGTGTTCGGCGCCGGTGTCGGGACGAAATGTTACCCAGATCACTTTTCTTGCGAGCAGATGTTCTGTTGTACATACTATCTGCATGACAGCAGAACTATTCGGAGGTGCCGGCACCATGAAGCTGTTCCGTCTCGACGCGAGCATCCGTACCGAAGGATCGGTGAGCCGCGCCCTCGCCGACACCGCCGAGCAGGCGTGGCTCGCCCAGCACCCGAGCGGCGTCGTGGTCCGGCGTGACCTCGGGCTCCAGCCGCTGCCCGGGGACGCGTGGACGGCTCTCGCCCATGAAGTCGTCAACCCGGCCGCACCGGCCCCGCGCGAGGCGCACGCGCTCCTCGACCGTCTCGGCGCGGAACTGCTCGAGGCCGACGCGTTCCTGTTCGCGGTGCCGATGTACAACTGGAACGTCCCGGAGCAGGTCAAGACCTGGATCGACCTGATCCTGAAGCACCCCCAGGTGGGGGTGCATGGTGACTGGCCGCTCAAGGGCAAGCCGGCGATCCTGACGCTGAGCCGGGGCGGTGGCTACGGCCCCGGCTCCCCGAAGGAGGGCTGGGACTACGCCACGCCCTACCTGCGCAGGATCCTGGCCGACGTCTTCGGCCTCGACCTGCACATCGCCGAGGCGGAGCTGACCCACGCGTTCTGGGACCCGAAGATGGAGTCGCTGCGAGGGCTGGCCGAAGAGTCGATGAAGACGGGCCACGAGCAGGCCGCCGAGCACGACGTGCGGGTCGCCCAACTGATCGGGGCCTGACCACCCCCCCGGGTCTGTCCCGCAGATCACCGCGAGCCGCGCGCCCCCGCACCGATCTGCGAGACAGACCCGAGAACAGTCATTCCCAAGGCGTTCCTGAAAGGACTGCACATGGGCGATGGAGCCGCAGTGCGGGAGACGGCCGGTCCGTCGTCGGTCATGCAGAAGGCGTTCGATCTGCTGGACGTGTTCCGTAACGGCCGCGTGCTGACGCTGAGTGAGGTGGCGCGCCGCGCCGGTCTGCCGAAATCGACGGCCTACCCCGTCCTCGCGATGCTCGTCCGGGTGGGGGCGGTCGAACACGAGGGCACCGGCTACCGGATCGCGTTCCGGATGATGGCCCTCGGTGCGGCCTCGGCGGCACGATCGCCGCTGGAAGCGGTCCGAGAAGCAACGCCTGGCCATCATGTGCAGATCGACGTCAAGTTCTGCTGCCGCACCTGAACCGCTCCGACAGCTGTCTCGGTAACGTAGGTTCGCGAGAAACATCGACACCTGGATTATCCGCCCAGGTCGGAAGCGTCTCACATGCCGTGTCCGCTTCAACGTCTCGCTGTTGGGGGTTCGCGATACGCTCCCGCCCGTGAGAATCGGCTACGGACGGGTCTCCACCCGCGACCAGCACCCCGAAGCGCAACACGACGCGCTGACCGCCGCCGAGTGCGACCAGATCTTCGTCGACAAAGCCTCCGGCAAGCTCGCCAGCCGCCCCGAACTCGACAAGGCGCTGCTGTCGGCCAACCGCAAAGGCGACCCACTTGTGGTCACCAAGCTCGACCGCCTCGGCCGATCACTCGAGAATCTGATCGAGCTATCCAAGACCCTCGAAGCCCGCAGCGTGGACCTCGTGGTGCTCGACCAGAACATCGACACCTCCACCGCCATGGGCCGCATGTTCTTCCAGATCCTCGGAGCTATCGCCGAATTCGAGCACGCCCTCATGTCCGAACGCACCCGCGACGGCCTCACCGCCGCACGAACCCGCGGCCGCACCGGCGGCCAGAAACCCAAGCTCGGGCCACGCCAAGTGAGACTCGCCCAGCAGATGTACGACGAACTCGGCGACGACGGCAAACGCCGCTACACCGTCAACCAAATCGCCGCCGAATTCGGCGTCACCATCTACCCCCACCTCGACAAGAAGCCCACGACCAGCGGCTAGAACGCTACTTTGCCCCGTGGGTCAGCTTCGGGAGTCATGGGCCTCGACACTGTGTGGACGGTCCTCGAGGGGCACCAGACCTGGCGCGGAGCCGGAAACGGTGCTGCGGAGTTGCTTCCGTGGCGAGCATGCCCTGGGAATTCAGGGGCGCAGACGCCTCACGCTCACACCCCATGCTGCGGCAGAATCAGGCAGACCGAGTGTGGCAAAGGATGGGCGGTGGCGACGATCCGTACTTGGAAATCGAACTCGACCCGTCGCGCGCAGCGTCGAACCCGCACCGAAGTCCAACGGCGCACCGCCCAGCTGCAACCGTTCACACTGACCGCGTTCGGCCGAATCCTGGCCTCCGCCAGTGGTATCCCGGTCAGTATCGCCGCCAGCTCCAGTCTGCCGCCATCGGTGGCGGGCAGGTGGCTGCGCACCGGCACGGGAGATCTCATCGAATTCGACGCCGACCTGCCCGAGATCGCCCGCATCAACACCGTGCTGCACGAGGCAGGCCACATCCTGTACGGCCACGCCTCGGTCGAGCATCGGGTCGACGCGGGCCAGGCGCTGTGTTCCATACTCGGTCCCGCAGCCATCGCACGCTTCGCGCACGTCAGATACCGATCGGCCTACGACACCGGGAGCGAGCGCGAAGCAGAGGACTTCGCCAGGCAAACCCTGCGCACGATCCTGTGGAGTGACGCGGGCACCGGTGAGTCTGCCGGGTTGCTTGCGGCGCTGGGCTTTCCGCGCACTCGGATCGAGTAGGCGAGTGGCACAGTTCGCCGGGGCGATCTCGGTGTTCATCGGTGTGGGTCTGGGCGCGTTGGCATGGCAGCTGGCACCGCAGGGCGCTCGGGGACAATGGCGGCCCATCGCCATCCTCGGGTTGGTCGCGCTCAGCTACCTCTTGCTCACTCCGGCCTTCCAGGGCGTGTTCGCGCCTCTCCGCGTCAACACCGCATACTTGTCGAGCAACCTGTGCGCTGTGACCGCAATAGTCCTGACCACCCTGTACTGGCGAAACCATCTGTCGGCCGATCCGCCGACGCGGCAACGGGTACTTGTGGCACGCGCGGTATACGGGTCTGTCGGAGTAGTTCTGGTCTCGCTCTTCATGACTTCGCCGCAGCAGCCGGATGGCTTGGGTTTCGCGCGGGAATTCTCCGGGAATCCGCGGATGCAACTGTACTGGGCTGTCCAGGCGATCGTGGTGATCCACGCGATGTCCACCTTGGCGGGTGCGGCGGCTCGCGCCGGTGTGCGCGAGCGCCAGTGGCGGCGAATCCTTTTGAGTGTGCTGGCAGGCGTGTGCGTGCTGCTCGTCGGGTACGAGATCTGGGTGCTCGTCGTCGTCGGTCTATGGCCGGCTATGCCGCCGCTGTGGGCGCAACGCCTTACCATCTCGTTTCAAGTCGTGGTGAGTGTTCTGCTGGTGGTCGGCACAACCGGTCCTGTCGTGCTGGGGATACTTCGAAGCGCTCGACTGGCCCGCTCCTACATCGAACGACTCGCACCCCTGCACCATTGGCTGACGCAACGCTACCCGCAGGTGCGATTTCGCTCCCGGGTGAGCAGGCGCGCGGAAACACGCGTGACCGATATGTTGATCGAGGTCAGCGACGCCCTACGACTGCTGCAACGCGAAGCACCGGCGTTGGCCGCGGCCTACCGGCTGGACCACGAATCGATCAGCGCCGCAGCGCGCGACAGTTCCCGCCACGCGGCCTACGAACTCGCTGCCGCAGAGTTTTTCCACGCCCGAACCCCTTCGGTCCTGAGCGCAAACCACGGGTAGCCGGGCTTCGGCGCCCACCGACCGCGATTACCGGGATGCTCGCGGCGGAACTGCTGTCGAACAGGCCCCCGGCCGGGCGTCGTCGCGCCTCATGATGGGGGTTCAGGCAGATCCGGCGGGTCCGGGGGAAGCCCTTCTTGTACGCGGAGGAACTTCAGGTAGTCGATCAACGAGGCCAACGACTGCTGGGACAGATCCATCGCGCGGAAGGCTACGGCTTCGAGGCCGGGGGCCGTGCTCAGGCGCAGGTATTCGATCTCTTGGCGGCCGCGCTGCCAGGCTTCCTCATCGGTGAAGAATCGAATGTCCACGTCGAATGCCGCGGCAAGGCCGGTGGCATGTTTGAGTGAGGGGTTCTGCTTCAGCCCGGAACGCAATTGCGCGACGTATACCGCCGAAATCGGGTAGCCGAGGTCGGTGGCGCGGCGCGCTATCTCGTCGGCGGTATAGCGTCTGCCTTCGGGGTTCGGCATCGTTCGGAACAAGTACTCGAGGCGGTCGGAGAAGGCGCCATTGCCCATACCGCGCGCTCCTTCTCGACTCGAACTTCGATCAGCAGTTATGCTACAGCATAACTGCTGGTTCGTGGCGCGCACGACCCTCGGCTCTCGCGTCATCGCCACCGAACTCGGCGGGTGCTCGACGGGGCAACCCTGCGGCGCATCGGTGCGTCCGTACGCACCTCGTCCGCGGTGCGTGCGGGTTACGGCTTGCGCGTGGCCGGACGACGAGGTGCCATAGGTGTGACTTGGGTCATATTTCGAGCCGCCGTACCGCTAGTGCCGAGGCATAATTATTATACTTCAGTATAATTCTTGATACGGCGACGGTTTTACCGATCGCTGCATCTTTACTAGGGAATAGGTAGAAGAATTGGCATACACAGTCGCGATGCCGCGCGCGACCGGCCATTCGTCGACGGATGGTCCCGTGGCCTGCAACTACATCGGTAATCGCATGGGTGATATCCGTCTAGATGAATGTATCGACTGTATGCCTGTGAGCCGATCTGCTCCGTCGAGGCCCTCTACTTCGAATCGGATGTGCTCGAACAGTGGCGTTCCAGCTGTGGTTTCGCCGATCGAACCGGCGCGATTCACGGGCCGTCGGCGGTCCGGCGTTACCGGCCGGGTGTGCGTAAGCGTCCACGGTGCCGCGCAGCGGATAGCGGGCTGAGATGGGAAGGACGAAAGACGTCATGGGACTGCTGACGAAGGGGCCGTTCGAGATGGTCGGCCGGGCCGAGCGAACTCTCGTCGACGTGGAATCGGTCTTGTGCCGGGTGGAGGATACGTTCGCCAGGACCGAGGCGACCCTCGACGTCGTCAGCACCACGTTGACCACCGCGGCGCAGACAATGGTGGCGTCTCGGACCACCCTCGCGGCGGTGGACGAGCGGCTCGCGGAAGTGAACACCATGACGCGTGAGGCCGTCGCGCTGATGGAGGGGACACGCGCCCTGCTGGACGACCTGCTTGCCGTGGTGGAGAAGCTGGCGGCGCAACCGGTCGCCGGAGGCATTCGACGGTGAGACATCGAGACCGCCCGCACTAGCGACAGCAAACTCGATCGCCGTTGGGTAAACCGCCCATTACGGCTCGGCCCGAGTCGTCGCATGCGTCGGCACGTGCCAGCGATGTGTAACCGCTGACCACCGTGAATGCAGCCGTGACCTTCGCGCTGCCCCGGGAATGCCAATCAGTAATTCCCACCTTCCGCGATTGCTCTGCGTACCATAACCGGCATGCAGCTATCAACCCGCAATCAACTCGACGGCACCGTCATCTCCATCACCCGCGGCGAGGCCATGGCCGTCGTCCGTGTGCGGCTCACCGGAGGTGACGAGATCACCTCCTCGATCACCCGAGACGCGGTCGACGACCTGGAACTCACCGAGGGCTCGGCCGTCAAAGTCCTCATCAAAGCGACAGAGGTGGCGCTCGGCGTCGAATAGTCGCGCTGCTGCCGGACCGGCGAATCCGGCCGAGCGGGCTCACCAGCCTTCTCGCCCTGCCGGGTGCCGCCAGCGCTCCACGACGACCTGATAGGGATCGTCGTAGACGATCCGGCCCGGAGCATCGGAACTCAGGCGGGACCATTCGATGTCGTGGGCGTCCAGAATCGCCAGATAGCCGTTCACGCGTGCGATCAAATGGGTGGCCGAGGACTTGAACCACGCTTCGGCCTCCGGATGGCGGCGTCGGTCATAGGGCGAGGGATCGAGGCGTCCGGGATCGACGAGATTATCGTGGTACCAGTCATTTTCACGGCGCCGGAACCGCTCTTGCTGTGCGGTGAGGCGCCCCGCCCGAGCCAGGCCGTTGACCAATGCGAAGACTCCGGGATACCGGCCGTGACGGTTGGGCGCTGCCGCCTGGTACCGGATGAAGAGCATGTCGGCCGCGTCGGTGTCGGATGCGGAGCGCAACGGTTCACCTCCGCAGTCGGCGCAGAGCTTCGGTGCAACGGGATTCACCATATCCGCGAATCCGCCCTTCCACCGCGAAGCATGGGAAGTCGGCGGGTGAGATTCCCCGCGGGGCCGGCGGCGGTTCGATTCATTGGTTTCGGGTCGGGGAATTCGGTTCCGAGGCAGAGACTTCCGGTTCCACGTCGGTGCCGGGCAAGGGCTGTCCACACTCACTGGCACCGCACTCCGTTCGGCTTCGTGCGGCCCATCTGTCCGCATCCATGGGGAGATATCGTGACCGAGTCCGTCAGCCGGCTGCCCACCGCCGGAGAGTCCGTCTTCGACACCTATGAGCGAATCCGCGGCCGGGGGCCGCTCGTTCCGATCGAGCTGCCCGGGAACGTCGAGGCCTGGTTGGCGGTGAGTCACCAGGCGGTGAGCGAAATCCTCGCCGGTGACGGCACGCTGTTCAGCAAGAACGCCCGCAACTGCCCCGCACTGCACGACGGCACCATTCCCGCGGATTGGCCGCTGCGCGTGTTGACCGACATCGACCATCTGCTCAACAAGGACGGCGACGAGCACCGGCGAGTGCGCAGAACGATCGCCCAAGCGTTCACTCCCGGTCGAGTAGCCGCGCTCGAACCGCGAATCGAGCGGATCGCCGCCGAACTCATCGACGACCTTCGCGATCGCACCGGCGAGATCGACTTGGTCTCCGGTTTCACCACGCCCCTTCCGGTACGGGTGATCTGTGAACTGTTCGGCGTGGCCGCCGACGAACAACCGCAGATCCGGCGCTGGACCACGACGGTGGTTTCGCACACCAGCACAGGGGAGCAGACGCAGGCGGCGGTGCGGGAAATGCTCGCGTATCTCACCGAATTGCTCGGCCGCAAGCGGCGCACTCCCGGTGACGACCTGACTTCCGCTCTGTTGCAGGCCAACGACGAGAGCGGGTTGACCGACGACGAACTGGTCCAGACGTTGTGGTTGGTGATCATCGCCGGCCACGAGACGACGGTGCACTTGTTGGGCAACGCGGTCATCGCGTTGTGTTCGCATCCCGCGCAACTGGCCGAGGCCAGGGCCGAGCAGCGGTGGTCGGACGTCGTGGAGGAGGTTCTGCGTTTCCGTTCGTCGGCCTGCGTCATGTTCAATCGGTATGCGCTGCGGGACGTCACCATCGCCGGGGTAGATGTTCCCGCTGGCGCGATCGTGGGCTGGTACGCCGGGGTGGGGCGGGATCTACGACGGCATCCGGACGCCGATGTCTTCGATATCGATCACGATCACCGAGATCAATTGGCTTTCGGTCGAGGACCGCACTTCTGTCTCGGCGCACCTCTGGCGCGCCTGGAGAGTCGGGTCGCGCTGTCGACGCTGTTCAACAGCTTTCCCCCTGCTGCGCCTGGCGTGCGAGCCGGACGCCATCCCGCTCAGCCCGCAGTTCATCACTTGCGGGCCGCTCGTTCTGCCTGTGCTCCTCGGACCGATCGCGAGTTGAACGGTTTCCGGCCGGTAGTCGTCGGGCTGCCGAATGGGCCGGTATTCACGAACGCAGTAACTGCCTCACCCGCGCTGCCTCGCGGGTGAGGTGGTCGCGCTCCGGCGCAGCAGGATCTTCGGCGGGTGGACCTCGGTGTCGATGGTCAGGGCAACCATCGGGTTCTGGCGCAGGGCGGGCAGCTCGGGGGCGTTCTTCGTGGTGCACAGGACGATCTCCGAGCCGTTCCAGGTGAAGGCGATCGGGGATACTGTGCGGCGTGCCATCCGCCGCGACGTAGGCCAGGCGGGTCAGGTCGCGGGCCAGCAGCTTCTGGCTGATCGGCCGGTTCAGGATCTCGGTGATCTCGGTCGGTCGCATGGTGATCGCTCCTCCGTCGGCGTCGTCGAGCGGCATTCCGTGGCCGCTCGTATCCCTGGGACGGAGCCGGCCGGAGGTTCTCGACATCCGAGGCGGAAATTTCTCGAAAGTTCTTCGGGCCCGACCGCACCGTCTTATCGGTGGAAGGTTGCCTGGCGGTCGCTGCCGCCCCCTCGGCATCTTTGTCGAGGGTTTCGGCGCGTTACTCGCTGTTCGGCGTGGGTTTCGGAGCGCTCGCAGTGCTATCGCTGGGCGAGCTGTTGCGCGCTGGCGTAGGCGAGGTGGAGGAAGTCCGCGCCGGTCAACGCGGCCAGGGCGTCGGCGACCAGGCGGGTGGCGCGGGGCGCGAACACGTGACCGATGGTGAAGCCGGTGATCACCCAGACATCGAAGCAGAACGGGCAGGTGAGCAGCTCTCCGATGCTGTGTTTCCACCCGTCGGCGGCCTTGGGTTGCTCCATCACCTCGCCGGGGCCTCCGTCGCCGGTGGGGCGGGTGAACGGGGCGCGCAGGGGTGCGGTGATCGTGTCCTTGGTCGCGGTACGCGACAGCTTGTGTGCGGCGACCGCGGTGACCACCAACTCCTGCACGCTCATGGCCCGCGGCAGTTGCCGGTGGGTCAGCCTGCCGAGCAGAGCGACCACGGACACGGTGATGCCGAACATCGCCATCGTGGCGAGGTAGCCGCTCATCGAGCGTTGGTTGTCGGTCTCGGGGCGCCCTTCGACTGCGGTCATGCAGCGGGCATACCCGCACGAGCGGCTCTGACTCCCGAAGCTGTCCTGAACCCGACCGCTACCGCGCTACGCCGTATCCGTCCGATTCGAGCCCGGCACGCCGCGTGGCGGCAGGCAGCCGGGCGCGGATCTGGATGCCGGTGTCAGCGCCATTCGCCGATAGCCTTCACCTCCATGCCATCTTCTGGTTCGCACTCGCACGACCTCCGCGCTGTCGTCTTCGACTGGCGAGGCACTCTCGTCTCGGAACTTTCCCCCCAACGCTGGACGCAGGAAGCACTGCGACGGGCCGGACGCAGACACGACGACGCCGCCGCCATCGCCCTCCTCCAGGACATTCGAACAGCCGCCGGCCAGCCGAACCGCCTGCAATCACCGCAGGGAAACACGAGCGCCGCTCGTCACCGGGAGACCTACTACGCGGTGTTCGCGGACGCAGGACTCGACACCGAACTCTGCAACGCGCTTTTCGCAGTGGATTCCGATCCGACGTACAACCATTTCGCTGCCGACGCCGCGGCTACTCTCACCAGCCTGTTCGAGCTGGGCTACAAGATAGGTGTGCTCAGCAACATTCACTTCGACATTCGGCCGTTCTTCGCCGAGGCAGGGCTGTCCGATTCGATCGAAACTTTCGTCCTGTCGAACGAGCACGGGATCCAGAAGCCCGACCCTGCCATATTCCGCCTCACGTGCGAACAACTCGGCACTCGCCCCGCGGAAACCCTCATGGTCGGAGACCGGCCTTCCCGCGATGGCGCAGCCGTGGATGTCGGGATGCCCACCTTGCTCGTCCCTTCGTTGACCGATCCGCAGCGGCGTCAACTCCACCTGGTCAGCAACGCTCTCGGTGCCGATCATGTGCCGGGCGGATCCGATGTCACAGGTTCGGAGGGGTTCGCCGGCGTAGCGGAGCGCCGGACCACCCGACCGGCCGCGGCGCGCACCACCGCGCGCGGCGTCCACACTCCCCGGGGCCGGCGTCACGGCAGAATGATCGGATGATTGCGGGGATCGACGGCTCATGTTCAGCTCGAGGCCAACTGATGATCGGACTCGGACGGTACGCATCGCTGATGAGAACCCACCACGGGCTCCGAAGCCCACTCGTCATGGTCGCCGTGTGCGCGACCGCCGTTCTGTCGGCTTGCTCGTCATCGAGTTCGGAGGCAGATCTCACTGCCACCAGAGATCAGCCTTTGGTGATCTCGCTGGACGATCTGCTGGCCGAGACCGGCGGCAGCGCCGCGGTCGGGATCGCCGATCCGCAGCACGGCGCGATCACCCGGCGCACCGACGGTGCGGTGGTGTACACGCCGGCGGCCGGGTACAGCGGGCCGGACAGCATCACCGTGACCACCACCGACGCGGTGAAGTTGTTCACCCCCGATATTCCGCCGTTCGGTGAGTTCGGTGGCGTGAGCCTGCCGGGCAGCGGATACGGGTCGGCGTTCACGCCGGTCCCCGGATCGACCGACGAGTTCTATGGTCTCACCGACCGCGGGCCGAACGTGGACGGCAAAGTGAAGAACGAGAAGCTTGTTCCCGCACCGGCATTCACGCCCAGCATCGCCAAGTTAAAGCTGGTCGGCACCAGGGCGGTGCTGGAAAGCGTCATCCCCTTGAAGAATTCGGCGGGCCGCCCGTTCAACGGCCTGGTCGACATCTCCGCGGGCACCGGCGAGACCATGCGCGACCTCGACGGCGCCATCCTGCCGCCCACTGATCACGGCCTCGACACCGAGGGCCTGGTCGCCATGCCCGACGGCAGCTTCTGGGTGTCCGACGAGTACGGGCCGTTCCTTGTGCATTTCGGCGCCGACGGCACCGAGCTGGAACGGCTGGCGCCGGGCCGAGGTCTGCCCGGGGAGCTTTCGTTGCGCACTCCGAACCAGGGTATGGAGGGACTCACCGTCACGCCGGACGGCGGCACCCTGGTCGGCATCATGCAGAGCGCGTTGAACGAGCCGGGTGTCGCGTCGACGCGCGAGGTGCCCATGACCCGGATCGTCACCGTGGATCTGAAGACCCGGGAGGTCAGAGAATTCGTCTATCCGCTGGAGGAGCCGAAGCAGAAGCTCGCGGTCTCCGAGATCACGGCGCTGAGCAACACCACCTTCCTGGTCGACGAGCGCGACGGAAACAAAACGCCCAAGGCGAACAAGAAGCTGTGGACCATCGACATCACCGGCGCGACGGATGTCGGACCGCAGGCGAAGGTTGAGGGAGCGCAATACGATCCGCGGCTGGGCCTGCTGGTGGACGGAAAGCCACTGGAACTCTTGGTCGGTGCCGTGTCCACCGCCGATGGTGTCGCCACGCTGCGGAAGGCGGGCGTTATCCCTGTCACCAAGAAGTCCGGCCTGGACCTCGGTGGCCTGCTGGACGGCCTGAACGCCGACGGCAAGTTCTTCGGCCACGACAAGATCGAGGGCATCGCCACCCGTGACGGGGGCAAGACCCTCTACATCGCGGCCGACAGCGATTTCGGCGTCGAGGCCGCCACCGGCGATCAGCCGCCGTTCGGACTGAAGGCGAAACTCCTCGCCAACGGTATGCAGGACACCGGTGAGGTGCTGATGGTCGACACCACCGCACTCCCCGCCGAGACGCACGCGCGGACGATCACGATCACGGTGAAGTAGATCGCGCCAGGCTCCACGAAGCGCTGCACGACACCTCCGAAGTTCGGATCAAGGGAACTCGCCCTGTCCCACGACGGTAGCTCAGCAGTGGTTCTGCAGCTCGATCCTGGCCACGGCCTGAAATGCCTGTGGTGAAAAGGTTTTCTCGTTGTGGTGGTCTTTGTCCATATCCCAGGGGTATTGGACAGCCGAGGAAGGCAGATTGATGACGAACTTGCCGATATCGCCGCCGGGTGGCTTGTCGTTGATGATGTTGCCGAGATAGACGTGGTTCGCGTCGAACAGGGCGGCGTGCATGAGCCAGGCATCGTTGTCGGAACCACTGGTGACGAGAGCATGGAATTCCGCGATGCCGTCGTTGTGCAAGATCCAGCGCGCGCCATGGAACATCGTGCAGTCACCGGCCCTGATGTCGTGGTCCCAGGTGAAGACCTTCTCTGCGTCGGCATGGGCGGCGGGCATGGACGCGACGGCGGTTCCGGCGGCCAAGCCGACGCAGACGGCGAGCCGGATCAAGACGTGGCGGTACATTGCGGTCATCGTGGCGCTCCCCAGGAATAGTCAGTCTCGCTGACTAAAATTATCGGCACCCGTCCGGCGATCGTCAATAGCAGTCAAGTCGGCTTGCCCCGCTTGCTTACCGGTCGATCTGGGCCCGGGCCGTCCATTCTGCGACATCCCTGGTCACGTCGACGGTTCCCCGGTCCTTCGGACCGTAGAGCCGCCGCCAGATCTCCGGTAGATCGGAACCGAGTTCCAATGCGGCGGCGTAGCTTCCGTGCCCCGCGTAGAACTGGGCCAGGTTTCGCCGGGTCATGAGAGTGAACGGATGCTCTGTGCCGGAGACCTTCTCGCGCGTGGCCAGCACTTCGCGATACAAACGAGCGGCGCCATCGGGGTCACCGCAGGCCGCGGTCCACCTGGCGAGATTGTCCTTGGCCCACATCGTGTCGGTGTGCTCGGGTCCGAGCACGCTTTCGCAGATCGGCACGAGTTCCAGCAACTGCCGGCGCGCTCGTTCCGGGTCACCGGCTTCGCCGACCCACCGGGCGTACTGGTCGCGGGAGTGCAGTACGTCGGGATGGGTCGAGCCGAGCAATCTTTCGAGTTCCGGCAGGAAGGCGGTGTACTGATCACGCGCACCGACGATGTCACCGGCTTGGCCGGTACTGAAGCCGAGATCGGCGCGGATCCGCAGCTTCTCCCGTTCGTCCCGCTCCAAGTCCAGCAGCTCGGTGAGCATTGTCACCGCCCCCTCGGGATCACCCGTCTGGACGTGCCAGTTGGCCAGTTGCACGCGCGGCAGGAGAGTTTGCGGATGGTCGCGACCGAACATCGCGGTGCAATCCTCGACGAGCCCGGCGAACATCGCGCGCGCCGCGAACGGCTCACCGGCCTCGCCGGTCCATCGAGCCAGGCGGGCGCGGGCGGCCAACAGGTCCGGGTGTTGCGGCGGCAACGTGTCTTGGAAGGCCACCAGCCAGTTGGCCCAGGACGCCCGATTGTCGATCGGACGCCGGTGGGTGTCCGCCGCGTCCAGGAAAGCTATGGCGCGAGCGGAGTTTTCGCTGGCCAGATAGTGTCGGGGCGCTGCGGTGTGCGCGTAGGCATCGATATCCGAGCCGGTTACCGCGTCGAACGCGGCGGCGAGCGCGCTGTGCGCGTCGAACAGTGCGGTCGGCCATTGCGCGCAGACGATCTGTCGCAGCGGGCCGGTGAACGCCGCGTGTGACAGCCCGACTCTTTCGTTATCCAGACCCGGATGACCGCGTGCGACGAGCACGCCGAGGTCTACCACCACGTCGCGCAGTCGCGGCAACGGCACCGGCCACCCGAGCTGCTGGAGGGCTTCGCAGATCAGTGGCAGCGGCGCGGTCGGGCCGACGCCGACCGCCGCGAGCAGCGCGCCGACCGGCAGCGCGATCTCTTCGTGCACCCGACGCCGACGGGTCGCGTGGAATCTCGTCGCCACCAGGGAACTCAGGTCCGCGCCGTCGATGTCCGCATCGCGCCGATCGATCTCGGTGATCAATCGCGGGATCAACCATCCGCCGCGCACATCGTCGGGCAATTCGTGCAGCGTTCGGTCGAGCCGGTGAGGGATAGCGCCTTCGGTGAGGACCACCTCCGCCAGAACTTCTCGGACGGTGGGTGGTGGCAAGTGGACACGGCGGGCATGCGCGATATCCGGATGATCCACGACGTCGGTACCCGACCGGACGCCGACGATCACCCGCACGTGGCGCAGCCGTTCGTCGGTGGTCAACGTGGCGACGGCGGCGAGGACGCTGCTGCGGCATCCCTCTTCCGGCTGGTCGAGGCCGTCGATGAGGATGCGGATGCGTCGGCCCGCCTTCCGCATCCGATGCAGTGGCCGCACGATCTCGATCTCGAAGGCGCTGAACCGCTCCAGGTCGGTCAGCTCCGCCCGCACCGCGCGGCGGGCCGCGTCGAATTCGGCGCCGAAGCGTGCGCCGAGTTGGTCGCACAGCTCCAGAAGCACCGACTCGATGGTGCTCGTGACGTCCAGGAAGACGGCCGCGGTGACGAATTCGGCGGTCAACGAATCCAGCGTCTCCACCAGGCCCGGCCGGATGAGCAGCGACATCAGTGTCGATTTCCCGGCCCCGGCCGGTCCGATCAACGCCTGCAATCGATCGCCGCCCGCTTCGACGATGTCGGCGAGGGTTTCCTGCACATGCGAGGTCAAAGAGACGCTGCGCACCAGATGATCCACCAGGCCCGCCGCGGGTCTGCCGGTCACCGCGTCTCTGGACCGGGACCGGTTGGGCACCAGCCACAGGCCCTGGTCCCCGCGGCGCACCTGAGTGCCGTTGAAGGACAGATGCCGTGCGGTCTGCCGTTGGCACGCGGTGCTCAGCTCCGGTGTGAGGTCGGCACACAGCAGATTCGTTCCGCTGCCGGGTAGGCCGGTATCGAAGGTGCGCAACAGTGTTCGACTGAAACAGCCGTCGTATGCGTTGCCGTCGTCCGATGCGACCAGCAGTTCCATCCGTCCCGCGGTCTTCTCCAGCATCCGCACCCAGCGGTTCCCCGCGCCGATCGCGCCGGTACCGGCCTCGCACGCATCGACGAGGACGATGAGCCCGTCCAGTGCCCGCGTGTTGCCCAATTGCTCGGCTACGGCATTGACCAGGTTGAAGCCGGAATCGGAGTCCAGAGGCATTTCCGAGTCGGCGGCGAGTAGATAGAAATCCTCGTCGTTGGCGGTGAACCCGTGACCGATGAAGGCGATCAACAGCGTCGCTCCCAGCTCGTCGGCCTGCTGGAACGCGGCTTTGACACGCCGCTTGAGTTCGATGACCGTGGGGTCGACCAGGGGTCCGTCACCGATCGGTAGCCAATGGCCCACCGTGGTGAAAGCCGAGTAGAGCGCCGCGGCCAGCTCACCGGTGAACCCGAGTCGCGGGAATGCCGCGCACTCCGACGCGACAACCAGAGCCAGCCTCTCCGCCATGGAAGAACTATCGGGCAGGGCGACCCACGGGCACAACAGCGCTCGGCGGTAAGGACTGTGCGAACATGCCGGACACCGCGTCCGGACGAGGATCCGCCGCACCCGTCATGATCTTGTAGCCGGGACAGCGCACTCAGTGCGGAGTGACTGCTACTTCCCCTGTCCATCCACGAATAGAAACGTAGGTGACTGCCAATGCCGAAAATCGTGTTGTTCGGCGCCACCGGGTACACCGGCCGCCTGACCGCGGAAGCGTTGATCGCCCGCGGGGCCGCCCCCGTGCTGGCTGCCCGCAATTCCGCCGCGCTCGAGAAACTGGCCGCCGACCTCGGTGGCGCGGAGACCGCGGTCGCCGACGTGACCGAGCCCGACTCGGTACGGGCCCTGCTGGGCCGGGGCGACGTGCTGGTGACGACGGTCGGGCCGTTTCTCCGATACGGCGGGCCCGCACTGGCCGCGGCCGTGGCGGCGGGCGCGCACTACTTCGACTCCACCGGCGAAGGCCCATTCATCAGCACGGTGTTCGACCGCGACGAGGAGGCCCGCAAGGCGGGAGTGGGCCTGCTGACCGCGTTCGGGTTCGACTTCGTGCCCGGCAACCTGGCCGCCGGTCTCGCCTTACGCGAAGCGCCCGACGCCATCCGCGCCGACATCGGCTACTTCATCGCCAGCCCCGGTGCCAGCGGTGGCACCCGAGCGTCGATGGCCGGGATGCTGTTCGAACACGGCTTCGCCCTCCGCGGCGGCCGGATCGTGCCCGAGCGCACCGGCTCACGGATCCGCACCTTCGACGTCGCAGGCCGCCCGCGTACAGGAGTATCGATTCCCGGATCGGAACATCTCGCGCTGAGCCGCGCCTACCCGAAGCTGCGCGAGGCCGACGTCTACCTCGGCCTGCCTCCCGCGGCCGCTCGTGCCCTGCAGGCCGGATCCTTGCTCACCGGCGCGGTCGCGCGGGTGGAGCCGGTGAAGCGGCTGGCCGAAGGCGCGCTGGAACGCGTGGTGAAGGGCTCGACCGGCGGCCCTGGGCGCGAAGCGCGGGCACGCACGCGCTCTTGGGCGATCGCCGAGGCATTGGACGACACCGGCCGCGTCTTGGCGTCGGTGACCTTGGCCGGGGTCGATCCCTACGACTTCACCAGCGCGATCCTCGCCTGGGGCGCACAGGCCGCACTGGACGGCGGCCTGCTCGGCACCGGTGCGCTGGGCCCGGTCGAGGCGTTCGGTCTGGACGCGCTCACCGCCGCCGCGGCCGATGCGGGGTTCAGCCGGTAAGGCTCGCCGCCGCCCAATCGACAGCCTCCACGCGTCGCGAGGTGCGAAGACATTTCCAGCGGCGGCCGCAGGAGTGGTACGCGACGCGTATGCGCTGAGCGCCGATGTCGATGATGATCGGGCAACCGCTGAGCGGGTGGCTGCCCGGCATCGACAACCGTCGCGGTGAACGGCGAGTTCGCCGACCGGACGCACATCGGGTCTTGCCCCGCTCGCCGCGGGAGCTGATCCGCCACCGGATTCACCCTCGACTGTGTCCGGCGGTGGCACCCGCGGCAGGGTGCCTTACCGGGACCAACGGGCGTGACATTTTCGCGACCATTTCGTAATGTATCGGTGACCTGCTCTCGACAGTAAACCGGTAACCGACATAATGCCTGGCCAACACCGCAAACGAACCGCAGCCCGGAAGCTCACCGCTCTGGCTGTGTGCGGTGTCGCGGCAACTCTCGCCGTCGTGCTGTGGGCGGCGTTACGCCCGGTCCCGGCCGCTCAGCACGTGGCGGCGGTCGATTCACCGCAGTCGACCGCCGTCGAAGCCCGCCCGGTCCCGACCGTCGTTCCGCCGATGCCTCAGCCGGTGCCGGCCGCGGCGGCCGTCGAGCCACCCCCACCGTCGGAGAAGAACGCCGCACAGCACCCGCCCCCACCACCTCCCTCCGTCCCGTGCTCGACGGAACTCGCCGGTACGAGGCCGCACGTGGCAAGGGTGGGCAACATGCTCAAGAAGACGTTCGGCCTCACCGACGTCGGTGGCGCCGTCGGCCGTGCCGACGGCGACCACGGTGCCGGCCTGGCCCTCGACCTCATGACATCCGATTCCGCGCGCGGCGACGCGATCGCCGACTTCGTGCTGGCCAACAAGCAGCGTTTCGGTGTGACGTACGTGATCTGGCGGCAGCGGTACAACGACGGCAGCGGTTGGTCGTACCTGGAAGACCGCGGGAGCCCGACCGCCAATCACTACGACCATGTGCATGTGTCGTTCGAGAAGGCTGCCGAAGTGGACGTCACCTGCTGACTACGCACTGTTATGCGCCGACGGGTCGCGAGCACTTCCATCGGCCCGCCGGTCTGCGCCTGACCGCTTGCTTCCATCGACGTCACGACCTGGCGATCTCACCGGTGGGTAGCCGATCGCAGTGATATCGCGGCCCTCACTAGCATCGATCCGGCGAGAATACCGAGGAATCCGAGGACTGCGTTGACTACCGAACAACTTGACCGCTGGAACGCCCAGGAAGCCGCCGCCGAGGCGATGATTCCCATCATCGGCACGTTGTATCGGCGCAAAGGGGTGACGATCCTGCTGCACAGCCGGTCGCTGGTGAACAAGTCGGTGATCAGCATTCTGCGGACGCACCGCTTCGCGAGGCAGATCGAAGGCGAAGAGTTGTCGGTGGATCAGACCCTTCCTTTCCTGCAAGTGCTCAGCGAGTTGGATCTGGGCCCGTGCAAGATCGATATCGGTCAGTTGGTCATGACCTATCGCACCGACGATCGCGGACTGTCGATCCGCGAGTTCACCGCGGCGGTGCTGGCCGAGGTGACCAACGGCAACAAGGCTCAGTCGCCGGGCCCGAGGGACGTCGTTCTCTACGGCTTCGGCCGCATCGGTCGTCTGGTCACGCGCCTGCTTATCGAGAAGGCCGGATCGGGTAACGGTCTGAACCTGCGTGCCGTGGTGGTGCGCAGGGGAGGCGACGACGATCTGGCCAAGCGCGCGTCGCTGCTTCGCCGTGATTCGGTGCATGGCCACTTCAACGGCACAATCAAGGTCGATACCGGCAATGACACGATCACCGCGAACGGGAACGTGATCAAGTTCATCTACAGCGATGATCCGACGACGATCGACTACACCGAATACGGGATCGACGACGCCATCCTGATCGACAACACCGGCAGGTGGCGTGATCGTGACGGGCTGTCGCAGCATCTGCGCCCCGGCATCGCGAAAGTCGTGCTCACCGCACCCGGTAAGGGCGACGTTCCGAATATCGTGCACGGCGTGAACCACCGCAGCCTGGACCTGTCGCAGCGGATCTTCTCGTGCGCCTCGTGCACGACCAACGCGATCGTTCCGCCGCTCAAGGCCATGGACGACGAGTACGGCATCATCCGCGGGCACGTGGAGACGGTTCACTCGTTCACCAACGACCAGAACCTGCTGGACAATTACCACAAGGCGGACCGTCGCGGCCGGTCCGCGCCGTTCAATCTCGTGCTCACCGAAACCGGTGCCGCGTCCGCGGTCGCGAAGGCGATGCCGGACTTCAAAGCCAAGATCACCGGGAACTCGATTCGCGTCCCCACCCCTGACGTATCGGTCGCGATCCTGAACTTGCAGCTGGAGCGCAAGACGACGAAAAGCGATGTGCTCGAGTACCTGCGTCAGGTTTCGCTTGCCGGGCCGTTGAGCCGGAACCTCGATTACACCGCCGCCACGGACGTGGTTTCCAGCGACTTCATCGGATCGCGCGCCGCATCGATCATCGATGCCAATGCCACGATCGTCGAGGACGACACCGCGATCCTGTATGTCTGGTACGACAACGAATTCGGCTACTCGTGCCAGGTCGTGCGGACGGTGCAGTACATCTCGGGCATCGAGTATCCGACCTACCCGCAGATCAGCGCTCGACTGGAGCACACCGACGACACTCGCGTGCCGACTGCGACCGCCGCGCGGTGACTGCCGCGATGGATGTCGCCGACTCTGCTGCCGGGGGATAAACGACCGGCCGCGGGAAGTATCACTGGGTCGTCGCGTGTTGCTTCCCGCGGAGAGGGTCGGGCAACTGGTGGTGATGATCAGTCGGCCGGCACGGTATCCGGCACGACCACAGTGGAGCGCATCTCGGCCACTTCGGCGCGCAGCGCTCGGATCTCGGCGACGAGTTCGGTGATCTCCCGATCGGTATTCTCCACATTCGCCTCGACACTCTTCAGCTGATCCATCACCCAACTGGTAGTGGTGCCGATCGCGAAACTGATGAGGCCGATGCCGAGGGTCATCAGGATCAACGAGATCAAACGGCCTTCGGTCGTCACCGGATACACGTCGCCGTACCCGACGGTGGTCACTGAGACCATCGACCACCACAGCGCGTCACCGAAATTGTGGATCTTGCTGTCGGCCGCCCCGTACTCCGCGTCGAAGAACGCCAGACTGCACAGCAGCAGGAGCAGTATCGAACTGGCGCCGACGAACACCGCGAGCCTGGCTCTGGTCGTCGTGTTCCGGTTCAACGTGCCGATCACGAGCATGGCTGCGCGCAGCAGCCGCAGCGGGCGAAGCGGCGGCAGCACCACGATCAAGAAGTCGACCGGGTGGGTACGCAGGAACCGCAAGCGGCTCCCGGACAGCCACAACCGCACCGCGAAGTCCAGCGCGAACGCCGCCCAGATCATCACGTCGACCCGGGTAAGCCAGGCGTCCAGACGAGGTGAGGCCTCGATATCGAGCACCTGCCAGGCATAGACGCCGAGGAATACGACGGCCAGCACCATCATGGGAATGCCGGTCGTCCGCTCCCAGGATTCCCTGCGTGTGAACTCGGATTGTGTTTCGGGCATCGGACTACCTGTGTCGCTCGGCCGCGGCGTCGGCGACACCGCAGGTTCGACCGGTGGGATTCCGCGAGAGTCCGGCCGCTTCTCACGCTGATTCTCACACGGAGCCCGAGACGCCGTGCTGACCCCGGTCGGCATTCCAGCGTGTTCGGAGCGGGAGCCCGACATCTTTCCGGCGTGTCGCTGGATGTTTGCGCATGGGGTTGGATTTGAATGCAGGCTGGCTGGTCGACGAATGCCCGCGAACTACCCGTGGAGGTCGAGATCGTGATCGGGCGGTTGTTTTGTTTCCCGGGCGGCAGGTTCAGCGGTGTAGCACGGGCCCTCGGTGCCGTCTGCGCCGTGGCCCTGGGGCTGATCCCGGCGACGATGGCGACCGCGGAGCCACTGTATCCGCGGCCCGATCCCGACCCGTTCTATGCCGCCCCGGCGGATCTGGCGGCATATCTGCCAGGTGATGTGCTCGGTGAACGGGCGCTGCCGCCGCTGGCGATCTTCCCCGGCTCCAGCGTCACGCTGGTCAAATTCCGGTCCACCAATTCCCGCGGAGCACCGATCGCGGCGACGACCACGGTTCTCACGCCGTTCGGCCGCCGGCCGGGTGGGCCACTGCTGTCTTATCAGCACTTCATCAATGCGCTCGGCACCGACTGCGCCCTTTCGCACAAACTGTACGGCGACGATCTGAACCTGACGGTGACCACGCCGATCTTGAACGTGGCGCTGGCGCAGGGCTGGAGCGTCGCGCTGCCGGATCACCTCGGACCGCAATTCGCTCTCGGGGCCGCGCGTTTGGGTGGCCAGATCGTACTGGACGGCATCCGGGCGGTGAAGCGGCTGCCCGCACTCGCCGTGCCGTCCAGCCCAACGGTGATGGCCGGCTACTCGGGCGGCGGCCTTGCCACCGCATGGGCGGCCGCGTTGCAGCCGGCGTACGCACCGGAGCTGGAACTCGCGGGCGCGGCCATCGGCGGCGCACCGATGAATCTGCTGACTATGGCCGAGGCGCTGGGCTTGAACCCGCACCCTTCGTTCGGGTTGGCCATGGCAGCGGCGATCGGTCTGGAGCGAGAGTACCCGGATCGGCTGCCGATCAGCGCGCATCTCAACCCGCGTGGCCTCGAAGTCGGCAAGGCCATGGCAAACAGCTGCAGCAATGAAATCTTGATTTCGGGCCTGGACGGCAGCGCCCGGGACTACATCACAGACACCTGGATCTTCGACAGTCGCGAAGCCCGCTCGGTGGTGGAGGAGAACAGCCTCGAATTGTACGTCGGCGTGCCGGAAACACCGATCTTCGAATGGCATTCGCCGGAGGACCAGCAGATTCCGGTCGATGCCATCGAGAACACCCTCCGCCGTTGGTGCACGGCAGGGGTGCGGGTGCAGACGCTGCGGGTGCCCTCGGTCGAACTGGGCCCCGCGCTCGAGCATTTGTCCCCCGCGGTACTGGGTGCGCCCGCGGTAATGCAATGGCTCGACGCTCGGGTTCGCGGAGAGCCTGCCCCCAGCAACTGCTGACACGCGGCTATGCGGGCATCAGCGGTGATCGGCGCAGACAAGTCGGACCACCCCGTCGTCATCCGGCAGGCCGGGTCGGGGCAACCAGTGGGCTGGACGGTATCCGCGATTCGGTTGGTGCCACGCTCGAGCACCGCCCATACTGCGGGGTCGCCTCCCCATAACCCGCGCACCGTGATCGGCTACCTGCTCCCGAGTGCGTTGCAGGCCTGCGTAGATGGCCCGTCACGATCGACGACCGTCCCAAGCATGGCAGCGCTGGGCGGCAGAGGCGTTCCACCCGCCACAGCCATGGCGCGATCTGCTGGGAGCGGCCGTCCGCTCAGCGGTCTGCGGCGCCGGTGCGGGCGAGGACTACACCTACGGCCGGCCGGCGCGGCGCTCGGCCGGGGTGCCCGGCGTGGTGCTGCCGAGTCTGCGGCGAACGCCACCTCGGGTCTCGGTGCTCATCGACACATCCGGGTCGGTCAGTGACACCGAACTGGGCAGCGCGCTGCTCGAAGTGGCGGCCATCTCCCGTGCCGTGGGCGGCCGCCGCGACCTGGTCACCGTGCTGCCGTGCGACGCGGCGGCCAGGATCGTGCACCCGCTGTGTCGTGCCGAGCGAATACCGCTGGTGGGCGGCGGAGGCACGGACCTGCGCACCGGCATCGCCAAAGCGCTGCGAACCCAACCCCGCCCCGACGCCCTCGTGATCCTCACCGACGGCCAGACCCCCTGGCCGGCCCGACGACCACCCTGCCGGACAGTGGTGGGCCTGTTCCGGCGGCAGAAGGACACTTCGTGGCGCGAACAGGACCCCGATTACGTTCCGGACGCGCCGCCCGCATGGGCTCGGGTAGTCGATATCGGGTAGGTGCCCGCTGATGAGGGTCTTCCTGACCGAAATGGCCGTACGCCGGCAAGTCGCCACCACATTAGGTGGGACTCGTCGGCGTACGGCCACGGCGATCGGATCATCCGGCCAGGCGCGCCTCGATGGCCTCGATGATGCGCGGGCGCAGTTCGGAGGCGCGGATGACGGCGTCCACCGAACCGACCTCGACAGCGCGCCGGATATCGTGCACGCGGTCGAATTCCGCGGCCACATCGGCGAGCTTCTCGGTCCGGACCGACGACCGGATCTCGTCGAGTTCCGCGGTCAAGGACGCGCGCTCGGTGCCGGATGCGATCGCGGCGCGCGCTTCCAGGTCCCGCACCCGCGGATCGGCCGCGGTGCGGGTGTCGACCTCACCGGCGAACACCACCGCGGCGGCCGGAGCGCCACCGAGCACCGAGGCGAAGGAGCCCTCCAGCGCGAGCACGGTCATGTTCGGGTTCAGCGCCTTCGAGAACACCACGAACGCGCCGCCGTGATACCGGGAGATCACGCAGAACACGATGGGGCCGCGGAAGTTCACGATCGCGCGCCCGATCTCGGCACCGTACTCGAGCTGCAGCTTCCGCATCGACTCGGGCGAGCCGTCGAAGCCGGACAGGTTTGCCAGCACAACCAGCGGTCGATTACCACTGGCCGCGTTGATCGCCCGCGCGGCTTTCTTCGACGACCGTGGGAACAGTGTGCCCGCGGTGTAGGTGTCCGGGCCGTCGGTGGACGGGAAGCCGCGTCGCGGGACACCCCGCGACTCGATGCCCAGCAGGCATACCGGGATGCCACCGACATGCGCGTCCTGCACCACCGCGGTCTCGGCGTCGGCCATGCCCGCCCACCGCTCCAGCACCGGGTGGTCCTGGTCGGACAGGGCCCGCATCACGGTCCGGATATCGAACGGCTTCTTGCGGTCCCGGTTCTTCGCGGCGGAGAAGATCTCGCCGACGGTCGTGAAGTCGCTGTCCGCCGCGACGTGCGGGAAGTCGGAGACATCGCGATCGATGGGGTCGCTGGTCTGCGCTCGCCGCGGCGTCTGCTCGCCGGGCGCGACGTAGGTGTGGTCGTAGTGCGACATCAGCACGTCCCGCGCGGCGGTCAGGTTCGGCGCCCAGTACTGCGCCTGCCCGTTGGGACCCATCACCCGGTCGTAGCCGCCGATGCCGAAGTTGTCCTCGGCCGACACACCGCCGGAGAAGTCGAGCGCCTGCTTGCCGGTGAGCACCATCGCGGAGTCCGGCGTCATCACCAGGATGCCCTTGGTGTGCATGAGCATCGTCGCCTCGGCGTTCCAGTACGGCTGCGCGCCGACATTGATGCCCGCCACCACGATGTTGATCTCGCCGCCGTCCTGGGTGAACTCGACGATGCGCTTGAGCGCCGCCGCCACCCAGTCCATGTTCTCCGTGCCGGACCGCATCGAGATCCGCGCGCCGGAGGACAGCGCGTACCACTCCAACGGCACCTGCATCCGTTCGGCGAGGTCCAGCGCGGCGATCACGCGGCGGCACTCCGGCTCCGACAGCGCGCCCAGCGACTTCGTCGGATCACCGAGCAGCGCCACCCGCGTCACGCCCTGCGGATGCCGCTCGGTCGGCGTGGTGACCACACCCGCGACGAGGGCCGCGGTGTTGCGCCCCTTGGGCCGGTCGACCGGTACCAGCGTGTGGTTCTCGTCGAGGTCGTACTCGGCGAAATCACCGAGCAGACCGGTCAGTTCGTAGGGGTACACGGTGTTGCGGCTGCTCGCCCGCAGCACCTTCTGCCGATACTCGTCCAGCGGCTCGACCGGCTCGTCGGTGGGTTCGCCGACGGTCACCTCGGTACTGCCGGTGGCGCCAAAGGAGATGCGGACGGCGATCTTGGTCAGCTCGCCGGTGCCCGGGTCCCGCTGCCGCGCGATGAGCAGGATCTCCTCCAGCCCGGCGCCCGCGGCGGTGGGCAGCACGTGTCCGCCGATGGTCTGGAGTTCGGCCCGGGTGACGTCGATCGGCGGCCAGATGTACATCACGATGCGGTTGGTGTTGAAGCGTTTCGCCGACGGCCGCTGCGACTGTGCCCGGCGGATCGAGTCGACGCAGGTGGCGATGGTGCTCTCGGCCGTGGGCAGCGCGAGCAGCCTGCCGTCGTGCTCGCGCAGCGCCGCCAGGTCACGCACCTGCGCGAACGCGATGAGCCGATCGTCGGCCGGGTTCTCCTTCGCGACGCACCGGAACAGGTAGATCTCGTCGTCGTCCGAGGACGGCAGCCTGGTGAGGTCGAACTTGCGCAGCCGCTCCAGCTGCATCCGCTGCGCGATATAGGGATGCAGGCCGCGGATCAGCCGCTCCTCGGCCATACCGGTGGCCGACGGGCGGAAGGTGAAGTGGTGGTGCATCACGGCGCCGCCGCTGCCCGCGACCGTGGCGGTGATGCGGTGCACCTGGCTCGGCCACTGGTGGGTGCCGATGACCTCGTGCAGCGCCGCCGCCATCGCGTCGAAGTCGCCGGGCTGCTTCTCCCAGCTGAGGTAGATGTCGGCGTCGATGGACGTGGCGCCCGCGGCCAGTTCGGTGAGCCCGCGCAGCGCGGTGTCGAGCGCGTCGAAGCTCACCGCGGTGGACACCAGGCTCGAGCCCGCTCGCTCGGCGATCACGAATGTGCAGCCGCCCACCTCGTGGGTGTGCACGCCGGTGAGCCCCTTGTTGCCGTAGTACCGGCGGGTGAGCACCTCCAGCATGACGGTGTGGTCGGGGTAGCCGCGCTCCAGTCGCTGGCCGAGCAGTCGCACCAGCGGTTCGGTGCTGCGCACCATGTCGGAGATGCGCTCGGCGCGATCGGGGGAGCTCGGGTGCGCGTCCAGGTGGCGCAGGTGCCTGCGGACGTTGGTGTACACGCGAGCGCGATTACGCCGCAGCAGCGGCTGGCCGTACCAGGCGAACACCAGGCCGCGGGTGAGATCGGCGATCACGGGGAAGCGCACCTGGGTCGTGGCCACGAGCCGCTCCAGCACGAGACCGACGGGCTCGCGCAGCGCCCGGTCCGGAACCGGCTCCCGCAGCCACTCGCGCAGCAGTGTGGTGATGACCGCGGCGGTGTCGGACGGGCGTTGCTGGGCGAGGAAGATCCGGAAGACCGCGGCTTCCAGGTCGGGGGTGCGCTCCAGATCGGTGATCCCGTAGTGCCCGAGCGCCAGGGCGAGCTTGGCCTGGTAGGACTCGGGCAACCCGGCCCGCTCGACGTCGAGACTCTGCAGATAGGTGTGGAAGTACTCGCGGGCACTGTGGACATGGCCCTGGCCGCCGTCCTCGTCCCACGACCGGTTGTGGGTCAGCTCGGCGAGGTCGGCGAACACTTCCACCAGCTCGAGTTCCTCGGCCAGCGGCCTGCGGTTGTCCGCGATGGCAGCCCGGCGCGCGGTGAGGTATTCGTCGAGCACCCGGCGGTCGTCGTGCGGGTCGACGTCGAAGCCGAGCAGCAGACTGCGCAGGTCCTGCTGACCGCGGGTGGTGCGCTCGTGCGGCTCGACCTGACCGGGCTCGCCGGGCAGGTCCAGTTCCACGGACTCGGTCGCCGCGGGGGCCTCGGCCTCGTCGTCCTCGGCGATCGGCTCCAGCCGCAGCAACGGCGCCCCGGTCTCCACCTGGGTGCCGACGGAGACGCCGCACTCCTTCAAGCGAGCGCGGAACGGCGCGCGCAGCACCGTTTCCATCTTCATGCTCTCCAGCACGAGCACCGGCGCGCCCGCCTCGACCTCGGCGCCGACCTCCAGCGGCGTGGCGACGACAAGGGCGGGTGCGGGGGAGCGGACGACACCGCCTTCGTCGCGGCTGATCCGATGCGTCACACCGTCGACGTCGATCAGGTGGATCGGCCCGTGTGTGCCGATGGTCAAGCGGTAGCGGGCGCCGTTCACCACGATCTGCCCGGTGTGCCGATCGAAGCGCTCGAGGTCGACGTCCGCGGTGCGGATTTCGCCGCAGGCCTCGATGCCGATGCGGAACCGATGGGCACCGATGCGCGCGACGCGCACGCGGTAGCTCGCGCCGCGCAGTTTCAGGTCGAGCGGCCTGCCGCTCTCGTGCTGTACCTGGGGACGTCCACCGGACGCGGTGGACAGCAACCGGTGCCGCTGAACCCGCTCCTCCTCCTCGTAGGCCTCGATGGCGGCGGCCGCGAGCGCGACGGCCGAGTGGCGATGCGAGACGAGGCGGCCCTCGCCGCGGACGCGGTCGATCCAGCCGGTGTCGGCGCTGGCGTCGATCACCTCGGGCTGGTTGAGCAGGTCGAGCACGAAGCTCTTGTTCGTCGCGCCGCCTTCGATGACCACCCGGGTCTGCGCCACCGCCCGGCGCAGCCTGCCCAGTGCTTCGTCACGGTCGCGGCCGTAGGCGATGATCTTGGCGATCATCGAGTCGAAGTCGGCGGGAATCGTGTCGCCCTCGCTGACGCCGGTGTCGACGCGGATACCCGGACCGGCAGGCAGGTTCAGGCGCGCGATGCGGCCCGGGGCGGGGGCGAAGTCGCGGTCGGGGTCTTCGGCGTTGAGCCGGGCCTCGATGGCGTGCCCGCGCTCGACCGGGGGTTCGCCCTCGAGCCTTCCTCCTGAGGCCACCAGCAACTGCGCCCGGACGAGGTCGAAACCGGTGGTGTATTCCGTGATCGGATGCTCGACCTGCAGGCGGGTGTTGACCTCGAGGAACGCGAAGAGATCATCACCGGGGTGGTAGAGGAACTCGACGGTCGCTGCTCCGCGGTAACCCACCGCGATCGCCAGCCGCTCGGCCGAGGCCTTCAGTTCGGCTGCCTGCTCGGGGCTCAGCACCGGTGACGCCGACTCCTCGATGATCTTCTGGTTGCGCCGCTGAACCGAGCAGTCGCGGACACCCAGCGCCCACGCGGTTCCCTGGCCGTCGGCGATCACCTGGACCTCGACATGCCGGGCACCGGTGACGAGCCGCTCCAGGAAGACCACACCACTGCCGAACGCCCGAGCTGCCTCTTGGCGAGTGCGCTCATAGGCGTCGACGAGTTCGGCTTCATCGGTGATCACCCGGATACCGCGTCCGCCGCCGCCCGCGGTCGCCTTCAGCATCAGCGGGTAGCCGATCTCGGCCGCGGACGCCAAGGCGGCGTCCACGGTCTCGACCGGACCGCGGCTCCAGGGCGCGACCGGCACGCCGACCTCCTCGGCGATCAGCTTCGCGCCGATCTTGTCGCCGAGCTTGCGCATCGCCTCCGGGCTGGGGCCGATGAAGGTGACACCGATCTGTTCGCACAGCTCCGCGAACGCCGGGTCCTCCGCGACGAAACCCCAGCCGACCCAGGCGGCGTCGGCGCCGGTCTCCACGAGCGCCCGCTCGAGCGCCTTCAGGTCCAGGTACGGGCGCTCGGACGCCGGGCCGAGGTCGTAGGCGATGTCGGCTTCTCGCACGAACGTCGCGTGGCGGTCGACGTCGGTGTGCAGGGCGACGGTTTCGATCGGCAGCGCGGTCTCCGCAGCCAGATCTCGGACGGCGTGGATGAGGCGCATGGCGGCCTCGCCCCGGTTCACGATGGCAATGCGGCTGAACACTTGCCGGTTCCTTCCTCTCCTAAGCGTTGGCCCGGTCGGGCGAGGTGTGTGACACCCGGTCTCGCGTAGTGTGCACCTTTATCCCAGATATCTACACAGCGTGCGGGTGTTACCCGCACGTAGAGTTTCGAAGTGCCCGCTCGAGGCGCCGGTGGGCGGCCGTCATATCCGGATGATCACAGCAATCGGCATTCCGCACCCGGCCTGGCAACCTCCGCGTAGCGTTCCTCCCGCAGTGTGCACGTTCTCTCCTGAGCAACCACGCAGTTTCTGCTCGATACCGCTCGGACGGCCCGTCCGGGACGGTTACCGATTCAGATCGCACGGAACCAGGACAAGGAGATCGTCATGAAAGCCACACGCCTCGTTCGTCTGGGTCTTCCCCCG
Organism: Nocardia sp. NPDC047648; assembly: GCF_040642815.1. Lineage (NCBI taxonomy): Bacteria > Bacillati > Actinomycetota > Actinomycetes > Mycobacteriales > Nocardiaceae > Nocardia > Nocardia sp. NPDC047648. Next base: position 350,165 of record NZ_JBEYSX010000005.1, on the reverse strand, counting down.
TTCTTCGCCGCGGCGGCGGCCCTGTTGTTCTGTCCACCCACCGTCTCCGCCCAGGAGATGTGGAGCTACAACTGTTCGTCCCATTCGCCGGTGTGGGAGGGCAGGGTGACCGCTCTGGACTGCACGGCGTCCGACGGTGCACCGATGAGCGGAGAGATCACGCAGCCGTTCCGGGTGAACGGCGGCGAGATCGTGAGCTGCACGTCCGGATGGGCTCACCTGCCCGACGTGATGGGCAAGGAATGCGGACCCGCGCCGATGCAATAGCCGGTCGACTGCTCGGCGAGTGGGCCTTGCCGCTTCCGGCAAGGCCCATTCGCTTTCTGCTACCCGGCTGACGGGGGCCGGGTCGCTGAAAAAGAAGTGGTCGGGTTCACCGGCCGGGGTCGGCGCGTACGTGTGATCCCACCCCTTGCTGACCGAACAGGATGAGAAGCTCGACCGCGCCGCCGTCGGCGCTGCCCAGCCAATGCGGCACGGAAGTGCCGAACTCGGCCGCCTCACCGGGTGGCAGCGTCAGGTCGCGCTCGCCGAGTACGAGCCGCAAGCGGCCGTTGAGCACGTACAGCCACTCGAAGCCTTCGTGCGTCTGCGGTGTCGGTTCCAGCGGTTCCGGCCGCGCGGGGATGATCATCTTGAACGCGTGGACTCCGCCTGGGCGTCGCGACAGCGGCACGAAGACCATCCCGAAACGCCGGATCGGTTTCAGGTGTATCCGGGGATCGCCGGTGCGCGGGGCGCCGACGAGGTCGTCGAGCGGAACGTTGTAGGTACGAGCGAGCGGCAGCAGTAACTCGAGGGTCGCCCGGCGTTGCCCGCTCTCCAGTCGCGACAGTGTGCTCTCCGATACGCCGGTCGTGGTCGCGAGGTCGGCGAGGGTGATTCCGCGGTCGCGCCGCAACGCGCGCAGCCGAGGCCCCACGGCGTCGAGCACGTCGTTTGTTTCGCGGTCCATCAGCTCATCTTGCCGGAACGGCAAGATCGCGTGCCAATGCGTGCTGTGGCTACCGAGACTGAACGTGTTCCGACAGAAGGAGTCTCCAATGAGCACCACCGACGCGGTCACGTTCTGGAACGGCGTCTACGCCGACCGGCCCGCGGCCGCCGACCCGCGTCCGAACGATCTTCTCGCCGAGACGGTCTCGTGTCTGCCACCCGGCGACGCGTTGGACCTCGGATGCGGTGAAGGCGGCGACGCACTGTGGCTGGCCCGTCGCGGTGGAGCGGCTCATCGGCCTCGCCCGCTCGCACGACCTGGGCGATCGCATCGCCGCCGAGCGGCATGACCTGCGCGAGTCGTTCCCGCAGGGCGCGTTCGACCTGATCTGCGCCCACTACCTGCACACCCCGTTCGACCTGGATCGGGCAACCGTCCTGCGCGCAGGCGCGCACGCGCTGCGTCCGGGCGGCAGGCTGCTGGTGGTCGACCACGGCTCGACCGCGCCATGGTCATGGAACCAGGATCCTGACCTCCGGTACCCGACCCCGCACGAGGTCGCCGCGGGAATCGGGCTGGACCGGGCAAGCTGGAGAGTCGAGCGGGCCGACGCACCACGGCGACGCGCGACCGGACCGGACGGACGCACTGCCGAGGTCACCGATCACGTCCTGCTCATTCGCCGCACCGCCTGACCCGAATCCGACGAAGGAGACCAGCGTGCCAACCATCGCGCGACGCCGCGACACCCCGCCGCCCCGGACCGGAGGCAGCGAAGCCGAGATCCTGCGCGGATTCCTCGACTACCTGCGGGCCGCGATCGCAGCGAAGGTCGACGGCGCCCCCGAACCACGGGTGCGGACAGCCGCCGTGCCGTCGGGCACGAACCTGCTCGGCCTGCTGAATCATCTGACCGTCGTCGAGCGCTCCATGTTCCTCGGAGACGAGGTCACCGATTGGCAGGCGACGTTCCAGGCCGCACCGACCGACAGCGTGGCCGATGTCGTCGCCCGCTATCGGGACACGGTCGAACGTGCGAACGAGATCCTCGACGGGTGCAGCGATCTCGGCGCACCCGTCCCACGGTCGCGACCGGCCCGTCCCGCTCCTACCCTCCGCTGGGCACTCACCCACATGATCGAGGAGACCGGCCGCCACGCGGGCCACGCGGACATCCTGCGCGAACTGATCGACGGCACGACCGGCCGCTGACATCTTCGAGCACTATGTGACGGGCGGTAGCGGTACGCCGGCCATCCTGATCCTCGGCCGACCATAAACCTGGTACGGCCGGTGGCCGAACATGCCCGCACTGGCGGCGACTCGATGCGGTCCGAGCCACCGCCCGGCGCGGGGTGCCGGACAGCAGCCCGCGCCTTCGGTGGATGGCCGCGAGACAGCATGGTCACCGGCGAACGAGGTCGAAGACGAATCCCTCGATCGTGACTCCCGGTGCGAACGAGAAGGCGATACCGGTCGAGACCGGCTTGTCGGCTCCGGTCTGAGCGGCGATCCGTTCGAGCACGAAAATCAGCGAGACGCTCGACATGTTTCCGTACTCAGCGAGAACCTTCCAGCTCGTCGACGAGGCTTCCGGTGGGAGGCCGAGCGATCGCGCGGATTCGAGCAAGATCTTCGGCCCGCCCGGGTGGATTGCCCACGCATCGATGTCCGACTGCCGTAATCCATTGCGGCGCAGCACGTCTCCGACTACGGGAGCAACGCCGTTGTAGATGTACCGGGGTACGTTCTCCGACAGCTCGCACGTGATGCCGTCGTGGTTGACGCCGACCACGATGCCGTCCTCGGTGGCCTCGAACAGATGAGTGAATCGGTCCCGGATGACGATCGTCCCGGCTTCGGCTCGCTCCCCGCCTCGGTTCGCGCCGATGACGACCGCGCCGCAGCCGTCCCCGAAGAGGCTGCCGATCACCGCGTCGTTGAAGTCGTCGACGGGGACGGCCTGCACCGAGTTGAGCTCGATGCACAAGACCATCGCCTTCTTGCCCGGGTTGGCCAGGACGAAGTCCGATGCGGCGCGAATTCCGTTCATCGCCGCCGCGCAGCCCATGAAGTTGACCACCAGGCGAGCCACCGACCGAGGCAGTCCGAGGTTTTCGACGACCGCGACGTCGACGCCGGGCGCGATGACCCCGGTGCTCGTGGCGAACACGAGAAGTCCGACGTCGGCCGGGTCGACACCGTCGAGCGCGCGCCGCGCCACATCGACCGCCAGTGGAACGGCATGGCGGTAGAACAGGCGCATGCGATCCTGGATCGTCGCTGCCGCACCGTTGGGCGCATGGATCCGGGCATCGAGCGGGTCGACCGCGAAACGCCGGGTGTCGATCATGGTATTGCGAAAGATGCGTCGGATCCGCTCCTGCTGCTGCCGATCGGTGAACTGCCCGGCCATCCACTCCGCCGCGACGGATTGGTCGAGGACCAGGCTGGGCGAACCGGTCGCAATCGCCTCGATGACGGGTACGGTCGTCGGGGGCGACGACCGAGTGGTGTGCTCGCGTGCTTGCGCGGTTGTGCGGGTGAGAAGTGCATGGTCGAGAGCAGATGACATAGAGCCCGTTCTTCCTCGCTCGAACGCTTCGGGGAATGTGCACTCCAATCATCAGAGAGCAAACATGCGGCAACTAGTCACCCAAGGTGTGTGGATCCCCACCCCCCGCATCCCGACGCCGCAGCGGAGCCGGGCTCACGAGTCACCTTGCCGCTGTCGAGGCCGGAGTCGATTCGCCCGCCCTGGTTCAATCAGGTGAAACGTCGGCGGGAATCGTCGCGCGCAGTAACCTATGCGCCTCCGGGTCGCCGTCGAGTGCGCGAGTGGTGCGGCGGACGATACGCCAGCCGTGCGGCGTGCGGGCGAGTTCGAACCGGTTCGCCCCGGCACGCCGGACGCGGAAGACGCCGTCCTGGTGGCGAATCAGCAGCGATTCGCATACGGCGACGGCGTTGTCGCCGTCGATGACGACGTGCGCGGGGCCGAGGAAGTGCGAGCATCCCGTCGCGATCAAAGACTGGTGGGCGTCGGAACGGACCATCGCGTGGACATCGGCACGGGAGCGCATATGCCATCCCGCTACGTCGTATTCGCCGTCCTCGGTCCACAGGGCGGCCACCGCGTCGGCGGCGCCGGTGTCCACGAATGGACCGTAGGAGGCGATCAACCTGGTCACCTCGAGTTCGTCCTCCAGGCGGCGCACCCGCTGTTCCAGCCGCGTCAGTCTCGCGTCGTCCATGGTCGGTATCCCTTCGTCGGGTCTCAGAGGGCGGCGGCCACGGAGTGCAGCGCGGCGAGTTGGTCGCAGTAGTTCCCGGCGTCGGAAGCGCGAACCGCGCAGGTGACGACGGTGGCCCCGGCGTCGCGCAGCCGGATGAGGCGGCGGCGTGCGTCCTCGGGGTCGGTGAGCGGGTCCAGTGCGCGACCGGGGTTGAGCACTACTTCGAACCCGTCGGGCAATGTCACCGATCGCAGGTGGTCGGCGAGCGCGGTGGCGGACAAGCCGAAAGGCACCCAGCCGCTACCGGATTCGACCGCCCGGCGCAGCGATCGGCGCGTCCGGCCGCCGACCCAGATCACCGGCTCGGGGGAAGTGGCGTGCGGTTCGATGACGAAACCGTCGACTTCCTTTCGACCCCAGGCAGCGCGTAGCGCGGCCAGCCTTCGGTCGGCGACCGCACCTCGCGCGTCCCACTCGGCCCCGAGCAGTGCGAATTCCTCGGACAGCGACCCGACTCCGACACCGAGGACCACTCGGCCCCCGCTGAGCCGGTCCAGGGTGCCGTAGCGTTTCGCCAGGGCCAGCGGGTGGTGGTAACCGAGGACGAGAACCGAAGTCGCCAACCGTATCCTGGTGGTTCTCGCCGCCAAGAACGACAAGGTCGCCAACGGATCCCAGTACGTCGATCCGCGCGCGGCGGCGGCGTCGGCGGGCACGCCGATATGCTCGGAGCAGGTCAGGTGATCGAATCCGAGAGTATCGGCGGCTTCGGCGATCCGAGCGAGTTCCGCTGCCCCGCCGGTGGCTTCCCACGGCGCGGCGATGCCGGGAACCTGCACCACGATGGGGGTGGACAGTCCGATTCTCATGCGCGTTCCGGTGCGGGAAGGCCGATCAGGCGCCGCATCGTCCGGTCGGCGCGCAGCACGGCAGCCGCGCGATCGGGGTCGTTGCGTTGCGCGGCGAGGCGCTCGTGTCCGGTGACGATGTGCACCGGTCCGTGTCCGAGCATCGCCAGCCCTTCGTCGGCGACATCGTCCGGATCCGACACCGGCATGCCGGGAATGTCGAAGTCGAGACCGACTCGCTCCATCGCCGGGGTCCGGGTCACGCCGAGCACGAGTTCGAGCACGTCGACGTCGTGGTCGCGCAACTCGAGCCACAAGCTTTCGGCGAAGATCCGACCGAACGCTTTCACACCCCCGTACACCGTGTGTTGCCGTGAGCCCAGGTAACCGGCCAGTGATCCGACGAGCAGGATTCCACCGCGCCGCCGGGTGCGCATCGCACGGCCGAAGTGAGCGGTCAACGCCAGCGGTGTGGTGACATTGAGATCGATCACGCGCTGGAAAGCGGCCGAGTCGCCGTCGAGAAAAGGGGCGCTGTGGGTATTGGCACCCGCGTTGTGTACCAGTAATCCGACCTCGACGTCGCTCACCGCGTGTGTCACCGCCTGCGCTGCGGCGGGCTGCGCGAGATCAGTCGCAAGGGTGCGAACTTCCACGCCGAACGTGCGGCACTGCTCGGCGGTGGCCTCTAGCGGATCGGGTCGGCGAGCCACCAGCAGCAGATGTATACCCGCCGCGGCCAACCGCAGGGCGAACGACCGCCCCACCCCTTCGGAGCCGCCGGTGATCACCGCCCAGGGGCCGTAGCGGCCCGGTTCCACCTGCGATCGCAAACTCGCCATGGTTCCCAGTTCTACAACGGAAGCGGGACAAATACTAGAGTGAATTCTAGTTTCTGATCGGAGGTGTGCTGTGCCGCGGATAGCGGAGTCGCGCGAGCCAGGGCGAGCGTCCACAACGAGTCAGATCGCGCGGCGCCGCGCGATCCTGCGTTCGGCCGCGCTGCTGGGCAGCGAACACGGGCTGGAGCGTGTCCAGATGTCCGATGTCGCTGCCTCGGCGGGCGTCGCGCTGGGCACGCTGTATCGCTACTACCCGTCCAAGCACCACCTTTTCTCCGGTGTGCTGGAAGCCGCCGTGCAGGACCTGCCCATCCCGGCCGGGCGACCACCGGATCCGGTCGCGGCGGTCTGCGACTTCATGGAGCAGACCACTACCGGACTGCTGCGGCGCCCCTTGCTGGCCCGGGCCATGCTCGTCTCGGTCAACGCCGTGCGCTCGGCCGGTGCGGTCGCGGTGGATACGACGATGCGCGACCGGATCGTCGCTGTCGCGGGCGTCACCGCACCCGATGCCGAGGACCACCGGCTGGCGCGGCTGGTGGAGCAGTGCGCCTACGGCATCCTCACCTGGGCCGTGGCCGGTCAACTCGACGCGGACGAAGCGGTATCCGATGTACGCCGAGCCTGTGCCCTCCTGCTCGCACCGTGGGCCGACCGCGGACCGGAGTGAACGACACGCTCGTTGCTCGCGGGAGGTTCGCTGTCGCGGCATTCCCACCAGTGGCGAACTTCTGGCTATCGATCCACCTATGCTGCTCGTTGACCGACCGATCGGGGTAGTGAGCGGGAGCGGACGGCCGGCCCGTTTGTGAGGACTACGTGTTGGACAGGCGATGACGCGACTCGTGCACTTCGTGGGCAGCTTGCCCGCACCGTTGACGACCGACGACCGCGAGGTGCTGGAATGGTTCGTCGAGCGCAGCCGAGGCCACCGGCTCACCGGCGTTCCACGGGATCTGGATCCCACGTGGGTCGTGGAGTATCTGCGCGCGCGGGAGAAACACGACGACGTCTTCGAAGTGGTGCGCAGCGGTGACTTCGCCGACTACGCCGACATGCGCGTCTACGGCCTTCGCCGGGGCGCCGTCCTCGAACCCCGGCACGTGGCGATGGACCGGGTCGACCGGATCGCCAAGGCCGCCAACGCCTTCCGCGCACTGCGTGATCGGCGCCCCGAACTGGCCGACACCGGATTGCAGATCAGTCAACCGAATCCGCTCGACCTGGCGCTGTTCGTGTTCGGTGGCGCTGCGGTGGCCGACGGCCTCCCGCTCGGGCGCGCGCTGCGTCACCTTCGGACGGTGACTCCCGCGCTGCGCAACCTGCCGGTTTTCGTGGAGGCCGCGCTGGCCGAAATGGCCCGGCTCACAGCGGATCACGGTGATCTGATCACCTGGCAGGTGGAGTCGCCGATCGCCCAGCTCGCGCTGGTGAAGGCGGCGCGGTTCGGTATGCGGGCGCCGATTGGCCGTCTGGTCGCACGACAGTTGGCCGGCTTCCTCGCGCGGACGCACGAGATCGGCGCACAGACCATCGTGCACCTTTGCTATGGCGACTACCAGCACAAAGAGCTTCTCGCCCCGCGTGATCTCGCGCCTGCCGTCGAACTCTTGAACGCCGTCGCACGCGAGCTGCGCGCTCGCGCGGTGCCGTTGCCGCCCGCGCACATCCCCTGCGCCTACGGTGCTCACCCCGCCCCGGTGGATCCGGCGTTCTACCGGCCGCTGCGCCGGCTGGACGAGGACTGGCGCGTCATCGCAGGGGTGGTATCGCCGGAGGGAGCGCAAGACAGTATCCGTAGCCTGGCCATGTTCGAAGCAGCCGCAGGCCGGACCGCGTACGGTGTGGCGACGGCATGCGGCCTCGGCCGATGCACCGTCGAGGAGGCCGAGCTGGCCGCCGCGGCAACCGTGGCGACCGCTGATGCCGCAGAGGTGTCGGTGATCTGACGCGCCCGGGCGGCTGCCATGTTCTCGGCGCACCTCGATCGGTGTCGGCCCGCGCCATGCGCAGTCTGCCGTCGCTACGGGTTCCGGCCGATCGGTCGGTGATCGGCCAGGAGCCGGCCTCCGAGGAAGTCCAGAACCTGGTGCAGCGCTGCCTGGGTGGGCTGGCCGGGTTCATCGATGAGATGTTCGGTCAGGACCGAATGCGGGCTGAGCACGGCATCGGGATTGGCGTCGGCGTCATCGAGTTCGATCGCTGTGAACGCGTCGCCGAGTTGGTCGCGCAGGAAATCGAATCGTTCGGCGGGCGAACGGCGATCGCCGCGGAATCGCAGCCCCATGACCGGCAATCCGCCCGCACAGCGCTCTTTGACGCGGGCCAGGTCGGCGGGGGACAGGTCGATGGAGTACTTCTGCCGGGAGGTGAATCCGAGGGGCAATCCGGGCTGGGAGAGTACAGGTGCGAGCAATCGGTCGTCGACGGCCATCGCCAGGGCGAATCCGCCGGTGAAGCACATTCCGACCGAGCCGACGCCCGGTCCGCCGCAGCGGTGGTGCTCGTGCTCGGCCAGCGCTCGCAGCCACTGCACGACCGGCGAGGTACGTCCGGTCGCGAGCACGACGAACTCTCGGCTCACGCAGATCGGGCCGAACTGTCCGGCAACGTTCGCCAGCGCCGAGACGAGTCCGTGCGCGGCCGGACTCGGATCTCGGCCCGGATTGCCGTACAGATGCGGAACGACCGCCGTGCACCCGATGGCCGCGACCCGCCGCGCGAAGTCGAAGACGTGCGGCGAGATGCCGGGAAATTCCGCCATGACGATCACGGCGGGTCCGGAGCCCTTGCGGAACAGGGTGCGAGTCTTGCCTTCGTAGGTGAAGGCATCGCGCTGGAAGTCGACGAGAGTGTCATCGGCCATGGTGGGGTCCTCCTCGAAAGTGGACCATCACTATCGGCCGGGCGACGTCGCCGGTTATAGGACGAATGTTCCCGCGACGCTCCGTCGGCGGCCGGGACATCAGCGTGAGCAGTTCGTCATCGACAGCGGGGGAGTGTGCCGATATCCACTGTCGTGGCATTCGATTGGTTACGAAGCGTCAGTCGACCGGCCGCTCACCCGATGCCGTCGCCCGGTCCCACTTGAATGCCCACCACGCAGGTGTCGTCGTCGGTGTTGGCGTCGCTGTGATCGAGCAGATGGTCCAGGCGGTCCTCCAGGCTTCCGGTGAACTGGGCCGACATGGCGAGCAACCGCTCCACACAGTCGTCCAAGAGCCGGTCGCGGCGCTCGATCAGTCCATCGGTGTAGAGCAGGAAGATGTCGTCCGGTTCCAGCTGGAGTTCGGCTTCCTCGTACGTCGTCTCCGCCACAGCGCCGAGCAGGATCCCGTCAGGGGGAGGCAGGGCGGACGCCCGGCCGGCGCGCACCAGCACCGGCGGCAGGTGGCCCGCACGAGCCCATCGCAGTATCCGGGTCTGGGGGTCGTAGAGGCCGCAGATGGCGGTGGCGTAGATGTCGTCGGTCAGGTGATGTGCCACCAGGTTCAGCCAGGTCAGCATCTGCCCCGGCTTGGCGCCGGTGGCCGCGAGGCCGCGCAGAGCGTTGCGCAGTACGACCATGCCGGTGGCCGCCTTGATGCCGTGACCGGTGATGTCGCCGACCGACACCAGGATCTGCTTGGACGGTAGCGTCACCGCGTCGTACCAGTCGCCGCCCACCACATAGTCCTGGTCGGCGGGTTGGTAGCGCACCGCGATGCGCAGACCGAACGCCTCGATGGACGGCTGCGCGGCGGGCATGATCGCCTGCTGGAGTTGCAGCGCCAGCCTGCTCTGTTCGGCGGCCTGCTGCTCGGTGTGCGCGAGGCGGTCCTGGGTGGCCGACAGCGCGACCTCGGTCCAGTGCTGGGCGGAGATGTCCTGGTAGGCGCCACGGATGGCGAGCAGGTGTCCCGCCGTGTCGACCACCGGTTCGGCGATGATCCGAATATGACGGGCGTCGCCGTTCGGCCGGATCAGACGGAACGCCGTGGAGGCCGAGCGACGGTAGCGCAGCAGGGTTCGCAGGAATCCCCGCACCGCTTCCGAGTCGTCGTCGTGGACGTGACCCGGCAGCTGCGCGACCGGGATCGGGTCGGCGGCGGGCTCCAGGCCGTAGAGGTCGTACAGCTGGCTGCTCCACGTGATTTCGCCGGTGGCCGCGTTCTCCTCGAACCCGCCGACGCGTCCCAGGCGCTGGGCGTGTTGCAGCAGCGCCGCCAGCCGCGCCGTCTCGTCCTCCACGCGCCACACCACGAGCACGGCATCCCTGTGACGGCTGATGCTGAGCGCGGCCGGGACGGTCAGCGGTACCTGGCCGACCAATTCGGTCAACATCACCCGCTCGGCGCGGTAGGTCTCACCGGTCGCGAAGACGTGCTCGATCCGCTCGAACAACTGGCCCCCGCCCGCGGCCATCGGGTACACCTCGAGCAGCAATGTGCCGTCGATCAGGCCGCGTGGGCGGCCGGCCGGGTCGATGAAGCACCGGTTGACGTGGTGGATACGGAAGTCGGCGAGCGCGCCGTCGTCACCGAGGTGAGGTAACAGCACCAGGGCCGGGTCGAACAGGCTGTCGGCCAGCAGGACGAGATCGGCGACGTCGGGCAGGTCCGGCGAGCCCGCGGCGGACAGGTCCGACTCCAGAGTGTGCGCGCACAGCTCTGCCAGCGCCTCGAGTTGCCGGTGCACTCCAGGTGGCTGCGGTTCGAGGGGCTGCGGGAAGCACACCTCCAGCACGCCGATCAATTTGCCGCCGGTGCCGGCGGGGATCGCTGCGCGGCCGCCGTCGCGGTCACCGATCGACGGAATCCCCGAGACACGAAGATCCTCGATCCACTGCGCCCGGCGTTCGACCAGCGCCAGCCGCGCCGGGGTCACCACCCCGGGTGGCACGTATCGCCACCGCTCGGCCTCTGGTAGGTCGATGCCGGCGAAACCGGCCAGGGACAGCGATGCGTCGAGGCCCGCCGACCAGATCGCCACTGCCGTGGCACCCAGCGGCGCCACGGCGTGTTCGAGCACCGATTGCGCGACGCGTTGGGTGTCGCCCGCCGCGAGCAACCCGCTCTCCGCGGTACGCAATCGCACCGCCGCCGATGACTTCTCCGCGGTGGCGGTACGCAGCAGGAACTCGTCCACCACCGCGCTGACTTTGTCTTGCGCGGCCTGGTTGACCAGATCGACGGCCACCTCCAGCGAGGTGACACCCGCTTGCTCGGCCAGGGCGTCGAGCTGCCGCGCCGCCGCGGCGGGCCCACACCGTAGCCGCTCGACCAGCACGCCCTTCGCCATCTCGATCAGCGCTCGACCGTCGGCGGTGGCCTGAGCGCGCTGAATCTCCGCACGCAATCGCTCCACGGTGGCCGCGAGGCGGGTGACGGTGGGCTCCGCGGCCGAGTCCGCGTTCGGTGTCATCGCGGTTGCGGCGTCGGTGGCGTCCGAGTCGGTCATCAGGCGCCCAGCCATTGGTGGATGCATGCGAGCAACGCGTCGGCGTCGACCGGCTTGGTGACGTAGTCGTTGGCGCCGGAGGCGAGGCTCTTCTCCCGGTCGCCCAGCATGGCCTTGGCCGTCACGGCGATGATCGGCAGGTCTCGATACTGCGGCATCTGGCGGATCTTCGCCGTCGCGGCGTAGCCGTCCATCTCGGGCATCATCACGTCCATCAGGACCAGATCCGTCTCCGAATGCGCGAGGAGCATGTCGATACCCTCGCGTCCGTTCTCGGCATGCAGCACGGTGACGCCGTGCAGCTCGAGAATGCTGCTGAGCGCGAACAGATTACGGGCATCGTCGTCGACGATCAGCACCGTGCGACCGGCGAGTTTGCCGTCCGGCCGCTGCGGCGCGGCGATCGGCGACTCCTCGCCACGGACGAGGGGCAGCACGTCGCCGGGCGCCTCGGCGGTGACGTGCAGCGCGATCCGCTCCCGCAGTTCGTCCAGACTGGACAGCAACTCCAACGGCCGGCGCACGGTGCGCTCCTGCAGTAGGCGCTCCTGCTCGGAGTCGAGTCGGCGGTTGTTGTGAGCGAGCACCGGGACGTTGCTCATCGCCGGGTCCCCGTCCATCGTCTCCAGCAGCCGCAGCGCGGCGCTATCGGGCATGTCCAGCTCGAGCACCACGCAGTGGAACACCTCGGCGGCCATCGCCGAGGCCGCTTCTTGCACACCGATAGCGGTGACGACCTGGACCGGGCCGCGTGGATCGTTGCTGTCGGCGAGGTCGGCCACCGCGCTCTGCGCGACCAGGGACAACAGTCCCTGCGGACGTTCCTCCACGACCAGCAGTCTGCGGTGCTGCTGCGGCGCTCCGGGTGCGGGGGTGTGTTCGGGATGGCTGCCGGCCTGCTGCGTATCCTCCCGCTCCGGGTGTGACGCCTCCTGGAAGTCCGGCCGGGCGACCGGCAGATACAGAGTGAACGTGCTGCCTTTACCGGGGGTGCTCTCTGCGGTGATCGCGCCGCCGAGCAGGTAGGCGATCTCACGGCTGATCGACAGGCCGAGTCCGGTGCCACCGTACTTGCGGCTGGTGGTGCCGTCGGCCTGCTGGAACGCGCCGAAGATCGTTTCCAGCTGATTTTCGGTGATGCCGATGCCGGTGTCGATCACCCGGAAGGCGACGGCCGGACCGTGCCGCCGCGCGGCGACGGGCAGTTCCCCCGTCCCCGCCGGCTCGATCCTCAGCTCCACGGACCCGCTCTCGGTGAACTTCACCGCGTTGGACAGCAGGTTGCTCAACACCTGCCGCAACCGCGAGTCGTCGGTGAGCAGATCCGCGGGCAGGCCGGGTGCGGTGGTGACGTGGAAGCCGAGGCTCTTCTGGGTGGTCATCGGCCGGAAGGTGGCCTCCACGTAGTCCAGCAGCTTGCGCAACGGTACGGCTTCGGGTGTGACGTCCATCTTGCCCGCCTCGACCTTGGACAGGTCGAGGATGTCGTTGATGAGCTGGAGCAGATCCGAGCCGGCCGAGTGGATGATGCCCGCGTATTCGACCTGCTTGGGCGTCAGATTGCGGGTCGGGTTCTGGGCCAGCAGCTGCGCGAGGATGAGCAAGCTGTTCAGCGGCGTGCGCAACTCGTGGCTCATGTTGGCCAGGAACTCCGACTTGTACTTCGAGGCGAGCGCGAGCTCCTGTGCGCGGGTCTCCAGCTCTTGGCGCGCCTGTTCGATCTCGAGGTTCTTGGCCTCGATGTCGCGATTCTGGGTCGCCAGCAGCGCCGCCTTCTCCTCCAACTCGGCGTTGGATCGCTGCAACTCCTCCTGCTGCACCTGCAACTCCTCCGAGCGAGCTTGCAGTTCGGTGGCCAGGCGTTGCGATTCGACCAGCAGCTCGTCGGTACGGGCGTTGGCGATGATGGTGTTGACATTGACGCCGACCGTCTCCATCAACTGGTCGAGGAAGTCCTGGTGGATGCGGGTGAAGCGGTGCAGCGAGCCCAGCTCGATCACGCCGAGCACCTGGTCCTCGACCACGATCGGCAGCACGAGGAGGTTGACCGGCGCGGTCCTTCCCAGCCCGGAGGAGATGGTGAGGTAGTCGCCGGGCACGTTGTCCACGGCGATCGTGCGGCGGCTGCGCGCCGCCTGCCCGACCAGCGACTGACCGAAGGTGAACCGAGACCGGCTGCCCGGCTTCTCCGGGCTGCCATAGGAGCCGATCAGCCTCAGCTCCGGCCGCTCGGCCGTGTCGTCGGCCAGATAGAACGCACCGAACTGCGCGGAGACCAACGGTGCCAGCTCCGCCATGATCAGCTCGGCCACCACGTGCAGGTCGCGCTGGCCCTGCATGAGTCCGGAGATGCGAGCGAGGTTGGTTTTCAACCAGTCCTGATCCTGGTTGGCCTTGGTGGTCTCGCGCAGCGACTCCACCATCGAGTTGATGTTGTCTTTCAGTTCCGCGACCTCGCCGGACGCCTCGACGGTGATCGAGCGGGTCAGGTCGCCTTCGGCGACGGCGCTGGTGACCGCGGCGATCGCGCGGACCTGACGGGTCAGGTTGCCGGCCAGCTCGTTGACGTTCTCGGTCAGCCGCTTCCAGGTCCCCGAGACGCCCTCCACCTCGGCCTGCCCGCCCAGCCGGCCCTCCGACCCCACCTCACGGGCTACGCGGGTGACCTCGGCCGCGAACGCGGAAAGCTGATCGACCATCGTGTTGATCGTGGTCTTCAGCGCGAGGATCTCGCCGCGCGCGTCCACGTCGATTTTGCGGGTCAGGTCTCCCTGCGCGACCGCGGTGGTGACCTGGGCGATGTTGCGCACCTGGTTGGTCAGGTTGTTCGCCATGGAGTTGACGTTGTCGGTGAGGTCTTTCCACGTTCCCGCCACGTTCGGCACACGGGCCTGGCCGCCGAGCATGCCCTCGGTGCCGACCTCGCGCGCGACGCGGGTGACCTCGTCGGCGAACGCGGACAACGTATCGACCATCGTGTTGATCACGCCGGCCAGCGCCGCGACCTCGCCCTTCGCCTCCACGGTGATCTTCTGGCTCAGGTCACCACGGGCCACCGCCGTGGCGACCTGAGCGATCGAGCGCACCTGGCTGGTCAGGTTCGAGGCCATCACATTGACGTTGTCGGTGAGGTCCTTCCAGGTACCCGACACGCCACGCACGGTGGCCTGGCCGCCGAGATTGCCCTCGGTGCCGACCTCCCGGGCGACGCGGGTGACCTCGTCGGCGAACGCGGAGAGCTGGTCGACCATCGTGTTGATGGTTTCCTTGAGTTCCAGGATCTCCCCGCGCGCATCGACCCGGATCTTCTGGGTCAGATCGCCGCGGGCGACGGCCGTGGTCACCTCGGCGATGGACCGCACCTGTGCCGTCAGGTTGTCGGCCATCACGTTGACCGACTCGGTGAGGTCCTTCCAGGTGCCGGAGACGCCCTTGACGTCGGCCTGGCCGCCCAACCGGCCCTCGGTGCCCACTTCGCGGGCGACGCGGGTGACCTCGTCGGCGAAGGCGGAGAGTTGGTCGACCATCGTGTTGATGGTGTTCTTCAACTCGAGGATCTCGCCGCGCGCGTCCACCGTGATGTTCTGGGTCAGGTCGCCGCGCGCGACGGCGGTGGCGACCTGGGCGATCGACCGCACCTGTGCGGTCAGGTTGCCCGCCATGAAATTGACCGAGTCGGTGAGGTCCCGCCACGTGCCCGAGACGCCCTTGACGTCCGCTTGACCACCGAGGATGCCCTCGGTGCCCACCTCGCGGGACACGCGGGTGACTTCGTCGGCGAACGAGGACAGCTGGTCGACCATCGTGTTGATGGTGTTCTTCAACTCCAGGATCTCGCCGCGCGCGCTGACGGTGATCTTCTGGCTCAGATCGCCGCGCGCGACCGCGGTCGTCACCTGGGCGATGTTGCGGACCTGGTCTGTCAGGTTGCCCGCCATGAAGTTCACCGAGGCGGTGAGGTCGCGCCACACGCCGCCGACGCCGGGCACCTCGGCCTGTCCGCCCAGCCGGCCCTCCGAACCCACCTCGCGGGCCACGCGCGTCACCTCGTCGGCGAAGGCGGACAGCTGGTCGACCATCGTGTTGACCGTGTTCTTCAGCTCGAGGATCTCCCCGCGCGCGTCCACGTCGATCTTCTGCGACAGGTCTCCGCGGGCCACGGCTGTCGCGACCTGAGCGATGTCACGCACCTGGCTGGTCAGGTTGCCTGCCATGGCGTTCACCGAATCGGTCAGGTCCTTCCAGGTCCCGGACACGCCGGGCACCTCGGCTTGACCACCCAGCCGCCCGTCCGTGCCGACCTCGCGCGCCACGCGGGTGACCTCGGAGGTGAACAGTGACAGCTGGTCCACCATGCCGTTGAACACCGTCGCGATCTCACCGAGCAGCCCGTCGGCGTCCGTCGGCAGCCGGGTCCGGAAATCGCCGTCGCGCACCGCGGTCAATCCGGCGAGCAGTTGGTGCAGCTCGCCCTGGTCGGGGGCCGCAGCGTCCGGCCTCGGCGCAGTGTGGACGGCTGCCGCCGCTGTGTCCGTCATTGCCATCCTCGCTCTGGTCCACCGGTTCGAAACTGGAAATCCAGCCGGTCCGAGTGGGAACCCAGCTCGCCGATACCCGTGGACGACGAGTCACCGACCCACGGTTGGGCCGGCGGTTCCCGGCGGTAACACTACGTTCCTCGAACACGAGTCCGCGACATCATCCGTACGCATTCGGCGGACTTCGACCGAGCTGCTCGGCGGTTCGACCCTGGAGATTGCGCTGCGCGTGCCGGACGTCCTGTCCGATTCGGTGAGAGGCGCGCCCGCTCCGCCGCATCGACATATTTCGGATCGTTCCGGCGACGGTTGCTGTGATGCCCGAGGCGGCATGCGGGCACGAGTGGACTGTCGATCGGTGGCATTTCAACATTGCGGCCCGGTGCGAAGCGCTGCCGGTGTGGCTTGCCGTCGGTCTGAATCAACCTCTGCTGGAATGGGTTTCGGTCCTCCGCAGAGCACGGATAGACTCCCACTCGGTGCAGCGAGTCCCGGCTGATACCTGGGCCACGAATTACCGGGCGTGCGTGAAAACCCCGGATGCAAAGGAGACATTCATGCCCGGACCGGAGTTTGCGACTCTGCGTGATCAGGTGGCCGCACTGCGGGCCAAGACCATCTCGGCCACCGAACTGCTCGAGCTGACCATCGGGCGGATCGAAAAATTCGACGACAAGGTCAACGCCGTTGTGGTGCGGGATTTCGACCGCGCCCGCGCCGCCGCGAAGCAGGCCGACGCGGCGCTGGCGCGCGGTGAGCAGACCCCACTACTCGGCGTTCCGGTGGCGGTGAAGGAATCCTTCAACGTTGCGGGCCTGCCGACCACGTGGGGATTCCCCGACGCGAAGGATTGGCAGCCCGACGAGGACGCGGCGCTGGTGACGCGGGTCAAGGCCGCAGGCGGGGTGGTCATCGGCAAGACGAATGTGCCGCGGGCTCTGCACGACTGGCAGTCCTACAACGACATCTACGGCACCACCAACAACCCGTGGGACCTGGCGCGCTCGCCCGGCGGGTCATCCGGCGGCTCCTCCGCCGCGCTCGCGGCAGGGTATGTCTCGCTCGCGCTCGGCTCCGACATCGGCGGATCGCTGCGAGTACCAGCGCATTTCTGCGGGATCTTCGCCCACAAGCCGTCACGGACACTGCTGCCGGGTCGCGGAAACACGCCACCTCGCACGCCCGCGTTACCCGCTCCGCAAGACCTCCCCGTGGTCGGGCCGATGACGCGCAGTGCCGCCGACCTGACGCTGGCGACCCTGCTGCTCGCCGGCCCCGACGAGGTGGAGGCGATCGCATACCGACTGGCGCTGCCACCGCCGCGCAGCGCTGAGTTCGACAACTTCCGGGTGCTGGTCGTCGACACTCATCCGCTGTTGCCGACGTCGACCGTCATCCGCGACGGTTTCGACCGCATCGCTCGAGGACTCGAAAAGGCCGGTGCCGCGGTCACCCGGCACAGCGCGCTGCTGCCCGACCTCACCCTGACGGCGCACACCTACCTGACGCTGCTGATGTCGCAGTTCGGCGCGGACGCGCCGGTCGACACCTATCGCGCGCTCCAGGCCGCCGTCGCCGATATTCCGCCGAACACCGACACCCCGGAGGCGGTCATCGGGCGAGCGTTCGTGGCCAGTCACAGCGACTGGATCAGGGCGGACCGGGTTCGCATCGGCCTCGCCGACAAGTGGCGACGCCTGTTCGACGAATTCGACGTGGTGCTGTGCCCGATCACGCCGACACCGGCCTTCCCCCACGACCATTCGGACATGAACACCCGCACGATCGAGATCGACGGCACCGCATACCCCTACAACTACCACCTCGTTTGGGCGAGTATCGCGACGCTGATCGGGCTACCGTCGACCGCGGCACCGATCGGGCGCTCACCCGAAGGGCTGCCCTACGGCATGCAGATCATCGGCCCCTATCTCGAAGATCGCACCACGTTGCGGTTCGCGGAGTTGATCGAGCAGGAGTTCGGCGGATTCAGCCCACCGCCGGGTTTCGCATAGGAGAGGCGGACACGGCCTGCGAGTTCGTCGCGATGACCGCCGATGAGTTTCGAGTGCCTAGGAGGTCTACCAGGTCATGAGGAGATTGATCTACGGGTTCGGCGTGTCCCTGGACGGCTACATCAACGACCGCGACGGCAGCATCGACTGGAGCAACCCGGACGAGGAGTTGCACCAGTTCCACAACGACCGCTACCGCCGGATCGAGATCTCGCTGCACGGCCGTCGCCTGTACGAGCTGATGGCCGAGTACTGGCCGCATCTGCCCGAGGACGCGTCGCGCATCGAGCGTGAGTTCGGCAGGCTCTGGACGGAGAAGCCGAAGGTCGTCTTCTCCCGGACGCTGGCCGAGGTCCACTGGAACAGCACGCTGGTCAGTGCGAACGCGGTCGAGGAGGTCCGCAGGCTCAAGGCAGGCGGCGATGGCGTGATGGAGGTCGGTGGCGCCGGCTTGGCGGCCTCGCTGATGCCACACGGGCTCATCGACGAGTACCAGCTGTTTCTCTCGCCGGTGGCGCTCGGCGGCGGCACACCGATGTTCCCCGCGCTGGACAAGCGCATCCGGCTCCGATTGGTCGAGACGAGGCACTTCGACACCGTGGTGATGCTGCGCTATCTCGCCGATTGAGGTCCGTTCGAGCACCGCGAAGGGCCGTAATCGCGACCCGATCACGCAGGCGGCGCGGATCGGTCGTGTCCGGTTGTCAGTGCGCCCGCTGCAACGTATCGCTCGCATGGCGAGCGCGGCTCACGCTCGATGGGAGGCGCTCGTTCGGTTCCTCGGCCGCGCGTCAGCTCGCGATGCGGGCTTGGATGCCGTCGAGGAGGAACTCGAGGCCGGTGCGGAAGGTTTGGTCGGCGTCCAGGTGGGCGGCATCGCGTATGACGGTGGCGAGGGCGGGGAAGCGGCCGGTTGCGAAAGTCCGCTCCAGATAGGGTCCGAAGGCGGCCTGCCACTGCCGCTTGTCCATCCCGGTGGCCCGCTCGGCGCGCCGCTCGGTGATCTCCCGGCGCACATCGCCGATCACGTACGCGTTGACCGCGTCGACCACCGGCATGATCCCGTTCGGCGACCCCGCCGCCGCCAGAGCCCGGCTGATCGACCTGCTCTCCGGCTGGGACGCACGGTTCACCGCGCTGATCGCGGCGCGCTGGCCGCGCATCCGGACGACTTTCCCGCCGCCATCGAAGAATACGAACGCGAGATGTTCGAACGCACCAGCGCGGCCGCCCGGATGTCCGCGGACATGCAGGAATTGCTGACGTCGCCGGACGCCGCACAGAAGGTGCTGGCGTTCTCTCAACCCGGCTGAAACGCCACACGGCTCGTGAAGTCGACTGCCAGCGGGGCGGCACGGTGTGGACCGAACTCGGCGCCCGGTGTGGCGGCTGGTGAGGTTCAGCTGTCGGGGTCCGGTGCGGGTGGGTCTTGGCGGGAGAGTTGGGCGTTGAGTTCTAGGGCTTCGGCGAGCTGGTCCTCCAGGACGATGATCCGGCACGCCGCCTCCAGCGGGGTGCCCTGATCGACCAGCGCGCGAGCGCGGGCGGCGATACGCAGTTGGTAGCGGGAGTAGCGACGGTGCCCACCTTCGGAACGCTGGGGTGTCAGCAGTTCGGCGGCGTCGAGGCCGCGCAGGAAGGCAGGGGTGACGCCGAGGATTTCCGCGGCTCTGCCCATGCTGTAGGCGGGGTAGTCCTCGTCATCGAGCCTCTCGGCGGCACCGGAAGCGTCGATGGGGTCGGTGGGGTTTGTGTTCGGTTGCTGCACAACACCTCTGGATTCATACGACGACAGGCCCCGGCGCGTCGTGCGCCGGGGCCCAGGATATCGAGGGGATTTTCACGTCAATTCCGTCGGTCGGCGCGGGGGCCGACCTCGGGTACTGCGCCCGGCACCAGGCCGGGACGCGGAATCTGGGAAGAGTTGTTCAGTGACCACCTCCTGGGTCGCCGGTTGTCTGCGGAATCTCGTCATCCCCTCCGGCGGTCCGGCCGACTGCACCAGGTTCTCTTCTCCGCCGGAGGGGATGGTCCATCTTGCTTCCGGTGCAGGTCACCTGCCCGGCCAACCAGACTTTCATCTCCAACGACAGTGACTGTATACCAAGCCTCCCAGAATGTCTACATCCTGCGATGGAGATTTCTTCCTGCCCAGACAAGGCTCTTTCTCAGCGTCCGGCCGGCCGGCATGTCACCACGGCACTACTCCTGCGTCATCGAAGAACCCGCCGGTCGGTCCGTCGTCGGGCAGGGTCGCGAGACGCACCGCGATCGCCGCGCCCTGCGCGGGTGTGCGGACGCCTCGAAATCCGTTGAGGTCGGTTGCCGTGAAGCCGGGGCAGGCTGCGTTGATCAGGATGTTGGTGTCGCGCAGTTCCTTGACGTATTGGACGGTGACGGCGTTGAGGAAGGTCTTCGACGCCGAGTAGGCCGCGGAGATCGGGCCGGTATCGGCACCGGGAGTGGTCTGCCGGGTGAGGGAGCCGACTGTGCTGGACATATTCACGATCCGCGGCGATGCCGAGCGCCGCAGCAGCGGCAGCACCGCGTTGGTGACGCGGATGACGCCGATCACGTTGGTTTCCACGGCGTCCCGCACCGTCGATGGGGAGACGGCGGAGGGCGTCTGCGGCATGCCGCCGGTTATGGCCGCGTTGTTGACGAGCACATCGAGGCGTCCGATACGGTCCGCGATCACGTCGGCGGCGGCGGCCACGCTCGCGTCGTCGGTCACGTCGAGCGGTACGCCGAACGCGTCGGCGCCACCCGCCCGCAGCTTCGCCACGGCGGCTTCGCGGCGCTGTTCGTCCCGGGCACCGACGCCGACACTCCAACCGAGGGCGCCCAAGCCGGCCGCGATCTCGTACCCGATGCCCTTGTTCGCGCCGGTCACCAACGCGATCGTCTGTTCACTACTCATACGGTCGATCCTGTTCCGAGCCTCGACGGGGCGTCCAACACCGAGTGGGTGGCAAGCGATACCGCTCGGGTATCGACGCTGGTGGGCGACGGATACCATGGGCGTCGTGGAGACGCGGGAGCTGCGATACTTCGTCGCCGTCGCTGAGGAGTTGCACTTCGGACGGGCGGCGCAGCGGCTCGGGATCGCGCAGCCCCCGCTGTCCCGGGCGATCGGGCAGCTCGAACGGCGGCTCGGGGTGGTACTGCTGCGACGAACCAGTCGCGCCGTCACCTTGACCGAGGCCGGGTCGGTGCTGCTCGGGGAGGCCCGAGCGGCGCTGGACGCGGTCGAGGCCGCCGAGCGACGCACCCGGCGCGCCGCCCTCGCCGCGACCGGCCGGGCCGGCGTTGTCTTGGCCACGAAGGCAGGAGCTTCCGTCGAACTGCTGGCCAAACTCCTCGACGCCTACGCCGCCGAACCCGGCGCGGTCACCATCGATGTGCTCCTGTGCGGGATCGGTGAGCAAGAGCGACTGCTCCGAGACGGACGGGCCGACGTGGCGCTCTTGCACCGGCCGTTCGACGCGACGGCCGGGTTCGACACCGAGGATCTGTACACCGAGGGGCAGGTCGCGCTCCTACCGGCCGGGCATCCCCTCGCCGATCGGTCCCACGTGCGGATGGCGGAGGTCGCCGCGCTGCCGGGCCTGCCGATGCCGCGCTGGCCCCGGCGAGACGGCACCTACCCCGACGGCCCCGGCCCACTGGCACGCGACCATACCCAGCTGCTCCAGTTGATCGCCCTCGGACGGGCTTCGGCGATCCTGCCCGAGTCCGTGCGGGCCCATCTGCGCGGCGACCACGCCGCCGTGCCGGTACTGGACGCCCCGGCCGTCACGACAGTGATCGCGTGGCCACCGCACAGCCGATCGAAGGCCGTTGCCGATCTCGTTCGGACTGCTACCCGCCTCTAGCCGCTTCCGCGCGATCTCCACGCCCATGAGCGTCATCGGTAGATCTACCGGCGGGCGGCGCACCGCAGACATCTGCTGGTGTCGCTGACGCTCATCGCCACCGCGGGATTGGTGATATTCGGCGCGCTCGGCGTCATCCTGGCGTACGCGCTCACTGCTTCCGACCGGCTTCCAGAATCGTGCCGACCGCGGCGGTGATATCCAGCTCGGGGTCGAGGGTGGCTGCGGCGCGCAACCCGGCCGCGGCCATCTCGAGCATGCAGTCGACCATTTGCTCTACGTCGAACGGTTCGTCGTTCTGCAACCAGTAGACGGTGGCCTCATCGAGGGCGCCGATGCTCGACCGTGTCATCATGCGCAGGGCGGGGACCTGCGGGTCGAGGCCGAGCAGCGTGCACCACCACTCGATGGCGCGCCATCGCCCGGCTTCGAATGCCTCCCCGGTCTCGGCGTCGGTGTCGCGCCCGCTCAGGACCAGGCGCAGCGCCAAGCCGCGGTGCGCGGCGAGATATCGGAAATGGGCGGCCAATCCGGCGCGGATCTGCTGAGCGGCGGAGAGGTCGGGATCCAACCGCTGTGCTCGGACGATCTTGTCCGCAGCGTCGCGCATGGCCTCCAAGTAGATGCCGCGTTTGTTGCCGAAGTAGTGGAAGAGCAGTCCGTGGGCGACACCAGCGGTCTTCGCGATATCGGCGACGGCCACCTCCTCGTAGCTCTGCGCGGAGAACACTTCGACCGCGGCGTCGATGAGCCGCTGCCGGGTCTCGGCGGCTTGCGTCGCCCGCGCCGTGCGCCCTTTCGGTGCTGCCGCGGTCATCTGTACCCCCTTCCGTCAACGGTCTCCAGTCCGATAGTGCTGGGTTACCAGGCGAAACACAAGTTGATTCAAATTCATTGACATATAGTCAATCAGCGCCGTAGCCTGTGACATGGCACTCATGCGGTTCGCCGCATTCCCGCCCCGAGCGAGCGACCGGACGGTCTTCGCCCTCAAGCGGAGCCGCACCTGTTCCGCACCGGCCAATGACTGTTCCCACCTCACCCCGCTACCGCATATGAGTAGTCCGCTACGCGGCTGTACGTTCTGTGCCCGCGCCGATGGGGTGACTCGTCGACGTTGCTCGCCCCGGGTTGACGTAGTCGGCTACTCGTGCCGTTCGTTCATGGCCTGGGCACGATAGCCAGTGTGAGGTAGCCGAGATCCGGCCGCTGTACGTCTGCCGAATGAAGACCCACGCCGCGATCGAGTGATGAAATGGTGCTCATCGACCACAATGCCCCGCATAGGACGTGTTCCCAGCTCACATTGATCGAGGAATTCGCCCTGCACAGCGGTGGCCGCCGGATTTCCGTCCCGCACGCTGCCGAACGGGTGCTGACCTATCTGGCACTGCTGAATCGACCGGTCTCTCGTGGCCGCCTCGCCGGTGCGCTATGGCCGGAATGCGCTGGTCACTGCGCGGCGCAGCGTCTGCGAACCGCGCTGTGGCGCCTGCGCCGCATTCAGGACGCAGTCGTGGAGATCAACGGTGATCGGCTTCGCCTCCATTCGAACGTGGCCGTCGATCTGGCATACCTGAGCGAATTGGCGCAGAAACTGATTCACCAGCCCTGCTCGGAGGACCTCGCACGCGTCCCGATGCTCCTGAATCGCGCAGCACTGCTGCCGGACTGGGACGAGGAGTGGGTGGTCATCGACCGGGAACGGTACCGATTGGTC
This sequence comes from Nocardia sp. NPDC047648, assembly GCF_040642815.1. Classification (NCBI taxonomy): domain Bacteria; kingdom Bacillati; phylum Actinomycetota; class Actinomycetes; order Mycobacteriales; family Nocardiaceae; genus Nocardia; species Nocardia sp. NPDC047648. Next base: position 326,715 of record NZ_JBEYSX010000005.1, on the reverse strand, counting down.
TGGGTCGCGGCGCTGGAAGCGGCGGCCGAGTCGTTGCTGAAGCGCCGACAGGTCGGCGCCGCCCTGATGGCCGCGTCGGCGGTGGTGGCAGCAGAGCCGCTCCGGGAAAGCTCCCGCCGGATCCTGATGCGTATTCATCTCGCGCAGGGCAACAAGATCGACGCCCTCCGGGAATACCAGCGATACCGAGGCCTGCTGGCGGCCGAGTTCGGCACGGAGCCGTCGCCGGAATGCGACGAACTTCTCCTTCACGTCCACGAGTGCGGCACCGCGACGATCGAGTCGCTCCCGAATCCCTGACACGAGGTGCACGGGCGCCGTATCGATGGGTGGCGTAGGCCATCGGACACTGCCGTGCCCGACCCAACGGTGAAGTGACGGCGACGTGACGCGCATGAGGAACACTCCGCCGGTAGGGAACCTGACCACATCACCCTTTGCTTCCAGGCGGTTGCATCATGAATTTTCGCGAACAGATCCAGGCGGCGTGGTTGAAGCAAATCGAGGCCGCAGCAGAGCGTTACGTCGAGACCGAGACCAAGCGTGAAGACATCGAGCAACGTCGCAAAATAAAGGACAGCCCGGTTGTCGACTCTCCGGAACAGATCAGCGCTCGGGCGCAGCGGCTGGCGACCAGCGGCGAGGTACCGGTCGAGGCCATGATCGAAGCAGGCAGAACCGAGCCCTCCGACCGGATTACGACGCTCGAGCGAATCATCGGCGCCAGTAATGAACTCCAACCGGTCAACTTCCTTTGCCGCGGCGCTCGCACTGCGGCCACGGTCGCGCGGATCTCGCTGAGTCGTAACGGCCGAGAGGTACCTATGGGCACCGGGTTCCTCGTATCGCCCCGGTTGCTCCTGACCAACAATCACGTACTTCCCGATCAGGACACCGCACGGCAGGTCGTGATCGAGTTCGGCGCCGAGACGACGATCGACAACGAGCCCCACCTTCCCGCGCGGTTCCGTCTCGACCCCGACTTCTTCGTCACCGATGAGCACCTGGACTTCACTCTTGTGCCGGTCCGTCCCGGCGTCGACGGCACGCCGCCCGGGGATGCCGTGGGCTGGTGGAACCGCCTGATCGTGGACCAGGGAAAGATCGTCATCGGTGAGGCGATGAACATCATCGGCCACCCGATGGGCAGGCTGAAGGAGATCGGGATCCGCCGAAACCAGCTCGACTTGCAGCTCGATGACTTCTTGCACTATTCGACCGATACCGAACCGGGGAACTCCGGCTCACCGGTCTTCAACGACCAGTGGGAAGTCGTCGCGCTGCACCACTCGGGGGTGCCGCGCACCGACGATCAAGGCCGGATTCTGCGCCGCGACGGCGCAGCCTGGCACGAGGGCGACGGCGACGACTCGATCGCCTGGACCGCCAACGAGGGAGTGCGCATCAGCGCGATCCTCACGCACCTGGCCGGACTGCAGCGTTCGGCGCACGACCAGCAACTCCTCACCGAACTCGGTCCCGACGCCGGGCCGGTCACCCGACCACCGGCGGTCGGCCACCGCGTCGCACCTGCCGAGGACCGCACCGAGCTGGTATCCGCGGTGCCGCGTGAGAGCACAGAACTCCGCCATGGCCTCCCCGCCCGAGCAGGGGCCTTCGGCGGTACACGTCATCTGCTGTTCCTGCACGGCCGCAGCCAGCACGGCCGGGATCCCGAGCTCGTGCGCCGCGAGTGGACCGCCGGACTCAACAAGGGCCTCACCCTCGCCGGGCTCACTCCGCTCGATCCCGCGGATGCGTACTTCCCCTTCTACGGCGACCGCTTGGCAGCCCTGCTGCAGCCCATGGAGGGAACGGCTCTCGCACCTGAAACCATGGCAATCGACCATGCCCTCGCCATGGCGCCGACCCCGCCGCCGGCTCGCCAACTGTACGAACAGATCCTGCAGAACGCTGCCGCGGATGCCGGCATGCCCGACGAGGACGATCTACCGGCCGACCGCATCGAGGTAGAAGGACTCGGTTCGATCGGCAGCGCGCTCGTGAGCAGGCTGCAGCGACAACTCAGCTGGCTGGCTGCCCGCACCGACCTGGACGAACTCATCATCGCCCAGGTCTTCCGGGACGTCGCCATGTACCTCGCCGACGAGCAGATCCGGCAAGCGGTACTCGACTGTGTCCTCGAGACCGTCCCCGCTTCGGGACGGCTCACCCTGGTCAGCCACAGTCTCGGCACCGTGGTCGCGATGGATGTGCTCACCCGGCTCCAGCCCCAGCTCGACGTCGCCGTGCTGCTCACTCTCGGCAGTCCCCTCGGGCTGGACGCGGTCCACGGCAAACTCCTGGTCCGCGGACCGCACCGGCCGGAGCGTGTCGGCGACTGGCTGAATGCCTGGTCCGCGGTGGACCCGATCACCATCGGCTGCCCGCTGCGCCATATCTGGAAAGGGCAGCTGCGGGAGATCCCCGTCGACAATCCCAAGGAGCGGGCACACAGCATCGCCGAATACCTCGCCCATCCCGCTGTCGCGCAAGCCATCCACAACGGCGTTGCCCCGACGACGGGACCATGACGCAGAGTCCGGCCGCGCCGCCCGCGAGGGCCTGATTGCGCGCCTGCTGCCGAACCAGCCGGGACCGCACCGGCCATGTGCGCGACTACCCACCCCGCGCCGGAGCGGTCGCTGCACGTGATCCGGTTCGGTGCTGCAACACCAGGCTGTGGTGACCCCTCCGTCCGATGTGCCGGATCGAAACGGGCTCGCCGCCGATCTGTCGGGATGGCCACGACCCCGCGCGGGCGGTCAACGGGACTGCGGATTCCTGGTTAGGGCGACCGCGCCGAGGGCTGCGGCGACCAGCCCGACCACCAGGGCCAGGAAGCCGCCGACGATCCCGTATCCGGTGCCGGGACCGCCTTCGGCCGCGGCCACGACCAGCCCGCCGATCACCAGGCCGGTCAACCCCGCAGCCAGCGCGGTCGTCGCGGCGCGACGTCCGGTGTGGCGGATGAGGACGCGGATGCCGGTGACGACCCCGACAAGTCCCACCGCGACACCCACCAGGGACCAGAAACGCCCGGCGGTCAACCCTGAGGCGCCCGACCGGGCAAGGATTTCCGAGGCGGCGAGTACATGAGATACGGACATGACATGCTCCTTCTCCAACGACTGGGACGTGGACATCCTCTCCGCCACACCCGCTTCCGGTCGTCCTGCGCGCGCAGGCACTTCACGCTGCCGCCGAGGGCGTAGGAAACCAGAGGAAGTACTGCCCGCGCAGTAGACGGTGATCATTCCCGTGCACGACGTCCCAACGCGGACACGGGGTTAGGGTGCACCCATGGAACGGGTTCGGGACTGGGCGATCGCCGTGGGCATCGCGGTATTCCAGCTCGTCTCGGGATTGTCGGGGCCCGCGGTCGGGTGGGTGCTGCTGGTCGCGGGCGGGCTGTCGTCGGCCGCGAGCCGCCGAGCGCCGGTCGTGGTGCTGGCGGTGACGGGGCTGACCGCGTTGGCGTACCAGGCCCTCGGGGTCGACGTGCCCGCGGTCGCATTCTTGTTCGCCGTGTATGCCGCGTTCCGTGCGGGGCAGCGGGTGGCGGCCGTGGCGGGATCGGTGATCATGGTGCTCGTCATGCCCTTCGCGTTGCTGATCTCGCCGCGCGGACTGCTCATGGGCGAGGCGTTCGCGCAGACCCGGGGCGTGCTGCAACTGGCGTGGCTGGTCGCCGCGGGCGCGGCGGGTGAAGCGCTGCGGCAGGCCGAGCGGCGGGCCGAGGAGGCCGAGCGCACCCGCGAGGAGACCGCACGGCGGCGGGCCGACGAGGAACGGCTGCACATCGCTCGCGAGTTGCACGACTCGCTGACCCACCAGATCTCGGTGATCAAGGTGCAGGCCGAGGTGGCCGTGCACCTGGCCCGCAAGCGCGGTGAGCAAGTGCCAGAGGCGCTGCTGGCGATTCTGGCGGCCGGTCGCGAGGCATCCCGGGAACTCAGGGCCACCCTGGAGGCCCTGCGCGACGACCGCGCACCGTCGCACGGGCTCGATCACGTGCCGGAGCTGGTGGAAAGGGTCCGCGCGACCGGCCTGGACGCGAGATTGACGGTCGAGGGACAGCGTGCGGACCTGCCCGCGGCCGTGGACCGGACCGCCTACCGAATCGTCCAGGAGTCGCTGACCAACATCACCCGGCACGCTGCTGCCGACACCGCCTCGGTCCATATCGAACACCGCCCCGACGCCCTGGTGATCCGGGTCGACGACGACGGCCGAGCCACGCCGGACACCGTGCCGGTGCCGGGTGTGGGGCTGCTCGGAATGGGAGAGCGGGTCACCGCCCTCGGCGGCCGGTTACACACGGCGCCCCGCGGCGGGGGCGGTTTCACCGTCTGTGCCGAGCTGCCCGTGGAGCGGGCGCCTTGATCCGCGTCCTGCTGGTCGACGACCAGCCGCTGATCCGCAGCGGTTTCCGTGCGCTGCTCGACGTGGAGGACGATATCGACGTGGTGGCCGAGGCCGCCGACGGCGCGCGGGGCGTCGAGCTGGCCCGCGAACACCTGCCCGACATCGCACTGATGGACATCCAGATGCCTGTCGTGGACGGCATCGAGGCGACCCGGCGCATCGCCGCCGACCCGGCCCTGAGCGGGGTGCACGTGGTGATACTGACCAACTACGGCCTGGACGAGCACGTCTTCGACGCCCTGCGCGCCGGTGCGGCCGGGTTCCTGGTCAAGGACATCCATCCGGAGGACTTCCTGCACGCCGTCCGGGTCGCGGCCCGGGGTGACGCACTGCTCGCGCCGTCGATCACGCGCAAACTGATCAACCGGTATGTCAGCCGGCCACTGGACTCCGGTGAGGCTCCCGGTCTGGCCGGGCTGACCAACCGCGAGCGGGAGGTCGTCACGCTTGTTGCCCGGGGCCTGTCGAACGACGAGATCGCCGAGCACTTGGTGATCAGCCCGCTGACCGCCAAGACCCACGTCAACCGGGCCATGACCAAGCTCCACGCCCGCGACCGCGCTCAACTGGTCGTCCTGGCTTACGAATCCGGCTTGGTGATCCCGCGCCGAGCCTGACCAGCACCTCGCCTCGCTCGGCCCGTCCGCTCAGGACTCGAAGCTGCTCGTGGCCACATCCGGCCGGGCGTGGCGACCGCAGGCGTTCGGTTCACCCGGCCGTCCATGGCTGCAATTTCTCCGGATTCCGGATCGCCCAGATGCGGGTGATCCGGCCGTCGGCGATGTCGAAGGCGTAGACCGTGACGATGGCGTCGTCGAGCCGTGCCACCAGGCCGGGCTGGCCGTTCACCGTGCGCTCCAGCAGGGTCACCGCAGGGCCGTAGGTGGCGATCTCCATCCAGGCGCGGGCGATCTCTTCGCTGCCGTGGATCGGGTCGAGGAAGGCCAATGCCAGGCCGCCGCCGTCGGCCGTCGCGGTCGCCTGCGGATCGAGCAACCCGATCAGGGCCTCGATATCCCCTGTCTCCCAGGCTCGTTTGAAATCCCGGACCACCTCGGCGCGCTCGGTGCTCGACGGACCCCGGGTGGTATCGATGCGGCGGCGGGCGCTGGAGGCGAGCTGCCGGCAGGCCGCGGGAGTGCGCCCGACGATCTCGGCGACCTCGGCGAAGGAGTAGCGGAAGACGTCGTGCAGAACGAACGCCACGCGCTCGGCCGGAGTCATCGAATCCAGCACGACGAGAAAGGCCATGCTGATCGACTCGTCGAGGGTGACCCGGTCGGCGGGATCGACGGAGTCGGGACCATCGAGCCATTCGGACCGGCCGGGTACCGGCTCCGGAATCCATTCGCCCACATACCGTTCCCGCCTGGCGCGCGCCGAGCCGAGTAGATCGAGGCAGATCCGGCTGGCAACCGTCGTCAACCAGGCGCCGGGCGCCTCCACCTTCCCGCGCTGCGCCTCCGGCAGCGCGTACCAGCGCGCGTAGGTCTCCTGCACCACATCCTCGGCCTCGGCCAGGGAGCCGAGCAGACGGTAGGCGAGATTGATCAGCTGTCGGCGTTCACTGATCACCGCGCGCAGGTGCGGGTCGGTCATGGTCGTCTCCTTCGGTGTGTGCGTCCTCACCGAAACCGACGAATCAGCGAACCGATTTGTGAGGCGGCCTGACATTCCGGACGGCTGCGTCGTCGGAAGGTTGTGACACCTTCAGCAGAGCAGGAGTTCCGGAAATGACCAGAATCGGGATTATCCTCGGCAGTACCCGCCCCAACCGCAACGGCTCGCAGGTCGCCCGGTGGGTCCTGGAAACGGCATCGCAGCGCGGCGACGCGGAGTTCGAACTGATCGATCTGCGCGACCACCCGTTACCGCATCTGGACGAACCGGTGGCGCCGATGTTCGGCCCATCGAGCAACGCCCATACCCGCGCCTGGGCCGAGCGCATCGCCCCGTTCGACGGCTTCGTGGTGGTGACCCCGGAGTACAACGGCGGGGTCCCCGGAGTGCTGAAGAACGCCTTCGACCACCTGTTCGCGGAGTGGACCGACAAGGCGGTCGGATTCGTCTCCTACGGCGCGGGCGGCGGCGCCCGCGCGGTGGTGCAGTTGCGGACGGTCTGCGGCACGCTGGGCATGGCCGACGTGGGCTATCAGGTCACCGTCTCGGTGCTCACCGATTTCGAGAACTACACCACCTTCACACCGCGCGACCACCATGCCGCCGCCCTCGACAAGACGCTGGATCAGCTCATCGCCTGGAGCACCGCATTGGCGCCGCTGCGGACCGGCACCGAAACCACTCTCTTGAATTCCTGAGGAGCCGATGATGACCGGAATCAACCACTTTCAGTCAGCCGACACCGAGGCGGAGGAAGTCGAGCTTCGCCGAACAATCGACAAGGCGGTCGAAGGACTGCGAGTCAAGGATCTCGAGGTCCTGAGGCAGCTGTACACGCCCGACGTGGTGTCCTTCGATGTCGAGCCGCCGCTCCAGCACGTCGGGATAGCGGCGAAACTCGAGAACTGGGCGAAGGTGTTCCTGGTCTTCGAGAGTGTGACCTACGAGGTGCGCGACCTGACGTTCACCGTAGGCGGGGATGTGGCGTTCGGGCACGCCTTCGCTCGGCTCAGCGGCACGCTGAAGAACGGAGCGGCAACCAGCGGTATGTGGGTCCGGGTCACGTACGGCATGCGGAAGATCGACAACACCTGGCTGATCGCTCACGACCAGGTCTCGGTACCGCTCGACATCTCCAGTGGCAAAGGCGTGGTCGACCTCGAGCCCTGACGGGTCGCAGCAACGTTGTCGAGAACCTGGCGCATCGCTCGAGACGTTGTGATGCCGATATCCGACCGCATCGAAGGCCCGGGGCCGCCCACCACAGCGGCCCCGGGTCTCGCTCGATGCCTTGCTTCTCCTGATCGGCTTCCTCGCAGCCGGCGGTGTCGATCGTCGAGTCTGTCCGCCGCGACCAGTGGCGTCGGCCGAACCGGCGGCCTCCACGGAGAGCCCGCGTGGCGGATGCCGGATCGGACAGCAAGGTGCCGACGGGTGATCGGATGACGTAGCCCCAGGCGATGCGCGGAGCAGACAGGCCGTCGAACGAGCGGCGTAACCTATTCGATCGCTTTTGAGACGATGTCGTCGGCGAGGGGAGCGACCGCCGCGATGATCTCGGCCGTGATAGCCGGCGGCGTACCAGCCGCTCGGAGGGACTGAGTCAGATGTTCGGCGACGCGGTCGAAGTGGTGCCGGGTTATGCCTCGACCTTGGTGGACCTGCTTCATCCGCGGCCCGGTGTACGGCGTCGGTCCTCCCAGTGCGGCGGCGAAGAACTCGACCTGGCGGCCCTTCACTCGCGGCATGTTGACGCCGGTGAAGAACGGCGCCAGTTCCTCGTCGGCCAGGATGCGGGCGTAGAGGTCTTCTACGACGACTTCGAGGGCGGCGTGGCCCCCGGCGCGGGCGTACAGGGTGCGGTCGTAGGGCGTGGCCGACGTTGTGTCCACGGTGGGCTCCTCGGATTGCGGGCGATCAGATGTGCGTTCGGGGACGGCGACTCGGCTTGTCGGCAATGACGACGGATTCGGAGCTGACGAGCGGTGCGGGCCGGTCGGGGTGACATCGCGCTGAATCCGCTGAGAGCTCGAAGATTCCGTAACAACTTCGGTTCCGATATCGCCGCTCACGCCAACCTCCGTACTCGCTCGGCGCCACGGGGTCGCACACCAGGGCGCCGCCCTGCTCGCTTCGCCGCACTCGATAGCACCTGATTATGTTACTGTCTATTCCGCTTGGTAGGCGACTGCCGCAGGTGCGGATCACTCGGTGCGGCACTCGATTGCGGACCGCACGAAAGTGCAGTTAGATCCGCATGAATCCGCTTTGTTCGGCTCATTTCACGCAGACGGTGTGCTGGTTAAGTAAGTTATTCAATATACTGCAGTGAACGCCGGTGCTGCGGGCGGCGAAAATCACGAGGCCTGACAGCGTGGTGAGGCCCGCTGCCCGGCCGGGCTCGGCGGGACCGCAGCGCGGGGTGCCGCGCATTTCGGCGGCCGGTGTCCGGCGTCGAAGCGCTGAATCGTCCACGCTCGGTACCCGCGGCACTGGCCACGGCGGCACGAAGACTCGGACGGCAGTCTGGCGAAGTGACCCGGCTCGGGGGGCGACGGACCTGCGGTCGCCGCGTAGACCGCGGAGGACCGTAACGCCCCGGCATCAGGGCCTCGCGATCGGCCGTCCGCGTGGTGCTCGCTCGGTAGGCTCGCGCGTGGTCGGCAGACGATATCGGGAGGCGAGCGCCGATGGCGGGAACGGATCGCTGGTCATGGCCGCGTGCCCTCGGTACGGACGGCCCGGCGGCAGCGATCTGTATACGGTTGTCGGTGGGGTTGGTGTTTCTCAGTGAGGGGATCCAGAAGTTCCTCTATCCGGACAAATTGGGCCCGGGCCGGTTCGAAAAGATCGGTATCCCGGCGGCGACCTTCTTCGCGAACCTCGACGGCGTCGTCGAGATCACCTGCGGACTCCTGATCGTCGTCGGACTGCTGACCCGCTTCGCCACGCTGCCGTTACTGGTCGATATCGTCCTGGCGATCGTGCTGACCAAGTTGCGAGAGCTGCGCCCGGGCGGGTTCCAAGGAGTAGAAGGCATCTGGGGGATGGCCCACGACGCGCGCACAGATGTCGCGATGCTGCTCGGACTGATCTACCTGCTGTGGGCCGGGCCCGGCGGCTGGTCACTGGACGCCCTGCTCACACGGCCGGAACCACCAGGACGCCGACGATCCGACCGGTGACTCCGAAGCTGGTCCACCCCACGCCGATCACTGCATTGCGGCCCGCAACGCTTCGCGCGCGAGGATCGCGCGGGAAAAGTTACTCGCCAGGTCCTGCAACCTTGCCTCAACGAAGCAAGGTGATCATGACAGGATCTCGATCATGCCGATTTCCACCAGTTCGTTCGACCATGTTCGCTTGACAGTGACCGACATCGACAAATCCCGGGCTTTCTACGACGCCGTCTTCGGCTGGCCGATCGCGTGGGAGTGTCCTGCGGACGCGGACGAAGCCACCCGTGCGCGATTCGGGTTCCTCTTCGGCGGTGTGATCTACCAGATGGGTGATGCACTGCTCGGGCTTCGCCCTGTCGCCAGCGACGAGTTCGACGAAGATCGAGTAGGACTCGACCACCTCGCCTTCGCCCTCGCCACTCGGTCGGATCTCGATTCGGCGGCTGCCTTGCTCGACGAACTCGGCATCCCGCACGAGGGGGTGAAAGATCTCGGTGCCATGTACATTCTGGAATTCCGCGACCCGGACAACATCGCGCTGGAGTTGGTCGTACGCAAGCAGTGATCGCGCCTTTCCCGGAAAGCCTCGGCCTGGGCATCCGCGGTGGCACATATGGCGCATGGAAGTCGTCCTGGCCTGAGCCGTCTCAACAGGTGGCGGGGACCGTGTCGCCCGCGAGCCGGAACTCGAACCGGATCGCGCCCGGACTCTGCGCGGGCAGGACGATGGCCGCGCCGCGCCTGGGTGTCCAGGTCCGGGGGACCAGGATGTAGTGGTCACCGATGCGGCTCAGTGGCGCCAGCCCGTCGTAGCGGAAGCGGTAGGCGGATCCGGAGGCGGGATCGGCGCCGCAGGACGCCATGCGGACATCTGACCCGGAAAGGTGGAGCTCCTTTTCGCTGTAGATGATGACCTGGGAACTGGTGGGCAGTTGCGCGGCCCATTCCCGCGCCCTGGTCTGACCGACCGCAACCGAGTAATCGGTGGCGATCCAGAACAAGTTGATGCCGACCATGAGGAACAGGATCACCCACTCGGCGACCGCTGCCGCCTGTGACGGCGGCGGCGCTGTCGCGGGGAGGCTTTCACGCAGACGCTGACGACGCAGCACGACCAGCAGCCAGAAGATCAGCACTCCAGCGATGATCGACAGCGGTGCCACGCACAAGCCCTTGTTGAGCGGTGTCACGACGTATATCCGGGAGACCCCGTTGAGGAGGACTGCCCCGGCGATCACCGCGATCACGGAGGTCGCCCACCGCCCGGGGCGACGGGCACGGACCGACTCCGGAAGCGCGACGTATCCCCACAGCACCGCCATACCGATGAGACCGACGAGTGTCAACGGCACGAACAGCGCGTCGACGGTGCGCATCAGGTACTCGCGGATGCTCGGATTCAGCGTCGTCGAGTCGACACCGAAGTAGTTGAAGTACCAGTAGACATGTGCCCAGCCGAAGTAGAACAGCACAGCGGTGAGCAGCGTTGTCGGCGCGACCAGTTGCCCGATGGATCTCGCGACGTGAGCGAACCCGTCGAACGCCGATACCGCCGCGGGTGTGGGCGCCTGCTCATCTGGTGGTTGTGACATGCGGCTTGCTCGTCGCCGTCTCGGTGGGCGTTCGGGTTCGGGTGGTCGAGTCGGTTCCGGTGGGGGAGACGGTCGCGGTGGAAGAATCGGTCTGCGATGTCGTCTTCGGTTCGAATCCATCGGTGTCGCAGGGAAATTTCTGCGAGGGCAGTGTCCCGGTGAGAAGCGTCAGTGTCGAGCCGGACGTCAGGATCAGCGACCCGTTCGCCGACTGCTCGGCCGGGGTCGAATCCTGCTTCGCGCCGAGGAAGCCGGAGTATTGGCAAACGCTGCGGCCGGTGTCGGCCTGGTCCTGCGCAATGGCAACGCTCGCGCAGCCGCCGCAAGCGGCGGCTATGCGCTGCACCGCCAAGTCCTCGACCTCGACGATCGGTGCGCCCTGAAGTTCGGTGAACGCCGGAATACGGAAGGGCGCCCCCGCCGCCTTACCGGCATCGGTTTTCCCTGGACGGACCAGCACTTCGTCGCCCTGCGGTGCAGCGGTTGCGGACGGCGACCGGGTTGTCGTCGCGGTGTCCGCTTCCTGGTCGGGTATCGACGTGGCGCACGCCGCCACCGCGACCGCCACCGCACCCACGACCAGCATTCGCCGAGCGAACATTTTCCCTCCCCGCATTCCGGAGTGCGATCACGTCGAGCGTTTGGTCGATGCGCATTCAGCGCATGTCGCACCACTGATCATCGCTCAAATAATCAGCGGCAGCGGTAATTTCCCCACATCTTGTCGCGTTTGCCGATTCCCGAGTCGCGGTGGATAGCGCATACACCTGCGCCGCCCTCGCGCCCCGAAACGACTCGCGGCGCTGAGCCTCGGCAATCGCCGATTCCGGACCCGACTCCGGCCGCACAGTCCTCACCACTTCCGAATCCGACTGACACACAGAGCATTTCCGGTGAAGAACATGAGCCGGGTCAGGGTTTGCGTGCTGTGGCGACGATCGTGGGCACGATGGCCAGTGCCAGGATGCCGCAGCCGATGGCCAGCGTGGGGTAACCGGCAGCGGCGACGACCATTCCCGATGTCATGCCACCGGTGGCGCCGGCGATGGCGATGGTGACGTCGAGGCTGCCTTGCGTTCGGGCGCGGGTCGCCGGCAGCACGGTCTCGGTGATGATCGCGGTGCCCGCGACGAGGCCGAAGTTCCAGCCGAGCCCGAGCAACGTGAGTGCGGCCGTCAACAGGGTGACGGAGTCGTTGGGGGCACAGGCGGCGACTGTTCCGGCGGCGAGCAGAGTCGGCCCTGAGGCCGCTGCGATGGTGAAGTGGCCGAAGCGATCTACGAGCCAGCCCGTCAGCGGCGATGGCAAGTACATCGCGCCGATAGGATGGAGATGACGAGACCGGCGGCGGTGCTGCTGTGGCCGTGGTCGCGCATGTGGACGGGTGTCATTGTCATGACCGCCACCATCACGAACTGAGTGAGCACCATGGCAATTACACCGACCCACACGCCGGGGCCGCGCTTTTCGACCGCAGGACGCGCCGGAATGTCGGCATCATCAGGCTGCGCGACGACCCGGTCGGCCTCGCGCGTGCGGGCGAGGAGCAGCGGATCGGGGCGCAGCCAGACGGCCAGTACCACTGCCGCCGACGCGTATGCGGCGCCGGCGAGCAGGAACGGTCCGGCCAGGTGGGGAATGCCGAGTTGCTGTGCCAGATCGCTGGTCGGCGTGGTGAGGTTGGGGCCGGCCACGCCGCCGAGTGTCGTGGCGACCAGCACGGTGGACACGGCACGGGCGCGGTGGGCGGGGTCGGCCAGATCGGCTCCGGCATACCGGGCCTGCAGATTGGTGGAGGTTCCGGCGCCGTAGACGAACAGCGCGGCGAACAGCAGGATCGGATTGTCCGCGACAGCGGCGGCGATAATTCCGACGCTGCCGATGGCGCCGGCCAGATAGCCGGCGACCAGGCCGGTGCGGCGGCCGCGGGCTTGCGAGATTCGTCCGACGGTAACGGCAGCCAGGGCGGAGCCAGCGGTGCCGAGCGCACTGGGCAGACCGGCGAGGCTGGTCGAGCCGAGCATGTCCTGCGCCAGCAGGGCACCGACGGTTAGGCCCGCCGCCAGTCCCGCTCCGCTGAGGGCCTGCGCGGCGACGAGGACGAACAGGGTGCGACGCTGCGCACGGGAGCCGGGGGCATCGCCGATGTGGGCAGGTACCGAAGTCGTCACGACGGACTCAGACCCTCTCGCCGAGGTCGAGGCGGTCGCGGAGTCCGGCGGCGGTGAAGGCGGCGACCAATTCGGCCCGGCCTTCGGTGAAGTGTGCCCAACCCTCGTAATGAACGGGAACAACCTGACGCGCACCAAGGATCTCGGCGGCCGCGGCGGTCTGGGCACTGTCGAGAACGATCGGCGCGCCGTCGAAGAGAACGGAGAAGCGGGGCGCTCCGGCGAAGAGGATGGCTGTGTCCACCGGCGCGAAACGCTCGGCGATCTGCTCGACCGCGGTCAGTGAGGCGTTGTCGCCGCTGACATAGATGGTGGGCAGGCCTTCTCCGGTCAGCACGAATCCGACGACCTGGCCGGTGATCGGTTCGACCTCCTCGCGTGTGCCCGGCCCGTGGACCGCGGGCACGCCGGTCACGGTGATCGTGCCGACGCCGGGGCGATCCAGCTCGATCGACTCCCAGTCGGCCAAGCCTTCGGCCCCGTTCCCGAGGCGTTGCGCGCCGCCAGGTGTGGTGAGGGTGAGCGGCACGTCGGCGAGCAGGGCGCGGCCGGAGTCGTCGAGATTGTCCGGGTGCTCGTCGTGCGAGAGCAGAACCACGTCGACGCGCCCGAGGTCGGCCGGGGCGACGGCGGCCGGCGCGGTCTTGGTCAGCAGGCCGCCGGGCTGCGGGAAGTCGCGGGGCGCATCGAAGGTCGGGTCGGTGAGGAATCTCAGCCCCCCATATTCGAACAAAGCGGTCGGCCCGCCGAAGATGCGCACGCGGACGTGCTGGTCGGTGGGGCTTGCGGGGGATGCCACGACGAACTCCTCACGGATGAAATCCAATCTATCCGTGAGGAGGGTAGGCCGTTCTCACGGATAAAAGCAACTTGTAACATGAGAGTCGTGGAAGACGTGCGAGAGATGTCGACCGGCGGGCCCGCCTTGCCGTCCGCACCGGGCGCCGAGCAGTACCTCGCCCTCGATTTCGCCGACAGCGCCTATGCGCTCCCCGGGGGGCACTTCATCGACCTGCTCGGCACTCCGGCATCGACGAACCGGTGGCTCGCCGAACGTGGCCTCGCCCCCGCCGATGCGGGAGTGCAGGAAATGTGCGCGACGCAGCTGCGCGCACTACGCGAACACATCAGGGCATTGTTCGCTGCCCGCGTCGCGCGCCAGCCCGCACTACCGGCGGCACTCGCCGCCGTCAACGACGCGCTGAGCAGAACCCCGACAGCCCCCCTGCTGAAATGGGATGATGCGAACGGTCCCTACCGTGCCGCGGTGTGTCCACCCAACGAGATCCTCGACCGCGCGCTCGCGACGCTCGCCGCGGACGCCGCCGACCTGCTCACCGGTTCCGACGCCGATTCCCTGACAACTTGCGACTCAACTCCGTGCAACCGCTACCTGATCCGCCACGGTCGCCGGCACTGGTGCTCCACGCGCTGCGGCGACCGCGCTCGCGCAGCCCGCGCCTACGCCCGCGCCAAAGCGAACTGAGCGTGCCGCCGATCTACGGAGCCTTCGGCGCCACGAGTGGCATTGAAGAAGGCGAACACCGGCGTGGAGTCGCGATCTCATGGTCGGGCTTCCGGCTGTCGTCATGGTCTCGACCAGTGGAGATATGACTGAAAGCGCTGTGCCCGTACTGATTCGGCGGTAGCATCCTGGCCTGGAGAGGCAACTCCGAAGAGACCGTGTCCGGGGAGGAACGTGGATCTTATGACGACCAGCGATTTGATACCCACTCCGCGTCGCACGCTGCTGCGTATGGCAGTAGGCGTCGGAATAGCCGCTGCTGCGGGATGTCTGATCATGGAGAACGCTGCACCGGCTTCGGCCACACAGCGCCTTTGGAAGAGATGTGCGCGTTGCAGTGGTCTCTGGTTCTCGGGCAACAATACCCGTGGTGGCTGCCCAGCCGGCGACATCTTCGACGGCGGCCACCACGACGATGGAACGGGCGACTTCATCTTGAAGGAAGACCCTGATGGTGGCCAGGGTCAGTCCGAATGGAGGTGGTGTCGGCAGTGCCAAGGGCTCTGGTTCGAAGGGAATTTCGGCTTTCGCGGAATATGCCCTTCGCCTCAGTTCAGCGAACAACCCGGTCACGTGGCTTTCGGATCCAGCAATTACCGACTGGAAGACGTGACCAATCGGGATGGGGTAGGGGGATCACCCAAGTGGCGCTGGTGCCGTAAGTGTTCGGGTTTGTTCTACGACGGCCATACTCCGGCAGCCTCGGGCGTTTGCCCGGCCGACCGTCAGCACCACGACATCATAGGGAGCGGTGACTACATTCTCCGCGCGGCGGACTCCACACGTCTACCGTCACCACCCTACTGATCTATCAGGCGAACGATGGCCTCCTGCGCGTAACCGGCACCGGCTACCGATTCCGGCACGAAACCTACCGACAGTGGTTCCGACGACCCCGCGTAGGAGTCGGAGAGCGATAACCTCCCTTCTGCCAGGACAGTTCGCACCTCGGCATGCGCGTGCGTTCGGCATCCATGAGCGCCCCATAGGGTGGTAGCCGACGGTCCGGTCCGTCGAGAGGAGTTGCCGATGGATGCCGAACACTTCCTGCCGTTCCGCAAGAGCGCGGTGATCTCTTTGTGCGCCGACGAGCTTCCCGACGCGGAACGCGAATCGTTCGCCGAGTTCGCGCGGCTGCTGGCGGCAATGGTGCATCACGAGTTCCATGTGCGTGGTGAGACGGTGCTCGACGCCTATCACCTGGTCGACCCCGCGGAGGATGAACGGGCCATCCGTGCCGCTACTCCCGAGGACCGGGCGGCAGCACGGGCGCGGGTAGAAGCCGAGCTGGTCGCGCTGGCCGAGGCGGCGGATTTCACGCGCATCGATGCCGCTGAGATCGAGCGCGCGTTCGCCGAGCACTCCCTGGTGAAAGTGCGGCTGGAACTCGACGAGGAGGACATCGATACCGCGATGTTCTTCCGACGCGGGGTCTCACAGCGCACCGAGCAAGTTCGGTGGCTGTTCGGCCTACGGCGGCGCAGCGTCGAATTCACCAGCTACGGCAAGGTTCTCGTATATATCGCGTTCGCCGAGCGGCCGGAGGAGGTCGCGGATCGACCCAACGGCGGTGTGCTGCTGAAGCTGTTCGGGAACGTGCCGCGAAACGACCTCGAGATGCTGTATCCGATCGTTCGGATCCGGATGCGACCACTGGACAAGCTGCTGATCGGCGTGCCCGCGGTGGTCTCCGGAATTATCGTGGTCGTCACGAAGCTGGTGGCTTCGCTGGGGCCGCTGGTTCTCTTGCTGGCGTTCTGGCTCGGACTGCGCGAGGAATCCGTGCGGTTGGATCGGGCCACGCTGCTCACCCTGGGCGCCGGTGTGGCGGCCTTCGGCGGTTACCTGGTGCGCCAGTTCTCCAAGTTCAAGAACCGCAAGATCAAGCTGATGAAGACGCTGTCGGAACACCTCTATTTCCGCAATCTCGACAACGACGCGGGAGTGTTCCACCATCTGCTCGGCGCTGCCGAGGAATCGGAGGTGAAGGAGGCCGTCCTCGCCTACCACTTCCTGCGCACCGCCGACCGGCCGATCACCGCAGCCGAACTCGATCAGCGGGTGGAGGAGTGGTTCCGTCGGCGGTGGGAGGCAACCTTCGACTTCCGGATCCGCGACGGGGTCAGCAGGCTCCGAAAATGGGAACTGCTCGTCGAGGACGAGCACGGCGCACTGGAAGCGGTGGCGCTGACCGAGGCGAAACGTCGGTTGGATCATCACTGGGACAACCTGTTTCGAATCCACCCCGAAACAGGCGACACCGCGGCTGCGCGGCGAGTCGGGGTCAGCGCCGGCTGAGACGTTGCCCACGAATCGACTTGACAGCAGGGAAGTGCGCTCGATCGGCGGCCCTGTGCCACCGATGCGCTCCGCTCACGGCCGGACGTCTCGAAGTGCAGCTCCCAGCGCGCTGACGCCATGTCTGCAGCGTGACACATTGGGGCACAATGCCGTACGCGTTGCCGGCCAAGGGGACCTGCGACGGTTTCAGCTCGGGCGGGTCGAGTGAATCGCCCGGTGGAAGCCGGGCTGCCACAGTGCGTCTCGGCGCTTCCGCGACCCGGTGCCACGGAGCTGGGGCGAGCGCGGAAGCGCTGCGTGTCGTCTCAGCCGAGCGGCGCGCGCGGCCCGGCATCCGTCAGAACTTGCCGGTGTGGTGTTCGATCCGGTGCCCGAGCCGGGTGGCGAATTCGGTGATGAAGTCCTCGGTCAGGGGTGGCCAACCCCAGAAGTCGAAGGCGAGGGTGCCCAGGGCGAAGCCGTCTGTCCATTGCCAGGTGGTGATGGGGCTCGGCGTGGTGCAGAAGGGGCAGATTGCCGCGCCGGTGCCTGTTCGTTTCCAGGTGTCGATCGCGTCCGAGAACCGCTGCCATACGGCGGGATCGGCTTCCCATTGTCGCGGGTAGTCGATGATCACGGTGGTGGCCTGGCAGCGTGGGCATACCGCGGAGGCCGGTTCGATGGCGCCTTGGCCGGGATAGTGGTCGTGGCGGCCGGTGATGACGGCAACGGGGCCGGGTATCCAGTCGGCGCCCCATTCACGGGTGATCCGCGGCCAGTCGGGGCCTGGCAGATAGCCTTCGTCGGCGTGGAGGCTGTACATCGCGTCACGTGAAGTCTGCCGAAGCAGCCATCGCCGCGACACCATCCAGTCCACCATGCGCTCGGCCAGCGTGCTCGCGTCGGCCGAGGTCACATCGAGGTCGACGATACGTTCGAAATAGTTACCCACACCCGCATCCTGCCACCGAGGACCGATGGCCGTACCCGGTCGGATGGGCGCCGTCGGCGGGCGTCGGCACTCGGGGTGAGAAGCTCATCGTTCATCCGCTGACGCCCGAGACGTGGCGGGGGAACGGATCATCGCCAGGTACCGTTGGGCGGTGAACCCAGCTGATACGCGAAGCCTCAAAGACGGCGATCTCGAGACTCGCGGAGCGAATCTGCGGCTGCTGCTCGCGCGGGCTGCTGACGGGGACACATCCGCCGAGGAAGCACTGCGCGCGCTCGTCCGCGACTATCCCGACTACCACCGGTCGCTGTACAGCCGGGCGTTGAACCAGGCAGCGGTCTTCGGCGACGACACCCTGAAGGCGCCCCTGCTCGCGTCACTCGCCGACACTCGGTACAACTGCCAGGCATGGGCGGCGATGGGCTGCGCGGCGCTCGGCTTCCGCGATGCGGTTCCCGGCTTGATCGCGATGTTGGACCATTCGCAGGAGATGGCTCGCGAGCAAGCGGTGATCGCTCTGGGCACCCTCGGCGACGAATCGGTCGTCCCGGCGCTCGCGCCCGTGCTGCGGGACCCGATCGCAGGAATGCGCGAACGTGCCGCCGATGCCCTCGGCATGATCGGCGGTGACGCGGCCTTGGCCGCACTGTGGGACGAATTCGAGAACCGCCGGTACTTCCGCATCGGCTATATCGCCAGCGCGCTGGCCAAGTTTGCCCCGGACGTCATTCCGAGGCTGTGCGCGGCGGCCGGCAGTGCGGACCCGGACCAGCGCTATTGGGCGGCTGTCGCGCTCGGTTCGACGGGCGATGATCGTGCCGTGCCGACGCTGGAACGGCTGATGGCCCACGACCGGGGCTCCACAGTCTTCGATGGCATGGTGAGCGTCGCCGCGAAGAAGGGCCTTCGCACGCTACGACGAATCCAAGCCGCAATCGCGGCCCGCGAATCCTGAAAAGCCACCGGACCGATCGCCGCCAACCCGACGGGCGATCGGTCCGAGAACGCACGACCGGCGATCGGTGGTGGGCCACCGATCGCCGGTCTTACTCATGGATTTGTCATCGTGAGAGCGAGTTACGCAGATCGGTGATGGTAGCGCGGCGCTCGTAGGCGATCCAGGCGAAGATCGCGGCAAGCACCAGTGGGAAGATCCCCATCAAGGGCTTGTCGGCGATGAAGGCCTGCGTCCCGGCGGCGAGCACCGTGAGAACGGACAGACCCGCGGCAGCCAAGGCACTGAGCCGTGGCACCATCAGGCCGATACCACCCGCGACCTCCGCGACTCCGATGAAGATGAGCAGCCCGAGGGGGATGGTGAGATTCTCGGGGGCGTTGTCCATCAGGGTGTTCGGAATAACAAGCTTCGGCCCGCCGGAAGCGATGATGAAGAACAGGCCGAACAGGATCTGCAGGGTCCACAGGACGCGGTTGCGGACCTTGCCGGGACGACCGGTGACGTCGTTGGAGAACTCGGCGGTGGGGTTGGCGGTGGTCATTTCTGGTCCTTCTGGTCGGTC
This sequence comes from Nocardia sp. NPDC047648, assembly GCF_040642815.1. Lineage (NCBI taxonomy): Bacteria > Bacillati > Actinomycetota > Actinomycetes > Mycobacteriales > Nocardiaceae > Nocardia > Nocardia sp. NPDC047648. The sequence continues at coordinate 307,448 of NZ_JBEYSX010000005.1, read as the reverse complement.
GCGCCGGGTTGGTAGCGCGTTCAACGGATAGGACGGAGCACCGTCCGAGAATTCATCGCTGTCGGCGAAGATTTCCCGAACCGGTGCCGTACCGGCTCAGCGCCGGGTTCCGCAGAGCTGCACCACGCGCGGCCGGGCCGCGCTACGCCGCTCGGATCGAAGACCAACCGCTTGACGTGACATCTCGCGGATCTGGTCGGCACTTCTCCTCGCAACACCCGCGGTACCTTCACCACGCCGATCCTGAGAAGCGTCGCCCCGACCGGTCGGTACCGCGGATGGGCGGTACCGCCGCGGTCGGGGCGTTTGTGCATCTGCCGACCAACCGCCATCGAGGAGGGCCGGGACCTGTCCTCGATGAGCGGTGTCGGGCCGACAGTTCCTATCGTCTGCTGTCGGCCTGACGGCCCGGCCTCACTTCAGGTGCCGGGTGAAGAACCGGTTCGCGTCGTCTCCTTCGAACGCCGGAACGCCGGTGTGCCCGCCCATGTTGGCGTGCAGCGTCTTCTCCTCGGAGCCGAAGGCGTCGAACAGGTCCAGCGCCATCTGCCGGTCGTTCCCTTCGTCGTCCCATTGCAGCAGGACTTGCAGCGGAATGGTGACCTGCCGGGCTTCCTCGAACATGCTGCGGGGCACGTAACTTCCGGCGAACAGAAGGGCGGCCGAGATGCGCGGCTCGACCACCGCCAGCCGGACGCCGATGGAGATCACCCCTCCCGAGTACCCCACCGGGCCGCCGATCTCGGGCAGTGAAAGAAGGGCGTCCAGGGCGGCCCGCCATTCCGGCACCGCCCTTTCGACCAGCGGGAGGACGAGCCGGTCGACTATCTCGTCGTCGACCGGCTCGCCGGCCGTCACCGCCCGGCGCAGGTCGGCGCGGGCCTGTTCGGCGGCGGCCGAACGGGGCCGGTCACCGTTGCCGGGGAGCTCGATGGTGGCCGCGGCGAAGCCCTCCGCCACGGCGTGCCGAGCCCGGCCCACCAGTCGGGGGTACATCTGGCGGAGTCCGCCGGGATGGCCGATCAGGATCAGCGGCGCCGGTGCGGATGCGGATCCGGGCGTCCACAGGATGCCGGGGATCTCGCCGAGGGTGAATTCGCGTTCGAGGACGCCGTCGTCGAGGCGCTGTTCGGAAGTGAATTGCATGGTCGTGCCTTTCGGGAGTGCTCTCGAGCGGCGCTCCCGGACGACCTATCGCCCGACCGTGACCCCAGAGGGGAGCACCCATGTAGATACTGCGTTCACGGGTACCACCTCCTCCTTCTCTGGCACGGCTTACGGAAAGGTAGCAGTGGTCGCCGATTGCCGCTAGCGAATTCCAGGTGTCGCCGGATGGGGGCCGACGCAGCCGAGGATGAAACAACCCGCCGGCCAATTCGCGAACGGCGCGGACATGGGCTTGCCCAGGCAGGACAGCGGGTTGCATCCCGGGTAGGCCATCGGGCCGATACCGAGTGCGGCGAGAGTCGCGTCCGGATTCGAGATCATCGGATCGGACAGCTGGACATCCGATTGCTGTTCGTACGGTGCCGCGGCGGGTATGCGGGGTTCCAGGAAGGCGGCGCCGACCGCACGCAGGACATCGTGTGGGAAGCTCAACGCGCTCCCCGGAACCGTCACACCGGTCCAACTGACCATCAAACCGAGGCTCGGCACGATGAAGTTGTCCTGGCGCATCATTCCCGACATCTGCATCGCATCCGGCGGCAGCCCGGGAAAGTAGTTCGCGCAGTCCGGCCCGTTCACCACGAACAGGAAGCCGTAGCACGGGTTCGTCGGCGTGGGACGGCCGGCCTGCGCGAGATAATCCGCCGAAATGATCCGGTGACCGTCCCACTGGCCGCGATTGGTGAGCAGCAGACCCAGCTTGGCGAAATCGTCGGGCGGCAGCAGCAGATGCGCGTAACCGTAGGTGTTTCCACTGCGGTCCCGCCCCCAGAAGTAGTCGGTCGGCGGAATTCCCAACGGATCGAGCAGCTTTCGCTGCGTGTAGGCCTGGAAGTCCTCGTCGACCGCACGCTGGATGACGTACACGAGCAGATCGACAGCGCGCTGGCTGTAGCGCCACTCGATGCCTTGCTGTTGATCGATCGGCATCGCCAGCGCCTGCGCGACCACATTCGGGTCGATCTGCGCCAGTCCGGTGATGCCCTCGGAGGCCACCGCCACCCGCATGCCGCTGGCTTCGATGAGCAGATTCCGCACGGTGATCGCGCGATGTGCGGAATCACCGAGTTCGGGCGGTAGATAGGCGCCGATCGGGTCGTCGAGCCGCAGTCGCTGCTCATCCACCGCGATCCCGGCCACCATCGAAACCACGCTCTTGGTGCTGCTCCAGAGATTCCACGGCACACCGGCGGCGCGCGCGTGGTTCGGGCCGGTCGCGATCAGGCAATTGTTCCGGAAGATCTGCAGCGTCGTGCGCGTCGAATCCGCCGCGAGCGCCACCGCCCGACGCAGCGCCGCCGAATCGAGTCCGACCTCCTCCGGCGTGGCCGTTTCGGGTACTCGTCCGCTGCTGACCGCGCAATGCTTCAGCCCGTCCGGCTCGGCATGCGCCAGCACAGGTGCACCGATCCCGAGCATCGACACGGCCACCGTAATGGTAGCCACCGCAATGCTTCTCATACCTCGACCCACGCAGGCCTCCGCTCTCGACGAACTCCACCTGGCTCATCGCGCCCACCTCACACCCGGTTACTTCTTCGGGTGCCCCTACTTGTAGGGGGCGGACCTGCACCGTCATCGCAGCTGCCTGCTCAGAGCGACGTAGGTCCGTTGCGATAGCAGCTTCGAAACGTGACGGCACGCCCAGCGTGCGTTCGAGGTCCCCCGGCGAAGACCGCGACCGAAACGGTGCGCGACCGCGCAGTACTGTGAATCGTTCACCTGCGGCGACGGGTGTCCGGCTGGACGAGAGAACTGATTAGACATGAGCGACGAGCGACAAATCCTCACCCCCGGCGACACCTGCTGGCAGATCGCGCGGGCCGATCGGCTGGCGTGCATTGTCGATGCGGCGGACTATTTCCGCCATGCCAAGTCCGCGATGTTGCAGGCCCGCAAGCGCATCGTGCTGATCGGCTGGGACTTCGATACCCGAATCAAGTTCGAACCGGGGGAGAAGACCCTCGAAGGGCCCGATCGGCTGGGTAAATTCCTGTCCTGGCTGCCGAAACAGCGACCAGATCTCGACATCTACCTGCTGAAATGGAATGTCGGTGCGTTCGCGGCGATCAGCCGCGGGATGACCCCGATCTTCGTCGTCAATTGGATAACCGATCGGCGGTTGCACCTCGAAATGGATGGTGCGCACCCGATCGGTTCGGCGCACCATCAGAAGATCGTGGTGATCGACGACACACTCGCGTTCTGCGGTGGTATCGACATGACCGTCGATCGCTGGGACACCAGCGACCATCGGGACGACAACCACTACCGAACCGAGCCCAACGGCCGCCGGTACGGACCATGGCACGACGCGACCACCGCCGTCGACGGTGATGCGGCTAAGGCGATCGGCGAATTGGCCCGAGCCCGGTGGAAGGCGGCGACGGGACAGCAATTGGCCGCGGTCGACGCGATCGCCGGTGACACGCCGTGGCCGGAGGGGCTGGAGCCGACGATGCGGTCGGTGGATGTGGGTATCGCGCGGACCTTCCCCGAACTCGCCGACCGCGCCGAAGTGCGGGAGATCGAGGCGTTGTATCTGGCGGCGATCGCGGGCGCCGAGCGGTCGCTGTACATCGAGAGTCAGTACCTGGCCTCGCGCACTCTCGCCGAGGCGATCGCCGCTCGGCTGCGTGAGCCGAATGGTCCGGAGATCGTGCTGGTGCTGCCGCGTCACGCCGACGGCTGGCTCGAGCAACAGGCGATGGACGGGGCGCGTCGCCGTTTACTGCAGCTGTTGTGGAAGGCCGATACCGAGAACCGGTTCGGCGTCTACTACCCCGTCACCGAGGCCGGTGCGCCGATCTACGTCCACGCCAAGGTATTGGTGATGGACGATCGGCTGCTGCGGGTGGGATCGTCGAACCTCAACAACCGTTCGATGGGCTTCGACACCGAATGCGATCTGGCCGTCGAGGTCACCCCCGCCACCGTGGACGGTGATCTGCTGCGGGAAACCATCCTCGGTATCCGCCGCCAGCTGATCTGCGAACATCTCGACGCCGAACCCGCGAAGTTCGACGCCACACTCGCCGAGACGTCGTCTCTTCTGCGCACCGTCGAGAGGTTGCGCGGCAACGGCCGGACCCTGGTGCGGTTCGAGCCGGGGACCGTCGAGGACGAGGACAGCCCGCTCGCGGAGAACGAACTGATGGATCCCGAACGCACGCCACCGAGCCTGCGCGACAACCCGTTGCTGATCCGGAGTATCCGCAGGCTGAAGACAGCGGTGGCGGTGCGCTGATCTACGTGCCGGACGCACGGGTCGAGTTCCTCCCGCCTGAGCGGACATCCACCGGGTGGGAAACGGAGCCGAGGGGCGGTCCGATTGGGCTGCCCCCTTTCGGTGCGCCTGGAAAGCGCGCCCATGGATAGCCGGTCCTCGGTGGACTCACAAGGCGTTCGTCGACCCTTCTTTCCCGCGGTTCTCTGGCGGGGTACCGGAAAGGGAGGCGAGCAGCTGCGTGAGTGCGTGGCGATCGTCGGCACATAGCCGGTCGGTGTAGGGGGCCAGGGCCGCGCGGATCTCTTCTTGCAGCCGTTCGACGAGTTCGCTGCCCGTTGGAGTGATGAACACATCGACCACCCGGCGATCCTCCGGCGATTTGCCTCGTGCCACGAGGCCTCGGCGCTCGGCCCGCTCGACGAGACCGGACATCGTCGACTTGTCCAGCCCGAGGAACACCGCCAGATCGGTCATCCGCGGCCGGCGGTCGCGCAGAAAGCCGAGTAGCCGCAACTGCGTGAGGGACAGGTCGTGCTCCGAACCGATGCGGGTGAGCACGGCCATCACCCGGAAGGACGTCCGAACGAGGGCATCCTCGAGCGCATCGTCAGGTCTCATGCCGTGATCGTACTTGACATAGTTTGCATTACCAATCAAACTCCAATTAGTTGGTAATACAAACAACCCTGGGAGTCGCCATGCACGCCGCCGTTGTCTCCAGCTTCGACGCTCCACCCCGATACGGCGAGTACCCCGCCCCGGTCGCCGAGGGGGAGAACGAGATGGTCGTGGACGTTCTCGCGGCCGGTTTGCACCACCTGGTCAGGGCTCGGGCGAACGGCACGCACTACAGCAGCACCGGCAGGCTCCCGTTCGTTCCCGGCGTCGACGGCGTCGTGCGCGACCGGCACGGAAACCTCAGGTACGCGGTGCTGGACGACAGTGACCTGGGCATGTTCGCCGAACAGACGGTGATCGATCCCCGTCGCAGCGTGGTACTACCGGGCGACGTCGACCCGGTGCACATCGCCGCCGCGATGAACCCGGCGATGTCGTCGTGGGTCGCCCTGCGCCGCCGCATCGCGTTCCAAGAGGGGCAGCGCGTCCTCGTTCTGGGTGCCACCGGTAGCGCTGGACGCATGGCCGTGCAGATAGCGAAGCAATTCGGTGCCGCATACGTGATCGCCGCCGGACGCAATGTTTCCCGGCTCGCCGCGCTGCACGATCTCGGCGCGGATGAGACGGTGACGTTCGAGCAGACCGACCGCGCCGCCGACGTCGACGTCGTCCTCGACTACGTGTGGGGAGAACCTTCGGCCCGTGCGATGACCGCGATGATCACCGCACGCCGCGACCGCTCCGCCCCGCTGGACTGGATTCAGATCGGATCCGTCGCCGGCCAGACGAGTCCCCTCCACTCCGCGCTGCTGCGCGCATCCCGGCTACAGATCTGCGGCAGCGGGATCGGCTCGGTCTCCTCCCGCGACATCCTCGCGGAGCTTCCGGAACTCGCCGTCGCGGTGCACACCGGTGCGATCGACGTGCAGGCGCGTCCTGTGCCCCTCGCTCGGATCACCGAGACGTGGAGCGCGGAGACGGAGGACCGCATCGTCTACCTCCCCTGACACGAGGTCAGCCCGTATCCACCGACGCACGGAGAGTCCGCCCCGAGGGCACATGGGTTGCCTCCGGAAGCCACGGTTGCGCGGGTTCTGGCCAGGCCTCGCATGGCGGCGTAGTTGGGCGTAGAAGTGCAGCCGGCCGGCATCCGAGCTGACACGGTGCTGCCTCGGGCAGTTCGCCCCGAGACAGCACGCGGTGTCCGCTGTCAGCGCTTTCGACCAATCCCATGCCCCGGTGGACAGCGATTGCCGCAAGGAGTGCATGGCCGGCTCCGCATCCGGGTTGCTACTGGCGCAGATTGCGGTCGAACAGGGCCAGTAGTTCGCGGTAGTGCCGTTCGGAAGCTTCGAGGTCGTGGGCAGAGGTGTCGGCCTGGGTGTAGCCGTGTTGTGCCCCTTCGTAGACCTCGGTGCGGTAGCGGACGCCAGCGGCGGCGAGTGCCTTGTCGAACTGCTCGATGTGTTCGGGAGTCATATGGTCGTCCTCGCCGGCGTGGGCGAAATACAGCTCCGCGCTGATGTTTCCGACGACAAGATGCGGACTGTCCGAGGTATCGGTGACGAGCGGGCCGCCATGGAAGCCGGCCACCGCCGCAACCCGATCGGGGAACATGGCAGCGACCAGCACCGCCAGCCGCGCCCCCATGCAGTAGCCGGTGACGCCGACCTTCCCCTCGGAGACACGCGGCGAGGCTGCCAGCCACTCGAGGTAAGCGCCGGCATCGGAACGCAGACGCTCCGGTGTCAGCTCGAGGATCATCGGGAAGACCTGCTGGAAGATCTCCGGCCGCTCCGCCGGGTCGATCAAGTCCGGCAACTCGATTACCGGTGCCCGCCCGTGCCGGTAATAGGCGTTCGGAAGCAGGACGGTGTAGCCGTGGGCGGCAATACGATCAGCCAGCCTCCGCAGGCTGGGCCGCAGTCCGAAACCGTCCTGAATCACCAGTACTCCCGGATGGGCGGCACCATCGTCGGGGTAAGCGAGATATGCGTCGGCGACGCCATCGGGTGTCTGCACTTCGACCGGCGCACCATGCGTTGCAGTCATCGTTGAATCCTTCTGTCGTGGTTGATGTCTTGTGATCAACACGACGAAGGCGGAGCCCGCGCAATACCGCAGAAGCCTCGATCGTCAAACCGGCCGACAGCGGCCCGCGCGGCGTTCAGAACAGCGCCGGGTAGCCAATCCGTGTGTGGCGCATCGCCGTCCCGGTAGTCATCGCCTCACACCGTAGCCGACCGGAGAGGGCATATGTCAACTCTGAGGTTCAGCGTGGCCCAGCCGGTCCGTCCACCCATGGAGAATCGGGATTCCCGCCGGGCTCACCTTCGGTGCCTGATCCCTCGCCCGCACTCTTCTCGATTCGCCGCGGTTTGACCATGCGCCGGGTGCCGGCGGCCGGCGCGTCGTCACCAGCTCGTTTCCGCCGCAGCGCGTCGAGATCGACGACATTCCCCTCGGGCTCGGCGCTGCCCGGATCATTCACGGGGGCGGGGTGCCGCCCCGCGCCTGGGTCGACCGGCCACCAGCCTGTCTCCCGCTGCAGTTCCGATCGCAGTACGGGCTTGGTCGGTGCGGGATCGTAGACGGAGCCACCTTCCGAGCGCCAAGTCTTCTGGAGACGCTCGCCGGCCTCTTCCGCCACGCGCCGCGGGCGACGCGGTAGTCGGGTGACGTTCGACGTGCCGTCTCCGGGGGTCTCCACAGCCTTGCTTCCTTCTTCCGACTTCCTGCGCAGCAGTTCCTCGTCGAAGCTCTGCCCGCCGGGACCTGTCGAGGATTCCCGTCCCGGCACTTCTCGCTCCGACATCGAACTAGCAGCCGACGAGTGCCACTGCACCCGTCGGTGCCATGACCGCTGGTAGTTCGAGCTGATGTTTCCACTTATCGCTGATTGCGTCGCTCACGTCCATATTCTCCCTCAATAGGAAACCACTGAGGGGCCTCGGGCACGCCGGGTGGCCCTGGCTGGGGGAGGGGGAGGAGTGCAGGGCTGCCGCAGGGGCCGTCCGGTTCAGCTTCGGGTGCCGAGCGCGCCGGTCCAGATGGCCGTGTCGAGACCGGCACGCGCGGCCAGGGCGAACATGGCGGTGAGGTCGTTGTCGGTGCGTGGTCGGGGATCGTCTTCGGGGTAGTGCTGTACTTTCAACCGCACCATCGTCTCGGCGAAGGATCGAAGCACGGTCTCGGTGACAGCGCCGCGCTCGGCGTCGGCGAGCAGTTGATCACACAACTCCGGCATACCGGTGTCGGTGTTGTCGAACTCCAGCCGTTCGGCGATCTCGCCGACGGCGCCGGCCCGGGTCGTCAGGGCCGAGATGCCACAGTCGAGCCCGTCGTCGGCCAGATCGCCGGGGTAGGGGGCCCGGTTCCACGCCCCCTCGTCGAACCAGTAGATACAGCCGACCATGTAGTCATCGATCAGGTCCTGCAGGTAGCGCCGAGGTAACCATTCCGGTGCTCCGGCCAGCAGGTCGATGGCGGGCTCGTACCCCTTGACCCGGCTCGATTCGTCCTCTCCGACGAGCACGGCACGGCCGTCGCCGTACCACTTCAGCACCCACCAGGTACAACCGCAGTCGTCCCAGTGCAGGCCGTCATCGTCGATCCAATATCCCGCACGATGCTGCTGCGGCTCGAGCTCTTCGTCGCGATCGTAGGTAGCGACCGCTACCGCCGCCCACCGCGCCCACAGCAGCCGCGCCTCCGGCAGATCCTCGGGACGCCCTGGTCGGTGTAGCTTCGCCAATATCGTTCTCCTGGTCCGTGTTCGATGTCAGCTTCGACGCCGGGATGAGGCACATCACGACGATCGGCGTCTACTTTCACGGCCGGAGCGCTCATCGGGAAGCTCCCCGACGGTACCGCAAGGGGCTGCTCGACCTGCGTCAGCGCTGCGGCGTTCGGACCCTGACCACTCCTGGGGCGAACTCGGCGCGCCTCCGATGCGCGCTCGCTGCGGCGGACATCGGCTGCCGGCCCGCGTGCGTCCTCAGGTCGGGCTGATCGGCAGTCCGGGGCAGAGTTCGATGTAGGGCTGGTTCGGTATGCGCACCCGGTCACTCCAACTCCGAACGCTCATATTGAAAGTGAGCTTGGCGCACAGCTTCTCGGGATCGCCTTCGTAGGCAGGCCATACTCGCACCATCGTGTCCCAACTTCCGGAGGCGACCAGCGTCCCGTCCGGGCTGAACGCCACGCTGGCTATGTCGCTGGTATGGCCGATCATCGGATTGCCGAGCAGTTGTCCGGACTCGGTGTCCCACAACCGCACCGTCCTGTCGCGGCTGCCGGAGACGATTCGCTTACCGTCTGGGCTGAAGGCCACGCTCTTCACGATGTCGTTGTGGCCGATCGTCGGTTGGCCGAGCGGTTGTGCGGACTCGATATCCCACGACCGCACCATCCCGTCGTGGCCACCGGTGGCGAACCGCTTCCCGTCGGGACTGAATGCCATGCTGCCCACAGGGGCGCTGCCGCTGCCCGGCAGTTCTTCGATCTCGCGCCCGGATTCGACATCCCATAACCGCACGGTTCCGCCCCAGTCGGTCGCGACTCGCGTGCCGTCCGAACTGAAGACCGCATTCGCCGTGCCGACCTCGTCTTCGATCGGCAGTTCCCGAATCCTCCTGCCGGACTCGGCATCCCAGAACAGCAACTTCTTGTCGGAAGCGGAGATGACGCGTTTACCGTCCGGAGTGAAAACTGCGTTCGGCACGGCGTTGTCGATGCCGGTGAGCGGTTCCCCGATCGGCCGCCCCGCGTCGACATCCCACAATCGCATCGTCTTGTCGAAACTGACCGAGACGATTTTCCTGCCGTCGGGACTGAAGACCACGCGTTCGACGGCACCGGTATGGCCGATCAGCGGCTCTCCCAGCGATTGCCCGGATTCGATATCCCACAGCCGTACTGTCCCGTCGGAGCTGCCCGAGGCGATACGTCTACCATCCGGACTGAAGGCCACACTCTTCACCATGTCGCTGTGGCCGGTCATCGGCTGCCCGATCAGATACCACGCCCCGACGTCCCATATCCGGACCGTTTTATCGAGGCTGCCGGAAACGATTCGCCTGCCATCCGGGCTGAACGCGATATTCATGACGCCTCCGGTGTGGCCGAGCAGAGGCTCCCCGATCAATCGCCCTGTCCCGACATCCCACAAACGCATGATCCCGCCGTAATCACCGGTTACAACCCACCGCCCATCAGGACTGAACGCCAGACTCGACACATAGTCGGCATGACCGCTCAGCGGTCGCCCGATCGATCGGCTCGACTCGACATCCCACAAACGCGCCGTCCCATCGGAGCCCCCAGAAACGACGCGACGCCCATCCGGACTGAATGCCACGCTCTGCACGATGTCGGTGTGGCCGGTCATCGGCTGCCCGATCGGGAGGCGGGACTCGGCGTCCCACAGCCGCACGGTCCTGTCGAGACTGCCGGAGACCACCCGATGCCCGTCCGGGCTGAACATCACGCTGGCTACCGCGTTGGTGTGGCCGGTCATCGGCTGCCCGATCGGCCGGCCGGACTCGGCGTCCCACAACCGCACGGCGCCGTCCTGATCGCCGGTGACGACTCGCCGCCCGTCCGGGCTGACAGCCACATCGCCCAATATGCCGATATCGACATTCAGCGGCTGCCCGGCCGGTTGTCCGGATTCGACATCCCACAATCGCATCGGCCCGCCCAACTGGCCGGTGACGGCCCGGCGCCCGTCGGGGCTGAGCCGTTTGAATTGAACCACGAGGGGACGTGTGAGGATCTGCCGCGGCTCCCCGACCAGTTCACCGGAACGGGCATCCCACGACCGCAATCGTAAATCGAGATCGCCTGTGACCACCCGGCGCCCATCAGGACTGAACACCACATCCCAGACTTCCGACCCGGTGTCGACGATTTTGGCCGTCTGTCGCCGCTCATAGAGCGCACCGACGATAGCGCCCGCTGTCTCGGGGCTCGGTGCCAGGGCGTGTGCCGCGAGAATTTGTTGAACAGCTCGAATATCGCCACCGGACCGGCTCTGCTCGAACATGGCCTGCGCTTCCGCGATCAACTGTCGCCCGACCGCCTCGCGGGCGCGCGCCTCGGCCCGGGTGCTCGCGGCCTCCGCCCGTTTACTCTCGGTATCGGCTTGCCAGAACCCCGCTCCGGCCAATCCCGCCACCACGATGGCGACGACCAGCAACGCCGCCAGCGCTCGAGCCCGGCGCCGCAATGCCGTGAGGCGATCTTGTTGCCGACGGCGCGACGCGAGAAGAAATTCACGGGCGGGCTGGAGGCGTCGCTGATACTCCGTTTTGGCCGAGAGCGTTTCGGCTTCGGCCAGCCGGGTCCCTTCCAGCAGCCAGGACTGGTCACGACCGTTGCGCTTCCAGCCTTCGAGAGCACGTTCGAGGCGGTCGGCGGCCTTGAGGTCATCGGCCTGCGCACGGAGCCATCCGGCCAACGAATCCCACTGCCGCAGTAAACTTTCCAGTGCAACCTCGACGACTACCTCGCCGTCGCGGCGGTCCTTGACCAGCAACCGTTTGTCCACGAACCCCTCGATCAGCTCGTGCGCCTCCTCGGGGAGTTCGTCCCAGCGAGCGATGCGACGCATCGGCTGATCGTTGTCGGGATCTATGGTCGCCAACGCGGGGATGAACGCCGAGCGCAACACCTCCAACTGCCGCTGTCGTATCCGCGGGTCGGTGGACAGCAGCGATTCGACCTCGGTGTGGACGACCCGGTCGATACCGCCCATCGCGTTGTAATTCTCGACAGTCAGCGTTCCGCTCGCGGCATAGTCGTCGTAGAGTCGCGACAGCGTCAGTGCCAGCAGCGGCAGGGTGTCGGCGCCGTGATCACCGTCGGCCAGGAGCCGATCCACCAAGTCCGGTTCGACGCGCAGTGCCGCACTGTCGTCGGCACGAGCCGCCGGCCCGGTGATGACCTCCTTGAACTGGGTCCGCGGCAACGGCTCGAGCGCGTCGAAGACGAATCGCGGCACCGTCTTCATCTGCACGGCATTCTGTAGCTGCTCATAGCGATCGGTACGGATGGTGACCGCCGCCTTCATCGACACGTGCGGTGTGCCCACCTCGTCCGGTACGGCGAGCAGCGTGCCCAGTAGCGTCAAGAATTGCTCGCCCTGCGCCCCGGCGTCGGCGACGAACAGCTCTTCGGCTTGATCGACGGGTAGCAACAACGTCGGCAGGGGTGTATCGACGTCGTCGGACGGCCACCTGTCTCGCGCCGCATGCTGCATCTGGACGAGCCACTCACGTGCGCGATCGACATCGGGCAACGCGGATTTGATCTCCCCGAGTGTCGGAGTGGTCAACCCGAGACGAGTTCGGGTGGCGTAGATGACCGCGGCCAGGCCGTGAGCACCGGTGAGCGCTCGACGTTCCGGCCGCATGATGTCCAGTACGAGAAAGTGCCGATCCTCCCGAGCCAGCCGCGGCAACAATCCCGCGCGCAGAAACGACGATTTCCCCGTCCCCGACGCTCCCAGCACCACGAACATCGACTCGGCGCCGATCGACCGCATCCGCCGCAGATGTTCCAGACCCGCCATGACCTGCACCTCGCGTCCGAAGTACACGGCGGCGTCCACGGCATCGAAGGGGCGCCAGCCCCGGTATGGCGACCGGTCCGGCTCGCCGGCGGGCGGCCACGGAAAGTTTTCGGCACCGATCCCTGCGTCGCCCAGGCCGTCCAACAATCGGCGCAAGCCTTCGGTGCGCATTCGCACCGGCTCGAGTTGCCCATCGACCGGGATCTCGGTGACCGGACCGTCGCCGAACAGGTCGCACCGTTGCCATTCACGGGTCGGATCCGGATCGGTGAACGGTTCCAGCCGGGCGCAGTAGATCCGCTTGCCGAGATTCACCGCCGTCAGGTACTCGGCAACGCATTCGGTCGAGGTGTGCCAATCCCGCGAGGTCAAGCAGATCACCGCTTCGCAGCGTGCCAATCCCCTGCGGAGGGCATCTCGCCAACGGACACCCTGAGCGATCCCGGATTGCTCGTCGAGATCCAAAAAGATGTTGCCCGCCAACGCGGGGCGTTGCTCGACCAGCCATCGCAACAGCGCGACAGCCTGCACACTGTTCCGACTCGAATGACTCAGGAACAGCCGCGTCATCACGCCCCCCTTGATGGACAGACCATCTCGCGCTGGTCAACGTTACCGCACGCCGAATCGGAGCACCTTCCGCGCCGAAGGTACCGATGTCACGCAATCGGCTCCCCGGCAGGGGGTTTCGTCGTCGATTGATAATATTCGAGCCGCTGTCGGGTCACTGGATCGGCGGCGGGAATGGGGCGTTGATGGAGGTGGAGGACGTCCACTACTCATACGGCAGACGGTCGGTGCTGCGTGGCATCGACATTGTGTTGCCTGCGGGGACGCTGGTGGGCATCGTCGGGGAGAACGGGGCCGGTAAGTCGACGCTGTTGAAGGTTTTGTCCGGAGGGCTGCGACCGGACCGGGGGATGGTCCGGCACCGTGGGCGGTTCGGTTACTGCCCTCAGCAGGTAATCCTGAACGACGCCTTCACGGTGCGTCAGCACCTGAACTTCTTCGCCGCGGCCTATGCGATCCCGGACCTGCGACGCGCCGAGGAGACCATGGAGATCTTGCGTTTCTCCGAGTATGCCGGTGAGCGGGTCGGGACGCTCAGCGGCGGCACGCGGCAAAAGCTCAATTTGACGCTCGCGGTGATGCATGATCCGCAGGTCTTGCTGCTGGATGAGCCGTATCAGGGTTTCGACTGGGAGACGTATCTGCGTTTCTGGGATCTGGTCGCGGAGTTCCGTGACACCGGACGGTCGGTTCTGGTTGTCTCGCATCTGGCTCACGACACCGGCAAGCTCGATAAGGTGTGGCGGTTGCGCGACGGCGTCTTACGAGACGGACAGGAGCAGGCCGAATGAATGATGGTGTGCGGCTGTTCGTGATCGCCACGCGCTTCGCTCTCATCGAGCATGCTCGCAACCGGTTCGCCATGCTGTTGGTGGCCGTCTTCCTCCCCATATTGATCACCGTGGTCCGCGTGGCCGTCACGGACATCGAGGTGCCGTTCCGGCTTCGAGACACCGGTCTGGTTCTGCGCGCCAACGGTAATGAACTCGCTCAGGTCAGCGGCGCCCTGATGGCGGTCTCGCTGATCATAGGTTTCATGATGTTCGCGGCCACTTTCAGCAGTGGCGCATTCGACCGGCGTCTGTCGATGGCCGGGTACCCCCGAGCGGCGCTGGGTTCGGCGAAGATCGCCTGCCTGGTGGTGGCCTCGGTGGTGGTTTGCGGGTACGCCACCGCGGTCATTTGCTGCTACTGGTCGCCGCGGCAGCCAGTCCTGCTCGCTGCGGCGCTTTTCGGCTCGGCGATGACTTATGGGGCGTTGGGTGTGGCCCTCGGCGCACTGCTGCGCCGCGAGGTGGAGGGGATGTTCGCCATCGCGATGATCAGCTGTTTCGATATGGCCGTGCAGAACCCCATCGCCAGTGCTGGGGCCGACAGCGAGTTCGTGCGCTGGCTGCCCTCTTATGGGGCAATGCAGGCTTCGACCACGGCCGGTTTCTCCGACGCCACGCCGATGACGGGTTTCGCCGTGCAACTGGCCTGGTTCATCGCGAGCGCCCTCGTCGGACTGATCGCTTTCCATCGGCGCACCCGCTCCTCTCTTCGACCCACGATGTGGATGCGCATCCCCGGCCCGATGGGGTCCGGGCAATCTGCGAAGCACTGAGGAGGCGTCCCGCGCGACCACACGGTGGAGGCGCGGGACATCACTCTGTTCGGCCGGGTGCGGGGCTTACGACGCGGTAGGCGCCGGTTCGGCGGCCGGGAGGTAGACCTCGCGGCGCAATCGTTCGAGATCCGGCGCTGTGGTAGCGGAGGTGTGCGTGTACCGATCGCTCTCACGCCCCCAGAGCCCCACGCTCGTGATGTTCACATACATCTCCGCGTATTCCTTCCCCTGACCCGATAGGCCGGGAAGAACACGCAGGAGCGCGGGGACGTAGTGGATCACCGCCTCGAGCTGAGCGCGCTGATCCGCTACTTGGCGCCGCACCTGGTCCACGGCTTCGTCGCGAGTGCAGCCGGTTTCGTGATGGACCGCCCGCACCAGGTTGTAGGGAACTCGGTCTGCCTCGTCCTGATCCAGTCCCACCAGGTCGTTCTCCACGAAGGTGACCCAGAAGGCGAGTTCCTCGAGACGGCGGATGACGGGGTGTTCGCGCAGCGACGGCGGTAGTTCCCGGTCGTGGTACACCTCCATGCAGGCGATGGCGGTTTCGATCCCACTGGTCGACATCCGCATCGGCAGGTAGTCGGCCGTGGAAGGGATGTAGCCACTGATGCGATGGTGCGCTTCGCGTTCGGCGGCTTCGAACCACTCCTCGATGCCGTCGAGGAACCGCTTCTGCCAGCGGATGGTCCGGCCCTCGCGCAGCCGCGGCCATATGCTCGCCCACGCCGTCGGAATCGCGCCGGGCCGCCACGGTTTCTCCGGGTCCTGGCGCAGCGTTGCCACCATGCCACGTCGCAACGCGGTCACGGCTTCCGGGTCCGTCAGCTGCGGATCCTCGAAAAGGTCATCCCATGCGAGGACCAGCACGGCCATCGCGTAGGCGGTCTGTTCACGGACCGCATTCGCTGCTGGGGCCAACGTGTGCGCAGGGATCCGGATCGCCCCTGTCCACCGGTGGTAGTCCGCCTCGGCGGAGGAGACGGCAAGGCCGGTGTCCACCAGCCAGTTCCGCAACCATCGCGCGAGTTGCGGCGAAAGCCCATTGCCATGAGTTCGAGGTGGCTGCGTCGACCGCTGGGGGACCGAGGGACCGGAAGCTCGCCGGTCGAGGATGGACCGGGCGTAGCCGGTTAGCGCGCGGCGAGCGCGCGGGTCGACGGGCAGAGTGGCGAGCTGACCGGCGGCCCGGTCCATGAACTCGTCGGCCACCGCCTGTGCTTCGTCCACGGCGCCGCAGGCGATGACGAGCTCGCGGGCACGCGCAGCTTGCTCGAGCGTCATTCTGCTCTGCAACAGGCGAGCAAGACTTCGGTCGCGGGCGGCCGCGCGGATCACGGGCAGTGTGTAAATGCCCGCGGACAGGTCCGCGTTGACGGGCTTGCCCATTTCCTCGGCGGTGGAGGTCAGATCGAGGATGTCGTCATACAGCTGGTAGGCCAGCCCGAAGTACCGGCCGAACTGGGCCGCCGCCTCGTGCTGATCGTCGGGCCGGCCGGCCTGCATCGCGCCCACCCGGCATGCCAGCGAGAGCACCGCCGCCGTCTTGCCGTCGATCGCGTCCAGGTAGGACTGCTCGCTGCGGGAGGCCACGTAGAGGTCGGCGGCCTCGATCACCATGCCCGCGCACATCTGCTCACCGGCGATTGCCCCCGCGAGGACCTCGCGCCGACCGAGTTCGGCCAGCATGCGCACACTCGTGAGCATGACGGAGTCCCCACCCAGCACAGCCATATGCGAACCCCACACCACATTGGCACTGGGACGGCCTCGACGCTCGTATGCGTGATCGATGACGTCGTCGTGGTAGAGCGAGCCCAGATGCAGCAGCTCGACGGCAGCGGCGGCCCGCACCACCCGGTCGTCGGCCGGGGCCGCGGGATCGGTGAGCAGGTAGTACGACAACAGGGTCAACGTGGGGCGGACCAGGCGGCGAGAGGTGTCCGGCCCTTCGTCTGTGAGCGCGGCCAGTTCAGGCCTACCCTCCAGCCGAACGGGTCCGAGTACGTCACGGACACGGTCCAGGTCCGCGTCCAGATGGGGGAAGACAGCCGAATCAATTTCACGTGGCACGCGGGCACTCCTGACTGGTTGCATCGGTCATCCAGAACACCGCCGATCAATGGCAATTCGACACCACTCGACGCGAAAGATGTTGGGATCGGCCAAAATTGATGCCTGCTCCGCAGTCGCGGTACGGCTCGGCCGGACATCGGCAGTGTGCGCGCGACCGCCTCGATGCCGCCAGCGCCGCGGCGGACCGTGCCGCTCGATGGCCGGAGCTCACCGGCACCTGCCCGAATCCACTCGATCGAAGACTCCGTCGATGGCGAATCGTTCTGCCGCGGTGCGGGTCTGATCAGCGGGGATGCAGGGTGATCCGGGCGTTGTCGGCGGGGCTGAGGCCGGTGTGATAGCGACGTGGGGGTTCGACGGGACCGGTGGCCGCGCCGATGCGACGATGCTCGAGGATGGTGCGGAACAGGATGCGCGCTTCGGTCAAGGCGAATTGGGCGCCCAGACAGCGATGCGCGCCGGCGCCGAAGGTCAGCCAGGTGCGGCCGTTCGGTGGCTCGTCGAGGAAACGTTCAGGGCGGAAGACCATCGGGTCCGAATAATGCCGTGGCGATTCGTGAATGAGGAGAATCGGGACTATGACGATGGCCCCCTTGGGGACGTGGACGCCGTTGACCACGGTGTCGCGCAGCGCGCGCCGACCGGTGAACGGAGACACCGGGCGGATTCGCATCGTTTCGGCGACCACGGCGTCGAGGTATGTGTCGAGCCGGGCGCGGTCGCCCGCGTCGACCGCCGTGTCGAGCTCGGCCATGGCTGCCGGGTGGGCGGCCAGCATGGCGGCAATCCAGCCGAGCGTGATCGCGGTGGTCTCGTAGGCGCCCAGCAGGATGCCACGCATATTGCGGGCCAACGCGGCGTCGTCGTGCTGATCCAGTTCGGTGCCGACATACCGCGAGAGCACATCTTTCCGGCCGTTCCCGTCACCGGGTGTGGACCGGCGCGCGACGATTTCCTCGATGATGAGGGCGTCGACCTCGGACTGTCGGCGGCTGAGCGGCGGGTAGGGCAACGTGTAGCCACCGATCAGTGGAGTGAGCAAGGTGACGGCGAGAAAACCGCGACTTTCGATTTCCCCGAACCACCGGATGACCGCCTGCTTCAGCCGGTCCCTGCGGGGCGGAGCCACGTCGCCGAAGACGACGCCGAGCAGCACGCCGATGGCCAAATCGTAGCCGACCTTCAGAAACTCGAACGGTTCACCAACAGGCCAGCTCGGCAGTTCGCGCTGGACCACCTCCACCATGAGATCCTCGTAGGACCGGAGTGCCTTGCTCTGGAACGGCGGCGCGAACAGTTGACGTTCGCGGCGATGTTCGTCACCGTCGAGGAAGATCAACGTCTGCTTGCCGAACATCATGTCGTGGCTGGAGAAGCGGCTCAGCACCTGCCCGACCGAGAAGTCGTCGTGGTTGGCGAACAGTCCTCGCACATCGTCCATGTCGTAGGTGACCAGCATGGTCGGAAATCCCGGCGGCGAGACGACGAACCGTTCGCCGAATTCCAGCAAGGGGGATCGGTGCGTACCGGGGCGCATCAGTCCACCGATTTGCGCGAGGTGGCGGGTGCGTAGCCGAGGGAGTTCACGCAGAGATATCGGGGCATGCGACATGTAGCCATCCTCAACCCCTTGCTCGGCGACTCGCAAACCTGAAATCCCCCCAGTGGCAATAGATACCGCTGACCCCGCGCGGCGGCACCTTCCTTACGCCGCGAAGCCCAGACCGAGCGCGACCGCGACCGGAATCAGGTACAACATCGGAAACGCCACGGTCTTGTACGAGCGGGCCCGCAGCACGGTGATCACCGCGCCTGCGAAGTACAGGATCAGGCCGACGGCCGCGGCGACTCCGATCGCGGGAACGAAGAGGCCGGCGATCAACCCGAGCGCTCCAGCCGCCTTGGCCGAACCCAGTGGCGTCCACCACGATTGCGGCACGCCGTATTCCACCAGCGGGTCCACGACGAACGCGGCCCGGCGCAGCAGCGAGACCGCCGAGAAGCCGACCCAGGCGGCAGCGACGATGGTGACGACGATGTAGGCAGTGTTCATGGGAATCTTCTCGGTTTCTCTTCGGTAAGTCCTGGTCCGGATGGGTTCGCCTGGATGACGACGCAGCGCGCCGGGGTGTGACATCCGGCAGCGCTCGTCGGAGGTCTCCGATCGCGGTGTCGGTCGCGCGTAGCCGAACAGCACACGCCGCTCCTCGAGACCGAACCCGGTTCGGCGATTGTCCGGTGGCCGCCGATTCGGTCGCGTGTTCGGGTGTGGCGACGTGGTGGTAGCCGAGCGCGCCGCCAGTCGGTGGCGGAAACGGCGCAGTCGGTGCAGATCGGCTCGTACGACTCCGGCTCAGTAAGGGCCGATGGCGAAGAAAACCGCATTCGGTCTGCGGAATTCGAACGGCAGTTCGTCATCCGACCAGTCCTGCTCGATGCCCCCATCGAGCTGTCCGACGCCCTCACCCACGATTACACGCCATGTCAGCGGCTGCAGTTTTGCGATCACCCGACAGGGAAGACTTCCGGGCACCCGGGTCCGGTGGACTTCGTAACGCACGGCCGTCGGATCACCGAAATTTCGCCGTTCGCTGCGGACCTCTTCCCTCGGCTGCCCGCCGCCGCGGCGGTTGACTCTGACATCGTGTGAGCCTGCAGACTCACTGGCGTGACCGACCCCTCGAAGCTGATGTCCATCGGCCGCTTTTCCTCGTTGAGCAGGATCAGCGTGCGGATGCTGCGGCACTACGACTCGAGCGGTGTGCTGACTCCCGCCGTGGTCGATGCCAGCGGATATCGCCGGTATTCGCCGGAGCAGCTGGATGATGCCGCCCGGATTCGGCAGCTGCGTGACGTCGGGTTCGGCGTGTCCGCCATCGGAGCCCTGCTCGCCGTGTTCGGCACTCCCGCGTATGCCGATGCGCTGCGATTGCAGCGCCGGACACTCGTGGACGAGGCCGCCTCGGCCAGGCATCGGCTGGCCCTCATCGAGCGCATGCTCGACCGTAACGAACTGGAGAACGTCTTGTCCGACATCGAGGTCGAATTGATCGACATCCCCGCGCAGACGCTGGTGACGCTGCGAGGGACAGTGGAAAACTATGCCGCCGAGGGGGAACTATGGGAGCGATTCGTGCCCGAGCTCCAGCGGCAGAACATCGCGATCACCGGTGCGGGCGGTTGCATAGAACACGATGGGGAATTCCGGGAGACCGATGTCGACGAATCGGTGTTCGTGGAGACCGCCGCAGGTGTCGAAGCCCGAAGCCCGCTCGTGGCGCTGCACTTCCCGGTTCGCCGCGCGGTGTGCGCGACAGTGACCGGACCGTTCGCCGAGATGATCCCGCAAGCACACGATCGAATCGCGGCCTTCATCAATGACAACGGTCTGCGGATCGCTCGTATCGACGACGACGTCTCGACCCACCACTTCAACATCTATCGCAACGACCCCAGCCAGGTGCCCGAGTCGGAGGCGATGATCTCGGTGACCGTCCCGGTCCGGTGAGCACATCCTCGCCTCACCGCCGTTGGTCGACTGTGGCGGCACGGGTGGCTCGGCGGGTGCGACAGTGCCGGTGACCGGCGGTGTCCGCGGACTGGTCGACGCGGTGGCGTAGAAAGCGCCTTCCCGCTGTTCGGTCGGCGCACGGGGCATGCGTGTGGATGCGGTAAGGCGGGGGTGCTGGGTCGGGCGGTGGTGCCACCCATTGGCCGCGGCAGCCGAACAAAAGACGGCCCACCTCATCAGGGCCTCGGGATATTGCCCTACGGGCTAGGCGTGTACTCAGACGTGGGCACCGAGTTGGCGGCGGCGCCACCGGAGGATGTGGGTGGGCGCATACCATGCGATTGCGTCGAGCGCGGGGAAGGGCGCTCGATCGGGGATATGAGGGAACCGCGCAGCGCAGCCCGGAAAAGCGAGAAACCCGCGCCGTAGCGCGGGTTTCCGGTCTGTCAGCTCTCAGATGGCGCGGACGCTCTGAGCCTGCGGGCCCTTCTGGCCCTGCCCGATCTCGAACTCGACACGCTGCCCCTCATCGAGGGACTTGAATCCGGAGCCGGAAATCTCGGAGTAGTGAACGAAAACGTCGGGACCGCCACCGTCTTGCGCGATGAACCCGAAGCCCTTTTCGCCGTTAAACCACTTCACACTGCCTTGCGTCATGTACTTTGTATTACTTCCTGTAGTAAGCCGAGCGATCACTTCGACAGCCCGTGCTCGTCATCAAGCATGCCACACCCCCGGCTCCCCATCACCACGACCACGGCCTTACACGCCAACACCCCGGGCCGGACACCGCTCCAGGTCGGCCCACACCGGCACCTCGACCGACCGCCGAGCATGCCGTGCCGTGCGATCACTGGAGACGGAACTCGCGCTCAGCTCAGTGTGAACGTCGCCGTACCCGAGATCTGTTCCATCTCCCTGTTGTTCGAGTCCAGCGCGACGATTCGAGCCTCCACCCGGCCGACGCCCGGCGCCGTGCCGAAACCGACGATCACGCCGTCCACTGTGTCTTGGACGACACCGTTCACGACGCGGTGCTGCTGGCCGTCCGCGTACCCGGTATCGAGGTTCTTGAAGCGCACAGCGACCTTCCAGTCCGAGCAGCCCTCCCCGGTCTGGGTGATGTTCACCCGCACGCCGAATGTGCCGGCCTTCTCCTGCTGCACGGTGGCCGCGTCGATGATCGCGGAGCAGCTGGTCGGCACCAGGCGCGTCAGGGTCGGTGTGAACGGAAAGCCCGGGTCATGCGGTATGGCGGTAGACGGCGCTGCGAACCCGGCCATCCCGGCGGCGGTCACCGCTGCGACGACACCTGCGCGAGCCAAAACCCGTTGCGGCTGCTTGTAATTCAGAGACATGCCCGGTTTGTCGGGTCACCGGCAGCCGGTGTTACCGCAGTCGTCGCGTTAGTAGAATCACTGTAACGCGGGACCGAAATCCGTTCCGACTCGCGATATCTCAGCTCCATCGCTTATCCGACGGGGGAACGCGGTGGACCGGCGAGCGGTGGAGACACGCGCGGCTCGCGCGCGATCGCCGGGTGTCCATGAACCGAACGATTCTCGACACCCTTGTTCGCTTGGTCGGTGGGGGCTGGTCAGCGGCGTGTCCGGAAGGCCCGGAAGGTGCCGATGACGAAGCCGGTCGCGGCGGTGAGGATGGTGGCGCTGGCGTTGCCGACGACCACGAGAACGATCACCGTGGCCACGATCAGGGCGAAGGCCGCCAGTTCGATCGTGCCCAGCCGCCGCGCCGGTCCAGGCTCGTCGGGGTGTGCGACTTCCGGGAGGTTGGTGAGACGCGAGACCATGAGGGTCGGGCTCCTGTCGTGTGGTTCCTGCCCCGGGGACTCCCATCCTGCTGTACAGGTTCGGGTGCGAGTCCTGCTGGGGGCGTCCCGGTTTCGAAGGGGTCGCACACTCCGCCGGCGCGCTGATCTGCGGCGGCATCCTGGTCGCTCTGCTGAGCACGCGTGATCCCGAATATTTCCCCGAGAACGTGCCGCTGGGGCGCACCACCATAGCGATTGTCGTCGCTGCCGCGGCGGGCGTGGCGATCGGCTTCGACTCCACGCTATGGCCGGCCGGGATCTTCGCCGCGGTGCTGATCCTTCCGATCACCTGGCTATTGCTGGCCGACCTCGGCCCAGCCGACCTTCGTAACCTGAGGGCCCTACCTGGCCTGCTCGTCGGCCACGGTATCGCCGTCTTCTACGTGTTCGCCCCCGCAGAACAACAGCCCCGCCCCGGCACGGGCATTCTCGTGGTGCTGGTCGCGGTCAACCTCGCGCTGGTCACACTGCTGGGCCGCATACTGGCCCTGCGCCCAGCACCCGAGAACACCGCCAACCTCCCCACAGTGCCCGGCCCGGACTCCCTCACCCGGTAGCGAGACGAGATTTATTTGTCCCTGCGCCCCTGGTTACAAAGGCGCTAGGCACGTGTGGCCGGAGGCCGGAATGGTCACAGGCGCGTCCGACCGTGGTCAATGGCACCCGGCTGTGACCGTCGGCGGCAGCGACGCCCTCGGAGCTGTGCCGCAGCCGATCGGACCTTCGAAGAATGCGGTGGTTACTTCTTCCTCAGTCCATCCAGGGCCTGCTGGGCTTGGTTTCTGGCGATCGTGCCGAGCTCATCGAGGTTTACCGAGGGCTCGCCGTGCTGGCGCAGGATGGGGATTCGTACTCGCACCGAGACGTTGCTGTCCTGCACGCCGACGACGTAGTCCATTCCAGTGGTGTAGCTGGAATCCGATACCGCGGTGTGCCAGTAACCCTGGGCGCCGATTCCGGTGACCTCGCCGGAACCCGCCCCGGACCCGGCAGTGGTGTCCTGGCGTTTCCAGTCGTCATAAGCGGGTGCGGTTCCGGCCGTTGTGAACTCGACACGGAGGTCGATGGCCGCTTGATTCCAGTGGACACCGTCGCTGGCGAGGCTCTTGTAGCTGAATTGGCATGACAGGCGGCCGGTGTCATAAGCGCTCGGCGGGGTTTCGTGATGATAGGGCGGCTGGTCCGGTGTGGACGACCACTTGTGCAGTGGGGCAGGGTCGACCAGATCGCACGCATCGGCGATTCCGTTCATCGAATAGATTCCCGGCTCCGGTTCCGGACGCGGAGTAGTCGTGGCGGTAGATGTAGTCGGCGGCGCTCCGGCGGGCGCCTCGACAGCGGCGGACCGACTGCCACTGTCGCCGTCGGCGATGATGATGCCGATCACCACACCGGCGCCCAGCGCCGCCACCAACGCCACGACACCGGCGGCGATCAGGCCTGGCTTACGATGACCGGCAGGCGAGGACGGGCCCTGCGGAACCGGCGGCTGATATCCCTGACCAGGTCGGCTGTAGTCGATGTCGGGCCGTGTCCAGTCGCCGCTCGACAAATGTGGTTGCCGCGCAGTGATATCGGAGTCGTCCGGAACGGGGTGGCCGGGTGTGTGCCGCGGGTCTGTCATCTCTCGCAGCCCTTCGATTCCTCGACGTACTCCCCGTCGAGACTCCTCGACTCAGCGCAGATCGTACTTCGCCGGTGGCCGTGTAGTCACCCGACCGTCCTCATCGGCCCGTTCGATTCGATGGTTGCTAGTTCTGTCGCAGTCCGGCCAGCACCTTGCGGGCTTGGGATCTGGCGGCCGAATCGAGTTCGTCCCTGTCCACCACCGGGGATTCCTTCTCGCGCGAGAGGTCGATCTCCACCCGCACCGCGACACCGCCGTCCCATACGCACATCACGAATTCGGCGTCCACGATGCCACCGAAGTTGTCGGCTTCGAACTGCCAGTAACCTTGGGTGCCGATGCCGGTGAACTCCCCGGATGTCACCACCGATCCGTCATCGGCGAGGTCGGCGGCGCTGCGTTTCCAATGGTCGTACGTTCGCGAAGCCGAGCCGTCCATGACATCAGCCCGGACCCTGACCGCCGCGGTGTTCATCGGAAAGGTGTCGTCGGTGGAATTGCCATAGTTGATCCGGCAATTCAGGATGCCGAAGTTGCCGGACGACGCAGTTTCCTCATGTTCGGGATCGCCGAGCGGCGCGGAGGCCCACCTGGTCAATGGGGTGCGATCGACAAGGTCGCATGCATTGGTGATCGCCTTCATCGAATAGGTCGCCGGTCCCGGCGGCGCGGTGGCCGAGGAACCGGCGGGAACGGTATCGCTGTCTCGATCACGCACGACGACGCCGATCACCACCCCGATCGCCAGCACCATCGCTCCCAGCCCGGCAACACCGGCAACAACCAACCCCGGCTTGCGGCGACCGGCCTGCTGCGTCGGATACGCCTGTGGCAAAGATTGTTGCGGCGGCCACTGCCCCCACCCGGCGTGCTGGTGCCCGACGACCGGCTGACCGGAGGGCGAAGCCGCCATGTGGGAGTAGACGCCCGAATCCGGAACCGGCCGACCATCTGGCGGCGAATCCGGTTGCCGCGCAATGAAATCGGGGTCGCCCGCCCGCACGTGATCACCCGAATCGTACGGAGCACCAGTCATTCCCGTAGCCCCTCCGGTCCTGGACGAACCCCGCCACGTCGTCGAGTCGGCCCTGATCATAACTGTTCGATCGAAACCGGTCGAACACGCTACCGCTCCTACGAGCAGGCCACCACCGCCCCGAACGGCAACGGCGTGTATTCAGCCCGGCCCAAGGCGGGGCGGAACACGTCGGTCTCGACAACCTGCCCTACGCCAGCGAGTTCGGTCGTCCCGACGATCCGTCATTTCGTGAGTCCGAGTAGTGCGGCGGTCAGGCCGTAGTCGGGACCGAAGTCCTGCATGTTCCCGGTGCGGCAACCGTCGGCTTTCATCTGCATGCGCTCGCAGAACAGGCTGACGATTTCACCGTTGAGGGCGGTGGGAATGATGAAATGGACTCGCGCTCGCTGGTTCTCGCGGTCGACGAGGTTGTCGATGTTCTGGAACACCAATGGCGCGAGGTCGGCGACTTCGGTGAGGCCGGAGGCGTTGTCGCGAAGCTGGCGGGTCACGGTCGTGAGTCCGGTCAAGGTGCCCGCGAGCTGGTCCTGGTACTGCCCGAGGGTGCCGGAGGTGTTGGCGAGAAAGGTGGTGAGCTGGTCGAGTGTGGCCTGTAGACCGGGGGATTGCTCGGCGAGCAGGCCGGACATCTGGGTCATCCGGTCGCTGAAATCGCGAACCGATCGATCGTTCTCGGCGAGCATAGTGGTGAGCTCGTTGAGCCTGATGATGATGTTCGCCACCGCGTCCTTGTTGTCGACGCCGACTTTCAGTGCGTCCGACAGCGCTTGGAGGGTGTCGCGGATCTTCGCTCCGTTGCCGTCGAGCATGGGAGAGAGCACGCGGCCCGACATCGGACCGAGGCCTTCGGTGCCGTCCTGCGGCTTCAGCGCGGCTGCGAACTTATCGATGGTCTTGATCATCGTGTCGAGCTCGACCGGGGTCTTGGTCTGTGACTTCGGCAGGTGGGCGCCGTCGGCGAGGGTCTCGCCCTGGGTGTAGACGGGGGTGAGCTCGATGTGGCGATCGGTGACGATAGAAGGCGAGATTATCGCGGCCACCGCATTTTTCGGGATCTTCACGCCGGATTCGATCGTCAGATGCACCTCGACGAGCGTGCCCTTCGGCGTGATCCTCTCCACCTTGCCGACCTCGAGCCCGAGCACTGTGACGGGGTTGCCTTCGTAGATACCGGCGATGTTGTCGAAGTCAGCGGTGATGTGCGTTGGATCCCGCAACGCTTCGTTCGCCGAATTCGGCAGCAGGGCGCAGCTGCCCACCGCGAGCGCTGCTGCGCTGATGACGAAAGCTTTGACCGGGCTGAATGTGGTCGCCGGACGGAATCTCAGCACGGGCATGCCTCGCTGTCTTGCCTGCCGCTCCATCGTGTGCCGGATGAAGATGCTCGGGTTGTCGGATATGGAAAACGGGGTAGTCCTGCGACTTTCCGCTGCGGTGTCTGCGATTGCGGACAGTGCTGGAGCGTGGGTTGGCGGCACACCCACGGTGATCACCAATACGGCGTGCATCCAAGGGAGCTTGCTTCCGGCTGCTCGGATTGGAGACCGCTTGCCCGTTCTCGACGCCGAGGATACATATCGGAAACGGTGTTGCTAATATGGCGGCGCGGATCTGCCGATGCGCGACCGAGGGTGTCCGCCGAACATCGCCCACGGAGCGGGCCGGGGTCTGCGGGATTCGTCGGCGACGGATTCGTTCGATCCCCGCCGTGGCTGTCAGGCGATGAGGCCCTGAACCTTCTTCAGCGACTTGTCCAGTGCGCCGACCAGGGAGTTCTTGAATACCCCGCCCATGGGGCCGTCGATCATGCCGCCGTCGATACTCGCTGTCACGTCGACTGCGGTGGTCTCGGCTTCGTCTCGCAGGCTGATGGCCAGTGCCAGTTTGACGCCTGCCCTGGTGGTCCCGCCCATGCTGATCGAGCGCGGCGCGTCGACGTGCTCGAAAGTCCAATCGATGGTCACCGGCATATTCATGACGCTGGCACCCGCCGTAGCGGTAGCGCCGCTGGCGATCTCGGTGGGGATGCCACTCTTCCACGACTTGTGAATCACCAGCCACTCGCCCCAGCGGGACAGGTCGCCCATGACCTTCCAGATCTCCTCTGGACGCGCCTTGTAGGTGGCGCTGGCCTGAACGGTGCGCATGCATTCTCCTGTTCTCGAAACATCTCGCGGCCCCGCTCGCGACAGGGCTGCCGTTTCCTCGGCAAGCTAATTCGGATACAACGTATCCGAATTATGCCGCTTCGCCAAGGCCGGCGGAAGGTCGCGGAGCCGCCCGCACTCCGCAGTGAGGAGTCGCAACCCGGCTCGAAGAGGGACGGGGAGCTGATGTCGGGGCGCATGCGGGGTATAGCGGCCACCGCGAGCCCGCCGCGTCGCCGCGAGGGCGAATGCTGTCCAGGCGATTGACCGCGATGCTAATATCGGAGACACTGTTACCATTATGAGTGGACGAGTTGCTGCCGATGGGGAGACCGACCCGGCCTCCATCGTTCGTGACACGAGCGGCGGCGGGGGTCCGAGTGTGACGCTGCCGCGGGGCGCGGATCGGTTGAGCGCGCGGGCACACGGCGTCATGCGGACCCGTGCGGCACTGATGCAGTCCGGACGGTTGGCCCTGGGTAGTGGCCTGGCCGGGAGACTCGGCATCGCCGATCTGACACGGGACGCCGGTATCGCGACCGGATCGTTTTACAACCACTTCGGTAGCAAAGACGAATTGTTCGACGCCGTCATCGCCGAGGTTATCGAGGACCTTGTGCGAATCCTCGACACAGCTGCCGCGGGCATCGACGATCCAACCGGCATCGTCCGGGCGCACTTGCGTGCGCTCGGCGAGGTCGGCATCGGACATCCTGATATCGCCGCGATTGTGCTCACGGTGCGATACCGAATCCTGGAAGACCCTGCGATCAGCTCGCGCCTGTCGGCGGGAATCCACGCCGGCGTGTCGACGGGATGCTTCCGGACGCACGACCTCGGCGCCGCTCTCGATCTGGTGGGTGGAGTCGTCCTGGCCATTCTGCGAACATCGCAGCGTGATCCGGCGGCGGTGACGGCGGCGTGGATCGAGAGCCTCACCGATCAGGTGCTGGTGGCACTGGGGCACCGTTGAAGCGCTGGTCCTGCAAACGTCGCGTCCCGAGCGACGAGGTGGACCTCGAGCTTGTGCGCCTCTAAAATAGAGGCATGAATGAAAGCTTGGTTCTTCCCAGCTGGCGGAGTGGCGACATGAAGCGGGTAACGAGTCTGTTGCGCACGGACTCGACGTTCTCCAGCCCAGTCGCCGACTACCGCGGACGCGCGGATGTGGCGCACATGCTGGGGTTGATCGCGACAGTTCTGGAAGGAGTGGAACAGACCGGTAGGTGGGGTGGCGAGCGGGATCGCTTGTTCGCGTTCACCGCTCGAGTGGACGGCCACGAGCTGCAGGGCATATTGCGAGAAGAGTTCGCCATAGAGGGTGGGCTCGAACACGTGACGCTGTTATTGCGGCCCTATCGCGTGCTGCGCACCGCGATCGCGAAAATGGCACAGCAGCTGAAGGTTTCGCCGCTGACCGGGCAATCGGCATAGTGGTGGAGGCCAAGGCTCCGCGCCCGGGGCGTCCGGTTCGAGGGTCGACGTCCGGGCGCCCGATCATGGCCCTGTTCGACCTGATCGGGCGGCGGTGGGTGTTGCGGATCATTTGGGAACTCGATCGAGCCGATCATCCTCCGACCTTCCGGGAGCTGCGCACGGCGTGCGGCGACATCTCGTCGAGTGTGCTCACCCGGCGGCTGCACGAGCTCGTCGAAGCACGCAT
Organism: Nocardia sp. NPDC047648; assembly: GCF_040642815.1. Taxonomy (NCBI): domain Bacteria; kingdom Bacillati; phylum Actinomycetota; class Actinomycetes; order Mycobacteriales; family Nocardiaceae; genus Nocardia; species Nocardia sp. NPDC047648. The sequence continues at coordinate 278,788 of NZ_JBEYSX010000005.1, read as the reverse complement.
CGTCGAACACGTCACCGGTTACGCGCTGACACCGCTCGGCCGCGGGCTCGTCCGCCATCTCGAACCGGTCACCGAGTGGGCGGAAACCTGGGCAGAGCAGATCCATTGATACCGCCGTACCGCATGGAAACTTCAACCGCGGCGTACCCGGGGACTGCATGGCTCGTGCTTGCGCACTCCTTCGCGGTTTGAGCGTGAGTGAGTTCATAGAGCACGCGCCACATTCGCAAGTAGGTTCTGGAATATGGATAACGACGGCCCCAGCCGGACAGCGCTCATCACCGCGTATGCCCGCGCCTATCATCAGATCGCCGACCGACCACAGATCTTCACCGACCCCTTGGCGGCCCGTCTGCTCGGCGTCACCGCAGAGGACCTGGCCGAATTCAGCACGCCCACAACCGGTCACCTCGGTGACCGGGTCAGCGAGCGGCCCCGCCGACTGTTTTTCGCCGCACGCGCGCGCTTCGCCGAGGACGCCGTGGCCACGGCCATCGCCGCTGGGGTGCGGCAGGTCGTGATCCTCGGCGCAGGCCTGGACACCTTCGCCTATCGCAATCCGCTCCCGGACGTGCGCGTCTTCGAGGTCGACCACCCGGCCACCCAAGCGTGGAAACGCGAACGCCTCATTGCCGCCGGAATCGACCTCCCTGAGACGTTGACCTTCGTGCCGGTCGATTTCGAAACCGACACGCTGGCAGCAGGATTGGAATCCGCGGGTTTCAAACGGACGGACCCGGCCGTATTCGTGTGGCTCGGCGTCGTCTTCTATCTGACTCCGAACGCCGCCCACGCCACTCTCGAATACATCGCTGGTCAAGCCCAGCCGGTCGAGGTGGTCTTCGACTACCTGCGGCCCGCCGACAGCGACGAGGACCGTGCGCACCAGCAGGCCCGTGCCGATCGGCTGGCCGGCGTCGGCGAACCCGTCTTCAGCTATTTCACGCCCGACGACATCGCCGCACAGCTGCGCGCCCTCGGCTTCACCGACCTCGAAGACCACTCCGCCCCCGACCTCCTCACCCGCTACCTCGACGGATCCGAAGAATTCGGAGGCGAACCGCCCAGCGCACTACGCGCGATCCGCATACTGCGCGCGAGCCGCTGAGCATTGCCCGCCACGTCGGCCGGCACTACATCTGTCGCGACGGCCAGCATCTCCGTGAACTGCACAACTCAGAGAAATGCGGGGACCGACGTGGGCGGAGCCCTAACAAATGGCGTCAATGGATTTCGCGCAATTACACACGCCAATCCGAATGCTGGTGCCGCGTCGAGCTACGGTAGGCAGGCCGACTGCCTAGAGACACCTCGAGTGGCTCGTGCAGCCGCTCACCGCAGCAGGCGCACGACGAAACCCTCGCGCAGCTGAGTCATCTGATCGGAGTCACACAACTCATCGACGCCGGTCAAGCCCACGCTCGGCTTGCCGATAATGCGCAGCGGATCGCACGGTCCCCTGAACACAGCGAGTATCGGCCAGGAGCTTCCCTGAGGCGTGGTCCGGCTGCTAAGCCGGGAGCAGCCGGCCGGTGAAGCCGGCGTCGACGAGCCTGGTGTAGGCCGCCGTCACACCGGTAGGTACGTCCTGCTCGATGGCACGTCCCTGCTGCGGGTAGACCCAGATGCGCTGGGTGTCTCCCACCAGCATGGTGATCACCCGGTCGACGTCGCCGATGCTGTCGATGTACTCCTGCAGCGGCATCGGCTGTGATCCACAGATCACGTCGAGCTCGGGCCACTGCTTGCGGCAGATGGCGTAGCTTCGCCGCTGTTGGTAGGGGCGGGAAATCAGCATCGCGGAGGCGATCGCTATCCCGCGGTCGGCCAGGAGGGCGCGGGTGAATCCGATGTTGTCGGGTGTGTGCCTCGCCGCGGTTTCGACCAGAATCGCCGAGTCGGGGACACCGAGGCGAAGGGCGTGCTCGCGGAAGTGCACCGCTTCACCGCGGGGAAAACGTTCGACAGTAGTCGGTGCGTTCGCGCCGGTGAACACGATCAGAGGAAACATGCCTCGGTGGTAGAGGTGCGCGGCGTAGGTGGCTACGCCCGGGTCGTGTCCGCCGAGACCGATTCCGACGTCGACGGGGCGTACCGGGTGGTCCATCTGGTTGTAGCGCCACAACGTTTCCACGTCGGCGCGCAGCTCCTCGGGCAAAGTCGTTGCAGGCATGGGTGCGTGTCCTCGGGGTGGATGGACCGTAAGGTCTGTCGTGTGACCGCGATTCGACGACTGTAGGTGAGGATCGATGTGGCCGGGCGCATTCATGCGCGACGTATCCGGGGTCGCGGACGAGACGTCGCTGACCGAGATTCTTTCGCAGATCATCGTCACCGACAGCGCTGGAACGGTGCAGACCTGGCGGATATTCACCCGCGGCGGCTGAGAGTGTTGGTGTCGCTGCCGTAGTGCACAATCGGGCGCATGGCACGATCTCTGCCCGAGGGCGAATCGCTTCTGGTGCGTACCGACTTCACCGACGACGTGGCGTGGGCCCAAACCCTCGCGGCGGTCATCGCGTCCTACGACGAAGACACGATGACGGAGCTGACACCCGTCGACGACGTTTCCTTCGACGGCCTGACACCCGCCGACCTGGCTGATCTGGTCGATGGCCGGACCTATGTGTTCCTCGCCGACGCCACCACGATGACCGACCCCGAGCATCCACTGCTGGCGGTCGATACCAGCGACGAGGATGCCCGAGGGGACGGCGACCCGGTGTTCCGGATCGCGCCGACCGCGATGGCCGAGGTCGAGGTCAACTTCTTGCTCGCCAATATGGACTTCGAGGACTACGCCGACGGCGTCGACGACGACGGTGTTTTCCGCGGCTTCGATCGGTGAACGCGGCCGGCTTCATGGCCGGCCACGTGGAGAGATGGACGGACGACTTGCCCCTTGCTGAACGACAGTGCGCCGGTACGGCCGCTCACAGCCGCACATAGTTCCAGCGTTGGGCATGACGAAAAGGAACTGCTCGCGCGGCGCAGACCGTCGAATCCCATTCGAGCCGAAAGCCTGAATGTCAGGGGGCATTCAATCGGTCCGCTCGACCGGGTCCGTGCCCGAGTCGCCGGGTACGCGGGGACCGGCGGTCGCGAAGGAGGCACCTGGATGACCGCATCCCCGCGGCGCCCACTCGCTTACCTCAGTGTCTTCAGTGCCGCCGCGTCGTAGGGCTTCAGCTCGTCGATCCGCCCTGCCAGCAGCTTGGAAGCCCACTCCGGGTCCTGGAGCAGGGCGCGACCGACGGCGACCAAGTCGAATTCCTCGCGCTCCAGGCGATCGAGGAGGTTGTCGATGCTGCCGAGTTCGGCGCCCTCGCCGGTGAACGCGCGGAGGAAGTCGCCGTCGAGGCCGACCGAGCCGACGGTGATGGTGGGCTTGCCGGTGAGCTTTTTGGTCCAGCCTGCCAGGTTCAGGTCGGAGCCGTCGAACTCCGGGAGCCAGTAGCGGCGGGTGGAGGCGTGGAAGGCGTCTACGCCGGCTGCGGCGAGCGGAGCAAGGATCGCCTCCAGCTCCTGCGGGGTCTCGGCGAGCCGCGCGTGGTAGGCCTCCTGCTTCCACTGCGAGTAGCGGAAGATCACCGGGAAGCCGGGCGAGACGGCGGCACGCACCGCGGCCACGATCTCGGCGGCGAACCGTGTGCGGGCCCCGGTGTCGCCGCCGTAGACATCGTTGCGGCGGTTGGTTCGCGCCCACAGGAATTGGTCGAGGAGATAGCCGTGCGCACCGTGCAGTTCGACGCCGTCGAAGCCGATACGCTCGGCGTCCGCGGCGGCCTCGGCGAAGGCGCCGATGACGTCGTCCAGGTCACCCTGGGACATCGCTTTACCGAGACCCTCGGTGCCGTCGAGGCGAATACCGGAGGGGCCAACGGCGGGCGCATCGGGGTAGGGTGCGTCGCCCTGGTTGCGGACCATGCCGATGTGCCACAGCTGCGGCATGATCGTGCCGCCTGCCGCGTGTACGTCCTCGGCGACCTTCGCCCACCCCGCCAACTGTTCTTCGCCGTGGAACCGCGGCACCCGATCACTCTGGCCGGCGGACTCGTGGCCGACGTAGGTGCCCTCGGTGATGATCAGGCCGACGCCGGCGGCGGCGCGGCGGCCGTAGTACGACCGCACGTCGTCACCGGGAACGCCGTCGGGGGAGAACATGCGCGTCATCGGCGCCATCACGATGCGGTTGGGGACGGTCAGGCCGTTCAGCGCGACGGGACGGGACAGGATCTCGGCTGTGCGAGAGGCGTCGGACGCGGTGACGATCACTGGATACTCCTCGGGGGTACGACTGCGATGGTTGAGAACTTCAAGCAATGGCCCCACGCTAGGGGTAGATATTTGAGATAGTCAAGTTTCTACGGATAGGCTGGCTGTCATGGCAGAAGCTCCCCGCGTCGACACGGCCCAGCTGATGGAGCTGCTCTCGGTGTCGCTCGGCGTCTACTACGGCGACTTCACCGTCGCGGCGGCGAGTGAGAACCTGACAGCGAGCCAGGGCAAGGCGCTGACCGTGCTGCGCCGGGGGCCCGTCGCGATGCGCGCCCTGGCCGAGACCTTGGCCTGCGACGCCTCCAATGTGACCGGGATCATCAACCGGCTGGAGAAACGTGGCCTCGTGCGACGTGAGGCCAGCGAATCCGACCGGCGCGTCACCAACCTCGTCATCACGCCCGAGGGAGAGCAGGTAACCGACACGATCCGGGCGAAAATGCGCGTCACCCGAGACGGCCTGAACAGGCTCGGTGACCAGGAACGGGACTGTCTGTACGCACTGCTGGAACGGGTTTTCGTCGCCCGATCGGACTCACCTACGCCGGCCGCGGATCACCGCTGCCCAGCAGTCCCTCCGCGCCGGTGACCACCAGCCTGTTCGCCGCTTGTCCCCGGGCGAGGCCTTCACGAGCCGAACGAGGCGACCATACGTACGTCATCGGGGACCTGCGGTTCGACCCAGACGCTCGGCACCGCTCAGGGATCGAGTTGCGGGGGCGATGTGAAGGACACCTTGGTCGAGGTCGAGCATCAGCGCCCCGGAGGTCGCTTGCAGTTTTCCGCGTAACCGATCGGGGATGTAGTCCATGGTCGCGATTCGATTGCGGTAGTTGAGAAAACTGTGGCATCCGATCGCCTTGACTCCCGACCGGCGGACGCTGGCCACAGCGTCGCTCAGGGTCCACAAGGCCTGTTCGGCCGGCTGGATGATATCGATGGCGTCGAGGTGCCGCGACCGGATCCGCTCCGCAAAGAATCTCGCAGCGAAGTGGCGGTAGAGCACATACTCCGAAGCGCCGGTCCACTTCTCGTGCTCTATCGTCGCCAGGAATGCTTCCCAGAACGGTCTCTCGTGCTGATCCTCGACCCGCCGCATCAGGTCGGCGAGTATCTGCCTGTCGAACACCATGTGATGCTGCATCCCGCTGTAGGGGTCGACCGGCCGCCACTCGGCAAGTAGCCGAGTCGATGCGGTGATCGCGGAGTGGCGGTCGGGGATCGCGTGCCGACGGGTGTCGAGGCGCCATCGCAGCGGGTATCCGAACGCCAGACAGGATTTGCCATCGTTTTCGACGAACACGACATCGTCGACGATCGCGTAGTCCGCATCGAGCACCAGGAGGTGCCGGCCTGCGCTCGGCAGGACACGGAAGCAGTGCAGTTTGAGCAGCTGCTGGAAATACCACGACGAATTGCGGTGATGGCCACCCGATCTGCGCAGGATCGCCTCGATGGCGGCCGGTGTCGGCGAGACCGCTTCCTCATCGATCCACTGCACCACGTGCTCGGTCCGCATCCGTGCGAACAGTCGCGCGGACCCGACGATATTCACCGATCGGATCGGGTTACGACAGTGTGCCCTCAATCCGGTGATACAGGCGTCGAGGCTGAGCAGGTCCTTGGTCGCTACCGGGATCATGACGTCGATTGCCGGTAGGCGTGCAGTGTCGGTGGCCACGTTCACACTCCGTAGGCTGGGTCGGCACTGGTAACCATAGCCAGGATTCGTGCTCGGAAAGCGCCGGAAAGCGCCGGAACTTCGGCATTTTCATCGCTGGCAGGCAGTGAGGGCTTTTCCTGCGCCTGGTCCCGCTCCGATGACGATGCTGCGGCCCTGATCGCAACATGCTCAGCCGAAAGCAGTTCGATCTGCCCGGTGGCTCGATCTGCCAGCCTGCCGAAAGCGCCTGCCCACCCGGGCTCTCGGATGGGCAGGCACGGCCCGACGGTTCGCAGCGCTACTTCGCCGGAGCGGGCGCCGGGACCGCGATTGCCCAGCACACACCGGGACACATGAACGATGCCACAAACGGTTTCGTGGTCTTCATGATCGGAGTCGGCATCGCGCTGGTGGGCCAATACGTGCGAGCACGTCGACACCTCGACGGCGACGATGATCCTGACGGTTCGAATCGACTGGACGGTTTTATCTACATCGCGGCGCGCGGCGAGATCGCGAATTGTGTGATCGCGTCGAGGTCCGGCTGGTAGCCGTCGCTGGTGTCGACGGTCAGTGCCGGTACGTCGAGCCGGACCGGGTCGAAGGCTTCGATGGGTGATCGGCCTGCGGCGGTGATCGAGGTGAGGAGGTCGCTGTCGTTGTGGGCGCGCCGGTGCGGGTCGGCGGCGGCGCGGGCGGTGATGCGCTGGTGGATCAGTGCTGTGGGGGCGGTGCAGTGGATGATGCGGATGTCGGCGATCTCGGCCAGTGGCAGCAGGTTCGGCCGCCAGAGTTTGTCCTGGAACGCGGCCTCGGCGACCACAGTGACCCCGGCGCGGGCGAGGGTGGACAGGACGGCGAAGAACACCTCCAGGGTGGGGATGTCGAGGTCGCCGTATCCATCGGCGGGATCGCGGTGCCCGGAAAGCAGCATGCCTTGTTTGATCTCGTCACGGATTATGGCCGGCACACCGATGCGGGTGGCCAGGGCGTGGGCGAGGGTCGACTTTCCGCTGCCCGGGGGACCGCTGACGATGACGACGGTGGACTGCGCCATGCCGCATTCTGGCATCTCGTTCACCGGTGACGTCCGCTGCGGTGGTTCTGTCTGCCGATACGCGCCGGCTGCTCGACGCTGACGAGAGCGCGTAGGCGGGCGGGAGCAGGCCGTCGGCCGCGCAGCTGACGTCAGCGACAGAGCTACCCGACAGGCGTGGCTCATTAGGCTGACTGTGTGGAGTTCACAACGGATTTGGAGCGTGGTGGGTGGCTGCTGGCGCGCGTCGGCGAACACGGGGTCGGCGGTGTCGCTGGTACCGGCTTCGCGGCTTATGCGCGAATCCTGCACCCGGTCGGGGCGACCCGCCGCGACGTCACGGTCACCGACGAGTGGGGTGGTCCCGAGATCGTGGAGGAGGCGATGTGGCCGTGGGCCGAGGTCGCCGTGCGTAACGGCAGAGTGATGCATCCGCTGGTGCAGTGGCGCAACCTCACCGATGGTGAGGACGAAGCGGCGATGTCGTTCGATGACGGCTGGAGAGTCGACCAGACTGTCGAGGGGTGGTTCGACCCGAGCCTGCTGGCCGCGCTCACTGTCCACCTTCGCGCCGCCACCGAGGCACCGGAAGAGGTGACGGCCGGAGTATGGAATGGATTCGGCGAGCTGAACACATCCTCGGGTGCGGTGTTCGTCGCGTCCACCGACGGCGATTCGCAGACCGTCGAGCGCGAGCGAGTTCGAATCGACGCCGAACTGGCTGCGTCTGTCGCGCCGCAGGTCGGACGGGCAGTCGAGGCAGGGCCTTTCCTGCAGTGGCCGGGACGCGACTTCATACTGTTCGACACCAGTCTCTCCGAACTGGCCGATCCCGGCTGGGTATATGCGGCGGGTTTGGGATGGACGACCGACTTCCCCGGAGTGACGCCCCAGCTGCTCTGGCCCGCCGACCACGCATGGGTCATAGCCAGCGAGATCGACTTCGACTCCACGATCGTCGCCGGCTCACGGGCTCTGATCGACGCGGTTCTGGCCGACGACCGTTTCGAGGCCTTCGAGATCGCCGAAGATTCAGATCTGAGCTGGTACGGCGACACAATCAACCCCGCGCCGAAGCACTGAGATGTCGGCGAGAGCTCGACCAGGGCGCGCAACCGAGGTCCACGACGATCTCGCGAACAGGGGGTAAACGGGACCGGTATCGAGGTAGTCGGTATTCGATCCGGTGATGTGCCCTGTCTCATCGGGTTGAGCTGGTCACGGTGCCGGTGGGGTGCGCGCGTGGGAACGACGCATCCGGATATTCGGACTCGCCGTGCAGGCCGTACTTCCCACGGTGATCGGGTGCGGACTCCTGTTCACCGCCGTAGCGGAGTGGGCCGGTCTCGGCGTCGTCCAGCGCGCGGCGATCGGCTACGCGCTGGTCGTGCAGGTGGTGGCGATCGCGGTGATCCGCGGCGAACTGTTGCCGAGTGCGCCATTCAGGAGGAACACCGCCGCGGAGGCACCCGCTTCCTCGGGGTACCGCGAGGGCACCGCGCAGCGGCGGCGCGCGGCGAACACCCGCCGAGCGGCGCGCGATGCAGCGCGCGATCGGGTGGAGCGCGCGGGCATGCTCGAGCTGGCGTGTCCGCACGCTGGCCTTCGACGCGGCCTACCAAGGCGAGAGCGAGGGTGAACCGCGTGGTCTGGAGGACCCCTTCCAGCGCGCCGAGGATGTCCGGGCCGCGGTGACCTACCTGAGCACCCGTGACGATGTCGATCCCGAGCGGATCGGTGTCCTGGGCATCTGCGCTTCGGGCGGCTACGTTCCCTTCGCCGCGCAGACCGACCACCGGATGAAGGCGGTGGCCACTGTCAGCGGCGCCGACGCGACTTGCTTCTTTCGGATGCCCGGCCCCGCCGGTTTCGCCGAGATGGTGAAACAGGCCGGTGCCGCGCGCATCGCCGAGGCACAAGGCGAACCGGTACCGATGGTTCCGGTGCTGCCGGATTCGATCGACGAGTCGACCCCGAAGGCGATACGCGAGAGATCCGGTACCGTCTTGCGATGCTGCTGAAGCACACGAGGAAGGTGGGCTGCATGGGCACTGTGCGGGATCTGCTGTATGCGACGAAACGACGGATGTATCAGGGCAACCGGCCGGGCACGCTGGCCCGGGTGCTGAACCGGGCCTCGGAATGGATGTATTCGACGGGTGTGCTGTCCCCGGGCTATGCGATGACCCTGGAAGTGCTCGGTCGGCGCACCGGGCGCCCGGTGAAGCTGCCGATCGTGGTGGCCGAGTACGAGGGACAGCGATACCTGGTGTCGATGCTCGGCCGCGACGCCGGGTGGGTGCGCAACGTCTACGCGGCTCAGGGCCGCGCGTTCCTGCACCGGCGCGGTCGCGAAGCGGTGCAGCTCACCGAGGTGGAGGCGGGGGAGCGGGCGCCGATCCTGCGCCGTTACCTCGCTGTGGCTCCCGGCGCCCGTCCGCACTTTCCGATCGATCGCTCCGCCGGACTCGGTGAGTTCGCGCGGATCGCGGACCAATACCCCGTCTTCCGGATCGACCCCGCAGGCTAGCTCGGGCCGACGCCGGCTGGCGAAACTCCAGCGCGACTTCGGGAGGCTTTCGCGGGCCCAGAGGCGAGTCGCCGGGGGCGGCCGAAGGGGGCCACCGGTCGAGAAAGGAGGACATGGTGCGAGAGGCTTTGTGGCGGCAACCGATCCCGGCCCGTACGGCGCAGTTCTTCGTCCTGGCGTATGCGCTGACGTGGCTCGTGTGGTTGCCTATGCTCTTCGCGCCGGACCGACTGCAGATTCTGCACTACCTGGGCAGCCTGGGGCCTCTGGTCGCGGCGTTCGTCATGCGGTCGCGCACCGGTGGCGCACCGGCGGTACGTGAGCTGCTGAGCCAGATGGGCCGCTGGCGGGTGCCGTGGCGCTGGTGGCTGTTCGCGATCGGGTTCCCGCTCGCCTTGTTCGCGGCCGGGGCGCTGGTTTCGGCGTTGATCGGCGATCCGGTCGACTGGTCGCAGTTCCTCGGGTCCAAGGAGTACGCCGACGTCGGGATCTGGCTCATCGCAACTGAGATCTTGTTCTTCGGCTACGGCGAGGAAACAGGATGGCGCGGCTATGCCATCCCCAGCCTCGAACGGGCCGGTTGGACCTCGTATGCGGCGACCACCCTGTTCGCAGTCGCGTGGGCGGGTTGGCATGCGCCGCTGTTCTTCTACCCGCACGGGCTGGCCACGATGCCGCTGCTGATGATCCCCGGCTGGCTGGTCAGCATCCTGTTCGGTGCCTACCTGACCACCTTCCTGTTCAACAACGCCCGCGCCAGCATCCTGATCGTCGCGGTTTTCCACGGTATGGTCGACATCGTCTCCATCTCCCGCGCCGCTACCGATGTCACTCTCATCGTCGTCAACGCCGGGCTCATCGCCGCCGCGGTACTGGTGGCCATCCGCTGGTCTCCGACCCTGCGCACCTCTGCGGCCGGGGCGGGACCATCATCTGCGGTCCATGACAGCCAGGACCCGCGCCTGGGTAGGTAACCATTTCCGCCGCGCCGACTCCCGCTGGACCCACCTGGCGTGATGTGAAGGGAAGAGCTCGCACACTTGCGAGGCCTCGCGGCTTGGCGGGACGTTTCCAGGTTCCAATAGTCGATCCGCGACCGGCTCGGGGGCTCGCCAAACCATTTCATCAGCGTCGTCCCGGCGGCCGTGGGTTCGCGTCAAGTCCGATGACCCTGGCAGGAGGCGGCCGAGAGCCCTCACCAATAGTGCTTCATGCGGTTACGGCCGAGTCTGTGGAACTTGTCCTTCTGGCTGTTTCAGCCTGGAGGCGAGTACCGCGGCTTGAGTGCGGCGTTCGACTCCGAGTTTGGTCAGCAGTCTCGAGACGTAGTTCTTGACGGTCTTTTCTGCCAGGAACATTCGGCCGGCGATCTGCCGGTTGGTCAATCCTTCTGCGAGTAACGCGAGAAGGGTGCGTTCCTGGTCGGTGAGGCCGGCGAGCGGGCCGGTCTCCGCTTCGGCACGGAGCTTGGCCGTGAGCGTGGCGGTCGCACGGTTGTCCAGCAGCGATCGACCGTCTCCGACGACACGGATGGCATCGATGAGTTCGAGGCTCTTGATGTCTTTGACGACGTACCCGCTTGCCCCGGCCAGGATGGCATCGAGCTTGGCCTGTTCGTCGGTGAAGGAGGTGAGCATCAGGCAGCGCAGGCCCGGATCGACCGCGAGTAGTTCGCGGCACAGTTCGATGCCGTTGCCGTCGGGTAATCGCACGTCCAGCACGGCAACGTCGGGGCGGAGCGCGGGAATGCGGGCCAATGCTTGCGAGTAGCTGCCCGCTTCGCCGACGACATCCAGGTCGGGCTCGAGGTCGACGAGATCCGCAACGCCGCGGCGGACGATCTCGTGGTCGTCGACCAGGAACACCTCGAGCATGGACAACCCCTTCGTATGGTCACCCACAGATTACGGAGTCCCTGGCCGGCGTATCCGGAAGTTGGTACCTCGGATTGAGGACCGAGGTCTCTTGACAGAGTTTGCCGCGCCCCTCCGCGTCCGCGAATCCGCCGGACAGGGACGGTCCTCCGCTATAGGTCAGGAACGGTGGCGACTGCCAGGACCCGACATTGCCAACCGTGACCAGCGGCTGATGGATGCCGATACAAGCCCGCGGTGCACGCAGCGGGTGGCTCCATCGGTAGAATTCGAATTCTGCTGAACCACAACTCATTCCAACGCTTACAGCTCATTTGAAAGTGCCCGTCTGGTCCGAATTCGGGGATATGTGCCTCGGCGTCATGGACTTTTGGCCCTATGTGCCGATCGGTTGCCTTGGTGGCATGAGAACTCAGTTCGTTCACCCGAGAAAGTGAGGCCGGTCCGTGTCAGTGATCGAGCGGCTGTCGCCCCCGGTGGATCCGGTGATAGCGATCGAGACGCGTGGTATGGCGGTGAATTGCGAAACGGCTCGGTTGTCACGCGTGCTGTCCGGGGTGCTGCGCCGCCACCACATCACCGCAACGGCGCGAGTTCGTCTGTCCGTGCAAGGCGCAGACGGGCTGGCTCTGGTGCAGGCCAACGTTCGGTTTCGCGATGCGCCGACCCGGGTTCAGATCAGCGGCCCGCGCGGATTCGTCGCCGGTTTCGCGGCGGAGCGACTCGATCGGCAGTTGACCCGGCTGGCCGGGCGAGGAGAACCGCGCTGCTGGCCCGATCCCGCTCGTCCGCCGTTGGGGTGGGTGTCGCACGAGCGGCCGATCGTGCGGCGCAAGGTATGCGACCCGAGTGTCACCAACCCGGCCGAGGCCGCACGGATCATGGACGCGATGGACTACGACGCTCATCTGTTCGTGGACGACCACACCGGCGAGGACGCCATCGTGTTCTGGGCGGGGCCGTTCGGAGTACGGCTGGCCCGGCAACATCAGGTGTTGCCCCAAGCGCCCACATCAGCAGCGACGTTCACCGTGCAGCCGCGACCAGCACCATGCCTGGCCGATCATGAAGCCGCCGCTCGGCTCTGCCGATACGGTCTTCCGTTTCTCTTCTACACCGATCCTCGTGGCCGCCGTGGGCGGCTGATGTACCGCAGGTACGACGGGGACCTGGCGGTTGTGATACCTGCGGCGTCGGAATCACGCGGTGCGGCGAAAGGACTATCGTGATCGAACAGGAGACCGAAGGCGACACGTTGCGTGATGTCGTGGATCTCAGCCGCGCCGAGGCGCTACGGCTGTTGGCGTCCGCTCCGCTCGGTCGAGTCGTCTACACGCGCAACGCATTGCCCGCGATACGTCCGGTGAATCACCTGGTCGACGGCGGGCTGATCGTGATACGTACTCGTCTGACCTCCCGGCTGGCGGGCGCCGTGCGCGGCAACTCTCCGGTGGTCGTCACATACGCCGCCGACGACATCGACCCCATCCGACACGTCGGCTGGTCGGTCTCGGTGACGGGGTTGGCGCATACGGTGATTGACGTGGAGCGCATCGCGCGATACGAGCAGTTGCTTCGGCCGTGGGTCGAAGGGGTGATGGACAGCGTCATCACGATCGAGCCCGATATCGTCTCCGGCATCAGACTCGTCGAAAAACGATCCACCGCGATCGACGTCTCTTCATCTGATTGCACCACGTGACCCAGGCCCGTAGCCCGAGGGAGCAGTTCAGTCGCCTGATGACTTCATGGCAGTGGCGCCGACCAGCGCAGCACGGTGCCGCCCCCGGGCCGGTTGGCGATGCTGAAGCTGCCGCCGGCGTTCTGTGCCCGCGCCGCGAGGTTCGCCAGTCCGCTACGACGTGCGTTGTCTTCCGGAACGCCCTCGCCGTCGTCCGTCACTTCGATCGTGACGTCGTCCTTGATCTGTAATTCGACCGCCACGGTATTCGCGCCCGCGTGCCGGACCACGTTGCTCACCGCCTCGCGGAGTACTGCCTCGACGTCGTCGGACAGGGGTGGCGCCAGCACGGTGACCGGCCCGGCGAGCCGGATGGTGGTCCGAAGGCCGGTATCGGCGGTCATGTCGACCACGATGCCGTGCAGGTATTTCCGATACTTGGTCGAGTCCGCCGCCGAATTACTCTGCAGATCGAAGATCGAGTGGCGGATGTCCTGAACGATGCTTTGCACGTCGTCGATGGTGTCCATCAGCCGGGATTTGACCTCGGGGGTGCGTGCTCGCTGCGCTGTGCCCTGCAAGGAGAGGCCCACCGCGAACAGCCGCTGAATCACGTGGTCGTGCAGGCCGCGGGCGATGCGGTCGCGGTCGGCGAGGACGTCGAGTTCCCGCATCCGGCGCTGGGTGTCGGCCAATTGCAGCGCCACGGCCGCCTGATCGGCGAAGGCCGCCATCATCGTCTGAGTGGCGGTATCGAGCGGGGGCGCTCCCGCCGGCCGCAACGAGGCGAGTACCCCGATCACCGAACCACGCGCACGCAGCGGCAGGATCAAGACCGGTCCTGTTTCGGCCGCCGTCTCGGCGAACGTCTCATCGAGCAGTTCGTCGGCAGAGACGGGCTGTCCTGTTCGGAATGCGTTGCCCGCATGCGACCCGTCGACATCGACGAATAGGCCGTTCAGCGCTTCCGAACTCGGCCCGGCGGCGGCGGTGACCAAGAGTTCGGTCACTTCGTCGTGGGGGATGTCCGGGTCCTCGGGCAGAGCGAGGAATGTGATCGCGGAGTCGGTCAGTGTCAGTGCGCGTTCGGCGACGAGCCGCAGGACCTCCTCGGGTTCGCCCCCGGCCAGGAGTTCGGTCGCTACGTCGCGAATGGCTTCGAGCCATTGTTGCCGGATTCGGGATTGTTCGTAGAGACGGGCGTTTTCGATGGCGATACCCGCCGCGGCGGCCAATGCCTGGACCACGACCTCGTCGTCATCGGTGAACTCCTGTCCGTCCGCCTTTTCGGTCAGGTAGAGGTTGCCGAAGACCTCCTCGCGCACTTTGACCGGTACACCGAGGAAGGTGTGCATGGGCGGGTGGTGTGCGGGAAAGCCGACCGAGGCGGGGTGGTCGGCGATTCTGGTCAGTCGTAGGGGTTTGGGTTCTTCGATGAGCAGTCCGAGTACGCCGTGCCCGCGTGGGAGGTCGCCGATCATGACGCGGGTGCGGTCATCGATCCCTTCGTAGACGAATTCGGCGAGCTGATTGCTTGTTTCGTCGGTTTCGCGGACACCGAGGGCGCCGTACCCGGCGTCGACGAGTTCGATCGCACTGTGCACGATGGTGCGCAAGGTGTTGTCGAGGTCGAGGCCTGCGGTGATCACCAGCATGGCTTCGATGAGCCGGTCCATGCGGTCGCGGACATCGACGATCTGGGCGATCCGGTCCTGCACCTCGATGAGCAGTTCACGAAGCCGCAACTGCGACAGAGTCTCCGTCACCGAAGCCCGGCCGTTCGATCCGGGCGTATACCGCTGGCCCTCCATGGACTGCATCCTTCCATGATCGAGCCACCCGTTCCCGCTGCGGGCGATCGTCGAACCCGGCCGTTCTATCGAGCGTTCCCGGGGGCGCTGACTGACCTTCGACGCCCGATTTCGACCGCAAACCCGAACTTGCTGTCATCTCGAATTACGCCGTGCCCGTCAACGGCTCCTCGGAGTCGGACCTCGGATCGGTGACCGAGGTCCCTCGACCAGGCCCGTTCCTTGCTAGTCGGCCTGCAGTTTCGCGATACGGGCGCCGACGATGAGCGCGGTCACGGCTGCCAGGGTGCCTCGATGACCTGGCCATGTGTAGAAAAGGCTCCGTTTCGAGCGCAGTGCGAGTAATGAGCTGGAGAAGCTGCGCGTCCGCGATCGATTCGCCGACCAGGTTCCGCTTCGACCAGGCCGGTCATGTAGACGCCTGCGTCGCGTCGCGGAGACTGTCCAAGGCAACGGTGAGGCGCTGCCGCAGCTCATCGGCGACCGAGCGCAGCCCCACTCGGCCGACGGCCCCCACCAGCACGTCGGGATCGATCACCTCGACCGCCGTGCCGCTCTCGATCGCTCGCACCACCACCCTCGACGACATCACCAGGCCGGCCTGCCGGTCGGTGAGCAGTGCCCGATACGCGAGGCTGGGATCGCAGACGTCCACGACCAGGTAATCCTCGATGTCTCGACCGGCGTTCGCCTTCAGAGTGGCCTGGATGTCGACCTCGGCTGTCACCATGAGCCCATGGTGTTGCAGTGCTTCCTTGGTGCGTTCGACCGCGACGCCGAACGGTGCGTCGAGATGCACCGCGATAGTCGTGGCCGGGGTGACCGGCACGCGGATCTCGGTCAGTAGGCGCCGAGGATCGGTGACCTCCTCCGGGCCGATCAGGTAAGCCTCGGTCGGCGGCCCGATCGGCCGGTAGCCGCCCTCGTGCATCCACTGCCGTAACGCCTGGTAAGCCGCACCGAGGTCGTGATAGCTACCACGGTGGCAGGTGCGGGCGACCAAAGTACCGGCCATCACCACAACCTGCGCGCCGGAACTCGGCCCGAGGTTGGGCGCGGGCTCGACCGGGACGCCGAATTCCACTGCGATCGCCTCGTCGGCGGGCATGTCGTCGTGGAAGGTGATCGTCGGCGCGCCACTGGCGGTCAACCCAGCGCGCTGCACGATCCGGGTCACCTCTCGCATGCCTTCCGCGATGTCCTGGCCCAGGAGATTTGGGCGGACCTCGCGTGGCACCCGCAGCACTGCCTCCGGCGCCGACTCGACCAGGGCCACCTGATACTCCACTGAATCCTCCTCAGCCTTCTGGTTTGTCCTGCCACGAGCGTGCGCTCCCGGCGACGTGGCCGAACAGGGGCGAAGGTCCTGCCCTGGTGGGGTAGTGCGACAGCGCTTGACGACCTCGTGTGACCCGGTTCGAGCCCGGCGGGAAGTGATTCCCGGCCGGATTCTGTTCAGTCGCAAGCCCGGTGACGGGACAATGCGAATGCACTTCGATCTACATCCGCTGACTCCGCGTAAGTCGAGAAGCCCGATGACGCGTCGGGCGGCAGGGGCGCCGCGATGAGCGAGCCAGCGATCTCGGCCGTTGGTGGATTCGGCCTGGCGCTCGGTTTCGCCGGCTTTCGCCGCCGCGACGCCGGGTACTGAGCGACACTTCGTCCACTCGCGCGCCGGGTCAGCGGAACCAGATGCGGCGAGGACGTCGCACCGGTTCCCGCTGGACGGTGTCGTCGTGACCGGCGCACCACTCGTCCGGCGGGGTGGCGGCGCGGACGGCATCGATGTGCGCGCCGCAGCCGGCCCAGGTGGTCTTGCCGCAGACGCGGCAGGTGACGGGGGAGCACATCAGGGCTGTTCCTCGTTGCCGACGAAGGTGGGCGGGCCTTGGTAGGGACGCTGCAGCGCGGCGAATCCTGGAGTGGTGGCCGCGGTGACGATGGCATCCAGCAGTTCGGGGGCATGTCGTGCCGGGGGAGGCTCGGTCAAGACGGGGCCACCGAAGGCGTGGCCATCGATGCTGATGATGGGGCTGCCGCCACTCCCGCCGAGCGCGGTCTGGCTGGCGTGATGGGCGCGGGCCACTGCGGCGTCGTAACGAGCGTCATCGAGCGATTCGAGCAGCGTGCGATCACGTCCGGTCGCGTCCAGAGCTGTGGCGACCGCGTCGTCGACGTGCTGAGCGCGCACATGCAATCGCAGACCCAGCGCCAGGTAGAGCGGCGCGAAGGCGGCCTGGCCGTCCTGCTCGACAGCGGCGGCGAACACCCGGCCGATCCGGCGCGATCGGGTCATCATCGGCGCGTGGTCGGCATCGACGTCGCGATCGCCGTTCAGTACCGCCAGACTCATCTGGCGCAAAGTCACCACGTGGTCGGCGCCGGCGCTGTCGAGCAGCCACTGCGCGGCAACCCAGGCGAATGGGCACACCGGATCCACGTAGAGGTCGATATCGGCCATGGAAATCCTCCTGTCGCCGGTAAAAGGAGATATACGGGTGGGGGTATATTCGAACCCACTATACCCCCAGGGGTATGTTGCATTATCCTAGTAGGTGTCATACCCCCAGGGGTATCATGGGATGCTGACGGAGCAGGAAGGCGCAATCATGGTCGGCGACGAAACCGCCCTCACCGAAACACTCAACAGGCTGCGGCGCGCGCACGGTCAGCTCGCCGGCGTTATCGCCATGATCGAGCAGGGCCGGGACTGCAAAGATGTGGTCACCCAGCTCGCCGCGGTTTCCCGCGCACTCGATCGCGCGGGGTTCAAGATCGTCGCGACCGGACTGCGCGAATGCCTCACCGGCCAAGCCGTCGACGGACGGAACCCGATGACCGTCGAGGAGCTCGAGAGGCTTTTCCTAGCTCTCGCCTGACTCACAACCCCCTCTACGGAAGGACCGCACCATGAATCTGGGACTGTCCACCACGTTGCGCACCGGCTTCGACGACGCCGTCGCCCGGACCCGGACCGCCTTGAGCGAGCAGGGATTCGGCGTCCTCACCGAGATCGACGTCCGAGCCACCCTGAAGGCCAAACTCGACGAGAACATCGAGGACTACCTGATCCTCGGTGCCTGCAATCCATCCCTGGCCCATGAGGCGGTCGGTATCGACCGGCAGATCGGGCTCCTGCTGCCCTGCAACGTCGTCGTGCGCCGGAACCCCGACTCGGACGCCGAGATTCTCGTGGAAGCGATGAATCCGCAACTCATGGTCCAGGTCACCGACGAACCTGCCCTGCAGTCGGTAGCCACGCGGGCGGGCGCCAAGTTACAGGCTGCCATCGACTCCTTGAGCACCATGAGCAGCAGCCTCTGACGGGCCTCGCGCGGGTGTCTGCGGTGGCGTGGGCGCTTTCGATGTCTCGGATGGCCGGTGCGCGGGTCCGAGCCGCTCTGCTCGCTGTTTGATACCGCGCAGCATCTTTCGTTCCATGATGAGACTGCCCGGTTCCATCACGAGCACGGTGAACAGGCGCTTGAACGGGGACGCTCCGGTCAGTGCGATGCGGTTGCGGCTCACGAGCCGGGTCGCCGCACCCAGGGGATAAAGGCCGAAGGACCAGACCCAGCGGCCGTCTTCGGACGCGAAGGTGAGATTGTGCTCGCTTTCGACAATCGCGACCCTCATGCGCGGACCGGACTTGCCGATCGGGAAGCTGTCGCCGACCGCGAGGTTCTGGAACTGCGGCAGGATCTCTCGGGCGCTGTGCATATCGAGGCCGAGCAGGTTCTCGATCCAATCGTAGGTGTACGCGCCGCCGCGGCCTGGGCCCAGTTGAATCAGCCACGGCCAGATCTTGTCGGCGCCTGTGTCGATCGTGATCGCGCGCGTCGAGACGATATCGGCGTCCACCAGCAGATCATCACCGGGCATGACTCGCGCGATCTCTTCCCCGCAGGCTCCCCAGGTCAGCCATCTGGTGCGTAACCGGCTTCCGGTGAGCCTTCCGATCGCCGATCCGAAAGTGGCATGCATCGTCGTGTTCATGACGTCCGACTTCTCCTGATTCGGGTGTCGGCACCCTGCGGCCTCACTGCGTCTCGCGGGTGGACTCGGGCAGGTCGAGGATCTCGCTGAGCGGGCGGCGTGGCGTCGCCGGACCGTTGGGCTCCGCTTCGGGCGCGATACCCACCCGGATCAGGACCTGCGGCAGGCCGGAGTTTCCGGTCAGCTCGCGGACCACGGCGCGGCTGCGCGGTATTTCGGTCAGATGAGTCAGCGGGCAGGTCGCGTACCCGGCGAGGGTGCATTCCAGGAGCACCGTGGACAACACCTCACCACAGCGCACCAGGTCCTCGGCTGTGTCGCGGTCGGTGGACAGCACGAGGATCAACGAATGGTCCTCGGCCTCGCCGCGTCGTTCGCCGGTGGCGGCGGTCGGGAATTTGCGGGCCACGGCTACTCGCGACCGTTCCTCCTGGGATATCAAGGCTTCGCTGGGCACGCCCGCGTCGGCGATCGCGTGTCCTGTCCACCATTGCATTTCGGCGTGGTATCCGGCGTCGTAGCGGCGCAGGGCCGCGCTCATCTCCGAGGCGCGGGCCAAGGTGGGGCGGCTGTCGTCTCCCAGGACGTCGAGCGTGGCGTCGGAGGGATCGAAGGTCGCCCGTAGGACCTCTTCGAAGTCGGGCCATCCGGTGGGCGCTCGGAACGGGAGCCGGTCGGTATGCCGCCGCAAGATGGCGTCGGCGCGGGCACGGTCGCCCTCGGTGACGATCCGCGCCGGTTCGAAGGTGATGTTGGCCAGGTGCTCGCGGCGGTTCGGGTCGGGGAAGCGGGCGAGGTGGATCCGCCATCCCGCGGCGGCCATCGCGGCGCGCAGATGGTCCAGTGCGATACCGCAGCTGAGCAGCATCTGCCTGCCGGAGGTGTCCGTCGCCGAAAGCATGCGTTCTGGCACGGCGAACAGCCGCAGGGCGTGGCCGTCGAAGCTCCAGTGCCAGGGTTGGCTGTTGTGCAGGGACGGCGCCCGGCCGGCGAGCAGGACGGCCTTCTCGATGGTCTCTCCGGTCGGTAGCTGGTTCATAGTGTCACGGTAGGGATCGAGAGCCGATGCCCGGAGGAGTCGTAGGTCCCGAATTCCACCGCAGGTGGTCCTTTGTAGGACTGCCGCGTGACCTCGGCCTCTGGACGGCCGGCTTCGGTCCGTTCAGGCTGGAGGGATGGGACATGGTGGCACGGCTCTACCGGTGATCGATGCGCGCAGGCACGATGCGGTGATCTTCGATATGGACGGTGTGGTCACCGATAGCGCGTCGATGCACGCCGCGGCCTGGACGGAATTGTTCGACGTCTTCTTGGATCACCGTCCGGCCGGCGCCGGACAGGACCGCTCCCCGTTCACCGAGGACGACTATCTGCGTTTTGTCGACGGCAAACCCCGCTATCGGGGTGTCGCGGATTTTCTCGCCGCACGGGGGATCGACCTGCCGTGGGGGAACTCTTCCGATCCGGAAACGGCCGAAACGGTCTGCGGGCTGGGCAACCGGAAGGACCTCCTGTTCCTGGAGAAGGTCGCCCGCGAGGGTGTGCGAGTGTTCGGATCCACGGTCACGCTGATCCGGCGGCTCGGCGACGCGGGTGTGCGCACAGGGGTGTTCTCCGCGAGCCGCCACTGCGCGGACGTGCTCACTGCCGCTGGTGTCGCCGATCTGTTTGCGGTGCGGGTGGACGGCATCGTCGCCGAGAAGCTGGGCCTGCCGGGGAAGCCGGATCCGGCGATGCTGCTCGAGGCCGCCCGGCGGCTGGGTGCCGAGCCGGATCGGACGGTGGTCGTCGAGGATGCCGAGGCGGGTGTGGCGGCCGGACGCGGCGGCGGTTTCGCCCTGGTCATCGGCGTCGACCGGCACGCGAACGCCGACCGGTTGCTCGCGCATGGCGCCGACTTCGTGGTCTCCGACCTGGCGAAGGTAGGACTGCGCGGCGGATTCCGGCGGATGTCGGAACTTCCGGACG
This sequence comes from Nocardia sp. NPDC047648, assembly GCF_040642815.1. Taxonomy (NCBI): domain Bacteria; kingdom Bacillati; phylum Actinomycetota; class Actinomycetes; order Mycobacteriales; family Nocardiaceae; genus Nocardia; species Nocardia sp. NPDC047648. The sequence continues at coordinate 257,951 of NZ_JBEYSX010000005.1, read as the reverse complement.
CCCTGAAATGCTGGTCACGCATCGCCGATCTGTTGGGCACCGAAAAGCCAGCCGTCCTCCTGGATTTCGACGGCACCGTGGCCGATATCGTCGCCGACCCCGCCGACGCCGAACCGATCGACGGTGTCGCGGCGGTGCTGGCAGAACTGGCCGGACAATGCCCGGTCGCGGTCATCAGCGGCCGCGACCTGACCGATCTCCGGGAGCGCGTCGGGGTCGACGGAATCTGGTACGCGGGCAGCCACGGCTTCGAACTCATGGCCCCGGACGGCACCCGGCATGTCCACGACGCCGCACCGGGTGCGGAGCGGGTACTCGCCGAGGTGGCCGGTGACCTGAGTCGGAGATTGCGCGACGTAGCGGGGGTCCTGGTCGAGCCGAAGCGCTTCGCTGTCGCCGTCCACCACCGTAATGTCGCGGCCGACGAAGTCGTGCGGGTGGTCGCAGCCGTCCACGAGACCGGTCAGGCCGCCGGCTTGCGGGTCACGCATGGCCGGCGGGTCACCGAATTGCGACCGGATGTGGATTGGGACAAGGGCACCGCGTTGCGGTGGATCCTTCAGCACCTCACCACCCCGGTGTTGCCGATCTACCTGGGCGACGACCTGACCGACGAGGATGCCTTCGACGCCGTCGGATCCGATGGGGTCGCGATCGTGGTGCGTGCCGAAGAGACCGGCGACCGGCACACCGCTGCCCGGTTCTCGGTCGCCGGAACCCGGCAGGTGCGTGCCTTCCTGCATCGGCTGGCGGAGTTGTTGCGCGGCGGGGCGACTGCCGTCGCCCCGGAGGCGTGGACGCTGACCTTCGACGGTTACGACCCGGCGCAGGAGAAGCTTCGCGAGGCGCTGTGCACGCTCGGCAACGGCTACTTCGCCACCCGCGGCGCGGCGCCGGAGTCTCCGGCCGGAGGGGTCCACTATCCGGGCACTTATGCCGCCGGGGTGTACAACCGGCTCACCGACCGGATCGGCGGGCACGTCATCGACAACGAGAGTCTGGTGAATCTGCCGAACTGGCTTTCCGTGACCTTCCGGATCGACGGCGGCGACCGGTTCGCCCTCGAGTCGGCGACCTTGCTGGATTACCGGCAGCAGTTGGATCTTCGCCACGCCGAACTCGTACGGAGGTTCCGCTTCCGCGATCGTGCCGGGCGGATCACCGCGGTGTCGCAACGCCGCTTCGTCGCCATGCATCGCCCACACCTGGGCGCACTGGAAACGACGATCACCGCCGAGAACTGGTCGGGCACGCTGCGAATCCGCTCGGCGATCGACGGCAGGGTGCGCAATCGGCTGGTGCAGCGCTATCACGATTTGTCGGACAACCATCTGGTAACGGAACGCGCTGTGGAGCTGTCCGGCGATTCGGTGCTGCTCGCCGTGCGCACCAATGGATCCGGCCTGCCGGTGGCGATGGCGACGCGTAGCACGCTGCGACGCGGCGGTGAACCGGTTGACCAGGTTCGGGATTCGATCGATCGAGACGGACTGATCGGCCACGAGTACACCGTTGACGTCGCCGCCGGAGACTCGGCCACTGTGGAGAAGGTCGTCAGCGTCTGCACCGGACGGGATCACGCGAACGCGGGAACCGAAGAGGAGGCTGTCCGCTGGCTCGAGAGCGTCGGCGGCTATGCGGAGTTGTTCGAGGGACATGCCGTCGCTTGGGAGCATCTGTGGGCGCGGCTGCGCATCGACCTCGACGGCCGGGAACAGCCGGCCCGGGTCGTGCGCCTACACCTGTTGCACCTGGTACAGACATTGTCGCCGAACACCGTCGATCTCGATGTGGGCGTGCCTGCGCGCGGTCTGCACGGTGAGGCCTATCGCGGTCACGTGTTCTGGGACGAGCTCTTCGTCTTTCCCGTGCTGAATACCCGTTTCCCCCATTCGACTCGATCCTTGCTGCGGTACCGCTATCGCCGGTTGCCCGAGGCGCGCCGGGCGGCCGCTGCGGCGGGACTGGCCGGAGCGATGTTCCCGTGGCAGTCCGGCAGCGACGGCCGCGAAGAAAGCCAGCGATTGCATCTGAACCCGCTGTCGGGACGGTGGAATCCGGATCCCAGCCGCCGCGCGCACCACATCGGGATCGCGATCGCCTACAACGTCTGGCAGTACTATCAGGCCACCGGCGACCTGGAGTTCCTCATCGATTCCGGCGCGGAACTGCTAGTGGAAATCGCTCGCTTCTGGGCAAGCCTGGCGACCTACGACACCGAGCGCGACCGCTACACGATCCGCGGTGTCATCGGTCCCGACGAATTCCATTCCGGCTATCCGGACGCGCCCGGGACCGGTATCGACAACAACGCCTACACCAATGTCATGGCGGCTTGGGTGATCTTGCGGGCGATCGACGCGCTCGCACTGCTCGCCCCGCGCGAACGGTCGGAATTGCTGGAGACGCTGTCGGTGCGCCCGTCGGAACAGCGGCATTGGCACGAGGTATCCCGGCGGATGTACGTGCCGTTCCATGACGGGGTCATCAGCCAGTTCGAGGGATACGAGCAGCTGGCCGAGCTGGATTGGGACGATTACCGTCGTCGTTACGGCAACATTCAGCGGTTGGACCGGATACTCGAAGCCGAGGGCGACGACGTCAACCGCTATCGGGCCGCCAAGCAAGCCGATGTGCTGATGCTGTTCTATCTCCTGTCGGCCGACGAACTGCGTGAACTGCTGGGGTATCTCGGGTACCAGCTGCCCGGGGAGATGATTCCGCGGACCATCGACTACTACGTGGCGCGGACATCGCACGGCTCGACGCTCAGCGCGCTGGTGCATTCGTGGGTGCTGGCGCGGGCCAACCGTGATCGCGCCGTGGAGTTCTTCGATCTGGTGCTGGGCTCCGACGTCGCCGACATCCAGGGCGGCACCACGGCGGAAGGCATTCACCTCGCCGCGATGGCAGGCAGCGTCGACCTGCTGCAACGGTGCTTCACCGGCATGGAACTGCGCCAAGACCGCCTGGTCTTCTGCCCGTACTGGCCCGCCTCGCTCGGCGCCCTGTCGTTCCCGATGATCTATCGCGGCCACCGGCTGACGGTGCGCGTCAGCGGCGATGGCGTCGAGATCAGCTCGGATCCGGGCGCGTCGCCGCCGATCGAGATCACCTGCCGGGAACGGACCGCGCGGCTGGCGCCGGGCGACACGGTCCGGCTGGTGAACACGATCCCTGCCCGCGCGGGATGACCCGGTTCGGGTGGAACGAGGCGGTCAGCTCTGCGATCTGGCGATGAGCACGGGCGCCGAGGCCCCGTGCGGCGGTGTTTCGGCCGGCTCGGTGGTGATGTCGAGTTCGCCGAGCGGGGCGGCGCTGTCGCGGCGGCTTCGAGTGCAGCGGTTGCCTGCGCACGGTCACTGTCGAAGTCGATCTGCTCGAGTGCGACGCCCGGTCCGAAATCGGCCGGCACGGGAATCGAGTCGATGATGTGCCGCGGTGCGCGGCGGTGGGCCGCTGCGAGTGGTCGATCTTGCGGCGCAGCAGGATGTCGTGCGGCTGCGTTGGTCCCTCCGGGCGAGAGTCCTTGGGCCGGACGTCGAGGGACTTGCGTGTCGCCTTCCTCTGTTCGCTCAGTGGCCTTTCGTCCCTGTCCTCGAGGCCGATAAGCCGCATTCATGGCCGCGGTGAGGCTCATACCGTTGAAGTGGGTGCCCGGTCGGGCACTACACGATCACATGGGCTCAGGAGGCATGCCATGACAGAGCGGCGATTCGACGATCCGCATCACCTCGCCACTGCGAAGGTCATCGTCGGTGTGGACGGTTCGGACGGGTCGTGGGCCGCTGTCCGGTGGGCGGCGCAGTTCGCGGCCGAACGTGGACGTGAACTCGAGATCCTGCACGGCATGGATCTGGTGGGCACCGGTTGGGTGCTGGGTGACTACGAAGTCGTCATTCCCTCGGTGATCGATGCTGTACGCGAACAAGGCAAAGACGTGGTTACGCGGGCCGAACGGCTGGCCTGCTCGACCGCGCCCGAACTGCGCGTCTCGACTCGCGTGTCCTCCGACACCGGTAGGGACCTGTTGATCGAGCACAGCGCGGAGGCGTATGCGGTCGTGATCGGGGCGACCGGCAACGCAGGCACGTTCACTCATCTGGGATCCACACTGCTGGCCGTGACCGCTCACGCGCGCGGCACGGTGGTGGTCGTTCGCACCGGCCCCGACGCTGGCGACGCGATCCAGGTCTCGGGGCCGGTGGTCGTGGGCGTGGACGGCAGCGCGGTCGGTGATGCGGCGATCGCCGCGGCGTTCGCCGAAGCGGCCGAGCGTGGGGCCGAGTTGGTCGCCGTGCATGTCTGGAGCGACTGGGATTTCGGCCGGTTCGCCGGTCACACCAGCTTGGGTGAGCTCGACCTGGACAATGTGGAACGGGCGATTCTCGCCGAGCGTCTTGCGGGTTGGCAGGAGAAGTTCCCGGACGTCCGGGTCGCCCGGAAGGTCGAGGTGTCCGCGCCGGCTCCGCATCTGCTGGACTGGTCGAAGGTGGCGCAGTTGCTGGTCGTGGGCAGTCGCGGACGTGGCGGGTTCGCGGGCATGCTGCTGGGGTCGACAGCCAACACTCTGGTGCAGCACGCGTCGTGTCCGGTGATGGTCGTCCACTCGCGGGAGGACCGGCGGGGCAGTGGAGACCGCCGCTGAAGTCGGCGCGACCCGACCTGCTCGCCGCCGCCGCGGCGGCGGGCTGCGGCCCAGTCGGTCTCGAATACGTTGCGCTGCTCGCGGTTGCGTATGCCTCGTCATCAGGAAGGGTTCTCCGCCAAGCCGAGTAGGCGGCCGCGGGCGTGGGCGATGGCATCGGGGGTGTGTTCGAAGATCTGGCTGTCACCGCCCGCGGGGAGAGCGCCGATCGCGGCCAGCCGTCGCTTATGGTCGTCGCGCAGACCGGACATGAGCACGGTGATGCGGCGGTGTTCGAGCTTCGCCATGGCGTCTTTGAGCACGAGGGCGCCGGTGGTGTCGAGGGCGGTGATATGGGACATACGCAAGATGACGATGTGGACGTCGGACACCTCGGCCAGCTCGAGGAGGAATCGGTGGGCGGCGGCGAAGAACAAGGGCCCGTCGATGCGGTAGGCCACGATGTGATCGTCCAGCAGCTCATGTTCTTCGGCCAGGTGGTCGAAGTCGTCCGCGGGGTCTTCGAGCGAGATCTGCTGTAGCCGGGCCTCTTTCGCGACCGCCCGCAAGGCGAACACGACAGCGATGCCGACACCGACCGCGACCGCGGTGACCAGATCCATGGCGACGGTGACGCCGAAGGTGATGGCCATGATCGCCGCGTCGGCTTTCGAGGCGCGGGCGATGGCCATCAAGGACGCTGCCTCGATCATCCGCACCGTGGTGGCCAGCAGGACCCCCGCCAGCGCCGCCAGCGGGATGTCGGCGACCAAGGGCGCGGCCAGGTAGACGATCGCGGCCAGCACGACAGCATGGGTCAGCGCGGCGAGACGTGTGCGGGCGCCGGAACGGACATTGACCGCGGTGCGGGCGATCGCACCCGTGGCCGGGACGCCGCCGAACATCGGAGCGGTGAGGTTGGCCAGTCCTTGCCCGAGCAGTTCTCGGTCGGGATTGTGACGGGTGCCGACGGCCATCGCGTCCGCCGCTGTGGCCGACAGCAGCGATTCCAGCGCGGCGAGCGCGGCCACCGCGAGCGCGGGTCCGATCAGGGCGCCGATCTGGTCGAGTTGCACGAAGCCTAGTGTGGGAGCGGCCAATCCGGCGGGGATCTCACCGATCGGGGTGAGCTCCAGGTGGAATGTGTGCGCCGCGGCGGTAGCGGCGGCCACCGTGATCAGCGCGAGAGGCAGTTTCGCCAGGTACCGGCCACCGGCAAGCACGGCCACCGCGACCAACAGGGTCGTTGCGAGCGCCGGATGGTTTGGATGCGCGATGAATTGCCGCACCGCGTCGAGGGCCGATTGCCACACCTTCTCGCCTTCGGCGTGGGCGATGCCGAGGGCGGACGGAAACTGTTGCAGGGCGATGACGACGGCGATCCCGGCGGTGAATCCCTCGATGACCGGGGCAGGCATGTACCGCACCGCCCGGCCGACCCCGGCGAGTGCGAGAGCTACCAGCACGAGACCGGCCATCATCCCCACGGCCAGTACCCCGCCGCCACCGTGCTGATGAAAGATCGGCACCAAGACCACGGTCATAGCGCCGGTCGGTCCGGAAACCTGGAAGCGGGATCCGCCGAATACCGCCGCCACCGCGCCCGCGATCACCGCGGTCGCGAGACCGGCGGCGGCACCCAGGCCGGAGCTGATGCCGAACCCGAGCGCCAGCGGCAGTGCGACCAGCGCGACCATGAGCCCCGACAGCAGGTCCGCGCCGGGTGCGCGCACGGCGGAGTTCCAGTCCGACCACGACGGCAGGAGCGCGCGCGTGGTCATCGGGCCTCCGCGTTCGCCGCGTACCACCGGCCGTCGGCCCCGAACCGCCTCCACGCGGTGTTGTCGTCCACCTGCGCCGGCGCAGACACCGTACCGGTGGTGACGGGGTGAGTCACGAGAGATCCTTCCTTCATGAAGACGCAATATTGTTAGTTTAGAAAATATGCAATCAGCTGGCGCATGCGGCCCCTGCAATGCGGTGCGATCCGGTTACACGGGGTGCTCGAGGGCTTCGGCCTGGCCCGCGACCACGCCGGTGAGGATGGCGCGGGCGGTGGCGAGCAGTTCCGCGATCGCGGGGGTGGCGAGTTCGTAGGTGACCGACAAGCCCTCACGGCGGGCGGTCACCAGGCCGGCGCGCCGCAGAATGGACAGTTGCTGCGACAGGTTCGCCGCCTCTACGCCGATCTCGGTCAGCATCTCCGACACCGTGTGCTCGCGCTGGCTGAGCAACTCCAGAACGCGGATACGCACAGGGTGGCCGAGGGTTTTGAAGAAGTCTGCCTTCATCTGATACAGCGGCCTGCTCAGTCCTGGCATGGTAGCCACTCCCTTCCGCCGGCAGGCCGTTCGGGAACGGTCATCCGCCTACTGATTGCGAACTTTAGCAAACAGCATAACTCCGGCGACGGCACCAATCCGCAGACGCCGGATAGCGTGCTCATGTTCGTAGCGCCTCTGCTTGCGGCGTGTCCGCTGCGTGCATATCCCGGCCGGTGCCCCACGAGTCGGTGAGCGGGTGCAGGGCGCGTCATAGGGATTCGTACTCGCCGAGAGCAGGAGCCGTGGTCTGCGGGGGCAGGCGGAGCTATCCCGTCCGGCGATCTCGCGGTCGGCTCAGGGCGATCGCCAGCAGCGGGCAAGCCGCGGCGACCTGAAGTACCAGAAGTGTGACGACCGGCAGGCCGGCCAAGACCAGCGCGGCGATTCCGACAGCCGCCGCTAGCACATACAGCGGTGCGTGGCGGACGTTGAACACTCCTTGCCGTGATTGGGTTCTCATTGCTGTCTGGCACTGCTCGGGCACAGCCGAGAGGGCTGAAAGTCCCGTGCGATGGCATCGGCGCTCGCCGCGGTATTGCCGAACATCGATTCGTAGATCGCGCGCCGAGGTGACAGATCCTCACGCGTCCTCGGTGGTGGGCAGATTGGCGGCGCAGACCGCTTCTACGAATTCACCGACGGCGGTCTCGGTCAAATGGCGGGCCAGATCGGCTTCGGTGATGATGCCGGCCAGGACTCCGTTGTCGGTGACCGGGAGCCGCCGGACCCGGTGCTGCCGCATGAGCGTCAGCGCGTCGTCCACCTCGGTGCCGATCTCGACGGTGTGCAGCCGTTCGGCGCCCTGTGCCAACTCTCCGGCGGTGGTCTTCTTCGGATTCGCGCCGATACCGACGACCTTCACGACGATATCGCGATCGGTGACAATGCCGACGGGATGACCTTCGCCGTCGCAGATCGGCAGCGCGCCGATATCGAGTTGGCGCATCCTCTGGGCGGCTGCTTCCATAGTCTCTCGAACACTGATGTGCCGTACATCGGGCCGCATGATGGCCTGCACCGTTGTCATGAGGCAACTCCTTCTATTCCGGACGGCCTACTCACTACTCATCATCATTCGACGTCGGCGGACGTATCGACAGGGCAGAAGGTCATCTGGCGGCGGCCCGTATCGAGAGCTGACCACCCGGTGCGCTCGGATGCGGGCCGGCGCGGCGGCGGTGACCGGTCTGCTGAATACCGAGCAGATGACTCATTGCAGCCTGGCCGGTACGGCATGGTCGGGTCGCCGATACAGAGCCGAAATACGCGCCGGTCGACGCCATCGAGTGCGCCCGGCCCGCCGGCTCGGCGCCGCGCTCTGAAGCTTCGGAACCGTCGGCGCCGACGACCACCGGTGCGGTCGCCAGCAGATGCGGGTTCTCGCGGTATGGCAGGTCCATGTCTGTCGCTTTCCGGATTCGGAAATCAGCTGTCCTTCGTAGCGTAAGAATTCGCAAATCGTTGGACTGCCGTCGTTGGTCCTCGCAGGCCGAAGGGCCGCAAATGTCGCCGCGCCGGAATCGTCCGGGCGCCACCGGGTATCTGCCGTTCGGGACTATCGGCACTGTCGTCCGGCTGACCGGGAGGAGGGAGGTGAAACAGCCGAAATCAGGACAGGGGAGAAGCGACCCGGCGCTGTCGCAGTCATCGGATGAACGGGTACTCGGTCCCTGGTTCTCGGGGCGTTCGACCCTGTGCGCCGCCTGAGGGGCAGTGGTGCTGTGTATGCCGACCGATTCGAAGCACCGGAAAAGAGAGGCAGGCAACAGCATTGGCACGGGACCTGACGCAGCGCGAGATTCTGGCCGAACTGGAACCGATCGCCGAGGACTGCGTGCACCGGCACCTGTCGATGGCCAAGGACTGGAACCCGCACGACTACGTGCCATGGGACGAGGGGCGAAACTTCGCCATGCTCGGTGGCGCCGACTGGTCTCCCGAGCAGTCCTCCCTCACCGACGTGGCGAAAGCCGCGATGATCACCAATCTGCTCACCGAGGACAATCTGCCTTCCTACCATCGCGAGATCTCCGAGAACTTCTCCCGTGACGGTGCCTGGGGTACCTGGGTCGGCCGCTGGACGGCCGAGGAGATGCGGCACAGCACGGTGATCCGTGACTATCTGGTGGTCACCCGCAGCGTGGACCCGGTTGCTCTCGAAGCGGCCAGGATGGCCCACATGACCAATGGATTCTCCTCCGGCGCAAGTGAAAACGACGTCGCCAGCGGCGCCGGATTCCTGCACTCGGTCGCCTACGTCAGCTTCCAGGAACTGGCCACGCGGGTCACCCACCGCAACACCGGCCGGGTGTGCGACGACCCGATCGCCGACCGAATGCTGCAGCGCATCGCCGCCGACGAGAACCTGCACATGATCTTCTACCGCACCATCTGCGGTGCCGCCCTGGACTTGGCACCCGATCAGGCGATGGAGGCTATCGACACCATCGTGGAGAACTTCCGGATGCCAGGGGCGGGCATGGCCGACTTCCGCCGCAACGGCGTGCTGATGGCCAAACACGGCGTCTACGACCTGCGCCAGCACTTGGAGGAAGTGCTGCTTCCGGTGGTCAGGCAGTGGAACATCATGGACCGCGACGACTTCGGAGCACGCGGCGAGCAAGCGCGCGACAGACTCGCCGCATTCCTCGACGACCTGCAACAGGTACGAATCCCGCGCTTCGAACAACAGCGCGCCCGTGCCTTGGAGCGTGAACGTAGCCGCGTGGCACAGTAACGCCAGAGGAGATCATCACCAGCAGAACTCCGACCCTGTGGCCGGCCCCGAAGTGGGTTGTCGGAGGCCGTCATGCGGGATCGAATCCCTCGGTGTGCGTTGCGCCTACTGCCGTTGAAGAGGTCGTTGAAACGATGGTGGCCGTGATCTTCGCGGGACAGCGGCTTGTGTGCTTCCCTCCGACCCGGATCCCTTTGGGCACCGGTCAGGTCGGGACGCTCCGGTGCCGGTGATGGTCGCCTCGTTCTCGAGGTTCATCACTGCGATAATGATTCCGACCCCGACACTGCGGATCTCGCCGAACCGTGTGATCCGACCACCCCTGAACGCGTCGCGGCTGCGGAGGGGACGCGAGAATACGTCAAATCGCTTGTGCGGAAGGCTGGGTCAACGTGGCGGCTTCGATGCCGAGGACGCGCACTACTCGCCTGGTGGCAGCTGGCCGCCCGGGATCGCAGAAGGGTATCGCTCATGTCCGTGAACATTCACCTCTCGCTGTATGTCGAAAAGCTCTCCTCTCCAGCGGAAGCCGACAACATCGAGGTGGCGGTGGAGAGGGTGTTGAAGGAGCACGGGATCGACTCGTGGATGCTGGTGAGCGTCTTTCACAACCCGCCCTGGGTGAAGGCATCCAGCGAGAACGGCCCGATCATCGTCCGCGGGTTCGGCGAGTGGAGCAAGATCTTCGAACGCGACGTCACAGATGTTATTCGCGGTATCGCGCCCGAGGCGGACATCGATCTGGAATGGGGATATCCGGACCAGGACTGAACCGCTGAACCGCACCCACCGGCTCGCGCGGCATTCATCGCCGAGAGAGCGCTTGCACGGCGGGAGCGTCGCGGTGGGTGCGATCTTCGCAGCCGGGTGGGTTGGTCTCGTGTGGTGTCGTTACGGGGTGCATGAGCTGGTGGCCGGATGATTCGTGGAGGTTGGACATGGTGAAGTGGAGCCCGGATGACCTCCGTCGTCCGACGTGGTGGGAACGGACGTTCGGTCCCAAGGCGTATATGGAGATGATCAAACACTTGCGTGATGAGTTCGACGCCGCCGGAGCCGAGAGGTTCATGTGGGTTGCCATCAGGTTGAGCCACTCGGAGCATCTCGTCACGGATAGTGACAATCCGATTATTCGATTGTGCTTCGAGAAGCAGAACCTCTATCTGCGGGGCTGGACGATCGATCGAGCCTGGTCGTTCATGGCGGCGTGGTCGGGGGAAGAGAGGGCCCCTTGGACAGCGGCTCGGCTGAGTGAGCTGCCCGCTCTCAGCATGTACCTGGGGGGCCGGGAGAGAGGTCCTCATATCCCGTCGGAGTACGGTGGCGCCGCCGCCGAGCCCATGCTGAATCGCCGGCAATTCTTCCGAAGCCTCGATGTTCTCTACACCTACTTGTTCCCTCTGACGAGGGGCCAGGGCGGACCCGATGTCGGCATCGACAATGCGACGGCCGCTTTCCACCTTGTTGCCAGGATGACCTCGGAGATGGCGCGGTTCGACTCGTTCTGTCGGAAGTTTCGCGGCAACTTGGAAGGTGGGATAGCACAAACCCTCCGTCTCGACTCAGGGTTCGAATGGGGTGACGGGCAATGGAAGACCCCGCCGTTCGCCGATGTGGTCACCGATTGGCAGAACTACACCAAGAAGGCCGCTGGAGGCGTCGACTCACTGCAATGGGAGAACGCGCAAGTCTCCGCGGGGCAGGCCGCCGAGGTCTTGGGCGTCGACGGTGCCAGGTGGCGGTCCTAGCAACCTTCGATCCCACGGTCGGAATTCAGGGCGATCCGGCTGTCACGGTGTGATCGCCCGGTACCGCGACGGCCGTTCCTCCTGGGATCCGCGAAGTCGGTGGTGGGTCGGGTGACGGGATCTGGGCCTGAAGTCAGGAATCGGGTTCGATCTTCCAAGTGGCCAGTGATGCGCCGTAGCCCCGACGCATGACGTACACGTGGCGGCTGTACTGGTCCGGGTGGGCATCGTTGTCGTTCACATACAGATGCTCTCCACCGTATCCGCCGGTGATGGCGACGTCATCGCTGTAGCGGACCACTCCCTTCCCGTCGGAGGTCAGTTCGCCGTCGACCTGGAGACCGTTGGTGCCGCTGGTGGTCAGTTTCTCGGTACCGCCGTTGGAGACGCGGATGTCTCCGCCGGCGGACAGGAATCCTTCGACGTCGCAGTCGGAGTTCAGGGTGGTGCGGCCGTTGACGGTGAGTCCGTTGCGCACGGCGAGGGCGTTGTAACCACCGGAGATTCCTCCGGCGGCGGTGAGTTGCTGATCGACCGTGGCCGTCCGGTGGACTTGCAGATCACCTTGGACGACGAGGCCGTCGGAGACGTTGAGATCGCTTCTGGCGGAGAGAGTTCCGCTGACCGTCAGCGCGGCGACGGTCGGGTTGGTGACGGTGATGGGTACCAGGGCATTCAGGTAGGTGGGTTCGAAACCGTGGGCGGTGTATTCGGCGACGAGCGTGAACGTCGTGTCGCAGGCGAGGGCGAATGCGCGCCCGGCGTCGGTGGTGCCGCCGTCGGGGAGGATGACGCGGGTGTCCGTGCCCGAGTAGAGCACGGTGCCGTCGCCGTCGTAGAGCGTGAAGGACGTGCCGTTGCTTTCCCAGGTGAAATCGACCGGGTCTCCCGCCGTGAATCTGGTTTGGGGAACGGAGGTTCTGCTCGGGCTGTGGGTGATGAAGTTGCGCAGGTAGAAAGGCTGCGGTTCCACAAGCATGTCCACTTTGCTCTGTCGGAGCTTGTGGCGCATCTCGTTGTCGGTGGTGGATTTTTCGCCGATGGCGCAGGTCAGTGTGCCGGTGGGGGTTCCGAGGGGGCCGGTGAGGATGATGCTCATCGGGTAGTCGATGAGATCGGTATCGTCATCATCGTCTGTGGCTGTGTTCTTGAAGGTGAACTGATAAGGACCCCTGGCGCTGTCGCCGGTGGTCTCCTCCTCCGCCGCGGCGGTGAAGACCTCCCATTTGCCCTCGGGGGTGCACGAACAGGCCGGTTTGGCCGTGAAATAGGGAGCGCCGCCCTCGGACTCGCTGGCAACGGCGATCTGGATCTCTTCGCAGTAGACCGGTTGGCTGCGGGGCGTGACAGCGATGACGATGCGGGCGTGACCGGGAGTGTCCTTGGTTCCGGCCTGTAGTGGTGACGGGCTGGTCGAGGGCTGATAGTTCAACAATGGCTGCTCGGTCATGTGTGTGCCCTTCTTCTCAGGTGGGGTCGGGGTAGTCGTCGAGGTGGGTGGTGAACCGGAGCAGGCCGTCTTGGAGGGTCGTGGGGTCGTCCGGGAATTGGGCGTTCGGTGTCGTCGGAGCCAGCGTGTAGGGGGTCCAGGGGGTGTTCCCGAGTGCGGGATGCAACCAGGTCCAGTTGCCATGCTTTTCGGCGGGCCGCGGGAAGGTGATGGATCCGTCACCTGTGCCTTGACCGTGGCAGGTGGTGAGGATGGGCCCGAAGCGGAACAGGGCCTCGATATGAGCGAGCGGCGTATCTCGATGGTCGGCCGCGACGGCGACCTCGGCGGTGGGCGTGATGCCGGCGACGGCGTGCACGCTGGCATGCGGGTCCATCAGCAGCAGGAGCGCGGTCGGAGCCGGGTCGCCGAAGGTCAGTTGAAGGTAGTTGGCGTCCGATGGCGCCTCGCAGGGCCCCAGTGGGCCGATCTGGGTGAGGAAGTCCTGCCGGTCGTCGGGCTCGGTCACGCTGTTGAACCGGTCGAATTGATAAGCGCCGTGCCGGTCGGCCGTGAAATAGCCGATGAGGCCGTCGTCACGGGCGTGCCGGTCGCCCAGCCGCACCGCGAACTGGTAATCGGTGAATTGCGGTTGTGGCGGTTCGAGGGTTGCGGCCCAGCCGGTGTCGAACAGCGGTGGACCGTCCAGGCACAGTCGAAGTTGCGCGGGTACGAGCGCCAGCGGCCGTCCGATGAGGACCGACAGGTTCTTGTCGGCGCGGGCGCCGAGCGGGTCGGTGGTCCACAAGGTGGAGTCGATCGCATCGAGGAAGGCCGTGAAGTTCGCCGCGGAGGCGAGCCGTGAGGAGCCGAGGAGCCCGGCTACGACCGGTGCCCGCGCGGCTACCTGGTCGAGACCGGTGATCGTGCCGTCGGGTGGCGGTTCCCACTGTCCGATCTGTCCGTCGCGGGTGCTGACCAGCCGGTAGGTGCCCAAAAGTAAGCCTGCCGGGTCGTAGAGCAACAAGCTGCGGTCGAGGTGGTTGGGTAGCAGCCACCCGCCGATCGGGCTGGCCTCGGCCCCGGTGCCGACGATGCGGCGGGCGGTCATGCCGTCGAGCAGATCGAAGTCCAGCCGCGCCGGTTGCAGGGGACGCGGCGGCAACTGGGCCACGGCCGCGACCTTCGGGGCGAGCGAGGTCGCGGTGGCGAAGGCATCGTCGACGACCAGCGGAAAGTTCCGGTGATCGTGCAGCCCACCGTATTCGGTGTCGGAGTTGACGACGTCCAGCACCCGGCCGAACTTGTCGTAGAGGAACAGTTGCGACAGGTAGATCTGCCCTTGCCGGATCTCCTGGAACTGCGGGTCGCTTCCGGCGGGCAGGTACGGGACGCTGTGGACCCGGTCGAGGTAGCGGGCGGGCAGGCCGTCCTCGGTCGCGGCGTCCGAATATCCGGCGAGCCCGGCGATGTGGGGGAAGTCCTCGTCGTTGGGTGTCGGACGGCGGGAGGCGCGGATGTCGCGGGCGGCGAGGCGTTCGTTGAACCCGGTCAATTCCTGGGCGAGGAAATTCCATTCGCCGATATCGGCCAGCCACCCGTCCAACCGGTCGGCCTGATCGGGAGTGCCGTGGTCGGCCACGTACTTCTCGAGACGGGCGGCGAAGAGGGACCGGGGGTGCGGGCTCAGGCCCGAGATCCCGCCGATCTCGACGATGTCGTCCAGGGAGTACCGCAACTGGGCGGCGCCGGGGGTGAAGCGGTAGTCGGTGCCGTCGAAACTCCAACAGCGCTGGGCGCCGACGCTGTAGGGGATGGGGAGATAGGCCGCCTTCCATTCCATGAACACCGGCTGCCAGGGCTGACTCCAGGGCGTCAGGCCCAGGGCGGGCAGGGTGCCGGTGTAGTCGTCGGGCCGGTGCGCGGTGAGGGTCGCGGTCACGTCGTCGGCGGGCAGGCCCGTGGCGGTCGCCAAGGCGGCGGCATTATCTGCATCCAGCAGGAAGAACTCGGCGAGCAACGCACCCAGCAGGTCCGGAAGAGAGGCGCTGCTGGGGATTTCGGGCATCGGTGCGTGACCGGGGGTGACGGTGACCGGTGTTCCGTTGATCGTCACGGCGGCGATCAGGCTGGAGGTGTCAGCGGTGACCGGCCGCACCGGCAGCGGCTGGTCGGCGTCGGCGGTGTCCGGGGGTGGCAGCACTCCCGACACTGTGACGACCGGATTGTTGCTCTGCCAGAAGGGAGTTCGAGGTATTGCCTTCAGGGTGGCGCCTTGCGGCAGACCCTTGGCCGTGGCGAAGGCGGTGATCGAGGTCCGTAGCGCGTCCTGGGCTTCGGCATGCGAGCCGCCCGGGTCGGGCTGGGGCACCTTGGCGGCCTGGTCGCGGACCATGGCGGTCTTGCGGCGAACCCGCTGGGCCAGGGAACCGTCGATGCCGGGGTCGAGATGATCCTGCATCTGCTGCTGGCCGGGTGCGTCGGCAGGCGGGACGAGCAGATTGGCGAAGATGCCGTTCTTGAGCCACAGCGCGTTCAATCGCCATTGCAGCGAGGCCAATTCGCCGAGCTGCGTGTCCAGGTCGCGCTGATCGTCGTTGAGAGTGTCGAGCCACACCGGTGCGGCGAACGACTGCGGGGTGTCGTCCGCGGCAGGCGGGGGTGTCACGGTCCAACGGTGGCCGCCCGCGGAGGCGGCGAACCATCCGCCGTGGATGCGGCGTCGAATCCGGGCGTCACCGCCCTTCTCGTCGGCCAGCGGCAGCAGACCGTGCAGGAAGGCCCGCAGCAACTGCATGTCGGCGGCGGTGGGCGGGTGACCGGCGACCTCCAGCGCACGACCGGATAGTGCCGCGAAGGCGTCTTCGGTGGTGTTGGCGATGGCGACGTCGATCCTGCCGTCATCGCGGATTCGGCGCAGCGGGTCGTCGGACGGGGCGGTGGTGGCGTCGGGGGCCCAGGCGACGGACAGCACCTGGCCGGTGCAAATGCTGCGGGTGGCCGGCTCGACCGCACCGTCGTGGCGGGGGTCTCCGGTCAGCCGCGGATCCTGCCAGCCCAGCTGCGCGAGCACTTCGGCGTAGGAGGTGCCGGAAGGCGGGGCGAGCACATCGTCGTCGGGGTGGGAGTACCAGCCGACGAGGTGATAGCCGAGGGTGTCCGCGCCGCCGAGGTCGGTGAGGTCATCGATGAAGGAGAAGACGTTGTTGTTGTGCGGGACATAGGTGGGGAAATACGGATCAGCGGGACCCATGGCGGTCAGGAACAGTCGATCATCACCCGCGCGTTCGAACCACTCCCCGGGGGTGTCTGCGGGAAAGGCGAGCCCGATGGGCAGTTGGTAGAAGCCCGGTTCCGGCTTGCGTGGTTTGACCTGATTGCGGTACGGGTCGGCGCTGGCCTTCCAGGTGTCGATGGTGTTCTGGTCGACCAGGAAGTCGCTGGAGTGCACCGCGTCGTGGCCTTGCCGGCGGGCGTATGTGCTGTGCGGGCAGTCGCTTTCGATCACCCATGCCTTGACCCGGCGGTCGGTGGTCCCGCTGAAACGGGTGAGCAGCCAGCGGTTGGGGACCACCGGGTACCGCAGCCGCCCGGTGTTCGGGTCCTGCGTTCCGTGACGCAGTCCGCGTGGCAGTGTCCAGTGCAGATGGACTCCCGGGGCGGCGAATTGCGAATCCTCGATCTGCCGGTCGCCTTCGTCGGGTTCGGGACTGGCGTAGTCTTCCAGAGCTCGGTAGGTCCGCGGCCAGATGCGAAAGGTGTTCTCGCCCACGACGGCCGAGGTGATCACCAGGGCGTCGAGGGACATCGGGACGACGAGGGTAGGGCGCATGGTCACCGGCCTTTCGTCTGATCGGCGGGGCCGGTGAAGCGGATCGCCTCGGGAACCCTGACCATCTGCAGGGCCAGATCGGCCGGGGTGATCGGGCCGACGGAGGTCCCGTGCGCGGTGTCGAGGGCCCGGCCGAGTGCGGCCACCAGCGAAGTCGGCGCGAGCACGCGGCAGCCGTCGTCGCCACGCAGGTGGTCGAGCACCGGGAAGGTGATCTCCGGGTCGAACGGCGCCCCTAGCTCCAGGCCGTGCGAGGAGTCGTGCGGCCGTAGGTTGCGCAGCGGAATGAGGCCGTCGTCATCGACGCCGAACCGGAATCCTTCCTGCGGTTCGGCCAGCTCGACCGTGTGCGGGATCCCGTCGAACAGGCACAGCAGCACGGTCGGTGACAGATGATCCAGCCGCAGTATCCGCAGCAGGCTGCCCGCCGGATCGTAGCCTCGCACAGCGAGATTCGGCCATCCGGACACGATCGCCGATCGCAGCAGCAAGCCCGAGATCTGTGGTGCCGCCGCTGTTTCTTCGTCCGTACCGGTACGTGGATCGGCGGCTCGCAGCGTCTCGCGATGGGTGGTGGCCTGCGTAGCTGCCGCAGCACGGACCGCGGCGCCGATGATCTGGTCTTGGACGGTGTCACGGCTCGACTGCGCACCGAGGCTCAACGCCCCCGACACCAGCGCGTCCAGCCACGTGTGATCGATGTGGAAGAAGCGCAACGACTCCGGCGGCAGCATCCGCTCATCGGGCACCAGATGGGTGAACGGAATGCCTTGCAGTAGTAGTCGTTGCGCGAGCCAGGACACGATCGGGGCGAGTTCGTCGGCGAGCGGGGCCTCGCGCAGCGCTTGCTCCAGCGCGGCCCGGGTGTCGGCGGAGCGGAGGAATTCCGCCAGGGCTTGTGCCGGATCGCTCGGCGGCGCATCGGGGGTGGGCGGCGACCACGGCTGGGTCGGCGCGGGTGCCGGAGCACCCAGCACGGCGAGCAGCCGGCCGTCGAGCATGGCGCCGAACGCCGCGCGCGCGGACGTGACCTCCGAGCGTCTGTCACCCGCGTCCGGGAGGTGGGCGCTGATCTCCCGGTGGTGCAGGGTGTCGACCAGCGTCCGCGCCGCACGTTTGAAACTCGTCAGCTGCTGGGCGAACGCCGAATCGGCGACAGCGAGCGCTCGGCCGGTCTCGAACGCGGTCGCGAGCGACAGATCGAAACTCCCCCAGACCGGGTCGTAGCCGATGAGGGCGTCCGCTGTGGTGGCGGTGCTCGCCTGCGGCGTGACGACCGGCACGACCGGCGTGCAGGGGCCGCGGTACCAGCCGTAGGTGCTCTCACCGGACCGGGTCACATACGGCAGCGGGGCGTAGCCGTCATCGATCCGGCGAGCCACCTGACCTCGCGCATCGGTGGAATTCGTCCGCGCATAGGGGTTGGGCAGCCGCAACCACATCTGCTCGCGCGCAGCCGGTGCGCCCGAGCGCGGGTCGTGGGCGAGCCCCTCGGCGAGTTCGCGGAAGTCGATCCTCCGGTCGGCCTGACACCAGAACGTCCAACTGCACAACGACAGCAGCGCCACCGACGTGTGACCACCGAAGTCGGGATCCTCGGTCAGGATCTGCTGGTGGCCTTCCAATGAGACCAGGTGCGCGATGTTCTTGACCGCGTCGGCGGACCCCGGCGGGCCCACAGCCGGGAAACGGCCCGCGACGACCACGGAGAACAATCCGTCCTCTTGGATACCCAGAATGGGTCGGTCGCCGGTATTGGCGCCACGGCAGTGGGTCAGCCAGCGCGCCTCGTCCAGCCGGGGCGCGACCGTCCGGAACGCCTCCGCCGTGACCTGGATGTAGCGGCACGGCGCGTCCGGCGCGATGTCGGCCTCCAGGACCACAGCCGGCTTGCGCACCGCCGGGTCAGGGGCCAGAAAATCCTGCACGATCCCGGAGCGCGCCCGGGTCGGGTCCGCGGTGGCACCGACGAGCTGGTCGTCGGTGAACACGAGCAGCGCCAGCCACGGAGTGCCCGGCGCGGCGTTCATGTCGCGTTCCCACGGCAGCATGGGGTCACCGAGCACCACATGGGGCAGGACCTCGGCGAATCGCCCGGTGCCGCCGTCCGGCGGCTGGGTAGCGAGCACCGCGCCGGTGTCGATCGCTATCTGGGGACCGCGGATGGTGAACCGCTGCACCGTTCGCAACGCCCCGTCCGTGATCGACCGCCCGTCCGGACCCGCTTTCAGGTCGTGGGTGACCTCAACGGTGTAATCGCCGGCCGTCACGCCGGGCAGGTAGTTGTCGTGCAGTTCGATATCGCCGATCGGGATGGTGTCGCGCGCGGGATGGGCCGGGCTCGAACTCATGTCGGGTTACTCGCTTTCCGGATCATCGGCGCCTGGCTGTAGAGGTGACCCACGCCAGAGGCCAATTCCGTCAGTCCGTCGCTGGGACCGGTGAACAGTCCGGCGTCGGCGAGCGCCGCGTACACCTGATCGCGTCGGCTTCGCACCGGATCGGTGCCGACGTCGGCGACCAACCGCACGGCGGCCGGATCGGGTGCGAAGACGTGGTCGCCGTTCGGTTCGGGATGCAGTGGCAACGGCGACAGACCGGGTGGGATCTCCTCGGCGTCGTACTCGCTCAGCGGGAAGACCCCGCGCGAGTCCGCCAGCACCGGCCGTGGCGCCTGCACCGCGCATCCGACCAGCAGATCCGCGACGGTGTCAGCGCTGGGTTCCGTGGGCCGGTGGCTGAACGGAACCGGCGGGGCACCCCACAGCGCCGCGGCCAGATTCTGTCTTCGGGCGGTGACCGTCCAGCCCTCGACGGGCCGGTCCTCATGCCGCACGCTCAGCCGGTGCATCCCCGTCAGGCCGGTCTGATTCATGGGCCGCACGTCGATGTCGGCGCCGGTCTCCACCAGTTCGTCGCCCATCCGCAGCCGGCTGGCGGGAATCGCGGATCCGGTGACGAAACGCAGGTCGCGGGCACGCATCAGCCACCGCCGCCCGCCGCTGCTCGGCTCACCCGCGCCGGTGTCCGGCACCGTGGTATCCAGACCGCTCACCGGGGTGAGGGTGACCACCTCCTCGCGCTCGGGCAGCATGCCCGCGAGTTGCGCCCAGTCCAGCGGTGTGACCTGACCCTGGTCGGGATCGGCGCCGAAACCGATGGTGACGGTGAAGGCAACCAGGTGCGCGGTCACCGAACCGCCGGTCGGCGGCCCCCACAGGGTGAGCCGGGCCCCGACCGAGACGCTGAGCGTCCCATGGAAGAACAACGCGTCGATGCGGACCGACGCACCGATGGACACCCCGATCTCGGCGGCGAAACCGAACGGGTGCCAGGACACCACGAGATCGGCGTGGGCGGTGAACCAGGCCCGGACCGGACCCTCGTGGAACACGACATCCAGCCTGGCGCCTGCCATCGCGCACGACGGTGTCACGGCCAGATAGGCTTCGGCGGCGACCGACACCGCGGTGCTCGGGGCCCATCTGATACCCAGCCGGGGCACGACGGGGTAGTAGGACGGGCGGTCGAATCTCGGGTGGTAGCCGCCGAGCGTGACGACGAACTGCCCGGCGTTCGGATTGGGCCCGAACCACACCGCGGCGGCGAATCCGCCGGTCAGATGGCAGTCTTTCACCAGCACATAGGAGGCGTCGGAAAGCTGGGCCTGCGCCGTGAGGGTGCCCTGGGCCGGACGTAGAGACGCCTGCAGCCCCAGCTCGGCGTAGACGTAGGGGTGTGGTGACCGGCCGGCCAGCGGAAGTTGCAGCGTCGCGGTGCCCAGCAGGGTGAAGATCAGTTCGTGGCCGAACTCCGCCACGAGCATCAGTTTGGTCTTCACCACCTCGAACAGCGTGAGCTCCGCCCCGACGCCCAGCCAGTAACTGCCTTGGCTCGGCGGAATCCATTGCCGTGCCGGGAGTCCCGGCGCGGACTGGGCGCGGCCCTCCAGCACGTCGAGGACGTGGGTGGGTTCCTGACCCTGACCGTTGAGGGCGAGCAGCGGGAAGTTCGGCACTTCTCGCGCGGTGGGAACCACCAGCTCGCGGTTGAACCCGAAACCAGCCATCAGCGCGCTGACCACCACCGGCGGCTCGCCCAGCTCGGCGTTCAGTTGAGCGAAGATGAACAGCGAAGGATCCCCGCCGATCAACTGTGCGTACGAGCCGATCGCGGCCAGAGCGAAGGACTCGCTCGCGATGACTGCCGTGCCGTCGTACTGGAACTCGATCCCGGCGGCCGGATTCGGAACATGCAGCAGGCCACCGGAAATCGTTACCGAGGGAGTGTCGACGGCCACGCCCAGCCCGGACAGGCTGAAGGTCGGGACGAACTCGTCCAGCGGTGAGCCGACCGCCAGGCCGTCGAACGACAACTTCAGCGGCCCCAGAGTGACCGCGGCGTCGAGCGCGAACATCAGCGCATTGTCCTGATAGAGCACGCCCACGCGGTTCACGTGCAGGACCCCGAGCTGCTTCTGTACCTGTAGCCACACGCTGGTCGTGCCCCGCGGTGCAGGGCTATTCGGGATAGCCGGAACCGATCCGGGCGGATCGGTGGGTATATCGGGCGCCGGTGCATCGGACGAGGGTGTATTGGAGGGCGAGCGTTGGGACGATGCGGCGGGTAAGCCGAGCGCCACCGGTGTCGAGTTCGCACCGATCCGCAACACCGCCTGCACGGCGAGGCCCTTGGTCAGGCCCACGCTCGGCAGCGGCACCACCTTCGCGCGAGCGAGCAGGGCATCGAGCGCCGCACTGGTCGTGGCATCGATGGCCGCGGTGCTGTAAAGGATCTGGAGGTTGTCCACACCGAGAGCGCCCACCTCGGACAGGAACCCACCGATCAGTGGCAGCCTGCCGAGATCGATACCGGCCGACAGATCGAAACCTACCGCGAACACCGCAGGTCCGGCGGCCGGTTTCACCCGCACGAACTTGGCATCGGTCAACCCGACCCGCAAGCTCTCCGGAATATCCGCCGCCAGATCGGTGGACACGGCGGCCACCCACTCCCGCAACGCGACTGCGCCGCCGTCGGCGTTGCGATAGGTGGCGACGAAGGCGTCCATGCCGCGCTCGGCATCGAAGAAGAGGTCCAACTCCAGCTCGCCCACCGACAGCGTTCCCTCATACCGCGTACCGGTCTCGTCGCGAGTGATGGCGATGCCGACCGATGCCGTGATGCCGTCGGCGATCTCCAGTTCGCCCCGGCAACTCGCGGCGAATCGGCCGCTGCCGGTGGTGTAGGAAAACCAAAGACTGCTCAGCGCGAGGGTTTCCACCGGCTTGGGCGCTCCGGTCAGACCCATGTGCTCGAGTAGCGCCCCCATCGTGAGTTCGTCGTCGGCCGGTATCCCACCTTCGAAGGTCCAGCCGCCGTCGGCACCGGAGGGCTTCGCCGCGCTGATGGCGACGGGAACCGATCCGAGCCTCGCGGTGCCCGAAAACCGGGCCACGAACTTCTCGAAGGTGTTGTAGGCGATCGAAGCCGACACATCCTTCAGAGTGAAGTGGCCGATAGACCAATCGCCGGTGAGCGTCGTCGTGATCCGATAGGTGTCGCCGAGGCCGACGGCGATGTCCAACTCGGCGACGGTCAGGTCGGTCGGCACGTGGGTGACCGGGAGGCCGAAGGAGCCCAGCAACTGCGCGACGCCGATCGGTTCGTGCTCGCGCAGGCCGCCGGTGAGGTAGAGGTCGGGCAACCACAATTCGACGTCCAAGACGAAATCGCCCAACGCGAATGCGGTGGCCACCGCCGCGGACGTCACCACATAGCCGACCGGATCGGCCGACAGGTCCTTCCCGAGGCGATAGTCGAAACCTGAGACCTGTCCGAGTGCGCGCTCCAGCCCGAGGTCCGTAAGTCCGCTCTCGACCGCGCGCCACACATCGTTCCCGGCCAGCGTTCCCACGAGCGTGTCCACCGTGAACGCGCCGGCATTCTGTGACCGCACCGCTGCGGTCAGCCCGCCGGACCTGTCCGTGCTCAGCGCGACCACGACCACGATTTCCTCGAATCGACCGTCGAGTGTGACCGTCACCTCGCCCCGGCGAGAAACGGTCACAGTCGCAGCGTGCACAGTGGTGGCCACCATGGCCTCGGCGGGCCAAGCCTGCGCGGCGCAGGTGAGGGCCAGCGTCAACTCGGCACGCCCCTGGTCGATCTGTGGTCGCCCCGAGCCGGCGATGCCCTCCAGCTTGCGCCCGGGAAAAGTGGCGAGCGTATTCCGCAACCGGTCGGGCAACGCGGCGTCTGCCCAGTCGAGAACCGGTGGGTCGCCGAGACTGGCCAGATGGGCTGCCAGCACGTCCAGATCGATCGAGCTCTGGTCGTCCAGCTCCGACTCACTACTCACCACTTCTTCGCCCGACACTCGAGCCCGCGAACTTGTCGTTGCCCAACCTGCGCGATCACGTTTTGACAGACCATCGGGCCGCCGGAATCCGTCTCCTCAGGGCGAGGCGAGCGGACGCCCGGATCGGGAGTGCCGGGGAGAGTCTGTTTGTCGCCGCTGCCCACAGGTAAGTCCTCCCCCTCACGTGTGGTGTCGCCTGTCTTTCCGAGGTCTGGAGGCGACACGGCTCGTGTCGGTGTGGTGGTGCACTCGGTTACCGTCGGCGCCGCGCAGACGGGGACCGTAGCTGCTACGAAGTGAAAGAGCTTGCCGGAGAATGCATTACACCTGCGATGCCGGTGTGCTAACCAGTTTGCGCGGTCCTGGGCAGTCCGTCAAGCTGCCTGGAAGACCGAGGTGTCCTACGCGCTCGCCCGTACCGCTACACCCGGTGTTCCGGCAATCTGGACGCCCGCCGCACCGGCATCGGCATGGGATTTCCCAGCCCGTTCCAGAGCCAGAGCTGCTGCAGGTAGTCGGCGGCAGTAGGCGACAGCCAAGTCGAAGTGCCGCCGATGGTTGCCGAGCCGTTCTACCGACGGGGCCGGATGATTATCGCCGCGCGCCTATACCAGAAATTGGCCGTGTTTCCTTGATTGCCCATGTAGCCCTCGATTTCCGACGCGAACGGCTCCAACGTCGACTTCGATCCGCCCGTACACAACTCCTCATCCCGGACCTCCCGCGCAGCGGGCTCACCGGCGGCCCCTGACCGGTCGATCAGCCACGTCAACGTGATGGTCGACCAGCGCAGGTCGCCGAGATCTTCCGATCCCGGGACCAAAGGAAGGCTCGAAAGCACCGGAAGGGTCGCGGGGTCATCGGGCACAGGCTCCACCATTTCCCCGTCGTCATCGAACTCCACATCAGCGCTTTCGACGCATTTCCACCCGTCCTCGACGCGCTCCCAACGCTGACGGTTAATCATCATCCACGAGGTGTAGTCCTCCTCGTAGGAGTCCTCTACCTCCGCGAGCGCCAGCGACGTGTCGTATCCCGCGATGTCGGCTGCCGCGAGCATCAGCCCAGCACGTGCAGCATCGCCGCCCTTGAGCTGATCCCACCCGAATCCGTTCTGGGAATACTGGTGATCCAACAGGTAGACGAGTTGACGAGGTGGGCGTTTCGCCGGCTCGTGGTGCGGAGGCCACGTCGACAGCTCCATCGGCGTGGTGAAATGCGCGCTCAACTGCTCGGCCAGTAACGCGACCGACGGATGCTTGGCGAAAGCGGCTGCGTCCGGGCCGGTGCGCCCCTTCGCCACCAGGTTGTAGGTCAACGTGATCCGGAAACCGTCGGTGACCGGCAGCACCTCGTGCT
Source organism: Nocardia sp. NPDC047648 (assembly GCF_040642815.1). NCBI lineage: Bacteria > Bacillati > Actinomycetota > Actinomycetes > Mycobacteriales > Nocardiaceae > Nocardia > Nocardia sp. NPDC047648. Next base: position 233,534 of record NZ_JBEYSX010000005.1, on the reverse strand, counting down.
CGCAGTCGCCATAGAACGCGACGAAGGACAGCTCCTCCCGCGAACCCTGGTCGGTGACCTTCGTCCCCTGCTGCTCGATTACCAGCTCACCGCCGGTGAACGCCGAAGGCAGAGTCACCACCAACGTGCCGATCATGCCGTCGGCCTTCTCCGAATCCTGATGGCGCCGAAAGAATTGTCCCGGCTCATACACGAGCATCGAATGCAGCTCCGCCGACAACTCGCAGTCCGGCGCCAGACCCAGCTCGGCCCGCAGGATGTCCAGCATGGGCAGCAACGTCTCGCGCCACTGCCGCTCGTCGACCGCTACCCGGTCCGGCGGAACCTCCCATGTGTCGCGCACGTTCGCGTCCAACAGTGTTTGCTCGCGCAATCCATACCGCGCCGGCCGCGCGACCTCGCACAGTTGCCGCGCCTGAGCCGGCGCGACCGGCAACCGGATCGGCCCCACCCCATCCACCTCGATCACCAGGTTCTCCGCCGCCCCCGTCCGACGCGCAGCAAATGAACCCGCCGCCGGCACCGAACTCATGAGCTCGCCGATCACCCGTAAAGTCTTGTCTGTCATGCACTTCTCCCGTATTCGACAACGTTCGCGGGCATCCTGTCAGGACCCACCGACGATCCAGCCCCGATGCCGCACCTTCGGAACATTCGCGACTGTGCGTCAGCCGAGTCCCGGGAGCCGGGTCTGCACCGTAGGCGGGTAAGCCACTACCGCAGAACGGCGGCAGCATCCGCTACGCGCACCCGCTGGTCAGCACGAATATCACTGCCGTGAACACCGCCCGATCTTCGGCCGGAGCAGTACCCCCACCCGGATGGCAATCGCCGCGCTTCGCTCCAGGAGTGGTCTGCGGGGTAGGGGAGCCGAACATGCTGGACATGTTCGCGATCGCGGTGCGGCCGAGCGCCGCAGCAGCGGTAGCACCGCGTTGGTGCCGCCGATGACGCCGACCACATCGGGTGTCATCTGTCGCTCGTCGACCTCGGAGACAACGGGATCGCTCGGCGGTGCGTCAGCGGCGTCACGGCTCCCCGATGGATTATCGTCAGGCTCCCTGAGGGACATGGGCGTTCAGTACTGACCTGAAATACATATCAGGGAGGAATTGTGGACATTACCGAGCTGATCCTCGATGACCACCATGAGCAGCGGCGGCTGTTCGCGATCCTGGAGCAGATCGACCCCGCGGAGACCGACGCGCTCGCCGCGGTCTGGAGCAGGCTGGCGGCCTTCCTCGAGCTGCACGCGCAGGCGGAGGAGGAGATCTTCTACCCAGCACTGCTGCAGGCGGGCATCGCCGCCCGGCGCGCGGGCGGGGTGGAAGACGAGACGCTCGACGCTATCGGAGACCACAACGAGATCAGGGACGCGATCGCCGAAGTGGCGCGTCATCAGGCCGGCACCGCCGACTGGTACGCGGCCGTCGCGGCAGCGAACTCGGCCAACAGCGATCACATGGCCGAGGAAGAACGCGAGGGACTCACCGACTTCCGCAGGCTGGCCGGATTGTCGAGCCGCCATCGGCTGGCCGTCGCCTTCGCCGCTTACGAAGCGCGGAACTACGCAGGCGTCGAGCCCGTCGACAAAGATCCCGTCAGCTATGTCAGGGCGGCGGAGAGGAAGCTGCCGACTACTGCGAGCGGGTCACTGAATGTCGGCACCCTGAAGCGGAACTGACGTCGCGCCGCGGCAGTCGATGGCGCCCGCACCTCCAGCGCCGTACCCCTCGGCCGAAGGGGTGTGAATCCGCCGCAGAACGCGTACTCGAGCGGCGAGGACGTCTAGTTCTCGGTGCGGCGATAGGGCGGAACGACCCGTTGCCGATCGGCGGCGATCTGCCGCCGCCGGGCCGCCATCGCATCCGCGGGGGAGGAGCCGGTGGACAGTGCGCGAAAGATGGCTGCCGCGTCCTCGATCGCGTCCCGCGCCCCGACTCCTTCAGCGGGTGTGATGGCGTGATCCGCGTCGCCGCACAGGATCACCGGCAGCCGAGGAGTAGCGGCGGCGGCGAAGGGGACGTTGCGCGCGTTGGAGACATGCACGGTCTCCGTCTCGGCCAACAGAAGATCTACCACGTCGGAGACGCCCGGGGCGACCGTTCGAATGAGTTCCGCCCACTCCGCTACCGGATGGAAGCCGATGTTCTCGACGGGAAGAGGCGGGCGGGTGACTCTGGCGAACCAGACGGAAAGTCCTTCGTCCCAAAAATGGCCGAACGCGCCCGCCGGGCGGCCGTCCGCATCGATCCGGCCGTCGAAATGCAGCACCGTGCTCTTGGTGCGCAACGCTTGGGCTCGCTCGGTACGGCCGTAGAACACAATCTGCCCGGCGTACTCGGGTGTTCGCTCCGGCTCGATCCGGCGGCGGGCGAGGGAGTCGATGCCGTCGGCCGCGATGACGACGTCGTCGGTAGGCAGCCGGGTAGCGCCGCTGTAGAGCACACCCTGGTCGACATCGGTGACCGCGGTGCCGTAATGGAATTCCGCCGCTGTAGCGGCGGCGAATTCGGTCAGCACCGACATGAGTTCGGCGCGCAGGTACAGCCGATGACCGCGGCTCGGCCCGAAACGCGCTTCGCGCGGCTGGTATTCGACCCGGAGGGCATCCACTGGATGAGCGACCTCGTCCAGCCGGTCGGCGGGGACGCCGAGGCCGGTGAGCGCGGCGTGCGCACGGTCGTCGAGCACCAGGAACGCACCGGCGCCGACCGATGGCTGAGATTCGTACACCCGGGTCGGAATGCCCTCGCCCCCGAGGGCTCCGGCGAGAGCCGTCCCTGCGATTCCTCCGCCGATGATGGTGACCATGTACTCAGCGTAGAGCGACATCTGCTGCGCCACTGCCGATCACCGCATCGGCAGCGCAGGGCCTCGGCAGGGACTGCCAGGTCGAAATGTGGCTCTGCCGCGACCAGGTTCAGTGACGCAGCGACTGCCGCGCGGGTGAGCTGGTGGCGCTCAGGCGCGACGGTGGTGGCGCGGGACGCCTCGGCGTACAGGACGGCGGCCTGCTCGAGGTCGTCCGCCCGCATCAGTCGCGGGACGCTGTCGCCGACGCCACGATTCTCGAGCCGACCGCCGTCACGGAGGGGGCGGACACGGCGGCACCTTCGCGGAGCCGAGCCGGGCTACATCCGGAGGGCGGCGTCATGCGGCACTGCGCCGTCAGCCTCGTGCTCATGCCGCCGCTGTCCGGGCTGCTACCGAGCGAACCGCGCGATGTCTTCCGCGACGCGCTCTGGTGCTTCGAAGGGGAACGCGTGACTGAGCCCGGGGTAGATCAGCAATTCCGAACCGTTGATGTAGCTGTGTAGCACGCTGGAGTTGGCAGCGGGTTCTTGCTCGTCGTTTTCAGCGCCCAAGACGAGGGTGGGCAGCCGCAGGGCGGGCAGGCTGCTGACGACGTTGGTCGTGGGGTCGACGAGCCAGCCGGTCATCGCGGCGCGTTGACGGTTGAGGCCGGTCAGGTCCACCCCGACCCGATCGGGGCGCAGAGCTGTTCGTCGACTCCACGCAGCCAGGGCATCGGGGTGGCCGCTGAAGTACAGCGGGATGACCTGGTCGGCAGGCACAAGCGGGTCGAATGCCGGCATGCCCCGGACCAGAGCAGGCAGGTCGGGCAGCACCTGCTGTACTCCACCGGGGCCGGTACCCATCAGGATCAGCGCGCCGACGTCATCGGGATGGTCCACGGCCATGCGTTGCGCAACGAATCCTCCTAGGGAGTAGCCGACAACGGTGGGGCGGTTCAGGTGCAGAGCCCGGATCAGGCCGGTGGCCTGATCCGAGAGTTGCGGGACGGTCGAAACGACCGAGGACCCGGCTGGGGTCCGTCCGACGCCGTCGGAGTCGAAGATGACGACGTGATTGGTCGCGGCCAGTCGGTCGAGCAGCGCCGGGTCCCAGTCGTCCATGCTGAATCCGAGACATGGGGTCAGCAGGAGAGTCGGTCCGTGCCCGAAGCTGCGGTAGGCGATCGGCAACCCGGCCACGGTGACGACGTGGGTGGGTGCGGTCAACGACGGTGACCGATCGAGGTGATCAGCCGTTGTCGAGTCGATGTCGGTGTGGGCGGGCCGACCGGCCGTGGGGGCGGCGCCGGCAGCGGCGGGAGCGATCAGCAGCATGCCGCTGGCCAGGGCCGTCACGAGGGCCAGGGTCGGTGTCGGGTGTCGCCAGGCGAGCCGGCCTCGGCGGGGCGTCGGCCCGCGGTCGGGTGTTGCCGTTGTCGGCTGCGACGGGTGAAAAGCGGACATGTCGGCTCCCTTATGGTTTCGGACGGGCGGGGTCGAGGGGGGACCAGCCGGATGCCTTGAACTGCGTTCTGCGTGCTGCTCACCCGGCTGAGTGGTCGTTCGGGCTATAAGAGATGCCGACGACCCGAAAGGATTCACCGCGGCTTTCCGCTGTCTGCTGCCATGCGGAAGCAATCCGGCGCAGACAGTGATCATTCCGCCGGGTCATATCGAGAGACGGCCGAAACCGATTGATGTTCACGGGGTTTCGTCGTTCATTGGTAGCATTCGGACAGCTGCCGGGCCGCTGTGTCGGCGAAGGGCAAGGATGCCCCCGTCGAGGACGGCGTCCTGGTTCGCCCCGAGCGGAACCGCAACGGAGCCCAGGTCGATGCCAGACGTACCGACCTCCTTCCTCGGCGCCGGACTCGAAGCCTGCCCGGCCGCCCCGCGCGCATCGGCCGAAGGCCAGGACCCGACTCACCACCTCTTCGGCCGCGCTGCGCGGATCGCGCCGACCGACAACGAAGAAAGGGCACGACATGCCGCACTACCGGGTACAGTCCACAACCCCCGCCCTCGTCGGCACGGTGTGGAAGCTTCTGATCGACGGTCGCAGCTGGCCCCGGTGGTCCGCGGGGCTCGACGAATTGGTCGAAGAACGCTCCAGCGGTCTCGATCCGCGCGGCCACGACGACATCGGAGCGGTTCGGGCGTTTCGCACCGGCCGCGTCGTCACCGGCGAAAGACTCACAGAGTTGGTGACGGAGCGTCGCATGGCGTACGAGGACGCCTTCAACTTCGCGATGAAGGACTACCGAGCTGTCATCGAACTCGAGCCGACCGCTGCGGGCGGCACGAACATCGTCTGGCACGGCCGCTGGCGTATGCGGCCCGGTGTCGGCTGGATCATGCCCTTCGTGCTTCCCCGCGTGATGCAGCGCATGGCCGACGACCTCGCAGCCTATGCGGCCAACGTGACGGAATAGAACGACGGCTGATCGAGGCGTTTGCACCACCGATAGGAATGCAGGCGCGACCCGGCACGCTAGCTTCGGTCGGGCGTGTGCTCGCAATCGGCGCCGAGGGGGTTCGCGGCCATCCTGGTGGCGAGGCCGGACCGCATCGCGCGTGCGGCGGAGCTGCCGGTCTTCCGGTCGGCCTGCGCCTGGAAGCAGGTAAGGAACTCGTCGGCGAACTCGCCCCGGGGGTACTGCCGGAGTATTTCGGTACGGAAGGCGTGGCCGAAATCGTCGATATTCTGTCCCACGACGTCCAACGCCGCCGCTCGCGACAGCAAGTGGCTTTCAGGATCGTCGCCCACATCCACGTCAGGCCCCATATGCCGGGCGATGACTTCGCCGAGGCGTTCGCGGCGTTCGCTCGGCCAGCCGGCGCCTGCGGCGAACACCCGGGCGACATGGCCGCCTGCCTCCTCGAAGGAGACGGTGTAGCTGTCGAATTCCGGCACCAGACCGATGTCGTGGAACATCGCAGCCGTGAACAGCAGTTCAGCGTCGTACCGGATGCCCTGCTGTCTGCCGTAGGCAGCCGCCCAGACGTAGACGCGGCGCGAGTGGTTCAGCAGGGCGGCGGACAGGTAGGCGGAGGCCACCTCCAAGGCAGCCGACGACGCGGCCGTGTGAGGACTCACGAGGTGGTCCAAATCGCTCATACGTCGACAGTACGGCGCGGCAGGCCCGTGCCGGAGGTTCCTTCCGCTGGCACGGCCGTGGACCCTGGATCGGCCGAATCCATCCGCTACCGCTCCGGCAACCTTTTCGCGGCCTACCACCCGACGAGCGTCGGACCCGGACCATCTCGATGTGGGTGTGGGTCGGTGACTACCCCTCGGTCACTTCGGTCCGGGTGTCGGGATACTCGCGGTCGATAGAACGGCGCCCGCGGCGGCGAGGGCGGCCAGGAGCAGGAAGGTGGTGGCGTAGCCGAAGAGGGATGCCAGGGCGGTGGCGGCGAACGGTGCCGAGGCCATGGTAATCATCAGCGGTGCCGCGAGCAGGCCGGTGAGGCGCCCGTAGTGCCCGGTTCCCCAGCGGTCGCTGACGGCGGTGGCTTGCAACAGGGTGAACACTCCGCGCGACATGCCGGCGGCGACCGCGGCTGGAATCAACGTCCACGCGGTGGTGAAGACCCCCAGTAGGGCGGTGGTCGCGGCGATGGCGAGCAGTATCACCACGGTGCGGGTGCGGATGCTGGTGCGCGCGGCGAACGCGGAGTAACCGATGCGGCTGGCGACCTGCCCGGCGCCGCCGAGCCCGAGCGCGACCGCCGCCAGGCCGTTGTCCAGACCGCGTTCGGTCAGCAGCGGAACCAGGGTGACCACCACCGCGAACGACGCGAATCCCGCTGCGCTCAACGCGACCGCCAGCGTCAGGAAGGAGCGGCTGCGCGCGATCGGCCCGGGGTCGGTGAGATTCGCGTGCTCGGGTTCGGCGACCGGTCGGGGCGGCCACGGCAGCCGCAGCCCGAACCAGTGCCCCGGCACGGTCACCACGGCCAGAATCACCATGAGCACCAAATACGTTGCTCGCCAATCCAAGTGCGTGGAGATCGCGGCGGTCAACGGGGCGAAGACCGTCGAAGCCATGCCCCCGGACAACGTGAGCACCGTGAGAGCGCGAACCCGGTTGGGGCCGTGCCAGCGGGTCAGCGCGGCGAAGGCGGGCGGATACAGCACCGCTGCCATGGCGATCCCGGTCAAAAGCCATCCGGCGAAGAAGCAGACCGGGTGCGATGCGGTCGCGATCAGGATCAGCGCCGGGATCGTCAGTGTCGACCCCGCGGTCATCACTCCACGGGGGCCGTGGCGGTCGATCCAGCGCCCGATCGGGATTCCAGCGAGTGCGGCCATGAGTTGTCCGGCGGAGAAGGCGGCGGTCAGGGTGGTGGCCGACCAGCCGGTGTCGGTGCTGATGTGCCCGAGCAGCACGGGGAAGGCGTAGAACAGGATTCCCCAGCTGGTGATCTCGGTGACACACAGCACCACCAACACCCGGCGCAGCCCGGCCGAGGTGACCACCGCCTGCGGTGGGGCGGAAACAGCCTCCATCACAACGGCCGCTCAGCGCGCGGGCACGATCAACCGCAACTGCCGCGGCGCGGTCGGCGACACCTCCGCTGCCCCGCCACAGCAGCTACCACCACCATCGGCGGTCTGCTGAGCTTCGAGCCGAAGCGGAAGACCGATCGAACGAGACTTCTCCCCGGCTCGCGCGCAGCCGAGAGCGATGCCGTGTTCGAGCATTCCATGTCGGTACGTCACGCCACGCCTCTCGATCCGAGATCTCCAGTGATTGCGCCCCGCGGGTCGCACGGCACGAGTCGCTTGCCGTCGACCTTCAGCGGATGGCGGGATCGCGACTTTCGGATGGTCCGTCAAGTCAGTCCGCCATCCGCACGGATGTTCTGACCGGTGACCCATCGGTTGTCCGGATGGACCAGCAGGGCCACGAGATCTGCGACGTCGGCGGGTCGGCCGATGCGTCCGAGTGCTGTCATTGCTGCGGCTCCCTCCACGGCGCCCGGCTGAGCGCTGGAACGGAGTAGGTCGGTGTCGGTCGGACCGAGAGAGATGGTATTGGCCGTGATGCCTCGGTGTCCGAATTCGCGTGAGGCGACGCGGGTGAGCTGTTCGACTGCCGCCTTGCTCGCCGCGTAGATGGCTTCCCCGGGGCTGGGCCAATGGGTGCCGACCGTGGAGAGGGTGACGACCCGTGCACCGTCGCGCAGTCGCGGCGCTGCCTGCTGGAGGGTGAGGAATGTACCGCGGGCGTTCACGGCCATCACCCGATCCCACTCCGCGATGCGCGCCTCGGCCAGGGGCGCACTGGCGAACACGCCCGCGTTCGCCACCAGGATGTCGAGCCCGACACCGGCTTGCTGGAACACGGTGTCCGCGGCGGCGAACGCCGCGGTGACCTGGTCGGGATCACCGAGATCCAGCCGCACCGCCGACGCGTGTCCGTCGCGTTCGGCGATCTCGGCGACCAACGTCTCGGCAGCTTCCGACCGCGTGTGATAGGTGAACACCACAGTGGCACCCGAGGCCGCCAACCTGGCGGTGATGGCGCGGCCGATACCGCGCGAACCCCCGGTGATCAGGGCGCCGCGACCGGCCAGCGACCGGGAGGGAGGGGCACCGGAACTCATCGAAGTGGTCATGCCGGTAACAGTGGCATCTATCGCGGCACGAACCGCTCCTCGATTGATGAGAGGCTGATCGGCATGGTCGATACCAGTGTCCGGCTTTTGCGGCTGCTCAATTTGCTGCAGACCCAGCGTTGGTGGACCGGGGCCGAGTTGGCTACTCGTCTGGGCGTGAACACCCGCACGATCCGTGTCGATATCGCCCGGCTGCGTCGGCTGGACTATGAGATCGACGCCGCGCCCGGTGTGGCCGGCGGGTATCGGCTCCGTGCCGGCGCCAGGCTGCCGCCCCTTCAGTTCGACGACGACGAGGCCGTCGCAGTCGCGGTGGCGCTACGCACCGCGGCGCGCGCGGGCGTGGCCGGTATCGGTGACGCCGCCGCCCGGGCGGCCGCCAAACTGGAACAACTGCTCCCGCCTCGGCTGCGTCACCGTCTGCACACGGTGCACGCGGCAACCGAACCAGTTCCTGATGGCGGCAACCCGTTGGACGCCAGCGTTTTTCGTGCTGTCGCCACGGCGATTGAGCGCAACGAGATACTCCGATTCGACTACTGCGATCGCCACGCGGCGACCAGTTGTCGTCGAGTCGAACCACACCGGATGGTGCACAGCAGCGGACGCTGGTACCTCGTCGGCTTCGACCTCGATCGCCACGACTGGCGTAGCTATCGCGTCGATCGCATCGATCCGAAGACACCGACCGGGCCCGGCTTCACGATCAGAGAGCTTCCTGGACCGGATCTGGCGACCTTCGTGACCCGCGGGCGGATGGCAGCCCTGTGGAACTACACCGCACGAGTGACAGTTCACGCGCCCGCCGAGACCGTCGCAGCCCGCATCCCCACCGGCATCTGGACCGTCGAACCGATCGATGCGCACACCAGCACGCTGGACGCCGGAGCGCAAAGCCCCCAGCTGCTCGCGGCATACCTCGCCGCGATGGACCTCGACTTCCACCTCGACACCGAACAAGCACCGGAACTCGCGGCCGCCGTCACCAGAATCGCCGTCCGCTACACAACAGCCACGCGCGAGACCTGAGCGACCTGCCGTCGGCTCAGTCCGACATCTCGAAATCCGGCGCGAAGGGGAGTTGCCGCACATAACCGCTCTATGTACGGCAACTCGGGGTTCCGGTAGTAACCGCCGGGACTGTCTCGCTAAGGGCTCCTCTCTGTGTCAAGCCTCGATAAGCAGAGAGGTACCAACTTGTTGAATCGGAGCCCTTAGATCCACAGTCCCTAACCGCCGAAAAACAACGGATATGACGTAGCCGCAGCTGGCTGCCGGTGATATCCGGTTCGGCGGGCGGTGATGACCGGTTGCTGGTTGGCTTGGCTCCCAACGCTATTGGTTGGTGTGGGAAGTCGGTTCGTGGCGACGCGGGTGTTCGCGGATGAGGAATTGGCGCGTCTGCGGGAGTTCCCGGAAATCGGGCGTGAGAAGTTGTTCCGGTTCTTCATGCTCTCGTCGGCGGATCTGCGTTCGTCGATCCCGGGCGCGGGCGCGGTCCGGCCGATCGGCTCGGTATCGCGATCGGGTTGTGCACGCTGCCGTGGCTGGGGTTCGTGCCTGATCGCGTGGTGACCGCCCCGCCGGTCGCGGTAGCCAGGTTGGCCGAGCAGCTGCGGGTCGACGGTACCGAGATCTGTTCCTACGGCCGCTGCGCCCAGACCCGCACCGACAATCTGCGGCTGGTCGCACAGTATCTGGGCTGGCGGGCGGCTGGTGCGCTCGAACTCAAGGAGCTCGACGAGTTCCTGCTCGCGCGGGCGATGGAGCACGATTCCCCGACCTTACTGTTCCGGTTGGGGTGTGAGTATCTGATCTCGGCACGGGTGATCCGCCCTGGCCCGGTGAGCATGGTCGAACGCATCGCCCATGCCCGCGAGCAGGCCCAGCGCGAGACCTACGACCGCCTGGCTCACGAGTTCACCCCGGCACGGTGCGCGGAGCTGGACGCGCTGCTGGCCGTCGATGCCTCGTTGGGGATTTCGCGGTTGCGGTGGCTGTCGACCGGGCCTGTGGAGGCGTCGGCGGCCGCGGTGCGCGCCGAGGTCGATAAGCTGGCGTTCCTGCGCGGTCTGGGCGCGGATCGCCTGGAGCTGTCGGTGCTGCCCGCCGAGCGGCGCGGGTTCCTGGCCACGATGGGCCGCCGGTTGACTCCGCAGGCGCTGGAACGCCGAGACCCACAGCGGCGGTATCCGATCCTGCTCACCGTGTTGGCACAGTCCGGTACCGACGTGCTCGACGAGGTCGTGGCCTTGTTCGATCAGGCGATCTCGGCGAAATTCGGGGCCGCCGAACGCCGGATGCAGCAGGAACTGGCCGAACGCGGCAAGACGGGCGAAGACCGCCAAGCCCTGCTCGACGACCTTCTCGCGATTGTCACCGATCCGACGGTGCCCGATGAGGAGATCGGCGCGCTGATCCGCGGGGAGAAGATCGGCTGGGAAACGCCTGCGCGGCGCGGTCGCCTACGCCAAACCCCGGTTGCCGCGTGATCACGGCCATCTGGCGGATATGCCTGGGTAGGCTCCTGAGCTGGGAATTTTGAGATTCTGGCTGGAGGTGCCGATTGGCCACGCGGGTGTTCCCGGACGAGGAGCTGGAGGCGCTAACGGATTGCTCCGGTTGGCCGGGTCGCTGAAGTTCGGGCACGCGAGCCTGTCGCTGCTAGTCGGCAAGCTCTCCGCGTCGAACCGACAGAACACCCTGGCCGCGGCGCTGAAAGAGTATGGGGCGCTGCATCGTACGATCTACGCCGTCGGTATTTGTCCGATCCGGCGTATCGCCGCACGATCTCGCGTCAGCTCAACAAGGGCGAGTCGTTGCACGCCTTGAAGCGGGGCCTGCTCTACGCGCACGAGGGCACCATCCGCGCCCGTCACCTCGAACAACAAACCGAGCAGGCCTGGTGCCTGACGCTGGTCACCAACACCGTGGTGGCCTGGACCACCGAGTACTACGGCCTGGCCGTGGCATCGACGCGCGCGGCCGGGCGGCGTGTCGATGACGAGGTCCTGGCCCACATCTCGCCGGCGCACAGCGCGAACATCAACTTCTTCGGCTCCATCGACGTCGACGTCGACGTCGACGTCGACATCGAGAGCGAACTCGCCCAGTTCGGCCCCACCGGCTACCGGCCGCCGCGGGTCCGCGACACACTCTTCTGACCTACCCGCCGCACGGCCACGCCTCCGCAGCCGAAGCGAGGCGGACGCGGTGGACTCACATGCACCATGTGCTCATGCAGGTCGAAATCTACGACGAGCACGAGCACGACCGCACGTCCGATGGCCGATCGGCCATCGGTGATCGGTGATCGGTGATCGGTGAATGACCCTTTGCGGTGTCCGGCCCCTCGCCCTGCCCTGATGTGGGCGCGGAGCCCATTTGTGCGCGGTGGTTCGTGGTGGGATTGGACCTCCATCACTCGGCCGGCCGCAGCAACTGTGCGGCCATGCCGCGGTAGATGAACTCGGCGTACTGTTCCACGCTCCAACCGCGGGCAAGGACGAGCAGCTCGTAGATCTCGGGCGCGGTGTAGGTGAACAGCACGTCGCGAGTATGTTCGACGGAGATCGTCGACGGCAGGTGGCTGATGAGGCGTCGTGCGTTGTGCGTCATCCGGGCGAGGCGTTGGGCGTCGATGTCGTCGAGCAGTGTCGCCATATCCGGGTCGGTCGCGGCGGCATCGCGAACGAGCCGGATGATCGGCGTCACCGCGGGCGCAACCTCGGTCGCCAGCGTTGCCCAATTCCGAAGCACGGCAGCGGGATCGGTCTCGGAGGCGGACATGTGGTCCGAACGCTGCGGAGCCGGCACCGGCCCGGTCCCGCCCAGCGCCGCGGCCTGGATCTCGCGGATCAGGCCGGCTTTGCCGCCGAACGTCTTGTAGATCGTCTCGACCGACACGTCCGCCGCGGTGGCAATCGCCGCCACGGTCGTGGCGGCGTAACCGTCCCGCAGGAATATCTCCCGCGCGACGCCGAGCACCTTCTGCCGGCGGTGTCGCGCCTGGCTGCGGCGACGGCTGGCGTCGTAGCGTCGCGGACTCTTGACTGGGTCGGTCATCGGGGCGGATACTCCTCATATTGGATACATCACACTGTATCTAAATATTGACGGAGCACGAAATGACGACACCCGAACCCGACCCGACCCCGGCGGCCATGCTCCGCCGACTCGAAAACGCGGTCAACACACACAATCTCGACGCAGTCGTGGACTGCTTCGTGCCGGACTACCTCAACGAGACGCCGGCGCATCCGGCGCGCGGGTTCACCGGCAGCGAGCAGGTGCGACGCAACTGGGCACAGATCTTCGGCGGCGTTCCCGACCTGCAGGCCCGGGTGCTGCGCTCGGCGGTCGACGACACCACGGTGTGGGGTGAGTGGGAGATGGCCGGCACCCGCCGCGACGGACACCCGCACCTGATCCGCGGAGTGATCGTGTTCGGTGTCCGCGACGGTCGCGCGCAGTGGAGCCGCTTCTACCTCGAACCGGTCGACGACTCGCCCGTCGGAGTCGAACCCGCCGTCCACGCCCAGGTCGGTCCCCGATGATCATCCTCGTCGCCGGCGGCACCGGCCGCCTCGGCTCGCGGATCGTGCACCGGCTCGTCGGGCGTGGACACCAGGTCCGCGTCCTGACCCGGACTCCCGCGAGCGCTGCCGCGGCCAGCCTGGCCGCCGACCATGTCCAGACCGTGTCCGGTGATGTCCGTGATGCCGCATCAATGTGGCCCGCGGTGGTCGGTGTGGACGTCGTCATTTCGGCGGTGCACGGCCTGGCGGGTCCGGGCCGCGTGAACCCGGCGTCGGTGGACCGCGACGGCACCGTCAACCTCGTCGACGCCGCACACGCCGCCGGCGCCGAGGTTGTGCTCGTCTCCGCCGTCGGCACGAGAGCCGACCATCCGATCGGCCTGTTCCGAATGAAGGCGGTCGCCGAGCAATACCTGCAAGCCAGCGGCGTCCCGTGGACGATCGTCCGGTCTACCGCCTTCGCCGAGCTGTACCTCGACCTTCTCGCGCAGTCCGCCGGCCGCACCGGACGGCCGGTCATCTTCGGTCGCGGTGACAACCCGATCAACTTCGTCGCCACCGACGACGTCGCCGCGCTGGTCGAACTGGCCGCGCTGGACGCTGGCACCCGCGGCCAACTGCTCGAGATCGGCGGGCCTCGAAACCTCACCTTCGGCGAACTCACGGACATCCTCCGAACCCGGCTCGGGACACAAGATCTCCGCGCCCGCCATGTTCCCTGGCTCATCTTGCGGGGGCTCGCTGCGACCGGCCACCTCTGGCCGACTGCACCTGCCCGCCTAGCCGAACTCGCCCTCTACATGGACACGACCGACATGACATTCGACCCGTCGCCGCTGCGCGACCGATACCCGCAACTCCCGGTCACGAACGTTGCAGAAGCACTCAACCCACGGCCTCGATGACTGAGACCGATAACCGAACCCCCACCGCACACCCCCGCAGCGACCGAGCACTGGCGCGTTTCCGCAGCTCACGCCTGACCTGCGGATTCCCGTAAGACCCGCCCGCGAAAATGCCCGGTCAAGGGGGGCTAAACGCTTCGCACGCTCTACCGTCTACCGTGCCATCCGCCGCGCCGGAACCGGTCCGGCGAACACCCGCCGTGCCTACAGCATCGCCATCGTCAAGACCGTCGACGCGATCGACGGACGAGGTCATCACGGGTTGATCGGCGCCAGCCGTGCCCTGGATTCAGTCACCGACGCCGAAGTCGGCGCGGCGCTGGAAACCCTATGGGGCAACGCGGCGGTGAACACCTGGAACGCGCGCCGCGCCGCCGTCGGTAAATGGCTCTCGTGGTGCGCCGAACAGGGCTGGACCGCGCCGGAGGTTCCTGCCTCGGCCGCGCGCTCGACCCCTCCGGACTCCGACACCCCGTCCGTTCGCGCACCGCGATCGACCGGCTTATCGCCCGTCGGGAGATCCACGCGCGGGAGAAGACGCTGTGGCGGATGCTGTATGAAACCTGCACCCGCGCAGAAGAACTGCTCCAGCTCAACATCGAAGACCTCGACCTCGCGAGCCGCAACGCGCCGGTGAAATCCAAGGGCGCCAAACCCCGCACCCGCCGCCGCGGCGCCGCCCACCACGAACACGTCCTCGAAAACGTGTACTGGAACACGGGCACCGCCCGCCTGCTGCCCCGACTGATCAGCGACCGCACCCGCGGCCCCGTGTTCGTGACCCACCGCCGACCGGGGCCCGGCAAGTACTTCGCCGACCGCGACATCTGCCCCAACACAGGCCTTGCCCGGCTGTTCTACGACCAAGCCCGCGACCTGCTCGACGCCGCAACCTCCGTCGACGGGCCCGGAACCGGCTGGGTCCTCCACGAACTGCGTCACTCCGGCCTGACCCACCTCGGAGAGTCCGGGGCCAGCCTGCTGGAACTGATGGCCAAGTCCCACCACCGCAAGGCCGAGAACCTGCGCCGCTACTTCAAACCGTCGCCACAGGCGATGCGCGACCTCACCGCGCTACTCGGCCCGGACACCCACCGCCGCTGACCAGCAGCAACGCCATATCCGTTGGTTTTTCGGCGGTTACTACCGGAACCCCAACTCGAAGAGCGACCGACGAACGGGCCCTATGCGGCCGTTCCGCGCGCGGAGTGACCGCGCGGCTTCCCGCGCGAACGACTTTGCGTCGCACTGCCGTTGCGACGGCCACTGCCCCTGCGCGGTCCGCCACTGCTACGGTCCGGTCCGCTGTTGCTGCGGCGATCGTCTTCCCGTGCCGCCCGCTCGCTGTAGGAGGGCGCGACGAATGGGGCGACCGTGCCGACGAGCTCGGCCACCACGGGCGAATCGGCGGTGACTCGTTGCGGGGTCACAGTGATCTTGGCCTTGCGCATGAGGTCGGCCAGGTCGCGTCGTTCGCCGGGCAGCACGAGGGTGATCACTTCACCGGAGTTGCCGGCCCGCGCCGTACGGCCCGAACGGTGCAGGTACGCCTTGTGTTCGGCGGGCGGATCAACATGCACGACCAGTTCGACACCGTCGACGTGCACGCCGCGCGCGGCGACATCGGTCGCCACCAGCACCCGGGCATCACCGGCGGCGAAGACCGCGAGGTTGCGGTCGCGGGCGCCCTGCGAGAGGTTGCCGTGCAGATCGACGGCCGGGATTCCGGCGAGGGTCAGCTGCTTGGCCAGTTTGCGAGCCTGATGTTTGGTGCGCATGAACAGGATTCGCCGACCCGAGCCCGAGGCGAGCCGGTGTACGACCTCGCGCTTGGCTTCGACGCTCGCGGTTTCGAAAACGTGATGGGTCATCGCGGCGACCGGGGAGTTCGCCTCATCGACGGAATGCAGCACGGCATCCGGCAGGAAGCGGCTGACCAGCTTGTTGACGCCGTTATCCAGGGTGGCCGAGAACAGCAGGCGCTGACCGTCATTCGGGGTGGCCGCGAGAATGCGGGTCACGCCCGGCAGGAACCCGAGGTCGGCCATGTGGTCGGCCTCGTCGATCACGGTGACCTCGACGGCATCCAGGGAGATCAGACGTTGATTCATCAGATCCTCGAGCCGGCCGGGGCAGGCGACGACAATGTCGACACCAGCGCGCAGCGCCCGGACCTGCCGGTTCTGCGGGACCCCACCGAAAATCGTGGTGACCGTCATGCGGTAGGCCGCGGCGAGGGGTTCCAGCGCGGCCGTGATCTGGCTGGCCAATTCCCGAGTCGGCGCCAGCACCAGGCCGGTCGGGCGGCTCGGTGCGCGCCTACCGGCGAGACCGCCGCCGAGACGGTCGATCATCGGGATGGCGAAGGCGAGCGTCTTGCCGCTGCCGGTCCGGCCACGGCCCAGCACATCGCGTCCGGCCAGCGAATCGGGCAGGGTGTCGGTCTGGATCGGAAAAGGTTCGGTGATCCCGGCGCGAGTCAACGCCTTCACCAGCGGTGCGCTCACACCGAGCGCGGCGAAAGAGATGTCAGCAGAACTCATAGATGTTGCGGTGCCTTTCGGACATCGGGTGGTGCCCGAGCCGTCCGTGGACCCTTCCGGGTCCGCGCCGGGGGCACGAAATGGCGAGATTGCCGATGGGCAAAATCGATCGCCGTAAGAAGAGCGGATGCGGCAAGCGCTGGTTGCGAAGCGAATGCGATCTACGACGCTTGGCGTGACATGTCACGCACTCGATCGACAATAGCCTGTGCTGGGCGGTTCGTACTCATCGGGTGAGGTTTCTCGCAGGTCCTGAGTCGTATTCCGATCTTCAACACCATCGAGCGGTGATACAGAAGCGCGCGGAACCGGTCACTCCGAACCCATCCAGCCCGCGAGCGGAGTGCGGCCGGGATCGAGCCAACCGGCCACTGCCCTCCAATCGGCCGGGGTCAGCCGGCTGCTCGAGTCCCGGACCGGATCCAACGGAGTGGATTCGGGGTACGGGCGGAGCGCGGCTTCCGAACGTGCCGCGGGGGCGGGCTCCGGCGCTGCGGGCGACCGGCAGGTCGATCCCGCCGAAGCGGAGCGGCGGATCGTATCGAGTCTGTTCGGCATCAGGAGCCGACCTCGTGCACGACCAACTCGCAACGCGCTAGCAGGGCCGTCTGCAGGATGGTTCGGGATACTGTCTCCGACAGGTGGCCGTGCGGTGTGATCACCGCCTCCGCGGCTGCCCGCCGACATTCCGTGAGCAGATCCGCGAACGCGGGTGGAAGCCCCTCGCTCCCGCACCGTGGCTCGTGGAACACCGTTCCCAGCTCGTAGCCGAGCGCGCTCGCGGCAGATCGTAATGTGTCTTCCGCTGCGTCGCGTTCGCCGAGCAGATCGTCGCGCAGGTACCCGTAGGCGAGGGGCAGTACTTCGGTCATCGCAGACACCATTTCTCTTCGTGTCGACCGGCTCGGACACGCGTCCGCCTCGGCCGACGGCAACCCTTTCCGCCGACCTCCCTCGAGCGCGGAGGCCGGCCTTCGAACCTCCGAACCCGGCGGTGGACCGCCGACCGGGGTTTCGCCGTTATCACCGCGCGTCCCGCGGTGCGGTTCGCGACCACACCCGGCGAGACCCCTCGATCCCGCCGACCGCAGCCGCTGACCACCGACAAACCGAGGATTGCGGGATAGGTAGAAAGGGCACATCGGTAGCCGGAGCGCCTGCACTAGGTATGGCCGCCCCGTACTCGGACTGCGGTGACCGTTTCACCACCGAACGGCCACCCCACGCCGCCGCAGCCTGTTGCTCGCCGGCCACTGCTGCGGTGTCGATGTCACCGGCCGCTGGACTTGCCATGGCTGGTGAATGCGCCGCGGACGACGCCATGGTCGCGGCTCTCGGACGGTGACGCCCGCGATGATGTCGGCGACCTGACCGAGGAGATCGAGGCCGATAATTGATGATCGACTCCCGCGCGGCTATCCGCTCTCTGGTACTCGGGCATGGCGAACCTGCGCCTGCGTCGACCGACGGGAGGTCTCGACAGGTTCGACGACCCACCAGGCGATCGCTGTCCATATCGAAGCCAGTAGGACCGCGCCGATGATGTCGGTGGGGTAGTGCGCACCGGCGTAGATTCGCTGCACGCCCACCAGCACGGGGATCGAAAGGATGGCGGCGGACAGAAGCCGATGCCGTCGTCGGCGGGTGGTAGCCCACAGGAGCGCGGCGGTGGCCGAGTAAAGCGTCAGCGAGGCGGCGACGTGTCCGGAAGGGAAGCTGGCGGTGGGTGGCAGGTCGGGATTGAGATGCGGAACCCGGGGGCGGTCGCGGTCGACGATCGCGGCGGTGGTGAGAAACAGCGTGATCTCACCCAGCAGCGCGCTGCCGAGGAACAACACCGGGCGCCAGCTGCGCAGAACGCCCACCGCGAGCGCGGCGACGATCGGGGCGACCGTGATGACCGCGGTGGTATTGCCGAGTTCGCCGAACGCGCCGAGCACGGAGGTGAGCGTCGGGTCACGGTGCTCGGCAAACGTTGCCACGACGCTGTGATCCCAGCGCAGGACGGGGTTTTCGGCTTGCGGGGCGCGCACCAGCATGCCGATCCCGACGAGCCCTCCGACGAGCAGCACCCACGCGACCGCGAGTTCGCCGATTCCTCGCCATGGGTGGGGGAGGGTAGGCGCATGCCGAAGCGGGACCGGCCGCAAGTCGTCTTCGTCGGCCGGTGGCACATCACCGGGCAGCGGGCCCGCGTCGCCGACTCGGGCGTCGCCCCGCCATCGGTGGAACGCGACGGTCACCAGCACGAGCCACAGCGACCCGAGCAGCCAGCCCGCGAGCACGTCGGTGAGGTAATGCGCGCCCAGCGCTATCCGGCTGAGGCCGACGGCCGCCACGATCAGGACCGCGAACACGGCCACCGCGCGGCGCGGGCCCGCTGGCAGGATCGGTGCGAAAACCAGCAGGACACCGCCGTAGCACACCAGTGAACCCATCGCGTGTCCGCTGGGGAAGCTCCACCCGTCGGCGCTGTAGAGGGGAGTCTCCACCACCGGACGTAGCCGGGCGACAAGCTCTTTGACGATCGGGTTGAGGATCAACCCACCGGTGCCTGTGATCACCACGTAGACAGCAAGGCGCGGTAGACGACGAATGAGCAGCCAGAGCCCGCAGACGGCGAGCACCAGGACCAGCGTGCCGGTCCCGCCGAGATCGGTGATGCCGGTGAGGATGTTCCGCAGAATCCTGTGCTCCGCCACCACGGAGACCAGGCTGTCGGTGACCGCCTGATCCGCTGTCTGCATCGGTTCCCATCGCGCCCGGACCAGCGCTGTGAGCACACCGAACCCGATACCGACTGCCACAGCGCCCACCATCGCAGCGGCGCTGCGGACAGCGAATCGTTCGGCGGCCGCGGCCTCACTCCGAGGGGCCGGGCCGCCAGGGCGGTCGGCACCCGCTCCGGCATCCCCGTCGTGGCGGTCGGCAGACAACACAACACCTCCTGCGATCGTGCGACCCCGCCGGGCAGCGAAGACCCCGCGAAGGTCACCGAAAAACGTCCGGGTCCGGATCGTTCGTTGTCCACGGTTTCCCGAAACGAGCGGCCGCAATCAATCCGGACCTCGACTGACTTCCTCGGGCGCCGGTGATGCGAAGACGGTGATGCCCGGTGGCACCGTCCTGGGAAACAGGACGCTGGTACCGGAAATCGGGACTCGATCGGAGAATGTCGCTCGGGTGCGCGCACCGCCGCCACATCCGAACGAGAACCGAGGACTTCTATGATCACGCTGAACGACTTCGACCCCCGAACGCCATTCCTGGGACAACTCGCCGAAGAAGGGAAGCGGCCGGTGCTGATTGTCAATACCTTTGTCGCGCCCCCGGACGGCGTCGATGCGGTGATCGAGGTATGGCGAAGGGATTCGGAAGTGATGAAGATGCACTCCGGTCTTGTCTCCGCGCAACTGTACCGGGGCACCGGTGGCAGCCGGGTGCTGACGAACGTCGCGGTATGGGAGTCCGCTGAACGCCTCGAGCATGCTTTCGCCAGCCCGGAATTCCAACAACTTCTCCCGCTGTATCCGGAGGGGTCCGCGGCGTATCCGCACCTCGTTCGACCGGTTGCCGTGCCGGGGATCTGTGCGGGTGCTCCTTGGGGGTATTCGTTCGATGCCACGACCGGTCATGCCGCGGGCGGCGTATCGACGATCGACTTCTTCGAACTCTGCCCGGAGTTGACTTTCGAGTCGCAGCTTGCGGCAACCGACGGCCCGTTCACGCTGCTCGATATCGTCATCGCCCCGGAAGGTGGTGTGGACACTGCCATAGCTGCCTGGGGCGAGACCACTCAGTTCATGCGACAGCGCTCCGGACTCCTCCGCGCGGACCTCTACCGTGGGTCCGCCGGAAGCAACGTCTTGATCAACCTCGCCGTGTGGGAGTCCGCTACAGCGCTGCTCGAGGCGGTGGAGGATCCCGGGTTCACCGCGGTGACGGGTGGCTACCCGCCGGGGTGCAGGTGCACGCGCCAAGCGATAGCTCCTGTCGCAGTCGCCGGAATCTGCGTGGCCTGACATTCGTCAGCGGCGCCAACTGGGCACATCAGACGATGCCACGTGCCCAGTTGCCGCCGGTCGGTGCGCGTGAGGTGAAGCGTGAAGTCAGCGCTTGCGGCCCATTACCGCGTTGTAATCCTGCGCGTCGACGATCTCGCGCCCGTCCGCGCTGAATTCGAGGAGTACGCGCCACAGCATGCGGACCTGGTGATCGGCCCACAACGCTCTGGTCGGTGTGATGCGATAGAAGACCTGTTGGCCTTGGTCGGGCAACTTGACGTTGTTGTACATCGATGAGTCGGCGAGCCAGGGGAACTGGGCGAGACTCAATTGCACGGCGTGCTGGATCTCGTCGGCATCGGTGACCAGTGTGGCGCGGCCCTGCATTTGCAACGAGCGGGTCAGGCGGCGCCCGGCGTAACCGTCATCCGGCAGATCGCTCACGACGTAGCCGACCTTCGAATCGGCCTGCAAATGGGCGTGCTTGCGGTTGTACTGGAAGGTGTGAATGTAGGCGATGAGCCCGTCGCCGGCGATATGCATGGCCGCGGCCGAGGGGAAACCGTCGGCATCGATCGTGGCCAGTGTGGTGAGCTCCTCGGTCCGCAGCAGCTCGGCGATCGTGTCCCGGATCTGCTCGAGGTTGGGTTCGGTCTTCATGCGACGCGAACCTCCGTCGCGGCGGGACCGGCGATGCGGGTCCTCGGGTCGGAGTCGTGCAGCGCGATCATTCAGGTCTCCTCTTCGATGGGGTGATCGAAATTCTGCCCATCGTAGGAACGCATTCCTGGATATCGGTATGCACGTCCTGGTATTCAGGAGTCGCGAAGTTCGAGTTGGCGTGAGATCGCCGCGGCCGCCTCTTTAACCGCGGACTCGACATCGCGAAGCTGGGTGCGGGGCACGCGGGCGGCGAGGGCCGCGACACTGACCGCGGCGCAGACCGAACCCGCGGCATTCCGTACTGGTGCGGCCACGCCGAGGATGTGGGGGTCGAGCTCGCCCTGCGATACCGCGATTCCGGCTTTGCGGATGCGAGACAGCCGCGTGCGCAGCGCTGCGGGATCGGTGAGAGTTTTGGGGGTAAAACGTTCGAGCGGGGCTTGTTCCAGTACCGAGGTGACCTCGTCGGGGTCGGCCCAGGCAAGCAGGACTTCGGCCGCCGCGCCCGCGTTGATCGGCAGAACCTGGCCGCGCTCGTAGGAGAGTCGAACCGCGTGCTGGGCTTCGACGAGATCGAGGCAGACCACCGAGCGACCGGAGCGGCGGGTCAGTAGCACCGTTTCGTCGACTTGCGCGGCCAGTGCCCGCATCACCGGCAGTGCGGCCTCGGACAGTCCGAGGCCGGCGCGGGCGAGGCGAGCGAGCTGAAAGATCCTGGGCCCGAGACGAAATCCGCCGGGGGTTTCCTCGATGAACCCATTGCTGGACAGACTCTGCAGGTACCGATAGCCGGTCGAGCGGGCGACGCCGAGCCCGGCGGCGACTTCGGCGCCGGTCCATACCGGCTTATCGGCGGAGAACAGCAGCAGGATGTCGAGTGCGCGATCGGCCGTGGAGTTGCGTTCCCGGTAGGTGCTCGATGTGGCGTTTCGTTCGGTCATATACCCACGCTAGTCACCGACCGATGTCCTGTAAAGCAGGATGCATGTGCCGTTATATAGGATGCCAAACCTACGGTGGGTTGTGTAGCAGCGGCGATGGATCTCCCATACGCTCGGCATGGTCGAAGGAGGCACATGGAAGACCCTAGGTACGCGGTGGTCCAAGCCAGTCACGCGTTGGCCGCCGCGGGGCTCGGCGACATGGTCTGGGGTCACGCCTCGGTGCGTGACCCCGACGGGGCCGGGGTATGGATGAAGGCATCCGGGTGGGGGTTCGAGGAAATCGATCTCGACACGGTCGTCTTGGTCTCGCCGACCGGTGAGGTACTGGCGGGGTCGAGGCGGCGGCATCTGGAGTTCCCGATCCACACCGAGATCATGGCTGCCCGCCCCGATGTCGGTGCGGTCGTGCACACGCACGCACCCGCCCTAGCGGCCTTCGCTTCCCTAGGGTGTGAGCTGTTGCCGATTTCGCACGACGCGGTGCCCTTCGCGTATCCGCAGTTGCCGCGATTCGAGGAAACCGGAGCGCTGATCGCGACAACGGAGTTGGGGCGCGCACTTGCCCGAGCGCTGTCCGGTGCCAATGCGATCCTGATACCCAACCACGGCGCGGTGACGGTGGGATCCGATATCGGCTCCGCCGTCATGTACGCCGTGCTTCTCGAGCGCGCCTGTCGGACACAGCTTCTCGCCGCCGCCGCGGGTGGACCGGCGGTGTGGTCGGGCCGGGTGGAGACGGAATTCAAGCGCGAGCAGGTCTGGAACCCTGCCCAGCTCGATGCTGGATGGCGATACCTGATCAGGCGGAGCGGGATGGGGCGGCCGGAATCAGGGCTGTGAGCCGAGCGCTTCGGCGAGTGCGCGCAGGTCCGGCAGTGCCGCCGCGATACGGGCCCGGGACTGCTCGCTCAGCGTCGCCAGCGCATCGGAAACCCCGGCGTCGAGACGGTCGGCGAGTTCGGCGCTGGCGGCTCGCATCTTGGCGGTGGGATGGAGTTGGATCACCCGGCCGTCCGCGGGGTCGGCGCGGCGTTCGAGGAATCCGTCCTTCGTCAGGTTCGAGACGAGCGTGCTGACATTGTTGGCCTGCATGCGAAGCGCTTCGGCGATTTCTCGGACGGTGATGCCGGGGCGGCCGTCGACCAGTTTGAGGACTTCTACCTGGGCGAGCGGTCGTGGATTTTCGCCGCGGGGCGTTCCCTGACTCTGCCGAAGGGCCCGATGCAGCGTCCAGCTCGTTCGGGTGATTTCGGCGGGCAGGTCGCCGTGGTCGGTGGGAGGCACGCCCTAGTTTACCTCTAGTGGTAGATCATCCCTCTTGTCGTTGTGTCCTGCATTACAGGATGGTGCTTTTGTCATGCAGGACACACTCGTAGCGTGGCGTTCATGCCGATCGATTCCATTGCCGCTGTCGCCCGTGCAGCCGCGGACAATCTCTCCTGGGAGACCGTCCTCGTCGAGGACCCCGGTCCCGGTGAGGTGCTGGTCCGCCTGGTCGCCACCGGGATCTGCCACACCGATCTGTCGGTCCTGGCGGGCCGGTTGCCGACGCCCCTGCCCGCCGTTCTCGGACACGAGGGCGCCGGGGTGGTCGAAGCGGTGGGAGTCGGTGTCACCACAGCGGCGGTCGGTAACCGTGTGGTGTTGTCGTTCGCGTCCTGCGGTGCGTGCGCTCGCTGCCGGACCGGCCGCCCCACGCAGTGCCCCACCTACTTTCCGCTCAATTTCATGACCCGCAGGCCCGATGGGACGACTCCGCTGCGGAACCGGTCGGGACAGCCGATCGGCGGATTGTTCTTCGGTCAGTCATCGTTGGCGCAGTACGCGGTGGCGTCGCAGCACAGTGTCGTGCCGGTAGACGTCGAGGACGACGACGAACTGGCCATGCTGGCCCCGATCGGGTGTGGCATCCAAACCGGTGCCGGCGCGGTGCTCAATCTTCTCCGCCCGCCCCCGGGGTCCCGTGTCGCCGTGCTCGGGGCCGGGGCGGTCGGCTTGTCGGCGGTGATGGCCGCACGGCTGTGCGGTGCGAGTGAGATCGTGGCCGTGGACCGGGTCCCGGCCCGGCTCGGCCTGGCTCGCGAGCTCGGCGCCACCGCGATGACAGCGGACGCGGGCGGACTACGCGAGTTCGACTTCATCATCGAGACGACCGGCGTGCCGAGCTTGCTCGAAGGGGCACTCGAACAGATCCGAGCAGGCGGCACCGTCGCCATCATCGGCGCACCCGCCGCGGGAACCAGCATCGCTGTGGACGTCAACGCCATGATCGACGGCCGGACCCTGCTCGGTGTCACCGAAGGCGGCAGCGACCGGGTCACCTTCATCCCCGCACTGATCGAGCTGTACCGCGGTGGACGGCTGCCGCTGGACCGCCTCGTGCGCTTCTATCCACCGGCGGAACTGCAACGCGCTGTAGACGACGCGCGCTCCGGTATCACTGTCAAACCCGTCATCCGATTCGAGGCCCCATGACACTTCCACACGCCCGCAACCTCATCGACGGCCGATGGCGCGACGGCCACGCCGTCGGCACCAGCCTCGACCCGGCCACCGGCCGGCCGTTGGGCACCTTCGCCGACGCGGGCGCGGTCACCGCACGGGCCGCGATCGACGCGGCGCGCCGGGTGTTCGACACCACGACGTGGTCGCAGGACCGGCACGCTCGGGCAACGGCGCTGTTCGGGCTCGCCGATGCGATGACCGTTCGCCGCGACGAACTCGTCGAGCTGTTGTCTCGGGAAAATGGGAAGAAGCTTGCTGATGCCGCCATGGAGGTCGACGGCACCATCCCCAAGCTCCGATACAACGCCGCCCTCGCCCTGACCGACAGCGGCCGGGCCGCGCAGCTGGCGCCGGGGATGTATTCGATGGCGTTGCCCCAGCCCATCGGTGTAGCCGCAGTGATCGTGCCCTGGAACTCGCCGATCATCCTGGCGGTGCGCTCGTTCGCGCCCGCGTTGGCCGCGGGGTGCACCGTGGCGATGAAGATGCCCGCGCAGACCGCGCTGACCAACGGGCTGCTCTACGAACTGATCGCCGAGGCGATACCCGCCGGTGTCGTCAACGCGTTCACCGAGTCGGGCAACACCGGTGCGCCAGTGCTGGTTTCGGACCCGAACACCGATGTGATCAGCTACACCGGCTCCACCGCGGTTGGGCGCGCCATCATGGCGGCCGCGGCGCCCGGCCTCAAACCGGTCTCACTCGAGCTCGGTGGCAAGTCGCCCATGATCGTGTTCGACGACGCCGACCTCGACGTGGTCGTGCCGACCCTCACCGCCGCGATCATCACCTTCGGTGGTCAGTTCTGTATGGCAGGCAGCCGAATTCTGGTGCAGCGGGGTATTGCCGACGAACTGCGTGCGTTGATGGTCGAGGCGCTGTCACGGGTCGAGGTCGGTCCCGGTACCGATCCGGAGACCGACATGGGCCCGCTGATCGACCGGGCCGCGGCCGAGCGCGTAGACCGGCTCGTCGACGACGCGGCCGGATACGCGAAGGTACTGGTCCGTGGCGGGCTGGTGGAGCCTACCGGCACGGGCGCCTTCCTCCGTCCCGCGCTGATCGAAGTGACCGACGTGACGACACCGGTCGTGCAGGACGAGATCTTCGGTCCCGTAGCGACCTTCGAGGTCTTCGATACCGAGCTCGACGCGGTCGAGCGCGCCAACGCCACCCAATACGGGCTGGCCGCCTCGATCTGGACTCGGGACGTCGATCGCCCGATGCGGGTCGGACGCCGGATCGACGCGGGCACCGTGTGGACGAATACCTGGGGCGTCATCCACGACCAGATGGAGGAAGGCGGCTTCAAGCACAGCGGTGTGGGCAGGCTGAACGGCCACCGAGCGATCGAGGAGTTCCAAGAGATCAAACACATTGTCCACCAAGGCAACTGAGAACCATTCAAGCGAGGATCGATGCTCAATCCAGATCACGACGTGGTGATCGTAGGCGCGGGACCGGTCGGGCTGGCCACCGCGCGCATGCTCGCGCTCCGCGGCCATGATGTCGTCATCGTGGAACGCTGGCCGCAACCGTATCCGCTGCCACGCGCGGTGCATTTCGATGACGAGATCGGCCGGGTATTCGGATCGATGGACCTGACCCAGCAGGTCCAGGCCATCTCGGATCCAGTCCCCGACCATTACGAATGGCGTAACGCAGACGGCGAGGCGTTGCTGCGCATCGACTGGTCGGGGATCGGGCCCAACGGCTGGCCCACGGCCAACTTCTTCTCTCAGCCGCAACTCGAACAGGTACTGGCCGACGCTGTCGAGGCGATGCCCAACGTGACGCTGATCCGCGGCGCCGAGGTCGTAGCCGTCGACGAGCATCCCGGGCAGGTCGTCGTCGGCGTGGCCGATACCGTCATCGACTCCGGCCATGCCGCGCCCTCGTCGACCGGCGCCCGAACAATGAGTGCCCGCTATGTCGTCGGCTGCGACGGAGCCAACAGCCTGGTGCGCAAGCGTATGGGCGCGACGATGCACGATCAGGGCTTCTTCTTCGATTGGCTGATCGTCGACACGATCCCGACCGACGACATCGTCTGGTCGCCGCAGAACTGGCAGCTGTGCGATCCGGCACGCCCGACCACGATAGTTTCCGGTGGACCGGGTCGGCGCCGCTGGGAATTCATGCGGCTGCCCGGCGAGGATCCCACCGAACTCGGCACCGGGGATCGGGCATGGGAACTGTTGTCGTCGTGGGGCAGGACTCCGGCCAACACTCGGATGGAACGGCACGCGGTCTATACCTTCGCCGCCCGCTGGGCCGATCGCTGGCGCGACGGACGAATGATGATCGCCGGCGATGCAGCCCACCAGATGCCACCGTTCGCCGGCCAAGGCATGTGCTCAGGGCTGCGCGACGCAGCCAACCTGGCCTGGAAATTGGACCGAGTCCTGCGCCGGGTATCGCCGCCGGATCTGCTCGACACCTACACCAGTGAACGAAGCGTGCACCTGCAGCACGCGATCGCGATGTCGGTGGAGCTGGGAAAAGTGATCTGCGTGCTCGATCCGGCACAGGCGGCACAGCGCGACGCCCGCATGATCGCCGGAAACGCCGATCCCGCGGTGGTCCTGCCCGTCGGGGCACGTCCGGTACTCGGGCCGGGAGCGGTACGAGTGAATGGGGAACTCTCGGGGACAATGACCCCACAGTTCCCTGTCGATGTCGCCGGCACCGCGGTCCTGCTGGATGCTGCCACCGGTTACGGCGCGTTGTTGCTCCTCGCCGCGGGACGACCAGCCGCCGACCTACTCGACGAGTCGCTGCGCGCGTCGCTGGCCACGGCAGAGGTGACCGTACTTTCGCTGGCAACCGGCGGCAACCCCGACCTGCGCGATCACGACGGAGCCTGGACCGCATGGCTGGCTGCCAATTCCTTTGCCGCCGTTCTGATCAGGCCTGACCACTACATCTTCGGCACCGCCGAGGTCATCGATGGGGCCGCGGCCCTGGCGGCCGAGTACATCGCCTGCCTGACAACCAGCGTCTCCTGACGCACAAACATCACACAGAGGAGAACAACTGTCATGCGTATCGCGAACTTGCGGGGCCGCGGAGCCCTGGTGTACGGCGAGCGGGGCCAGGAGCGCGCCGTGGAGATCGCCGCGGCGTCGGGTGGCCGGTTCAGTGGCGACTTCGCTGAGCTGTATGCCAACTGGGACAGTGTGCGGGAGTGGGCCGCTGCGCTGACATCCGAAGAGATCGACGGGCATTCGGTCGCGTTGGACCGCTCCGAGCTGGGCGCGCCGTCGCCGGCTCCGCGGCAGGTCTTCGCGGTCGGACTGAACTACCGGGCGCACGCGGCGGAATCCGGATTCGAGGTGCCCGAGCATCTGCCGCCGGTCTTCACCAAATACGTTTCCAGCTTCAGCGGCCCCGACACCACGGTGACGCTCCCCGACGAGGGAAATGTGGACTGGGAAGTCGAACTCGTGGTGGTCATCGGACAGACGCTGCGGTGCGTCGAGCCGTCGCGGGTGTGGGCCGCGGTGGCCGGGTTGACCGTCGGTCAGGACATCTCCGAACGGACTTCCCAGTTGCGTGGTCCCGCTCCGCAGTTCGGACTTGCCAAGTCCTTCCCCGGGTTCTCGCCCCAAGGCCCGTGGCTGGTGACACCGGATGAGTTCGCCGATCCCGACGATCTCGAACTCGGGTGCTCCATCGACGGTGAAGAAGTGCAGAAGGGCCGCACCAGGGACCTGATCTTCCCGATCCCTTCCCTGATAGCCGCCTTGTCACAGACGGTC
Source organism: Nocardia sp. NPDC047648 (assembly GCF_040642815.1). Lineage (NCBI taxonomy): Bacteria > Bacillati > Actinomycetota > Actinomycetes > Mycobacteriales > Nocardiaceae > Nocardia > Nocardia sp. NPDC047648. Next base: position 205,248 of record NZ_JBEYSX010000005.1, on the reverse strand, counting down.
ACGTTGTTCCCCGGCGACGTGATCTTCACCGGTACACCGGCCGGAGTAGGTGTCGGCCGCGAGCCGAAACGGTTTTTGCGCTCTGGTGAACGTCTCGATTCCTGGATCGAGGGAATCGGCGCGTTGCGGCAGAACCTCGTCGGGACGCGGTAAGAGTCGACATGGCACTGCACGGACTGGGAAAAGTCACCATCGGGGTCCCGAACCCTGCCGAAACCATCTCCTACTACACCGATTTCGGTCTCGACCATCTCGGCGAGGGACGTTTCGCAACCCGCGACGGCGGTGAGCAGCTTCAGGTGGTGCACGCACCTGTGCGTAGGCTGCTCGACCTCACCGTCGCCGCGGACGACGGCGACGACATCGCCTCGGTTGCCGGCAAGCTCGCTGCGATCGGGGTGGCGAGCGAGAGCAATCCGACGTCGGTGCGTGCCGTCGAACCGGTCACCGGCACGGTGGTGCGCGTGCTGGTGCGACCGCGAATCATCACCGAGCCTGCCGTAGCGCCGACGCCGTACAACGGCCCCGGCCGCATCGACCGGTGGGGCCGGGCACCGTTCCTGTCGCGAGTGGAGCCGGTCCGGCCCCGCAAGCTCGGGCACGCGGTGTTGGGGAGCACGGACCTCGCCACGACCATGCGCTTCTTCGTCGACGGGCTGGGTTTCAAGGTCAGCGACTACATGGGCGACAAAGCCGCGTTCTTGCGTTGCTCGGTCGAGCACCACAATGTGCTGGTGCTGGCCGCGCCGGTCAACTTCATGCATCACACGAGTTGGCAGGTCGACGACATCGACGAGGTCGGCCGGGGCGCGCAGTCGATGCTCGAGGGCCATCCCGAGCGTCACATCTGGGGGCTGGGCCGCCATTTCGCCGGCGCCAATTTCTTCTGGTACCTGAAAGACCCCGCGGGCAACTTCTCGGAGTACTACTCCGATATGGACACCGTGCCCGAGGACGAGCTCTGGAGCCCTGCGGTACTCGAAGGCTTGCAAGGCTTGTACGCCTGGGGTCCACCGCCCCCACCGTCGTTCCTGGAGCCCGACGACCTTGCCGCACTGATGAGCGGCGCGCACTCCACCCGAGGGTGACATCCAGTGGGCCGCGACCGCAGGGAGGCGAACGCGACGAATCCTGCGCGAGGCGAACACTGCTGCCACGACGGACGGGGAGTCGGGCCCGGCCACCGCGGGGTCGCCTTCGACCGGTCCGCCGCTGATACGCGTCGCCGAGCCCTTCGAGGTGATGGGCTCGGCGACGCGTATCAAGAAGCCGGGGTCGTCGCGGGCGGGCCGCCCGCCGTCGGGGTCTCGTCGGATCCTCGTGTTGTGGCAGGCGGTGCAGAAACTCCTGAATGTGCGCGATGGCCCGCGGATGAATCCGGTGCAGACCGCATCGGTCGTAGAACAGGTTGCCCAGCAGTCCGAGCGCGAGTCCGGCGACCAGGCCGATCGCCAGGAGCACGAGTGCGCGGCCGAGGCCCGCGTCGGTGTGGGCATCGAAATAGATGATGGCGCGGACACCGTCGGCGACAGCCGCATCGGCTCGAAGGATCCGAGGGGCCGGAATCGCGGTCGCCGCGGGCACCGAAGCGGTCGCCAAGGTGAGGCATTTGGCCGAGTAGGTGCCTACGCGGGTGATCCGGCGCGGCGGCAACATGCGCCGCTTGGGTCCCATCTCGGTCGGGCCGAAGCCCAGTTCGGCATCGACGTGGCCGTTGACCACATGGGAGTTTACTATAACGCTATAGGTTTATTACTAGAGTAATGTTCCTTGTGTGAGGTGACTCATGCACAACGAACCCGGCATTTGCGTCCTGTCATCTAGGACAGTGCTTTTGCAATGCAGGACACCATGCATAGGGTCGGACTATCGAGTTCGTCCGACAGCGGGAGAAGGTGAGGTGATGGCGCCGGTGAAGTCGCCAGACGAAACCGAGGTGGTCATCTGCGGTGCTGGGCCGGTCGGTCTGACGGCCGCGGCCCTGCTCGCCGCACGGGGAGTCGAGGTGGTCGTGGTCGAACAGAATCACTCGACCAGTGACGAGCCCAAGGCGATCAGCATCGACGACGAGTCCCTGCGCGTGTACCAGCGAGCGGGCATCGTCGAGCAGGTGCTGCCGATCGTGGTACCGGGCACGGGCACTCGCTACTACGACCGCCACGGGATGCCGCTGTTTCATGCGCGTGGTCCTCGGCCGTTCCGTTTGGGATACCCGTTCAAAAATCCCTTCGCTCAACCCGATCTCGAGCGCGTGTTGGTCGAGGCGCTGGCGCAGATGCCGAATGCGTCGTTGCGATTCGGTGTCGAAGTAACCGGATTCGACCAGCTTGCCGACTCGGTGCGAGTCCATGCGCGCACCGACAGTGGCCCGGTGACCCTCGACGCCGCCTACGTCCTCGGCTGTGACGGCGGTCGCTCGGTAACCCGGCTCAGCCAGGGCATCGAGATGACCGGACGTAGTTACCCCGATGTGTGGTTGGTCGCCGACACCCTCGACGATCCGCATACCGAACGCTTCGCCATGCATCACGGAGATCCGGCCCGTCCGCACGTCATCGTGCCCGGGCTCGACGGCCGCTGCCGCTACGAATTCCGGCTATTCGACGGTGAGGGGACACCCGGCGAGGCTCCGTCGTTCGAGCTGATCCGCGCGTTGGTCGCGCCCTATCGCGACTTGGCACCGACGCAGATCGAACGTGCGGTGAACTACCGGTTCAACGCGGTTGTCGCCGACGAGTGGATGGTCGGGCGTTCCTTCCTGCTCGGCGACGCGGCGCACATGATGCCGCCCTTCGCCGGACAGGGACTCAACTCCGGCATCCGTGACGCGGCGAACCTGACCTGGAAGATCGCCGACGTGCTCGCCGGCCGACTCGCACCGTCGCTGCTGGCCAGCTACCAGAGCGAACGCGCGGCCCAGGTACAGGCAACGGTGCGGATGTCGGAGCGCATGGGGCGTGTCGTGATGACCACCTCGGCGCGATTCGCGGATCGCCGTGACGCATTGATCGAGCAAGCACTGGGTACCGAGGAGGGCCGCGCGTACCTCGAGGAGATGCGGTACCGACCCTCGCAGCGATTCACCGAAGGTTTGGTCCTCGACGCCCACCGGCATGCCGGTGTCGGGGTCGCAGTGGGGCAACCCCTGGTCTTCGACACCGCCGACCATACTGTCGCCCGGCTCGACGACGTGCTCGGCATGGATTGGGCGCTGATCGGCGTGGACGTCGACGAGCCGGATTGGGCAGGGGTCGAGCCGGTAGTCCGGCAGCTCGGGACGACTACGGCCTTGCTTGCACTGGGGGAGTACCTCCCACGGACTCGACGTCGGATCCTGATCGATGTCGACGGGGCAGCCGCACGCGAATTCGAACCCTATGCCCATCAATTCGTGCTTCTCCGACCGGACCGGGTGGTCGCGGCCGCCTGGCATCCCGACCGGACCACCGACACGGTGACCACCATCTCGACCTGGACAGAAAGGGCGTTGAGCCATGGATAGACCACAGCGGATCGTCTTGCAGGAACGCGCGGCAGCAGGCACTCTGACCCGTACCACCGTGTCCCACATCGGGTTCCGCGTGCCCGATGTCGCCTCGACGGCCGCGTTCTACGGCCGGGTACTCGGACTGCAGATGCACGAGCAGCTGCCCGAGGGTGGACTTCGCCTGGGCTGGGGTTCCGGACATCACGTCATCGATCTCATCGCGGGCGAGAAGGGGCTGCACCATTACGGTTTCGAGGTCCGCGACCTCGACGGTGTCGAGGGCATCGCCAAGCGGCTGGCCGCCGCCGGGCACACCGTCTCGCCACTGGACTCGATCTATCTCGACGCGGGACTCGGGGACGCCACCGGCATCGTGGTCACCGACCCACACGGCACACCCGTCCATTTCCACACCGCGGTCGCACGCGAGGGTGAGAATGCCGCCGACACCGGTCGCCGACCGATCAAGTACCAGCACATCACCCTGGCCACCGACGATGTGGTGCCGATGGTGGAGTTCTTCGTCGACACCGTCGGATTCCGTATCTCCGACCAGCTCGAGGACGGCCGATTCGCGTGGCTGCGCAGTGACCGCGACCACCACACCCTGGCTGTGGTCAACGTCGGTGCGGGCGGCGACATCGACCACTACTCCTTCGACCTGGCCGAATGGGAGGACTTCAAGGCGTGGTGTGACCGGCTGACCGATGAGAACGTCGATGTCAGCTGGGGTCCCGGTCGCCACGGCCCGGGCAACAATCTGTTCATCTTCTTCGACGACCCGGCCGGCAACCACATCGAACTGTCCGCCGAGATGGAGAAGTTCCACGACGACCGCGTGGCCTATGTGCCGCGCCGGTGGAAGCCGATCCCCAATTCCGTGAACCTGTGGGGCGGCCAGCTCGCCTCTTGGCGTAAGACCAGCGAAGGACACTGATATGGCGTACGTGACCTACGAACATCGCGGCGTGCGCCGCGTCGGCGAAGTCCAGGGTTCGGCCCTGGTCCCGCTGGACGGCGTCACCGAGATCGGCTCCGAGACCACCTCGGAAGCTCTGGCCGACGCCGAACGCGACACTCGTGGCCGAGTCGAGATCGATGCGGTCCGGCTTCTGCCGGTGGTGCCCAACCCGTCGAAGGTGTTCTGCGTGGGGCTGAACTATCGCGAGCACGTCACCGAGACCAAACGTGAGCTGCCGACCTATCCGGTGCTGTTTCCCAAATTCGCCGACAGTCTCATCGGTCCCTACGACGACATCGTGCTGCCGCCGGAGTCGACCCAGGTCGACTACGAAGGCGAATTGGCGGTCATCATCGGCAGGCCCGGCCGTCGCATCGCCGAAGCCGACGCAGCCGAGCACGTTCTCGGCTACAGCACGGCAAACGACATCACCATGCGTGACTTCCAGTACAAGACCCACCAGTGGATGCAGGGAAAGGCTTGGCAAGCGAGCACGCCGCTGGGCCCCGCGTTGGTGACGCCGGCCGAGGTCGACCTGTCGACAGCGGGTATCCGCACCGTGCTCAACGGGGAGAAGGTACAGGAGTCGGATCTGTCGATGCTGATCTTCTCCATCCCGCGGCTGATCGCCGAGATCTCGACCTTCACCACCCTCGCCCCCGGTGACGTGATCTTGACCGGCACCCCCGGCGGCGTCGGCTATCGCCGCGACCCGCAGCTGTTCCTGCACGAGGGCGACCAAATCGTCGTCGAGATCGACGGTGTCGGTTCGGTCCGGAACTTGGTTCGCGGCGAGGTGGTTCCGGTATGAGCACTCGGCCCGCTGAACCCCGGATCGACCGATCGCTGCGACTGCAACTGCAAGGTGACTGGGGCACGGCCAATCTCCACCGGGTGTGTGGATGGATCTCTCAGGAACTGACCGACCGGGCGGGACCACATACGCGAGTCGGCATCTGGAACGGCCGCGGGTTTTCCGACAACGTGCGCGCGGTCGGCCGCGGTGAAGTCGATATCGCACTGACTACACCCGCCGCGTTCACCGCGGTCGCGCTCGACGGCCGCGGCACCTACCGCGACGAGCACTATCCCGATTTGCGCGCGCTCGGCGTCGTGCCTCAACGCGATCGGCTGGTCTTCGCCGTGCACGCCGACCTCGGGGTCACCTCGTTCGCCGAGCTGCGTGAGCTGAAACCGGCGCTGCGGGTGGCGACCTCGGTCAACGACGGGGTCAATGCCGTCGGCTTGGCCGCGCACGAACTGCTCGTACGGTCCGGCGTCGATGTCGATGGCTGGGGCGGGCAGTTCCTCGGCGACGAACGGCCCTTCGAGTCGCTCGATCACGTCCTCGCCGGCCGCGCCGACGCGATCGTGCACGAAGCCGTGATGTTGCCGCACTGGCAGCAGTTCGGCGCCGACTACCGCTTCCTCGAGGTCGAACCCGAGGTGCTCGCGTCGTTCGACCGAGACTTCGGGTGGCCCTCCGCCACCGTCGCCGACGAGTTCTTCCCCGGCCGCAGCGCATTCCAGACCCTCGACTTCTCCGATTTCCTGGTCGTGGCCCGCGCGGACATGGCAGAGGATCTCGCCTACACCGTCGCCTGGATTCTGGGGGAGACCCGCCACCTCATCGAGGCGCAATACCGGCACCTGCCGCCCGAGCGCAGCCCTATCACCTACCCTCTCGACCCACCGACCATGGGCATCGCCCCGATTCCGCTGCACCCCGGCGCGGCCGCCTACTACCAGGCACTGCCTGCCGCCGAATCCGATTCCTGACGAGACAAAGAGGTCTCTCCATGAGTGTTGTCATCGAAGACATCGTGACCATGACGTCCGAGGTTCCCCTGCGCAGCATCCACCGCGACGAACGGAACCTGCTCTCCCCACCACACCCGGGCAAGATGCCGATGAAGCTGTGGCGTGATCATCCGCCGCTGACGGTCGTCCACTTCCCCCAGCAGTACCAGGCACAGCCGTTCGCGCCACCGCGCGGCGTCTACGAGAACGACCAGATCCGCATCGAATGGCAAACGATGGACAATCGCCAGCCCTTCTATCACCGCAATTGCGATGTCGACGAGATCTCCTACCAGATCGACGGCGAACGTACCCTGATGACCGAACTCGGCACCATCGAACACCGACCCGGCGAGTTCTCCCGCATCCCTCGCGGCGTCGCCCACGACAACTACGGACGCAACGAAAGCCATCTGCTGTTCTACGTTCCGGCGCCGGTCACCGAAACGGGCGACGCCGTGCGCACATCGACGGCAGCGCTGCCACCGTTTCCCGGATGGCAGCCGGCACCGCTCAACGAGGCGGTCACCCAGTGCATGGGTTCACTGGGCCACGACATCACCGTTTTCCCCATCGACGAGCACGCGCTACTCGACCGAGTCGACGACGAACCGGACCGGATGTCGGTATTCGCTGTCGGCACGGGGTCGAATCCGCTCTTTGCGACCGCCCAATTCAAATTGGGCACAGAGACATTCACGCCCGAGCGGGGCGACGTGCGGCGCTACCGACGCACCCTCGACGCTGACGAGGTCCAGTACCAGATCAGCGGTGTACGCACACTGGTGACCCAACGCGGGATCATCGAACTCGGCCCGGGCGACTTCGTGCGAATCCCGCTCGGCGTCGCCCACGCGAGCGTCGGTCATGAGGACGGCGCCTACCTCAGCGTGCTCTCGAATCGCGAACTGCCCCAGGTTGCCGAGACCTCGCGCACCGCACAGCCCTGCACACCCGAACATCTCGATGCCCTCGCCGGGGAAAGTAGCTCGCGATGACCATGCTCGCCGCCCGTGCCACCCAAGGCTCGCACCTCTTGGCCCTCGAGCAGATCCCGATCCCTCAGCCAGGACCACTCGACGTCGTGGTCAAGGTCGTCTCCGCCGGGCTGGCGCCGGGCATGATCGCATTGCTGAAAATGGGCGCGTTCAAACACCTTCCGACAACTCTCGGTCACGAAGCCGCCGGCACCGTCGCCGCGGTGGGCGAGCAGGTCACCGACATCGCGGTCGGCGATCGAGTGCGGGTACACCCCAACCTCAACTGTCGCAGCTGCGACTACTGCCGCTCCGACCGCGACATGATGTGCCCGCAACAGGCGATGATCGGGCACGCGGGCTTCGGCACGGTGGCGATGCCTCTCTACGAGCGCTACCACGACGGCGGCCTCGCCGAATACGTCCGGGTACCGCACTGGCTGATCGACCAGCTCCCGGGCAATGTCAGCTTCGATGTTGCCGCCAAGGTGCACGATCTGGCGAATGTCGTACGGATTCTGAAATGCGCGCAGTTGCCGCTGGGCTCGACAGTTGTCACCACCGCCGCCACCGGGACGATGGGCACCGCGACGATCAAGCTCGCCGAGCACTTCGGCATCGCCCGACTGGTGCTGGTCGGCCGATCCGCCGAACGGCTGGCCGCGGTCACGCCGCTGGCCGGCAAGGTCGAGGTCGAGACCATCGCCCTGGATGAGCTGCCGGCCGATTGGGAGAGCACCGGCGGCCTCACCCGCCGGCTGCGCGAGCTGGCCCCGGCCGGCGTGCACGCCGTTGCCGACTATATCCCGGCAGGCGCGGCCACCGGCCAAGCGATGGCGGCGCTGCGCACCGGCGGCACCATCGCCCACATGGGCGGCAACACCACGCCGTTGTCGCTGCCGCCCTTGGCGTTGATGGTGAACTGCTGGCGCTTCGTCGGCACCCGCGCCTGCACCCGGTCCGATGCCGAACAGGTCCTGGCTCTACTCGGATCCGGCGTGCTGAACGTGGACGAACTGATCACCCAGCGCTTCCCCCTGGCCGACGCCGACACGGCGGTCGAAGCGATGGTGAACCGCAAAGAGCCGATGTGGATGACCGTGGTCAACCCCTGAGCAGTCGGTCTCCTACGGAAGGCGAAAAACTATGAATATCACACACTTCGGCCACGCCTGCGTTCTCGTGGAACTCCCGAGGGTGGGCGCCTCGACGCGAATCCTCTTCGATCCGGGTACCTATTCGCAGGGTTTCGAGGACTTGACCGACCTCGACCTGATCCTGATCACCCACGCCCACCCCGACCACCTCGACGCTCCCCGCCTCGCGGCGCTGCTGGCGGCCAACCCCGCCGCGCAGTTGATCGTCGGCGAGGGCACACTCGCGGCACTGGACAACCCCGACTACCCCGAACAGATGCGTCGACCCGCGCACGTGGCGCAGCCGGGCCAGAAACTGTCGGTGCTCGGCCACGACATCGTGGTCACCGGTGGTGAGCACGCCTGCGTCCACTCGGCGTTGCCCGCCTCGGAGAACCTCGGCTATCTGATCGACGACGCCGTCTTCCACCCGGGTGACGCTTTCGATGAGATCGCTGTCGCGGTCGACGTGTTGTTGCTGCCGATCGGTGGGCCGTGGATGAAGATCGGCGAGGGCATCGACTATCTTCGGTCGATCGCCCCGCGCGTCGTGGTGCCGATTCACCAGGCCGGTCTGGCGACCGCGCACCAGAACATGCATTGCCAGTTGCTGAAGAACCTCGCACCCGAGGGCACCGGAGTGCTGGTCCTCGAACACGCGACCTCGCACCCGATCTCGCCCTAGCGGTGCCCTGCCTCGCGGTCGGCTCGCCAACATCGGGGCCGGCCGCGAGCCGAAGCCAGGTCCCTCGGGCTATCGACCGTGCTGCGGTCCCCGCCCGGCAGCCGCAGCATGACGCGAGCCCGGCCTGGCTCGGCCGATGGCGAGTGGTCCGCCCTCCTCGCCCGGCCTCCGACCTTCCATGACCGGGTCCGGTCATGGACGGTCTTCCGGCTATTCCCTCTCATCAGGAGGCGCCCGATGTGGCCCACTGATGTCTCACGTGGACCACGGAACCGTCGAGGGCCTGTCCTGCAATAGGCTCGCCGGGTGCCCCTCGTGGAAGTGACCCATGCGCCCTCTGTCTCCGAAGACACGCTTCGCGAACTCGCGTCGGTTCTACCGCATCTCGTGTCTCTGGCCGTGGAATGCCCGGAGGAACCGTACGACGGTGCTCTGCAGCCGGGCGACGTCGAGATCCGCTTCCGTCGGCTCGGCCCTTTCGATCGCTGCGGCCTGCCGATCGTGATCGAGGTGCGCTCCAAATGGTTCGAGAGCCGGGCCGCCAACCGCCAGGACCGCGTGGACGGGTTGCACGAGGAGATCAGCAAGGCGACCGGTCTCAGCGACTTCGGTATCTACCTGTCCCTCCCGATCGCCGCGTGGTCGCAGAACGACTAGTGTTGTGTAGTTCATCGCAGCCAGAGCACGATCGCAGCGATGGTGAGTTCTGCCTGGTAGTAGGCGGCACGTTTGGCATACCGGGTAGCCAGGCCACGGAACTGTTTGAGCCGATTGAAACAGCGTTCGACCACGTTGCTTTGTTTGTAGACCTCGGGGTCGAACGTCGGTGGCCGACCACCGGCCGAGCCCTTCGCAGCACGGCAGGCGATCTGATCGTCGCGCTCAGGACTGACGAACCGCACCCGCCGTCGCCACAGCCCGGCCCGCGTCGAGGGATGGGAATAGCCTTTGTCCGCGATCACCACCTCCGGCCGCATTCGTGGCCGGCCGAGCCCGGCACGTGCCACGCTGATCCCGTCCAGCAGCGGCAGGATCTGCGGGTTGTCACCGGCCTGACCACCGGTGATCAACACCCGCATCGGCAGGCCACGGCCATCGACGGCGAGGTGGATCTTGGTACTCAGCCCGCCTCGGGACCGCCCGAGCGCTTCTCCGGCGACGCCGACAGCGCCCCCTTTTTCCGGGCTCCTGCGGCATGCTGGTGGGCCCGCACCACACTCGAATCGACCGAGATGGTCCACTCGACCTCGCCGATAGAGTCGTCCTTGACGATCACTTCGTCGAGGATCTTCTGCCAGGTCCCGTCAGCGGTCCATGTCCGCAGCCGCTCAATCGCGGTTTTCCACGGCCCATGCCTTATCGGTCAATTCACCGCGACCAACCACACCTGACAGCTAACACCAACCACCACAACGAATTACAGGACTGGCTCTAGCAGCCGTACGCAGCGATGGCAGTTCCAGCGCCCATGACCGTGAACCCTTCACGCTCGGTTGCCGCGTACCCACGCGGGGCCGGGGTCTTGCCGTCGCGATCCGAACGTCTCCGTCGCGAGACGACGTAGCTCACGACAGTGCCGATCCAGCCGCCCGGCCGTGGCTCGGGCGAACCACCGGATCGATCCTGTGCGTGTCCCGGGGCCAGGACAGGGGCGATTGTGGTCGGTCACAGCATTTACGCATACTACCGACTGGTAATGAGAGGCGTCACATGCCGACGGCGGTCCAGTAGTTAGCTGGTGTCCGGACAGGTGAAATACGTTGTCGCACAGCGAAAAAACGTCGTTACGTGACTTCATATTCTTGCCGGGATGGGGTAGGGCGAGAGGGCATGATAAATACCGATGGGTCGGTATTTATCATTGCCCGGCCGGCGGATGAATGCCGCATGAACAGCGCATTTTCCGACGGCGGAGATTTTACTGTGTCGCGCGGTGACAGTTGGAATAGGCCTACCGCGAACGTGGTTCTGTCAAATCGTCTCAGACGGCCTGTTTCTCGCCACACCTTCCGTGGTGCGCGGCTTTGTTTCCGGAAACATAGTCGATAAAGTTAGCCGAAAAATTGCCTTCTCGCGAAATGCCCTGTTCGGCAGTGGGTTTCGAATTGCAGCCCACATAGGGCGCGTGTACAGATGTGAGAACGCGGGGCGGTGTCGTGGCACGCCGGACGCGCATGGCGGGACAGCGAGATCCGACAGTCCCGTTCGCCGATTCGGAGGATGAGTGAACGCGGACTCGGCAGGTATAAAAACCTGCGCTGAACTGTGCATATGTGGTTCGAAACGGTCGGGTGGGCGTCGATCGGCGCAGATGTTCCGCGCCGGTGTAAAGGTTCGTCGCGCAGTGGAGGAGGCGCTGAATGAATGAATTCGATGCCGTGACCGAACGAGTTCTCACGATGTTCTCGCGCGGTCTGCATGCAGTCGAAATAGACCAGGACACACCGTTGCTGGATTATGGCTTGGACTCGGTGCGGTCGGTGGAGTTGGTGATCGAGCTCGAGCGCGAGTTCGGCATCACGATCGCCGACGAGGAGGCGGCGACGCTGCATACCGCGCGCGCGGTGATCGCATGCGTGACGTCGAAGACGATCCGTACCGGCCCCACCCGGGCCGAGGCGCGGGCGTGACCGCGCGCGCCGGGTGGCGGGAACATTCGCTGCCGCCCGATTCCGACTCGTTCGGTGACTTCACCGACTACAACCGACCCGGCTTGGCGGGACTGCTGCGAGCCTGTCACCTGGACGTGGTGTACACCGCCGCGGACGGCGACCATCTCGTCCGCGCGGACGGCACCCGGGTGCTGGATCTCGTCGGCGGTTTCGGCGCCGCGCTCTTCGGTCACAATCATCCGGCGCTGGTACGGGCCGCTACCGCGACGCTGAACCAGCAGGTGCCATTCGTTGCGCAGGGCAGCGTCCGGCCCGGCGCCGCGCGGTTGGCGCGGCGGCTGTCCGAGTCGGTCGGTGCGTGCACCGGCCGGGAGTACGTGGTGACATTCGGTTGCACCGGAGCCGACGCGGTCGAGGCGGCGATCCGGCACGCCACGGTCGCGCACGCACGCGCCCTGTCCGAACTGGACGCCGAGCTGCGGCGGACGCAGCGCCGGCTCCGCCGCGACCACCTGCACGATGTGCGCCCGTCCGCGCCTGCCGGGGACGCCGAAGCGCGGACCGCCGCGGCCGTGGTCACCGAATCGCTGGACCGGATCGCGCGGCTGCGTGAGCGCGGGCCGGTGTTCGTCTCCCTCGCGGGCGCGTTCCACGGAAAGAGCGCAGGCGCTTTCGCGCTCACCGAACAGGCCGATACCCCGGCGGACCTGGTGGTGCCGGGACCGCCGCGGCGCAGGCTCGACAGCTGGGTGCCGGACGAGGTGACCGGCGCGTTCGCGGACGAGCTGTGCACCGTCGGCGTCATCGGCTTCGGCGCCGACGGCGCGCCCGTGCGCACATGGCGGCGGCTGTCGTCCGTCGCGGCGGTGTTCGCCGAGCCCGTCCAGGGAGAAGGCGGTGTGCGGGAGATTCCCGCCGATACCCTGCGCGCTCTGCGCGCACTGGCGGATCGGCACGCCGCGGCGCTGGTCTTCGACGAGATCCAGTGCGGCATGGGTCGCACCGGCACGTTCCTGGCGTCGGCGCCATCGGGTGTGCGCGCGGACTACTACCTGATGTCGAAATCGCTCGGCGGCGGTTTGGTGAAGATCGCCGCGCTGCTGGTGGACCGTGCGCACGCCATCGCCGATTTCGGTCGCTACCACACCTCGACCTTCGCCGACGACGAGCTGTCGGCGACGGTCGCGGACGCCGCGCTGGACCTGTTGCGCGACAACCAGCTCCGGATCAGCGATGCGGGCGCGCGGTTGCGATCGCAGCTGGACGAGGTGGCCCGCCGCTGGCCGCGCGAGATCGTGGCGGTGCGTGGGCGCGGACTGTTGCAGGGCGTTGAACTGCGGGCACCGGAGCCGGAATCGGCGCTGCTGCGCGAGATCTGCGCGCCCGACATGTTCGGCTACGTGGTGGCCGGATTCCTTCTGCACCGGCACGCGATTCGCATGCTGCCCACCCTCTCGGCGCCGACCACCTTGCGCGTCCAGCCCTCCGCCTTCGTCACCGAATCCGACATGGCGCGGCTGGCGACGGCGTTGGACGACGTCGCGGCACTGCTGCACCGCGGCCGATACGACCTGCTGCTGGCGCACCTGGCCGCACCGGTCGCCACGAAGACCACTGTCACGGACCGGGCTCCGCTGCCCCGACGCGCCGACATGCCACCGGCGCGGGACCCGCACGCGCCGACGAGGGTGGCGTTCCTGGCGAACCTGCCCGAGACGGCGGACCTGCGCCGGTTGGCCCCCGAGCTGGAGGCGTGGACGGACGCCGAATTCGCCGCTTTGCTCGAACGCCTGCGCCCCGTCGCCGATCCCTTCGAGGTGACCAGGCGGTCGATCGTCTCGCCCACCGGCGCCGAGGTCGAGATGATGTTGTTCGCGCTGCCGCTGACGGCCGCGCAGATCGTCGCGCATCAGCGTGCCGGCGAGCGGACCTACGTGCGCGAATTGGTGTGGCACGCGGTGGAACAGGCGGTCGCGGCCGGAGCCACGGTGATCGGGCTGGGTGGCTACACCTCGATCGTCACCGATGCCGCTCGCGAGGTGGCGGAGGACGCCGTCACGGTCACCTCTGGCAATTCGCTCACCGCGGCGTGCGCCTACGAGGTGCTCAGCGCCGAACTGGCCGCGCTACCGCCGGGGCAGCGGCGGGTCGGCATTCTCGGCGCACTCGGCAACATCGGCGCGGTCATGGCCGAACTGCTCGCCCCGCTGGCCGATTCACTGATCCTGGTGGGCAGGCCGGGCGCAGGCACGCGCTTGCGCCGAGTGGCCGCCGAGCTACCGGGCGAGGTGGTCGTGAGCGAGGATCTGACCGCACTGCGTGAGTGCCGGGTGGTCGTGACCGCCACCAACTCGGCCGAGCCGCTGATCACCGCGCGGCATCTCGCCGCCCGCCACCCGGTGCTGATCTGCGATCTGGCCGTTCCGGGCGACGTGGACCCGGCCGTCGCCGAGCAGCCGCACCTCACCCTGGTCGACGGAGGCCGCATGGCGCTGCCGCTCGGCCAGACCCCTTCCCTACCCGAAACCGGGTTGCCCGCCGGAGTCGTCTACGCGTGCATGGCCGAGACGCTGCTGCTCGGCTTCCAGCCGCGTACCGCGAGCCCGTCCTACGGCGCGCTCACCGTGGCCGGTGTCCGCGCGGCGCGGAGTCTGGCCGCTCGCCACGATTTGCGCCCGGTTCTACTGCCGACAGGAGCCACCTCCGTGATCACTCCGACGACCTCGTCCGCTCCGATGTTCCTGGGCGCGGCCGACTTCGCTCCCACTCGGGCGGGCGGCAAAGCCGCCACCCTGCACGACTTGCTGACCGACGGATTCGCCGTTCCGCCCGGGTTCGTCGTGCCCGCCGATCTGGACCTGGACGGCGTCGGCGACGACGATCTGTCCGGCTGGGTGCGGGCGATCGGCGGGTTCCCGGTGGCCGTGCGCTCCAGCGGCGTCCTGGAGGATCTCGACGACGCCAGTTTCGCGGGCCAGTACGAGTCCTACCTGGACGTCGCGGACGCGTCCGCGCTGCGCACGCACATCGAGCGGTGCCGGGCGTCGGTGCGCAACGAACGCGTGCGCGCCTATCTGTCCCGCCACGGCATGGCCGACGCCGAAGCGACCGTGGCCGTCCTGGTGCAGCGCATGGTCGAGGCCCGTTGTGCCGGTGTCGGATTCAGTATCGATGTGCTCACCGGCATCGAGGGGCACGCGGTGCTGGAGGCGTGTCACGGCGTAGGGGAGCGGCTTGTCTCCGGACAGGTCACCCCCACTCGCTACACGCTGCGGCTGTCGGACGGGGGTGTGGTGGCGCGCGAGGCGGGCGACGAGGACGTCCGGCTCGCCGACGCCGACACCGAGGCGTTGGCGGCGCTGTTGCTCGCGGTGCAGGCACGCAGGCATCGGCCGCAGGACATCGAATGGGCGATCGATGACGACGGTGGCTTGTGGCTGCTGCAATCCCGTGCGGTCACCGCGATCAGCTGGCGCACCGACATCGACCAGTTCTCCGATGCGGACCTGCGCGACGGCGGTGTCTCGGCCCGAGTGTGCACACCCATGATGTTCTCGCTGTACGACAACGCCTTCCAGTACTCGATGCAGCGTTTCTTCGAGGGTTTGGGCTTGGCCGAGCCGGGCGAGGAGCCGGACTGGATGGCTATGTACTACGGCCGTGCCTACTGGAACGTGAGTGCGGTGAAGAAGTGCTTCCAGCGCATACCCGGCTTCGACGAGCAGCATTTCGACGACGACCTCGGTGTCCTCAACGAGTACGGCCCGGAGGGGCCGATCCGCACGCCGAACACGCCGCTGTCCATCGCCCGCGCACTGCCGGTCGCGCTGGCGGTGCAGCGCAGCTACCGCGAACAGCTCACCACCGTCGACGCATTCGCCGCGAGCTGGCCCGTCAAGTACCAGGCGTGGCGCGAGCGGGTGCGCGCGCTGCCGCGCACCGACCGGGCGACCTTCGCCGCCGACCTGGCCGACTGTCTGCTCACTCTGCACGCCGCGACCGAGCGCACCTACTTCACCACGATCTACCACAACTCCAGCGTGCAGACCGACTTCAAACAGCTGCTGGACAAAATCGACGCGGCCACCGGCGCGACCAGCTCCGCCATCGACCTGATGGGTGGCCTCGCCGAGATCAGTCACATGGCGCTGCAACGCGGGATCGTCGAATTGCACTGGGTGGCCGGAGAATTCGGCCTCGACGGTCCGGAATGGGACGAGGCGCTCGCGGCTTTCCTCGCCGAGCAGGGCTTCCACGCCGACGCGGAACTCGACCTGACGTGCCCGCGCTGGTCGGAGGACCCGGGGCGGGTGCGGTCGATGATCGCGGTGATGCTCGAACACGGCACCGCGCCGGCCGACCCCGCGGCCACACTGGTGGAGCAGCGCAAGCGCTACGAGTCCGAATCGGCCGCGGTGCGCGCCCGGGTTCGTGCCCGGCCCGCGACGCGGGTGCGGTACGCCAAGGCGCTGGACAAGCAGATCGAGCGGATGCGCCGCTATCTCGTCGCCCGGGAACGGATGCGGGAGTTCTCATCGCAGTGCTACGCCATCGTGCGCGCGTACGTGGTGGAGGCGGGCACCCGCTTGGCCGCCGCGGGTGCGCTCGAGCACGCCGACGACGCCTTCCAGCTGACCATCCACGAACTCGTCGAGTTGGTCGCGGGCCGCGCCGACGCCGCGCATCTCGCGCCCGTGGTCGCCTACCGCCGTGCGATGTACGAGGGTTATCGCGATCTGACGCCGCCACACGAACTCGGTGGCGGCGTGACGGTGGCGGCGGTGCGCGCCGACGGCGACGGCGACCTGCGCGGCCTCGGATGCAGTCCCGGTGTCGCCGAGGGAACGGCCCGGGTGATCACCGCGCTCACCGGCATCGACCAATTGCGCCAGGGCGATATTCTCGTCACACGTTTCACCGACCCGGGGTGGACTCCCGCGCTCGGCTTGGTGGCGGGGGTGGTGACCGAGGTGGGCGGCATGCTGTCGCACGCCGCCGTGATCGGGCGCGAGTACGGCATTCCCGCCGTACTGAATGTGGCGGGGGCGACGAGCGCCGTGCGCTCGGGTCAGCGGATCCGAATCGACGGCAGCGCGGGCGTGGTGCGGATTTTGGACGCGGACTCGGCCGAGGCCCCGGCGGGGAACGAACCATCCACGGACCGCGGGCGAGCGGAGGTCGCCGCTCGCGCGCATCCGGAAGAGGTCGCGCCGCCGACCCACGTACACCGCGAAATTACAACGTCGGCGGCAAATCCCGCCCCATCACCCCGCGTGGGGCGCGGCTCGGGAAAGGACACGACACTGACCGCACGGAAACGGCTGATCTGCCTGGCGGGCGGTGACGGCTCGGGCAAAACCACGCAGGTGGCGCGGATCGCCGCCGAATTCGAGGCGCAGGGCCACAGTGTCGCCGCGGTGACGATCTGGGACGCCTTCCTCGACCCGAAGGTCTCCTCGAAACTCCCGTGGGGAAGTCCCGCCGAGATCTACGGCTACCTCCAGCTGCTCACCCCCCTCAGCCGCGCGCACTTCCTGTTCCACGCCATGCAGCTGTCGCTGGACCTGGCGGCCGAGCGCGGCGCGGATATCGTGCTCGCGAACGCGTACTGGTACAAGTACTACGCCACCGAGGTCGCCCATGGCGGCGACCCGGCCGTCCTGCGCAACCTCGCGGCGGGGTTCCCGGAACCCGACCGCACCTTCTATCTCGCGGTGCGGCCGCAGGACGCGCTGAGCCGCAAGCGATTGCGCAGCGACTACGAGAGCGGCTACGGCGACGAGGAGTCGTTTCTGGCCTTCCAGCAGCGCAGCCATGAGGCACTCGACGCGCTGTCGGAGGAGTTGGGCTGGATCCGGCTCGACGGCACGGCGGCGCAGGCCGAGATCACCGCCGCCGTACTCGCCCAGTTGCGCGAGGACGACCGATGAGCGGCTCGTACACCCGCCGGGTGGCCTTGGTCGGCATCGACGGCGCGGGCAAGTCCTCGGTGCTGGCCGCGCTTCGCGCGCTGGCGGTGCGGTCCGATGCCGGTGGGTTCGCGTCGATGACCTGCCCCGACTTCCACGACACCCGCGATGTTCCGCTCGCTGATCTGTCCCGCCAGCTCAGGGCCTTCAGCGTCGGCTGTGACGAGATCGGCGACGTGGCGATGAAGGCCACCGCCATGTACCTCCAGATGACCCTGTTCGGACCGGTGGAACAGCACTTCCTGCGCACCTGGGCACCGGATGTGCTGGTGTGCGAACGGCATCCGCTGATCGAACTGCTCGTCTACGGCCCGCTGTATGTGGCGCTGGCGGGCACCGACGGACGCTGCCGCGAGCGGCAGGACGAGATCGCGGCGGTGCTCGAGCGGCACCGGCCGGGCACGTTCGCCGACATCCTGGCGTGGCAGCACGCCCAAGCCGCACGGCTGGGCAGCTCGCCGGACCCGTGGCTGCTGCTGTCGGAGATCGCGGAACTGGTCGGTCGCGACATCACGGGCGCGGTGTCCGGCTTCGCCGAACGGTTCCGCACCACGCTCCCGGACGCGGTGCTGTGGCTCGACGCGCCGCCGGAACAGGCCGCGACGCGCTGTGTGCGGCGGTCGGGGCGCGGGCCCGTCGAAGCCCATGAGACCGCCGAGCGGCTGACCGCACTGCGCGCGGGCTACGAGCGGGTGCGCGAGACCCTCGCGCTCGCGTTCCCGGAGGTGGCATTCCACCGCATCGACACCGGCGACGACGTCGACCTCGAGGAATCGGTGCGCGCCTGCGTGACAGAAGGGAAGTTGCTCGGATGACCACACGCGACGACATCGGCTCGGCCGATCTGGAAGCGCGGGTCCGCGCGATCGTCGGGGAGGTGCTGTGGGTGCCCGCGGCCGACCTCGACCCGGCGGCGCCGTTGATCGATTACGGCCTCGACTCGCCGACCGCCATCGAACTCACCATCCAGCTGGAACAGGCCTTCTCCGTGAGTATTCCGGAGGACGTCGCCGTCCGGCTGACCACGGTCGCCACGATCGTGCGCTACGTCGAGGACCGGAGATGACCACTTCATCAGGGACACTGCGCCCCGGACACCCGAGCATCGTGCACGCGCTGCTGTCCGGCGGCGAGCGAGGTGCGGCGGCGGCATCGACGGTCATCATGCCCGAGCGCGCCGCCGCGCGGCACGACGACGAGATCCGCTGGCGGCATGACGATCTGGCGGGCGCCGCGTGCCGGGCGGCGGCGGGTCTGGTCGCCCGCGGCGTGCGCCGGGGCGACCGCGTGTTGCTGTGCCTGCCGACGTCGGCGGAGTTCGTCACGGCTTTCTTCGGTGCGCTGCTGCTCGGCGCGGTGCCCACCGCCATCGCCACTCCGGGTGGCTTCGGGGCCGCGGAAATCTTCCTGGACCGGTTCACCCGGCTGGTGGCCTATCTGGATCCGACGGCCGTGGTGAGCACTCCGGCGGTGTTCACCATGCTGCCCGTGCCCGCTTCGGTGGCGGCGATCGACGCCTCGGCCCTGCACGCGCTGGCCCGCACACCGGACGCTCCCGCGCTCCCGCCGCGTCTGCCCGCACCGGACGATCTCGCGTTCATCCAAGCCACCTCCGGCTCGACCGGCGCGCCGAAAGGGGTGCAGGTCACCCACGCGAATCTGGCCGCCAACTGCGAGCAGATCGCCCGCGCGGCCGCCATCGGACCCGGCGACACCTGGGTCGGCTGGCTGCCGTTGCACCACGACATGGGCCTGATCGGCGGGTTCCTCACGCCACTGTTCCGCGGCATCGACGCCGTGCTGATCCCGCCGAACCGGTTCCTGCGCCACCCGGCCGATTGGCTGCGCGCGGTGCACAGGCATCGCGGAACACTCACCGCCGCACCGAATTTCGCCTACGGCTACGCCGCGGCGCGGATCGCCGACAGCGAACTCGACGGAGTGAATCTGTCCGCGTGGCGGTTCCTGTTCTGCGGCGCGGAACCGATCCATCCGCCCACGGTGCGGCGGTTCGTCGACCGGTTCGGCGCCTGGGGGCTGCCCCCCGACGCGCTCGTCCCGTGCTACGGGTTGGCCGAGGCGTCGCTCGCGGTGACGGTGTCCGATCCGCGCGCGCCGCTCGCGTTCGACTCGGTCTCCCGCCGCGGACTGGCCGACCACGGCGTCGCGGTGGATGTCCCCGCCGGCGACGGCGACGCGCTCGACATCGTCGACTGCGGTGCGCCCGTAGCGGGCACGGAGATCCGCGTGGTGGGCGAGGACGGGACACCGTGCGGCGCGGATCTGGTGGGCCGGGTGCAATTCCGGGGACCGTCGACCACGCCGGGCTACTTCCGGCTGCCCGAAGCCACGGCCGCCGCCCGGGTGGAGGGCTGGTGGGACACCGGTGATATCGGCTACCTGCGCAACGGCCGACTGCGGATCACCGGGCGACGCAAAGACCTGATCATCATCCGCGGCGCGAACTACCTGCCCACGGACTTCGAGATCGCCGCCGAGCAGGTGCCGGGAGTACGGCCGGGCGGCGTGGTCGCGGTGGGACGAACCGAGCCGGGCGGCGGGTCGGAAGAGTTGCACATGATCGTCGAATCCGCCGTGGCACAGGCGAACTTCGACGCGCTGGCTCGCGCGGTGCGGGCCGCGGTGAGCAAACGCACCGGGGTGCTGGCCGCCGGGGTGCGGATCGTCGCGCCGCGCAGCATCCCGAAGACCACCAGCGGCAAGGTCCAGCGGATCGCGGCGCGCGTCCTGCTGGACGCCGATGCGGACGAACCGGTCGGCGCCGCGCGCGGGCAAGGCGCGGCGCGATGACACCGTCGACGGGAATCGGCGAGCGCCGCCTCGACGGCCCGGCCACCCGGCATCCGCTGGGCGCCTACCCCCGCTATCGGACCGACCCGCTCGGCTTGTTCTACGAGTCCGCGCTCCACTACGGCAGTGTCCGGCTGCGCCTCGCGCACCAGTACGTGCACCTGCTGGCCGAACCCGATCACATCGAGCAGGTGCTGGTCACCCGCGCGGGGCGCTACGAGAAGGGGATCAGCTACCGAAGCCTGAACCACCTGCTCGGTCCCGGCTTACTGACCAGCGGCGGCGAGTTGTGGAAACGCCAGCGCGCCTTGATCAAACCGGCCTTCGCGCGCCGTCATGTGGAGACCGAGATCCCGCTCATGGTCGAATGCGGTCAGCGCATGCGCACCCGCTTGGACGCCCGCGCCGCCGACGGCGCGGCCTTCGACCTGGTGCCCGAGCTGATGGGATTCGCCGCCGACGTCGTCTGCCGCGCGGTACTCGGCGCGGATCTCGACGGCGTGCTTCCGCAGATCGAAGACGACGTGCGCCAGGGCGTTTCGTGGGTCATGCGGCATATGGCCGCGCCGATCCAACTGCCACCACACCTCCCGACTCCGGGTAACCGGCGCCTGCGGGCAGCGCGGCAGCGACTGCATCGCGTGGTGGACGAGGTGATCGGCAAGCATCGGCACACCGACGACGACGCGCACTCGCTGCTCGCCCGGCTGCTCGACGCCCGCGACGACGCGGGACACGCAATGGACGACGAGCAACTGCGGCACGAGGTGCTCACCTTCTTGCTCGCCGGTCACGAGACCACCGGAGCGGCACTGGCCTGGACGATCTACGAACTGGGCCGCAACCCGGCCGTGCTCGACCGGGTGCGCGCGGAACTCGACGCGCTGCCGGACGCGCCGGACGAACCGGACGCCGTGCGGGCCGCGCTGCCCCGGCTGGAGTACACCGGCCGCGTGATCGATGAGGCGATGCGCCTGCATCCTCCGGCGTGGGCGTTCAGCCGCACCGCGCTCGAGCCGGACCGATTCGACCGATTCGACCTGCGACCGGGCGCGATCGTCGTGATCAGCCCGTTCGTCAACCATCGACTGCCCCGGTTCTGGGACGCGCCGCTGACCTTCGATCCCGACCGGTTCACCAAGGAGCGGAACCGGGCGCGGCCGCCGTTCCGGTACTTCCCCTTCGGCTGGGGCGCTCATCTGTGCGTCGGCCAGCAGATGGCGCTGATCGAGATCCGCGTGGGTCTGGCGATGGTGCTGTCGCGCTACGACATTCAACTGGTGAACGGGATGCGGGTGCGCGAGCACCCCGAGATCTCCAACACCCCCGACCCGGTCCTGGTCCGGTTGACCCGGCGCGAGCGCGCCGTCCCCGTGACCCGGACCAGACAGGAGGACGCACGATGACCAGTGCCACCACCGGCGCGATACTGCGCGCCGAAACCCTCGCGACGGATCCGGCGGCCGCCGCGAACGCGGGAGCCAAGGCCGCCAACCTCGCCGGGCTGCGGGCCGCCGGATATGAGGTGCCGCCGTTCGCCGTGCTCGGCACCGACACGTGCGCGCGGCTGCTGGCCCCGTCCGCCGATGCCGTCGCAAGCCTGCTCGCCGAACTCGATCCCGACGATCCGGCCGCCTTGCGGTCTGTGTCGACGCGGATCCGTGCCCTCGTCGAGGGCCGACAGCTACCCGGTGACATCGCCGCCGAACTCGAGGGCGTGGTCGCCGAACTGGCCGCCGCCGGTCCGGCGGCCGCGGGCGAGGTGCGCTTCGCGGTGCGATCGTCGGTGCGCGGGGAGGATTCGGCGACCGACTCCTTCGCCGGACAGCTCGACACCGTGCTGAACGTGGCGGCGGCCGAGTTGCCCGCCGCGATCGGGACGGTACTCGCCTCCGCCTGGTCGGAGCGCGCGCTGTTCTACCGGTCGCGCCGTGGCCTCGGCGACGTGCCGGTCGCCTGCGCCGTGGTGGTGCAGGTACTGCTGGACAGTGCCGTCTCGGGGGTGGTGTTCAGCTGCAATCCGCAGAGCGGCGATCCCGCCGAAGCGGTAGTGGCGGCCGCGCTCGGACTGGGCGAAGGCGTGGTGGCGGGCACGGTGGACTGCGATACCTACTTCGTCGACCGTGCCACCGGAGCCATCACCTCCCGGGTAGTCGCCGACAAGCGCAATCGCGTGGTGGCCTCGCGTCACGGTGCGGGCACCACTGTCGAAGAGCTCGCCGACCCGGTGACCGCCGCGGCGCTGTCCGACGCGGAGATTCGCGAGTTGGCCGAGGTCGCTGGCGCACTCGCCGACCACTTCGGCACGCCGCAGGATGTCGAGTTCGCCTACACGCCCGACGGACGATTGCACCTCCTGCAGGCCAGGCCGGTCACCGCGACCGGGGCGCGCGAGACCGTCTTCGACAATGTCAACGTCGCCGAGTCGTATCCGGGACTGTCGAGCCCGCTGACGTTCTCGGTCCTACGCGCCGCCTACGAGCGGGTCTTCCGCACGTGTCACCGCGATTTCGGCGCCACCGCGCGGATCGTCGACCGCAACGCCGCCGATCTGTATCCGTATCTGGTCGCCACCGCGCGCGGCCGGATCTACTACAACATCAGCAACTGGTACCGCCTGTTCCTCGAGATCCCCGGCATGGAATTCGCCATCGAAGGGTGGGAGGCCGCGCTCAATATCGAGAACCGATACCAGCGGCCGCCCACGTCGCCCCGTGGCGTGGCCCGGCTGCGCGCGCTCGCACTGCGCCTGCGGGTTTTCTCGATCATCCTGCTCGGCTGGCTGCGCTTGCCACGGCGGCTGCGCGCGTTCTTCAGCGCGTTGACCGCGGCAACCGCGGACCTCGACCGCAGGCTGGAGCCGGACACGCCGGAGCGCGAACGCGACGCACACGCGTTGCTGGCGTGGACCGAACGCTTCTTCGACGAACTCGTGCCCGCCTACTCGGTGCAGATCTTCAACGATTTTCTCGCCCAGCAGATGTTCCACCTGGTCGGACTACAGTTGCGGCAAGCCGGCCTCGCCGCGGAGGCGGCGCTCACCCTGCGCAACGAGTTGTTCTGCGGCGAAGACGGTGTCGACAGCGTCGATCCGGTGCGGTCGGCACTGGCACTGACCGCGCGGGTGCGCGCCGACGCGGCGTTGCGTGCGCTGTTCGACGGCCCTGCCGCCGCGCACCAGGTGTGGACGGCCCTGTCGGAAGACCGGTTCGCGACCTTCCGCGCGGCATGCCTGCGCCACATCGCCGAGTTCGGTGACCGTACCGTGGACGAACTCAAGCTGGAGACCGATCCGCTCAGCGAGCACCCCGAGCGACTGGTGCCCATGCTGCGGAACTACCTGCGCGGCGGGCAGAACGCCGACGACATGATCGCGCGTGAGCAGGCGATCCGGCGGGCGGCCGAGCGGACGGCGGCCGAACTGTTCGCGGGTGAACGCTTGCGGCGGTGGGTTTTCCGGCTCGCACTCCGGCTCGCGCGCGAACACGTGAAGCAGCGGGAGAACATGCGACTGGGCCGCAGCCGCTCCTTCGGTCTCGTGAAGCGGGTCTTCCGGGAGTACGGCAGGCGGCTGCACGCCGACGGCCTGCTGGACGATCCGCGCGACGTCTTCTGGCTCACCTACGAGGAGATCGCCGCACTCACCCGCGCAACGGCGGTGGACGCCGACACCACGCGCACCGTCGCCCTGCGCAAGGCGGATTACGACCGCTGGCAGCAGCAACGCCTGCCCTCCCGCATCGTCACGACCGGGATCGCCGCGGCGGGAATCAGCGATCCGGCACTGGAGCAACCGGGCCGGGACGCCGCCGAAGGAGCGCGCGTACTGCACGGCATCGGCTGCGCCCCAGGTCGCGTCGAAGCTCCCGCGCTGGTTCTGCACACCCCGGATCCGGACGTCGCGATCGACGGGCAGATCCTCGTCGCCGCGACCACCGACCCGGGCTGGGTGTTCCTCATGGTCGCCGCGGGCGGCCTGGTCAGCGAACGAGGCAGCCTGCTGTCCCATACCGCCATCATCGGACGCGAACTCGGCATCCCCACGGTCGTCGGCGTTCCCGGAGTCACCGGCCTGGTCGCGAACGGTGACGTCCTGGTGCTGGACGGCCGCGCGGGAACCGTGATCCTCGGACAGGAGCAACGACCATGACCGCACCCGATCCGACCCACGGCGAGAACTTCAGCCTGGAGCACTACCTCGACCCCGCCGCGCACACGTTCGACCAGCGTTTCGCGGAGTTCCGCCCCTATGCCCAGCACGCTCGCGGCAGCGGTTTCGTGTTGCGAGAGGTGGCCGGGCCGTCCGGCGCGGTCGTCGCGGTCCGCGATCCGGCGACCGGCGCGACCGACGAGCTGATCATGCTCGGATCCAACAACTACCTCGGCCTCGGCAACGAACCGAGCATCGTCGAGGCGGCCGTCACCGCCATTCGCGAATACGGTGTGGGACACGGCGGCCCGCCCTTGCTCAACGGCACCACCACCCTGCACCGGCGGCTCGAGGAACGGCTGGCCGAACTGAAGGGCTGCGAGTCGGCCATGGTCTTCTCCTCCGGCTACGCGGCCAATGTCGGCTGGGTGACCGGCCTGCTGCGCAAGGGCGACGTGCTGCTCTACGACGAACAGAACCATGCCAGCCTGTATGACGGCATCCAGCTCGGCCGGGTGCGGTCGATGGCCTTCGCGCACAACGACGTGCGCCATCTGCGCCACCGGCTGATGCAGATCCGCTGGCGCAATCCGGGGGCGAACGTGGTGGTGGCCGTCGAAGGCGTGTATTCGATGGACGGCGACATCGCGCCGCTGCCGGAGATCCGCGCATTGTGCGACGCGTTCGGCGCGTGGCTGGCGGTGGACGACGCGCACGGCACCGGAGTGCTCGGCGCGCGCGGGCACGGCACAGCGGAGCATTTCGGGCTCGGTCCGGGATCGGTGGAGCTGACCATGGGCACGTTCTCGAAGGTCTTCGCGGGCACCGGCGGCTTCGTCGCCGGATCCCGGGACCTGGTGGACACCCTGCGCTTCTTCGCCCGCTCCTACATGTTCTCCGCCGCGCTCGCGCCCTCGGTGGTGGCGGCGGTGCTCGCCGGAATCGACTTCCTGGCCGCGCATCCCGAACGCGTGGCACGACTACACGACAACGTCGGATATTTCGTGCGCGGGCTGCGCGCGATGGGATTCCCCGTCGACCCGCAGACCGCGATCATCCCGCTACTCGTGCCGCCGCGGCTGGCCGTCGCCGACGTGGTCAGCGCCCTGCACCGGGAGGGTGTCTTCGTCAACGGCGTCGAATTCCCGGCCGTGCCCCGCGACCAGCAGCGCCTGCGGATCAGCATGATGGCCACCCTCACCCGCGACCACCTCGACCGCGCGCTGGACCGCATCGACACCGTCGCCCGCCGCTTCGGCTTCCATCCCCAACAGGAAGGGATCGCTTGACATGCCCGACACCGTGATCGCCGCGGGCGGAACGGACGCCGAACGGCTGCTGGTGCACGCCGCGCTGGCCGCACCCACCGGAGAAGAACGCGCCGAACTGGTCGAGCTGGCCCACCGGGTCACCGACTGGGCGGCCTTCTTCGAGCTGGCGCAACTCAACGCGACCGTTCCGCTGTCGCGGCGCTCCCTGATCGCCGCCGAGGTGTACGAGCTCGTGCCGCCGCTGGTCCGGGTACGGTTCGACGCCGCCACCGAACGGATCGCGACCGCGAACGACCGCCGCCTGGCCGCGGCGGTCGGGCTGTTACGGCGGTTCGACGAACGGGGCGTGCGCTGCGTGGTGCTCAAGGGCATGCTCTTCGCCACCGAGATCTACCGCGACCCGCGCTACAAGCGCATGAACGACCTGGACATTCTGCTGGAACCGGACCAGATCGCCACGGCCGTCGAGATCTACCGGGAACTCGGCCTGTTCGCGACTTCGGAGTTGCTGGGCAAGGCGCCCAAGGTGCGGGTCGAGCGATCTCACCACCTGCCGTCGTTCGTCTCGCGCGACGGCGCGCTCGTGGTGGGCACGCACTGGGGACTGATCACACCTCTGGCGCCCTACACGGTGGACTACACCGCGATCTGGAACCGCGTGCGGCCCATCGACTTCCACGGCGTACCCGCCTGGGCGATGGCGCACGAGGACAACCTGCACCATCTGGGTATCCACCTGCCCTACTACAAGACCGGCGTACGCGAACTCGGCGACATCTGGAACCTGGCCCGATACGCGGGCGCGGACCTGGACTACGACCTGCTTGCCGACCGGGTCGCGGCGGCGGGCAGCGAGAGTCTGATGTACCACGCCCTCGCGCTCGCACACCGTTTGGTGCCGAACCCCGACTTCGCGGCGCTGCTGGAGCGGATCGCGCCGCGCGTGGACCGATTCACCCGCGCCGACACCACGCGCAAGGTCGCCGACGCGCACACGCTACTGCGCAGCCGTTCCACCCACACCTCCCGGATCGAGAAGGCCTACACCGAATTCAACATGACCGCCGACGCGCGGGAGAAACTGGACGGCTTCGGGCGGCTGTGGTCCGGGCTGCTGCTGGTCCCCGGTGTGGAGGCGGCCCGGATGAGTTCGCTGCGCGACCCGGGCGCTCTGGCCGCCGTCGGCGCCCGGCTGATCGCGCCCTACCGGCTGACCCGGGTGTTCCAGCGTGACCTCGGCCGGTGGCTGTTCCCCGCCGCACTGGCCAAGACGGTCTACGACCTCGGCGCGGCATACGCCGGTGAACTCCGGTCGCGTACCGGACTCGGCGGTGCGCGGTCCGCGCCACCCGGCATCGACGACTACGCCGCTCGCCTCGGGCTGACCAGAGCCGATCTCCAAGCGGTACTGGACAGCCAGGAATGAGTTCACGAGCGACCGTCCTGTGGGATCTGGACGGCACGTTGATCGGGCAGCGGCGGCGCGCCTTCGCGACGCTGATGCCCGCGGGCGCTGCCTGGGCGTTCCGCGATCTGGTTCCACCGCATCGTTTCTTACCGCTACTGCGCCGCACGCTGGGTGACGTGCGGGCCAACGACAGCGACCACACCAACACCGAGCTGATGGTCCGGCTGCTCGCCGAACGCCTCGGCACCGGCCGCGACGTCGTCACCGACCGCCTGGCCCGGCTCGCGGAGGTCGAATTCGCCCGGTTGCGCGCGTGTTTCCCGCCGCGCCCTGCGGCGGTGGCGACGGTGCGCGGGCTGGCCGAGGCGGGGGCGCGGCAAGTGGTCGCGACCAATCCGCTGTGGCCGCGCAGCACCGTCGAGGCCAGGATCCGCTGGGGCGGACTCGATCTCACCTCGTTCGCCTTCGTCACCAGCGGTGACTCCATGCGCCGCGCCAAGCCGCGGCTCGAGTTCTATCGCGAGCTGCTCGACCGGCTGGGCGCGGTCGCGGCCGACTGCGTCATGGTCGGCAACGACCCGGCCCATGATGGCCCGGCCGCGCAGCTGGGCATCCCGGTCTTCCTGGTCGGCGCGCGCGCCACCGATATACCACCAGCCGTGGCCCGGACCGGGCTGGTCAGCACGGGAGACCATCGCGCACTACGCCGATGGCTCGGCATCGAGGAGGATTCGTGCTCGTCGTCCTGAACCCGCGCGCGAACGCGGGCACCGCGCTGCGACGCTGGGAGCCGGTGGAATCCGCGCTGCGCGCCCGTCACTCGGATCTGTCGGTCGAACTGCCCGCCGACGCACGGCACGCCACCGATCTCGTGCGAGCGGCCGTCACCCGGCCGGATCCGCCGTCTGTGCTCGTCGCCGCGGGCGGCGACGGCATGGTGAACCTGGTGCTGAACGCGCTCATGGACCCGGCCACCGACCGCCCGCACGCCCCCGGCTCCGCTTTGGGTGCGGTGGGACTGGGCAGCTCGAACGACTTCCACAAACCGGTGCCCGACAGCGGGCGTATCGGGGCCGTTCCCGTGCGAATCGACGCCGCGCGCACCGAACTCGTCGACGTGGGCAAGGCCGGCGTACTGCTGGCCGACGGCACGCGCGCCGTGCGCTATTTCTTGCTCAACGCGAGTATGGGACTGGTCGCCGCGGGCAATCATTCGTTCAACCAGGCCACCGGGGTGGTCGGCTGGCTCAAGGCGCGCAGCGTGGAGGCGGCCATTCTCGCCACCGCGCTGACCACCATCGCCACCCATCGGCCGTTGCCGGTCGCGGTGCGTGGCCGCGACTGGAGCCATGCGGCCCCGATCACCAACATCGGCGTGCTCAAGAGCGTGCACTTCGCGGGCGGCATGCGTTACGACACGGCGGTCACGCGCGCCGACGGCCGGTTCGACGTGAACATCTGGGCCGAGGCGGGGAGGCTCCGGACGCTCGGCTTGGTCGCGGGCCTGTACGCGGGCCGATTCCGGCGGTCGCGCCTGGCGGTATGCCATCGAGATTCGGTCGTGGAGCTGCGGCCGGATCGTCCGGCGCCGCTGGAACTGGACGGCGAGATCACGATGGTGGAGTCGGCGCGGCTGGAGATCCTGCCGCGCGTACTGAAGGTGTGTGCCGCGTGACGGTCGTGCTCGTCACCGGAGCCGCCAACGGCATGGGCGCGGCTACCATGCACCATCTCGCGGAGCTGGGGTACACGGTCGAAGGATGCGACCGAGTCGCCGCGTCCGGAATCGCGCGGGTCGACGTCCGCGACGAAGAGGCGGTGAACCGCTGGGTTCGCGACGTGCATGCCAGGCACGGCAGCATCCAGGCAGTCGTCACGTTCGCGGCATACGGCGTCGTCGGCGCGGTCGAGGAGACCACACCCGAGGAGGCCGCGGCGCTCTACGACACCAATGTCCTCGGCACGCACCGCGTACTGCGCGCGGTGCTGCCGTTGTTCCGCGCTCGAGGGGCGGGCCGCGTGATCGTCGTGAGTTCGGGTGCGGGCGCTGTCGCCGAGCCCTACGGTGGCTGGTATTCCGCCACGAAGGCCGCTGTGGAGCGGATCGGCGAAGCCGCGCGGACGGAGGCCGCCGGGACGGGCGTCCATGTGTCGGTACTCATCCCGGGGTGGACCGTCACCCCGATCATCGACACGGCGGTACACGTCTCGCGGCCGATCGCCGCCTACGACCGCGACCGTGCCGCCGTGCTGAACCTGGTACGCGGCTACCTGGCCGCGGGCCAGCCCGCCACTGCCGTGGCCCGCAAGGTCGTGACGATCCTGGCCTCGGACCGGCCACGGCAGACCTACCTGTGCGGCCGTGACGTCCGCTTGTCCTTCTGGACACGAAGGCTGCTTCCGGGCCGCGTATACGAGCGAATGGTGCAGCGATACTACGGTTTTCGACCGAAGCCTGTCCTCCGGTGATTCGCCCTGACCATGTCCCTCGAAGAGGTGGTCAGCCACGCAGGTGCACCGGACAGGGAGTCCGGGGACCAGCCGGGTCCGACCTCGACGACCCGATAGGCACCCTTGCGCGATCCGGCCATGCGCCCTAGGGACCCACCGAGTGCTTCGACAAACGCGGATCGGCGCCGCGCCGACGCGCCGGATCTCCTGAGGGCCAGGCCAGGGAAGCCGAAGCCTGGTTTCGCCGGGCTGCCGACGCCGAGTACCTCGACGCGATGTTCGTCTCGGGGGTTGTGCTCACCGGGCAGGACCGGTACGAGGAAGCGGGGGTCCCGGTAGTCTCAGCCCACCCGTTCAGGCGCCGGCGACCGGTTCGGGTAGCGCGGCGAGTTGGTCGGTCAGCTTCGTGTGGATCGCGGTGACAGCGTCGAGGCCCAGCGGCAGTCGCAATGGCGGCGCGGGGGATTCGACGGCGGCGACGATCTGCTGTGCCGCATGGGAGGGGTCACCGTACGCGCTCGGGTCGAGATTGCTCAGGCGCTCGAGCGCCGCCTCGACGCTGTCGGCGTAGTCGGGTTGCCGCACGGGCGTAATGTCCAGTGCGGCAACGAAATTCGTGCCGAACATGCCGGGATCGACGATCGTTACCGAGATGCCGAGGTGCGCGACTTCCTTCGCCAGGCCCTCGTTCATGCCCTCGACGGTGAACTTGGTGGCCGCGTAGAGACCCAAACCCGGCGAGGGGGCGGCGACACCGGCCACCGACGAGATCTGCACGATATGGCCGCTTTTCTGCGCACGCATGACCGGCAAGCAGGCACGGATCACGTTGAGCGATCCGAACACATTCGTCTCGAAGGCCGCCCGTACCGCACTGTCGGGGATCTCCTCCAGCGCCCCGAAAACCCCGTAGCCCGCATTGTTCACCACGACATCCAGGCCGCCGAAACTTTCCACAGCCTGCGCCACCGCCCGCCGGGCCTGCTCGGCGTCGGTGACATCCAACGGCACGACCAGGACCCGACCGGGATGGGCCGCCGCCAGCTCCCGCAACGACTGCGATCGCTCGGGATTGCGCGCCGTCGCGACCACCCGGCCACCGCCGGCTGCCACTGCCCGGCTGAGCTCATAGCCGAATCCCGACGACGCACCGGTTACCAGCCACACTCGATCAGTGTTCATGAAGAACTCCTTACCAGGCCATATTTACGATACTGACCATATCGTATCTAAAATGCTAACCTAGTGCCATGGCGGAGTCGATGGGTGCGCGCGGGCCGGGACGACCACGTAGCGAGCGATCACGCCGCGCGGTACTCACCGCAGCGCGGGAACTGCTGACCGACCGTGGGCTACCCGCGCTGAGCATGGACGACATCGCCGCGCGAGCCGGTGTCAGCAAGAACACCATCTACCGGTGGTGGCCGACCAAAGCGGCGGTGTTGATGGACGCCTTCACCGACGCCTTCGCCGACCGCATGGCAACCCCCGACGACGGCGATGCCCTGACCCGACTACGGATCCAGGTCCGGCGCGTGGCGCAGTTGATGAACACGCCCGAGGCTCGTCGCCCCTTCATAGCCCTGGTCGCAGCCGCCCAGCACGACCCCGAACTCGCCACCGCACTACGCGAACGGTTCATCGACGGCCGACGCGCCGACGTGAGCCGGCTCATCGCCGCCGGGATCACCGACGGCCAACTCCCGGCCGACCTCGACGCCGACGTCGTCATCGACCTGATCTACGGCGCCCTCTACTACAGGCTCCTCGTCAGCGGCGCGCCGATCGACCCGGCGTACGCCGACCGGCTCGTCCACGCGCTGGCCCCCGTCCTGCGAACCTGAAAAGCCAGCCGGCTGGTGGGGGCGTCTGTGGCGTGCTCGGTGATCGGCAGATCGGTGGCGTTGCCCAGGATCTCGTCGAGCACACGGTGGGCTTCGACGCGAGTCGCGACGATGCCCTTGTTTCCGTGGGTTGCCCCTGGTCGGTCATATTGCCTGACGCGTTGGGCTTGTCCGTGCGACCCGATACTCCGCGGCAAGTGAAAACTGGTGTGCGCGGTGCTATACCACCCATAGGCCCACGACAGCACCGCTCCGGCCGGGCGAAGGCCCCCGGAAAATTCGATATGAGAGGCGAACCGTCCGTCGCCGGCAACCAGTAATCCGAACGGCGCGGCAACAAGCGTCCGTGCCCTCGCAATCCGCTCGACAACCGCGCGAACCACGCATTTCGATCCAGCAATGGCGCGAGTTGAGTGCGACGCACCTTTCGACGAGATGCCCGCTGTCCGAGAAGGCTGGTGCAAGACACCTGTCACACGGTCATGTCGAGATCATGATGGCCATCGGCAAGTCATGATCTTCGGCATTCCCGAGACGAAACATCCGGATGGCCGCGGCGCCTGGACCTGGGAGGTGGCGACGGGCACATCCACCGCGTCGGCCACCCGCCGTACAACGTCGAGGTAGCGTCCGGCGGGTTCGACCATCACCAGATCGGCACCCTCCTCGACGTCGAGCAGTACCTCGCGCAGCTGCTGGGGCCACCAAGTGGGCTCCGGCTTCGGCTTGTGCCGGCGCGACCCGCCTGCTCGACGGGAGCACCGGCCGCCACGCGTTTCTGCCCGCCTGGCGGGATCCGGCAACCCGCCCCTGTCCGGCGCGTACGTCCCCGGCGCGCGGCGGTATGCCCACCGAGCGGCCCGCGCACCCGCTGCCCGGTAGGCATCGGGGTTTCCGGGCCTCTTCCGAGCCGACCGCTGGGACCGCGCGGCCGGATCGAATGTTGTGACGAACCGAGAAAACCACTGCCTCAGACTTTTTCGACGGGGGATCCCGGAGGAACGCTTCGCCGCCACCGCCGATCCGGTCGTCGTTGGTTCCGCAGGGCCGCGCAGCCGCTGCCAGGCGTGGCGCCGTGACTTCGAACAGTTCGCGCCGCAGCTGGTCCGGCGTGAACCGGCCGGACCCGCGTCTGGTGTGCCGCCCGAGGGGGGCAGCCGCCGAGGGGCACGCCCTTGCTGGGGAACTGACGGGCTTTTCGGTAGTCCGGTATGTGATCGATTCGCGATCGAATTCTCCTGTCGCCGCTGTCCGTCTCCACGAGTATTCATTGAACATCCAACGGACTTTTGTTCAATGGTGTGAACAAAACTGATCGTTATGCAATGCAGTGAAATCTCGTCTATATAGAACGATGGGGAGAATCCATTGCGGATCGGTCCGAGATCGTGCGGTATTCCCGGTTTCGAAGTTGGTAGATCGCGGTGCGCTCGATATTGAATACCCATTGCGTAGCCTTTCGGAATGGAGGGCGCAAATGAATCGGGCGCGCCTTTCGTATTCGGCGAGAGTAAATCTCAGGAGGCAAATCGGCCGCTGGTCAGAGCCGGTCGGGCCCCGGTCTTCAGCAAACGGTTCTGGCGCGTCGCTTCGCGGCGTGGTCAGGAGCCGGCCGATGTGCTTCGCTCGGGCGGGACGCCGCCGCGGCCCCTGACCCGCAGCGAGGCCCAGGTTCTCGGCCGTGGTCCGCGCCCATCCGGCGAAGTGGCGCGCACGCTCGGCGTTCGCACCTGCCTTAGCTGCAACCGGTCCGTTGCGGGGATTCGCGTCGCCGCTTCGGGGCCGCGGGCGCCCTGATTCGACCTCGGTGGCCCGCGGAAGGCGCGCCGGATCTTTGCGGGAACAAGCGGTTCGCGGATCACTTGCGGGAAAGCAGAACGGCTGGCAGGCTAACGCTCAGCACGCGACTGGACGGTTGTCCTGGCGCTTTGCCTGCCGAAGAAAGAATGCAAATGTGCTATGGATTCGTCTTCTCAGCTCTGGGAAGTAAGGTGCTCGCCTCGGATAAAGATCCGTGGTACACAGGATGCTCCGCTGTGTCGGCTTTTCCGTCACTGACGGTAACGTTGAGATGTCCGTCTTGATAACCGTGGAGAAACATTCCTCCGCGGAAATGCGCGGTTGCGGCGCGCGTCGGCCTCGTCTGCCGCTGGCGTGCGCCTCGACCGGCTGCTTCGTCACCGCTACCTGACCGAACACTCGGCAGTTCTTGCGAACCCGCGCCGCTGCTCGCGACGCCGGGCTTCTTTGTCGACCCTGCGAAACCCGGGATGTGAAACGTGGACAACGGCGCTGGCGACTCGTCCGACCGCATGTTGGAGTACCTGAAGAAGGTCACCGTCGAACTCATGACGACGCGCGACGATCTGACCCAGCTGCGGGAGAAGATCGACGAGCCGATCGCGATCGTCGGCATGAGCTGCCGGTATCCAGGCGGGGCCGAATCGCCGGAGCAGTTGTGGGAGCTGGTCGCGGGAGAAGCGGACGCCGTGGGTGGGTTCCCCGCCGACCGGGGCTGGGACCCGGAGGGGCTGTTCGATCCGGACCCCGACCGCTTCGGAAAGGTGTACACGCGCTCCGGCGGCTTCCTGCGGGACGCGGGGGACTTCGACGCGGGATTCTTCGGCATCGGCCCCCGGGAGGCGGCGGCCATGGATCCGCAGCAGCGCCTGCTGCTGGAGGCTTCCTGGGAAGCCCTGGAGAACGCCGGAATCGCCCCGACCTCGCTGCGGGGCAGCGATACCGGCGTGTTCGCGGGCGTGATGTACGAGGACTACGAGCACACCGCCAGAGCGGCCGGACCGGTCGCGGAGGGCTACGCGGGAATCGGTTCGACGGGCAGCGTGGTCTCCGGCCGGGTGGCCTACACGCTGGGCCTGGAAGGCCCCGCCGTGTCGGTGGATACGGCGTGTTCGTCGTCGCTGGTTGCCATCCATCTGGCCTGTCAGGCGCTGCGCCGCGGCGAGACATCCCTCGTGCTGGCCGGTGGCGTCACGGTGATGTCGACGCCGTTCCTGTTCATCGAATTCTCCCGTCAGCGCGGGTTGTCACCGGACGGGCGCTGTAAGGCGTTCTCCGCGTCGGCCGACGGCGTGGGCTGGGGCGAGGGCGTGGGTGTGCTGGTGTTGGAGCGTTTGTCGGACGCGCGGCGCGCGGGGCACGAGGTGCTGGCGGTTATTCGTGGTTCGGCGGTGAATCAGGACGGTGCGAGCAATGGTTTGACCGCGCCGAACGGTCCATCGCAGGAGCGGGTGATCGCGGCGGCGCTGGCCGCGGCGGGGCTGGCGCCCGCGGATGTGGACGCGGTGGAGGCGCACGGCACGGGCACCTCGCTGGGTGATCCGATCGAGGCGCAGGCACTGATCGCCGCGTACGGACAGCAGCGCGACGAGCCGCTGCGCATCGGATCGCTGAAGTCGAACATCGGCCATTCACAGGCCGCGGCGGGTGTCGGCGGCATGATCAAGATGGTGCAGGCGCTGCGGCACGAGGCATTGCCGAAGACGCTGCACGTGGACGCGCCCTCGCCGCATGTGGATTGGTCGGCGGGATCGGTGCGGTTGCTGACGCAGGCGGAAGTGTGGCCCGCGGGTGATCGGGTGCGCCGCGCGGGTGTGTCGTCGTTCGGGATCAGTGGGACCAACGCGCATGTGATCCTGGAGGAAGCGCCCGCGCCGGCCTCCGGCGACGAGACCGAGGACAGCGACACCGGTCCCGCCTGCGCGGCGGGCGCCGTCCCGTTGCTCGTATCCGCGAAGACCGAGGAGGCGCTGCGCGCCCAAGCGGCGCGGTTGCACGAGTGGCTGCTCGGGCATCCTGACGCCGACCCGTGGAGCGTGGCCTCCGCGCTGATCGAGACCAGGGCGCAGTGGAACCGCCGCGCCGCGGTGGTCGGCCGAGACAAAGACGAGTTGCTTGCCGGGTTGGCGGAGCTGGCCGCCGGCACCGCGAGCGGTGCGCTCGATGGTGTGGCCCTATCCGGGAAGACGGCGTTCTTGTTCACGGGTCAGGGTGCGCAGCGGGTGGGTATGGGGGCGGGGTTGTATGCGGCGTTCCCGGTGTTCGCGGGGGTGTTCGATGAGTTGTGTGGGGAGTTCGATCGCCTGTTGGGTGTTTCGTTGCGGGATGTTGTGTTCGGGGTGGCGGGTGGGGATTTGGTGCATCGGACGGAGTTCACTCAGCCTGCGTTGTTCGCCTATGAGGTGGCGTTGTTCCGGTTGGTGGAGTCGTTCGGCATCACTGCGGATGTGTTGATCGGTCATTCGATCGGTGAGTTGGTCGCGGCGTATGTGGCGGGGGTGTGGTCTACCGCGGATGCGTGTGCGTTGGTGGCGGCGCGGGGGCGGTTGATGGGCGGGTTACCCGAAGGCGGCGCCATGCTCGCGGCCGCGGTGACCGAGCAGCGCGCCGTCGAGCTCACCGCCGCCCACGGGGACGCGCTGTCGGTCGCGGCGGTCAACGGCCCGTCGTCGGTGGTGATCTCCGGTGACGCGGACGCCGTCGATCGGGTCGAGCGACAGCTGTCGGATGCGGGCGTCAAGACATCCCGGCTGCGGGTCAGCCACGCGTTCCATTCCGCGCGAATGGATCCCATGCTGGCCGAATTCCGCGCCGTCGCCCAGCGGCTGACCTACCGGACGCCGACGGTCGCGGTGGTGTCGAATGTTTCCGGCATGCTCACCGAGGCCGAACTCACCGAACCGGGCTACTGGGTCGAGCAGTTGCGCGGTTGTGTGCGGTTCGCGCCGGGCGTGGACACCCTGGTGGCCGCCGGGGTCCGCCGCTTCGTCGAAATCGGTCCCGACGCGGTGCTCGCGGCGACGACACGCCGGTGCCTGGCCGAACATCCGGAGGCGGAAGCCGAGTCGATGGTGACCGCAGCGTCACGTCGCTCGGCCGACGAGGTGACGCAGTACGTCACCATGCTCGCGCACGCCCACACCGCCGGTATCGACGTGCACTGGCGGCCGCTGTTCGCCGGTCGGCCGCTGACCCGTGTGGCGTTGCCGACGTACGCGTTCCAACGACAGCGGTACTGGTTGGAACCGCTCGCGATCGAGGCGTCACTGAAGTCATCGGATCATCCGATGCTCACCGGCGCCGTGCCGTTGGCCGGGCGGGACGAATGGCTGTTCACCGGCCGGCTGTCGGTGCGGACGCATCCGTGGCTGGCCGACCACGTCGCCTTCGGGTCGGTGCTGCTGCCGGGCACCGCCTTCATAGAACTGGCGCTGAGCGCGGGCGCCCGGCTCGGCACCGGCCTCGTCGAGGAGCTGCTGCTGGAGGCGCCGCTGCTGCTCGCCGACGACACCGCGGTCGATATCCAGTTGACCGTCGAACCCGCCGACGAAGCGGGTGCGCGCCGGTTCGTCGTCTATTCGCGCGCGATCGCGGCCGAGGATGCCGATGCGGGCGAGTGGGTGCCGCATGCCAACGGCGTCCTCGCCCCCGGGACGGACG
Source organism: Nocardia sp. NPDC047648 (assembly GCF_040642815.1). Lineage (NCBI taxonomy): Bacteria > Bacillati > Actinomycetota > Actinomycetes > Mycobacteriales > Nocardiaceae > Nocardia > Nocardia sp. NPDC047648. The sequence goes on along the minus strand of NZ_JBEYSX010000005.1, from coordinate 168,226 downwards.
GTGTGCCCGCGTGGGTCGAATCGGGATGGGCCGCCTCGGCGGCGGACGCGGAATGGCCGCCGGCCGGGGCCGAACCGGTGCCCGTCGACCGGCTCTACGACCAGCTGGCGCGCCTCGGGTTCGATTACGGTCCGGTGTTCCAGGGCGTCACATCGGCCTGGCGCGACGGTGACGACTTACTCGCGGAGGTGTCGCTTCCGGCCGAATCCGGCGCGCAGGCATCGGCTTTCGGGATGCACCCAGCCCTGCTGGACGCCGCCTTCCACACCGCGATCACCGAACTCGCCCAGGACATGCCCGCGGGCAGGCTGCCGCTGCCGTTCTCGTTCGGCGGCGCCCGGCTGTACCGCGCGGGGGCGGACGCCATCCGGGTGCGGCTGGAGCGCTCGGGCGCCGGACGCGTCCGGGTGACCGCCGTCGACGAGACCGGTGCGCCCGTGCTGAGCCTGGAATCGCTCACCGCTCGCCCGGTGGACGCCGAGGCGCTCGGCCGCGGAGCCGGGCGGCGCGCCTCCCTGTCGGACATCGAATGGGTACCGGTGTCGCCGGCCCCGGGCGGAACGGCCGCGACGGTGGCGCTGCTCGGCGACGCCGACGTGACCGGTGCCGAACTCCGCGGCGCGGAACTCGCCGATCTGCTCGGCGAGCAGGCGCCGGAGATCGTCGTGTGGTCGCCAGCCGGGGCCGAAAGCGACGTGATGGCACGGACGCGAGACTGCCTGCGGGCGACACTGGAGCTGTTGCAATCGTGGCAGGCCGGGGGAGGGCACGAGTCGCGGCTGGTGATCCTGACCCGAGCAGCCGTCGGTCTGCCCGACGAGCGGCCGGACCCGGCCGGTGCCGCGGTGTGCGGTCTGGTGCGCAGTGCCCAGGCCGAGCACCCCGGCCGGTTCGTTCTCCTCGACGCTTCCCCGGAGGACGAGGTCACCGCTGAGATGGTCACCGCGGCGGTGCGGTCGGACGAGCCGCAGCTGGCCGTGCGCGGCGGCGGCCTGCGCGTCCCGCGACTGCGCAAACAGCACGCGGCGGTCACCGCGGACGGCAATTCGTTCGGCGCGGGCGCGGTGCTGATCACCGGCGGCACCGGCGGACTGGGCGCGGAGCTGGCGCGGCACGTCGTCGCCACGCACGGCGTGCGGCGACTGGTGCTGGTATCGCGGCGCGGTGAACACGCCGACGGGGTGCCCACGCTGGTGAGCGAGCTGACCGCCGCGGGCGCGCAGGTGCGCGTGGCGGCCTGCGACGTGAGCGATCGGGCCGCGGTCGCGGCGCTGCTGGCTGGACTGCCCGGCGAATTCGCGCCCAGCGCGGTGATCCATTCCGCGGGTGTACTCGACGACGCCACCATCGAGACCTTGACCACCGGGCAGCTCGACCGCGTGCTGGCGTCGAAGGCCGACGCCGCGTGGCATCTGCACGAGCTGACCCGCGACCTCGCGGCATTTGTGCTGTTCTCTTCGGTCGCGGGTGTGGTGGGCTCCCCCGGCCAGGGCAACTACGCGGCGGCGAACGCGTTCCTGGACGCGCTGGCGTTCCGGCGGCGCGCGGCGGGCTTGCCCGCGGTATCGATCGCATGGGGCTCGTGGAACCAGAGCATCGGCATGACCAGCGGTCTGGGCGGTGCGGCGATGGCGCGGATGGGCCGTCTCGGCGTGCGGCCGTTGACGACAGCGGACGGCTTGGCGCTGTTCGATCGCGCCGTCGCCGCGCCGTCGCCGGTCCTGATCGCGACGGAGTTCGATACCGAGGCGCTGGCGGTGCAGGCCCGCGAAGGGACGCTCCCGCGGCTGTTGCAGTCGATCGTCGCGATGCCCGTGCGGCGGGCCGCGGACACGAGCGGGACATTGGCGCGGCGCCTGGCCGCCGCGCCGGAACACGATCGTGCGGCGATCGTGCTGGACGTCGTGCGCGAACAAGTCGCCGGTGTGCTCGGCCATATCTCCGGCGACGCCGTCGATCCCACCGCGCCGTTCACCGAACTCGGCTTCGATTCGCTGGCCGGGGTCGAGTTCCGTAATCGTCTCGCCAAGGCCACCGGCGTTCAGCTGCCGTCCACGCTGGTGTTCGACCACCCCACCGCCGCGGCGGTGGCCACGTTCGTGCGCTCCCGGGTCGGCGACGGGGACGAGGCCGACGCGGGCCGCGCCGCCCGGGTCAAACGCCGCGCCCGCACCGACGAGCCCATCGCGATCGTGGGAATGAGCTGCCGGTACCCGGGCGGCGTCAGCTCACCCGACGGACTGTGGGAGCTGGTGGCGGCCGGAACGGATGCGATCGGCGAGTTCCCGGCCGACCGCGGCTGGGATCTGGACCGGCTGTTCCATCCCGACCCCGATCACTCAGGGACCTCGTATCTGCGGTACGGCGGCTTCCTCGCCGAAGTCGCGGAGTTCGACGCGGGGTTCTTCGGGATCGGGCCGCGCGAGGCGGCGGCCATGGATCCGCAGCAGCGCTTGCTGCTCGAGGCGTCGTGGGAAGCACTGGAGCACGCCGGCATCGACCCGGCGTCGTTGCGGGGCAGCGACGCAGGCGTCTTCACCGGCGTGTCGTACCAGGACTACGAGGAGATCGCCAAAGCCGCGGGCGCGATCGCGGAAGGTTATGTCGGCACCGGCTCGACCAGCAGCGTGCTCTCCGGCCGGGTGGCCTACACGCTGGGGTTGGAAGGTCCGGCGGTCACCGTGGACACGGCGTGTTCGTCGTCGCTGGTGGCCATCCATCTGGCCTGTCAGGCACTGCGCCAAGGGGAGAGTTCGCTGGTGCTGGCCAGTGGCGCGCAGGTGATGTCTACGCCGTTCATGTTCTTGGAGTTCTCCCGCCAGCGCGGCTTGTCACGCGACGGGCGCTGTAAGGCGTTCTCCGCGTCGGCCGACGGCGTGGGCTGGTCCGAGGGTGTCGGTGTGCTGGTGTTGGAGCGTTTGTCGGACGCGCGGCGCGCGGGGCACGAGGTGCTGGCGGTTATTCGTGGTTCGGCGGTGAATCAGGACGGTGCGAGCAATGGTTTGACCGCGCCGAACGGTCCGTCGCAGGAGCGGGTGATCGCGGCGGCGCTGGCCGCTGCGGGGCTGGCGCCCGCGGATGTGGATGTGGTGGAGGCGCACGGCACGGGGACGCCGCTGGGTGATCCGATCGAGGCGCAGGCGTTGATCGCGACATACGGACAAGGGCGCGCGGAACCGTTGTGGGTCGGTTCCCTGAAATCGAATATCGGTCATTCGCAGGCCGCCTCGGGAATCGGCGGCGTGATCAAGATCGTGCAGGCGCTGCGGCACGAGGCATTGCCGAAGACGCTGCACGTGGACGCGCCCTCGCCGCATGTGGATTGGTCGGCGGGATCGGTGCGGCTGCTCACCGAGGAACGGCCGTGGCCCGCGTCGGTGGACCGGGTGCGCCGGGCCGGCGTGTCCTCGTTCGGCATCAGCGGCACCAACGCGCACCTGATCCTCGAGGAGGCCGCCGCGGAGCACGCCGCCGCGCCGGTCACGACGGACACTCCCGCCGCGGGCGCGAACATGGTGCCGCTGGTGGTGTCGGCGAAAACCGAAGCGGGCCTGCGCGCGCAGGCCGGGCGGCTGCGCGACTGGGTGGCGGCGCATCCGGAGGCGGACCCGGCGGACGTCGCGCACACCCTGCTGACCACGCGCACGCGGTTCGATCGGCGCGGCGTCGTCGTCGCGGGCGACCGGGAGGCCATGCTGACCGGTCTGGCGGATCTCGCGGCGGGTGTCTCGTCGCCGGGTGTGGCGGAAGGCGCGCCGGTGGGCGGCAAGATCGCGTTCTTGTTCACGGGTCAGGGTGCGCAGCGGGTGGGTATGGGTGCGGGGTTGTATGCGGCGTTTCCGGTGTTCGCGGGGGTGTTCGATGAGTTGTGTGGGGAGTTCGATCGCCTGTTGGGTGTTTCGTTGCGGGATGTTGTGTTCGGGGTGGCGGGTGGGGATTTGGTGCATCGGACGGAGTTCACTCAGCCTGCGTTGTTCGCCTATGAGGTGGCGTTGTTCCGGTTGGTGGAGTCGTTCGGCATCACTGCGGATGTGTTGATCGGTCATTCGATCGGTGAGTTGGTCGCGGCGTATGTGGCGGGGGTGTGGTCTACCGCGGATGCGTGTGCGTTGGTGGCGGCGCGGGGGCGGTTGATGGGCGGGTTACCCGAAGGCGGCGCCATGCTCGCGGCCGCGCTTCCGCAGGAGCGGGCGGCCGAAGCCATCGCCGGATTCCGCGGGCGGCTGTCCATCGCGGCGGTCAACGGCCCGTCGGCGATCGTGTTCTCCGGCACGGAGGACGCCATCGCCGAACTCGAGCCCGCGCTCGCCGCCGACGGGGTCAGGACAACCAGGTTGCGGGTCAGTCACGCGTTCCACTCGGCGCTGATGGAGCCCATGCTGCCGGAATTCGAGGCGTTGGCCGCCGAAGTCGCTTACGGGACTTCGCTGCTGCCGGTGATCTCCAACGTGTTCGGGGTCGTCGGCGGCGAGGCGTTCGCCGACTCCCTGTACTGGGCCGGTCACGTGCGCGACACCGTCCGCTACGCCCAGGGCGTCGACACCCTGGTGGACCTGGGCGTCCGGCGATTCCTGGAGCTGGGGCCCGACGCCGTGCTGGCGGCGATGACGCGACAGTGCCTGCCCGAGGAGATCGGATCCCGGTCAGTGGTCGCGGCGGCCGGACGGCGCGACGCCGACGAGGTGCGGCATTTCCTGACCTTCCTGGCCCACGCCCACAACAGCGGCATCGAGGTGGACTGGGAGCCCTTGCTCGCGGGCCGGTCCCCGAGGCGTCTTCCCTTGCCTACCTATGCCTTCCAGCGTCGCCGCTTTTGGCTGGACGTGGTCCGGCCGGTCGCGGCCGGCGCCATCGACCATCCGATCCTGCTGGACGCGGTCCCGGTCGCGGGCAAGGACGAATGGCTGTTCACCGGGCAGCTGTCGGATGCCCGGCATCCGTGGGTCGCCGACCACGTGGTGTTCGGTACACCGGTGGTCCCGGCGACGACGTACCTCGAACTGATGTCGGCGATCGGCGATCGCCTCGACGTACGCTCGGTGGAGGAGATGCAGCTGGACATCCCGCTCGTCCTCGGGGAGCACGCGGTCGACGTGCAGGTGTCGGTCGGTGCGCCCGAAGCAGGCGGACGGCGGCGCTTCACCCTCTACTCCAGGACCGCGGACTCCGACGACGCCGAGGCCTGGGTGCCCCATGCCGGTGGCGTGCTCGCCGCCGACCACGGCCCCGGCCACTCCACCGGCTGGGATCGGGTCTGGCCGCCCGCGGGCGCCGAAGAGCTCGACGAACAGGCGATCTATCGCCGGATCGCGCACCTCGGCATGGATTACGGTCCCGCTTTCCGCGGCATGCGCGCGGCTTGGCGGCGCGGCGACGAGGTGTTCGCCGAGGTAGCGCTGGACGACGCCACCGCCGCACAGGCATCGGGCTACGGCATCCACCCCGCGTTGTTCGACGCCTGTCTGCACCCCGCGCTCGACTTCGTCATGGACGACCTGCCCGCCGGACGGGTGCCGCTGCCGGTCACGGTCGGTGGGCTGCGGACGGTCCGGTCGGGCTCCGGGCCGGTGCGGGTTCGCGCGGTGCTGTCCGGCGGTTACCGGATCCGGATGGATGTGGTGGACGAGACCGGCGCACCGGTACTGAGCGTGGACTCCGTGGTGGTGCATCCGGTCGAGCGGCGCACGGTGGAGCGGGTCCGGTCGAATACCGCGCCGGTGCCGCTGCACGGGATGGAGTGGGTGCCGGTGCCCACCGGCGACGCCGGGCCTGCGGGATCGATGGCGATGCTCGGCGCGGGCAGCGTGGCGGGAATCGACCTGCGCGTCACCGGCCCACGCGAACCGGACGACGACGGTTCGGACACGGCGACGATCGTGTGGGTGGCCGAGACCGCCGACACGGTGGACGCCGACCCGGCTGACGCGGCACGGCAATGGGTCACGCGGACCGTGGAACTGGCGCGATCGTGGCTCACCGATACGCGGTACGGCGCGGCCCGGCTGGTCGTGGTCACCCGTAACGCGCTCGGGTTGCCAGGTGAATCGCCCGACCCGGCGGCCGCCGCTGTCGCGGGTCTGCTGCGCAGCGTACAGGCGGAACATCCGGGCCGGATCGTGCTCCTCGACCGGGACGGCGATATCGACGCCGGGACGGTGTCGGCGGTGCTGGCCGCGGGTGAACCGCAGGTCGCGGTGCGCGACGGCCGGTTGTCGGCGCCCCGCGTGCGCCGGATCGCGGCGGCGCGGGAAACGGAGGCGATCTCCTTCGGGGCGGGCACGGTTCTGGTGACCGGCGGCACCAGCGGTCTGGGCGCGCTGATCGCGCGACATTTGGTGACCGAGCACGGGATTCGGCGGCTCCTGCTGGTCTCCCGACGCGGTCGGGACGCCGCGGGGGTCCCCGAACTCCTCGCGGACCTGTCGGCGCTGGGCGCCCGGGTGGACGTCGAGGCGTGTGACATCGCGGATCGCGACGACCTGGCCGCGGTCTTGGCCGCGGTACCCGAGGAGTTCCCGCTGTCCGGCATCGTGCATGCCGCGGGTGTGGTCGACGACGGGACGATCGAGACCCTGACCGCCGCGCAGGTGGACCGCGTGCTGCGCCCGAAGGTGGACGGGACCTGGCTGCTGCACGACGCGACCCGGGACGCGAATGTCTCGGCGTTCGTGGTTTTCTCATCGGTCGCCGGGCTGGCCGGTTCCCCCGGGCAGGGCAACTACGCGGCGGCGAACTCGTTCGCCGACGCGGTGGTCCGGCTGCGCCGCACCGTGGGCCTGCCCGCCGTATCGGTGGCCTGGGGCCCGTGGAACGCGGGCACCGGGATGACCGCCGACCTCGGTCCGGCGGGGTTGGAACGGCTGCGGCGCTTGGGTTTCCGCCCGCTCGGCGACACGACGGGGTTGTCGCTGTTCGACGCTTCGCTCACCGCGGGGTCGGCGCTGGTGATCGGCGCGGAATTCGATCGATCGGGACTGGCGGAACAGGCCGAGGCGGGAGCCTTGCCCGCACTGCTGAGTGCGCTCGCGCGGCCGGGCCGCACCGGCGGGGAGCCGGTCGGACGGCTGGCCTCGGCCACGCCCGCCGACCGCGCCGAAGTGGCCTTGGCCGTCACCCGGGAACAGGCGGCCGCGGTACTCGGGCACGCCACCGCTGAGGCGATCGACCCCGAGACCGCGTTCACCGAGCTGGGTTTCGACTCGCTGGCCGGTGTGGAATTCCGGAACCGGCTCGCCCAGGCCACCGGCCTGTCGCTGCCCTCGACCCTGGTGTTCGATCATCCGAGCGCCCGTGCGGTGGCGGAGTTCCTCGTGTCCAGGATCGGGGATGCGCCGGCCGCGCGACCACGCCCGGCGCGGGTGACGCCGCGGACCCGGGTCGACGAGCCGATCGCCATCGTCGGAATGAGCTGCCGGTATCCCGGCGGCGTGGGTTCGGCGGAGCAGCTGTGGCAGCTTCTGGTCTCGGGTACGGACGCGATCACGCCCTTCCCCACGGACCGCGGCTGGGACCTCGATCGGCTCTACCATCCGGACCCGGACCAACCCGGCACCACCTACGTGCGCGAAGGCGGATTCCTCACCGACGCGGGCGCGTTCGACCCCGCCTTCTTCGGAATCGGCCCCCGTGAGGCGACGGCCATGGATCCGCAGCAGCGGCTGATGCTGGAGGCCGCCTGGGAAGCCCTGGAAGACGCGGGCATCGATCCGACCGCGCTGCGCGGCAGTGACACCGGAGTCTTCGTCGGCGCCACTCCGTCCGGCTATTCCGAGCGGGTTGTCGGTGCGTACGAGGGCTTCCGGATGACCGGCAATTCCGACAGCGTCACCTCGGGACGGGTGGCCTATGTCCTCGGCTTGCAGGGCCCGGCCATGACGGTGGACACGGCGTGCTCGTCCTCGCTGGTGGCGCTGCACCTGGCCTGCCAGGCGCTGCGGAACGGGGAGACGTCGCTGGCGCTGGCGGGCGGAGTCACCGTGTCGGGCAGCCCGGAGCTGTACGTGGACTTCGCGCGGCAGCGGGGGCTGGCCACCGACGGGCGGTGCAAATCCTTCGCCGCCGCCGCGGACGGCGTCGGTTGGTCGGAAGGGGTCGGCGTGCTGGCCCTGGAACGACTCTCGGACGCCCGGCGGTCGGGCCACGAGGTGCTGGCGGTGATCCGGGGTTCGGCGGTGAACCAGGACGGTGCGTCGAACGGGCTGACCGCGCCGAACGGTCCCTCGCAGGAGCGGGTGATCGCGGCGGCGCTGGCCGCGGCGGGCTTGGAGCCGGCCGACGTCGACGCGGTGGAGGCACACGGGACGGGAACCCCGCTGGGCGATCCCATCGAAGCGCAGGCCTTGATCGCGACCTACGGCCAGGGCCGGCGGGAACCCGTGCGGATCGGCTCGCTGAAGTCGAATATCGGCCATTCCGTCGCGGCCTCGGGCGTGGGCGGCGTGATCAAGATGGTGCAGGCGCTGCGGCACGAGATGCTGCCGAAGACGCTGCACGTGGATGCCCCTTCGCCGCATGTGGATTGGTCGGCGGGTTCGGTGCGGTTGCTGACCGAGGCGGAGCCCTGGCCTGCCGGGGAGCGGGTGCGGCGTGCGGGGGTGTCGTCGTTCGGGATCAGCGGGACGAACGCGCACGTCGTCGTCGAAGAAGCGCCCGCGCGCGACCGCCTGCCCGCCGCGCGCGACCGCGGATCCGAGCCGGACGGCGTGATCGCGTGGGTGGTGTCGGCGAAATCGGAGGCCGGTCTGCGGGCACAGGCCGACCGGCTGCGCGCCTGGGCGGTCGAGCATTCGGACGCCGACGCCGATTCCATCGGACGATCGCTGGTGCAGACCCGCGCGCAGCTGGAATGGCGCGGCGCCGTCGTCGGCGACGATCGGGAGCAATTGCTGGCCGGACTCGCCGAATTGGCGGCCGGTCCTGGGTCCGGTGTGATCGAGGGAACGGCCGGCTCGGGCAGGACCGCGTTCCTGTTCACCGGCCAGGGCTCGCAGCGAGCGGGCATGGGTGCCGAGCTGTACTCGACCTACCCCGTCTTCGCCCAGGCGCTGGACGAAGTGTGCGCCGAATTCGACCGGCTGCGGACGAACTCCGGTGCGGCGCAGACGCCTCCGACCGGCGATCCGGCGCCGTCGTTGCGGGAGGTGATGTTCGCCGATCGGTCGGGTGTGCTGGATCGGACGGAGTGGACGCAGCCCGCGTTGTTCGCGTTCGAGGTGGCGATGTTCCGGTTGGTGGAGTCGTTCGGCGTGTTCCCGGACGTGCTGATCGGGCACTCCATCGGTGAGCTGGTGGCGGCGTACGTGGCGGGGGTGTGGTCGCTGCCGGACGCGTGCGCGCTGGTGGCGGCGCGCGGACGCTTGATGGGTGCGCTGCCGGAGGGCGGAGCCATGCTGGCGGTGTCCGTCTCCGAAACCGATGCGGCGCGGCTGCTCACCGGATTCGGCGACCGCGCCTCGATCGCCGCGGTGAACGGACCGGAGTCGGTGGTGCTCTCCGGTGACGACGACGCGATCGGCGAACTGGAACGGACCATCGCGGCGCAGGGGCACAAGACGACGCGGCTGAAGGTGAGCCACGCATTCCACTCCGCGCGGATGGAACCGGCGCTGGCCGGGTTCCGCGCCGTCGCCGCGGAGCTGACCTACCGGCAACCGCTGGTGCCGATCGTGTCGAATGTGACCGGGGCGGTGGGGGAGACCTTCACCGAGCCGGAGTACTGGGTCGGGCAGATCCGCGCCGCGGTCCGGTTCGCGCCCGGTATCCGGGCGCTGGCCGACACCGGCGTGCGCCGGTTCCTCGAGATAGGTCCGGACGCCGTGCTCACGGCCATGACCCGCGGCTGCCTCGGGGACGAGGCCGCGAGCGGCCTGCTGACCGCCGCCGCAGCCCGCCGCGTGGGAGCGGAAGCACGGCACTTCGTGACCTTCCTGGCCCGCGCGCACGTCGCCGGGGTGGCGGTGGACTGGCAACCGCTGTGGGAAGGCAGTTCGGCGCGCCGGGTTCCGTTGCCGACGTACGCGTTCGATCATCAGCGGTATTGGCTCGCCGCCACCGAGCACACCCCCGACGTGCGGTCCTCCGGCCTGGACGATGTCGACCATCCGCTGCTCGGCGCCGCCGTCTGGCTGCCGGACTCCCGCGGTGTGGTGGCGACCGGCCGTTTGTCGCTGTCGAGCCATCCGTGGCTGGCCGACCACATGATCGGCGGAACCGTGCTGTTGCCGGGGACGGCCTTCGCCGAGCTGGCGCTGTACCTCGGTGCGATGACCGGCAATCCGCGCCTGGCCGAGCTCGTGGTGACGGCGCCATTGGCGGTCCCGGCCGACGGCTCGGTCGAAGTGCGGGTGCTGGCGGACGGCCCCGACGACACCGGCGCGCGTGCGGTGTCGGTGTATTCGCGTCCACATCGCGCCGGCGCACCGGAACAGGCGGAATGGATCCGGCACGCCACCGGATCCCTTGTCGCGCAGCCGACCTCGCCCGAGACGAGCGCGACGGTGGAACCATGGCCGCCGGTAGGGGCGCTGCCGGTGGACGTCAGCGACATGTACACCGAGTTCGCCGACCGCGGCTACGGACACGGGCCGTTGTTCCAGGGATTGACCGCACTGTGGCGGCGCGACGACGAGGTCTTCGCCGAAGTGCGCCTACCCGGACAGGAGAATTCGGCGACCGACCGCTTCGGGCTGCATCCGGCCCTGCTGGATGCCGCGCTGCACGCGATACGGTTCACCGGGCTCACGGGCGAACCCGCCGCGGACGAGATCTACGTGCCTTACTCGTGGGAGGACGTGGACCTGCACGCCGTGGGCGCGGGCGCGGCGCGGGTACGGTTGGCCGCGGCCGAGCACCGATCCGGGGACAGGGACAACCAGCCGATCACGGTGACCCTCACCGATGCGGACGGGGAGCAGATCTTCCGGGTCGCGGCGTTGACCATGCGCCCGATCCCGATCGACACGCTGCGGTCCGCCGGCGCCGCCCGCACCGGGCACGATCCGTATCGGCTCCGGTGGGTGCCGCTGCCGGCCGGGGAGCGCGCCGGACTCGGCGCGGACGAGCACTGGGCGCTTGCCGGCGCCGACGAGATCGTGCGCGTCGACGGAGGTTCCGTCGCGGTGCTCCGGGTCGAGGACACACCGGTGGACAGCGACATGCCCGATCTGGTGCGCACCCGGCTGGCCGATACGGCGGAACGGATCACCGAACTCCTGACCCGCCACGACCGTGTCGTCGTCGTCACCCGCGGGGCGGTCGCGGTGACACCGACAGCGCCGGTGGACCTTGCCGGCGCGGCGGTGTGGGGACTGCTGCGCAGCGGGCAGCACGAGAACCCGGGCCGGATCCTCCTTCTCGACGTGGCGGACTGGGCGGGATACCGCCGTGCCGTCGCGCTTCTGCTGGCCATGGCCGACGAAGCCCAGGCGGCCGTGCGTGACGACGCCGTGTACGTGCCCCGGTTGAGCCGGAGCGTGGCCGGCCCGCACGGAAGACCGGCTCCGCGCCCGAATCCCGACGGCACGGTGCTGATCACCGGCGGCACCGGAAGCCTCGGCGGGCTCACCGCCCGGCACCTGGTCGCCGAGCACGGTGTGCGCAGGGTGCTGCTGGCGAGCAGGCGCGGTCCGGACGCGCCGGGCGCCGCGGAGTTGGCGGCGGAACTGATCGAGCTCGGCGCACACGTGGAGGTGCTGGCTTGTGACGTGAGCGACCGGGCTGCGGTCGACCGGCTGCTGTCGACCGTCCCGCCGGAGCATCCGCTGACCGCCGTCGTGCACACCGCGGGTTCCCTCGCCGACGGACTGCTGACCGACCTCACCCCGGCGCGGCTCGCCGCCGTCCTGCGGCCCAAGGCCGACGCGGCCTGGCACCTGCACGAAGCCACCGCCGCACTCGAGTTGTCGATGTTCGTGCTGTTCTCCTCGTTCGCGGGCACGATCGGCAGCCCGGGCCAGGCCAACTACGCGGCGGCGAACGCCTTCCTCGACGCGCTCGCGCAGCACCGGCACCAGCGCGGACTGCCCGCCACCTCGCTCGCGTGGGGACCGTGGCGCGCGGACAGCGGAATGACGAGCACCCTCACCGGTACCGACATCGCACGGATGCGCCGCGAGGGTCTGATACCGCTCGACGACGACTACGGAATGTCGTTGCTGGACAGCGCCATAGCCGCGGGTGAGCCGACCGGTGTCGGCGTGCGTCTGGATCCCGCGGTGCTCAACGCCCTCGCCGCGGCGGGCGCGTTGCCCAGGATGCTCGGTTCCCTGGTCACCGCCGCGCCGCGCCGGGCAGGCGGAGTGCGGTCGCTGGCCCGGCAGCTGGCCGTGACCGCCGAAGCCGAGCACCACGGCGTGGTGCTCGCCGCGGTGCGCGAGCACATCGCGGCGAGCCTCGGCCACGCCTCCGGCGACGCGATCGATCCACGGGCTCCGTTCACGGAATTGGGATTCGACTCGCTGGCGGGCATCGAGTTCCGCAATCGCTTGGCCGAGGCCACCGGGCTGACGCTGCCGTCGACACTCGTCTTCGACCATCCCACCGGCGAAGCTCTCGCGGCGTACGTGACTTCCCGGATTGCGGAGATGGCCCCCGTGGACGCGCCCGCCACCGCGGTGGCGGTGCCCGTGGAAACCGGATCCAGGGGCGCGCTCACCGAGCTGGTGCTGGCCGCGCACCGGCGCGGCCGAGTCGGCGCCGCGATTCCGATGCTGCTGGCGGGCGCAGAACTCGTGGACACCTTCACCGATGTGGCGGAACCGGCGCCGATTCCGCTGAGCAGGGCCACCGGACCGGCGACCCTGCTCTGTGTCCCGTCGTTCGTGGTCGGCACCGGGCCGCACCAGTTCGCCCGGCTGGCCAGGGAACTCGGCGCCGACCGGACGATCGCGGCGCTGCGCCTGCCCGGCACGCAGCCCGGCGAGGCGCTGCCCGAATCCTGGGACGTGCTGCTGGAACACCTGGCGGCGGCGGTGCGCAACCGCGGCGACGACCGGCCGGTCGTGCTCCTGGGCTATTCGGCGGGCGGCGCGATCGCGCACGCGCTGGCGCATCGGCTCGAGCGCGACGGGCGCGGCCCGGCCGCGGTGATCCTGCTGGACACGTATTCACCCGACGATCCGGAGCAGAACCGCCGGGTGCTGCTGAGCGCGATCGGCTCGGTCCTCGACCTGGGACACGAGGTCACCGAGGTCGCGGATCACGGTCTGGTCGCGATGGCGAAATACGCGCGTCTGTTCGAGCAACGCCTGCCGTTGCCGATCACCGCGCCGACGTTCGACCTGCGGGCCGCGACACCGCTGCCGGGGCTGGACCTGGCCGAGCCGGTGCCGGCCTGGCTGCACACCGGCGAGACGGTCGAGCTCGACGCCGATCATTTCTCGATCATCGGAGCGGCCACCTCGGCCGTCGCGGCCGAGATACGGCGCTGGCTGGGCGAACTCGACGAAACGGAGCCGGCGCTCGCGCGTTCGGCGGCAGGCAGTGACGGTGCTCCGCGATGACCGCCGGGCGGGCGTGACACGTGGCATCGAAGAGGCGAGACAGAGGAAATCCCATGGTCGAAGCAGCGAGTGATATCGCTATCGTCGGAATGTCGTGCCGCATGCCGGGCGCGTCCGACCTGGAGAAGTTCTGGCGACTGCTGCGCGAGGGCCGCGATGCCGTCGGGTCCGCGTCCGCCGACCGGCCCGGTGTCGAGGAGACAGCGGGATTCCTCGACTCGGCCACGGAATTCGATGCCGGATTCTTCGGTGTCCCACCGAACGAGGCGAATGCCCTCGACCCCCAGCAGCTGCTCGGCCTCGAGCTCAGCTGGGAGGCATGGGAGGACGCCGGTTTCGGTGACGTGACCGGGGCGCGGGCCGGAGTCTTCCTGGGTTGCACCGGAACCGATTTCGCCGAAATCGTGGCCGCACAGGGCAGTAGCGGCATTGGCAGGCATTCGCTGTGGGCGGTCGGCCGAGGGGTGACCGCCAACCGGATCTCGAACTACTACGGGTTCACCGGGCCGAGCTTGGTCGTCGACAGCGGACAGTCCTCGTCATTGGTCGCGGTGCACCTGGCCTGCGAGTCCATCCGCGGCGGCGAGTGCGACGTGGCCGTGGCGGGCGGATTGAATCTCATCCTGTCCCCGTTGAGCGGCGAAAGGTACGAACAGTTCGGCGCGCATTCGGCGACGGGGAAATGCCATACCTTCGATGATCGGGCCGACGGCACCGTCCGCGGTGAAGGCGGCGGCATGATCGTGCTCGAGCCGGTGGCGCGCGCGATCGCGGCGGGACACCGGATCTACGCCGTGATCCGCGGCAGCGCCGTCAACAACGGCAACGAGCGGCAGGTGTTGAGCGCACCCAGCGCCGCTACCCAGGCCGCCGTCATCCGGGCCGCCCTGACGGCGGCCCGGATCGACGGCTCATCGGTGCAGTACGTGGAGCTGCACGGTACCGGTACGCCCGCGGGCGACCCGGTGGAGGCGGCAGCTCTGGGCGAGACATACGGGGCGGGCCGTCCGGCGGGTGAGCCGCTGGCCGTGGGGTCGGTCAAAACCAATATCGGCCATCTGGAAGGCGCCGCGGGAATCGCGGGGCTGATCAAGACCGCACTGTGCCTGCGGCACGGGCAGCTGGCGCCCAGCTTGAACTTCCGCAATCCCAATCCCCGCATCCCGCTGGACGACCTGGGGCTGCGGGTGCAGACCAGCACGCAGCCGTGGGCAGGTGATGCGCCTCGCCGGGCCGGGGTGTCGTCGTTCGGGATGGGCGGAACGAACGCGCACGTGATCCTCGAGCAGGCGCCTGCCACGGCTGCCGTCGAGGTGACCGGCGCGAGCGGTGAATCACGGCCTGCGGTGTGGGTTCTGTCGGCGCGCAGCCGGGAAGCTCTGCGGGAGCAGGCTGTTCGTTTGCGGGAATGGCTGGCCGACAGCCCGCGGGCTGGTGCCGCCGAGGTGGCGTACTCGCTCGCCCATACCCGGACTCCGTTGGAGTGGCGGGCAGCGGTTGTGGGGTCCGGCACCGATCGGATGAGCGCAGGGCTGGCCGCTCTGGCCGAGCCGGCGCCGGACACTGCCGGCGGCGATCCCACCGTGGTGTCCGGCCGGGCCGCGGCGCGGCGAGTGGTGTTGGTGTTCCCGGGCCAGGGCAGCCAGTGGGTGGGAATGGGTGCCGGACTGCTGGCCTCGGACGAGGTCTTCGCGGCATCGATCGCGGAATGCGAGGCGGCGCTGACGCCGTTCGTGGACTGGTCGTTGACCGAGGTGCTGCGGGGGACGCCGGGCGCCGCCTCGCTGGATCGCGTGGATGTGGTGCAGCCTGTCCTGTTCGCGATGCTGGTATCGCTGGCACGGCGGTGGCAGGCCGCCGGGGTGCGACCGTCGGCCGTGGTGGGGCATTCCCAGGGCGAGATCGCCGCCGCGGTGGTGGCCGGTGGATTGTCGCTCGAGGACGGGGCGCGCGTGGTGGCCCTACGGTCGCGCGCGGTCGCGGAACTGCTCGCGGGATCGGGCGGTATGGCGTCGGTCGGCTTGCCGGGCGACGCGGTCGCGGACCGGCTGGCGGCCTTCGGCGGCCGGCTGTCGGTAGCGGCGGTGAACGCCCCCGGCCAGACGGTGGTGTCCGGGGCAGCCGACGCGATCGAGCAGTTCCTCGCGGGTTGCACGGCCGAGGGAATCTGGGCGAAACGAATCCCGGTGGACTATGCGTCGCATTCGGCTGCGGTGGAAGGGATTCGCGACCGGGTGCTGGCCGACCTGGCGCCGATCCAGCCGAAGACCGGTGACATTCCGTTCTTCTCGACGGTGACGGCCGAGTTCGTGGATACAGCCGGGCTGGACGCGGCGTACTGGTATCGCGGGTTGCGCGAGCAGGTGCGCTTCGGCGAGGCGATCGAGGCGTTGCTGGGTGCGGAGATGACGGCGTTCGTGGAGACGAGTCCGCATCCGGTGGTCGCCTCGGCGATCGAACTGGTGGCCGCGGCACTGGGCGCGGCCGACCGGGTGGCGGTGTGCGGCACCCTGCGACGTGGTCACGGTGGACCCGAGGAGTTCGCCGCGGCGGCGGCGCGGGCCTACTGCGCGGGTATCGACGCGCTGGCGGCGGAGTTGGCCCCGCCCGCCGCGCGAGTGGACCTGCCGGTCTATGCGTTTCAGCGCCGCCGGTGCTGGACACCGGAGGCCGGCGGCGGGGCGGGTGCCGCGGATATGCGCCGCGCCGGGCTGATCGCGCCGGACCATCCGATTCTGGGCGCCGCGGTGGCGGTGGCGGAGCGCGACGAATGGCTGTTCACCGGGCTCCTGGCCCCCGACATCCACCGCTGGCTGGCGGATCACGTCGTCTCCGGGGCGCCCGCGGTCCCCGCGGCCGTCTGGCTCGAGGCCGCGTTGAGCGTGGGCATCCGGGTGGGCGCCGGGGAGGTCGAGGAACTGCGGGTCGAGACGCCGCTGCCCGCGAACCTGCCGTGGGCGATCCAGCTGCGCGTCGCGGCGGCCGACGAGAGCGGGCGGCGGGCGTTCTCCGTCCACGCCCGCCCCCCGGCCACCGAGGCCGCCCACGCCGCCGCGGAATGGTCTCGGTGCGCGCAAGGGGTGCTGGCCGGAGGCCGTGACGCGATCCCCGTCCGGCCGGGCGTCGAGTGGCCGCCCTCCGGGGCCGAGCCGTTGGCCGCCGAAGAACTGTACGACCGCCTGGCCGGTCGTGGGCTCGGTTACGGCGTCGCGTTCCAGGGAGTCACGGCGTCCTGGCTGCGAGGCCGCGAGGTGTTCGCCGAGGTGTCGCTGGACGAGTCGGTGGGCGATCAGGGCCGGTTCGGCATCCATCCCGCGCTGCTCGACGCCATGGCGCACCCCGCGGCGGATCTGCTCGCCGACGACTCGCCCACCCGGACCCCGATGCCGTTGTCGTTCAGCGGCGTTCGGCTGTACCGCGACGGTGTCGCCGCCGCCAGGGTTCGGATCGAGCAAGTCGGCGCGGACACCATGCATGTGACCGCCGTCTCCGAGGACGGCGACCCAGTTCTCGTGATCAGATCGCTGGGGCTGCACATTGTCGACCGGGCAGTGGACGAGACCCGGCCGGGGGTGGCCGCGTCTGCGCCGGCCGTTGCTCCCGCCCGCCGCAGGCGTGCCGCGGTGGAGGGTCCGCTGGCGCCGAGGCTGTTCGCCGTTGCGGAGCCGGAGCGGGACGCGCTGGTGTTGAAAGTCGTCGCCGAGCAGGCCGCAGCGGTACTCGGCTACGAGTCGGCCGAGGCCGTCCCCTCCGATCTGCCGTTCACGGCCTTCGGATTCGACTCGCTGAGCGGAGTCCAGCTGCGCGACCGGCTGGCCGCCGCCACCGGGCTGGCGCTGCCCGCGACGCTGATGTTCGATCACCCGACGCCCACCGCGGTGGCGCGGCTGGTGCGCGCGCGCCTAGAAGGCGTGGATTCCGCCGCGCCGCGCGCCGTGCGCCGCACCCGATCGGACGAGCCGATCGCCATCGTCGGGATCGGCTGCCGCTTCCCCGGCGGTGTCGGATCGGCCGACGATCTGTGGCGTCTCGTCGCTTCCGGAACCGACGCGATCACGCCGTTCCCCGAAGACCGTGGCTGGGACCTGGAGCGGCTGTTCCATCCCGATCCGGCTCAGCCGGGCACGGTCTATATCCGGGAAGGCGGATTCCTCTCCGCGGCGGCGGATTTCGACGCCGGGTTCTTCGGCATCGGCCCGCGCGAGGCGGCGGCGATGGATCCGCAGCAGCGGCTGATGCTGGAGGTCGCCTGGGAAGCTCTGGAGGACGCGGGCCTGGATCCCGCCGCGCTGCGCGGTACGGACACCGGCGTGTACGTCGGCGCCTGCGCCTCGGGTTACGCGGAGGGCGTGACCGGGGAGTACGAAGGTTTCCGGCTGACCGGGACCTCGCACAGCGTGATCTCCGGCCGCGTGGCCTACGTCTTCGGCCTGGAAGGTCCCGCCGTCACGGTCGACACCGCGTGTTCCTCGTCGCTGGTCTCGCTGCATCTGGCGTGTCAGGCGCTACGACAGGGCGAGACATCCCTCGCGCTGGCCGGTGGCGTGAGTATTTCGGCGAGTCCGGCGCTGTTCGTCGACTTCGCGCGCCAGCGGGGGCTGGCGGCGGACGCGCGGTGCAAGCCGTTCTCCGCCGCGGCCGACGGCGTCACCTGGTCCGAAGGCGTCGGCGTGCTCGTCGTCGAGCGCCTCGCCGACGCCCGCCGCCTCGGGCACCGGGTCCTGGCGGTCGTGCGCGGGAGCGCCATCAACCAGGACGGTGCGAGCAATGGCCTCACCGCGCCGAACGGTCCGTCGCAGGAGCGGGTGATCGCCGCGGCGCTGGCCGACGCGGGGCTGACACCCGCCGAGGTGGACGCGGTGGAGGCGCACGGAACCGGCACGGCGCTCGGGGATCCGATCGAGGCGCAGGCGCTCATCGCGGCCTACGGCGCCGGGCGGGCGCAACCACTGCGCATCGGATCGGTGAAATCGAACATCGGCCATGCCGTCGCGGCCGCGGGCGTCGGCGGAGTGATCAAGATGGTGCAGGCGTTGCGGCGCGAAATGCTGCCGAAGACGCTGCATCTCGATGCGCCGAGCCCGCATGTGGACTGGTCGGCGGGGTCCGTGCGGCTGCTGAGCGAGCCGGAGCCCTGGCCGGCCGGCGACCGGGTGCGCCGGGCCGGGGTGTCGTCGTTCGGGATGAGCGGGACCAACGCGCACCTGATCCTGGAGGAGGCGCCGTCGTCGGTGGTTCCGGCCGGAAGCGCCGGTGTCTCGGACGATTCCGGTGATCGGAGCGTCCGGACGTGGACCGTGACGGCACGCACCCGGGAGGCGCTGCGCGCGCAGGCACTTCGGCTCACCGAATGGCTGACCGAGCGGGACGACGTGCACGCGGACGATGTGGCGCACACCCTGCTGCGGCATCGCGCGCAGCTGGAGTTCCGCGCCGCGGTCGTCGGGCGCGACCTCGATGATCTGCGGTCCGGGCTCGCGAGTCTGGCCGGATCCGCGAGCGCCGACGGCGATGCCGTGGTGACCGGCCGGGCCGCGGCGCGCAGGGTGGCGTTCGTTTTCCCGGGTCAAGGCAGCCAGTGGCCCGCGATGGGCGCCGAACTGCTCGCCACACACGAGGTCTTCGCGGAGTCGATCGCGGAATGTGAGGCGGCGCTGTCGCCGTTCGTGGACTGGTCGCTGACCGCGGTGCTGCGCGGAGAGCCGGGCGCGGCATCGTTGGACCGGGTGGACGTGGTGCAGCCCGCGCTTTTCGCGGTGCTGGTGTCGCTGGCGCGAGTGTGGCGGACGAGCGGGGTGGAACCCGCCGCGGTCGTGGGACATTCGCAGGGGGAGATCGCGGCGGCCGTGGTCGCGGGCGGGCTTTCGCTCGCCGACGGTGCGCGTGTGGTCGCCGTGCGGTCGCGGATCGTGGCCGAGGAACTGGCGGGAGCGGGCGGCATGGCGTCGGTCGGTCTGGCGGCGGACGCGGTTGCGGACCGGTTGACCGGGTTCGGGAACCGTTTGTCCGTGGCGGCGGTGAACGGTCCGGCGCAGACCGTGGTTTCGGGGGAGACCGCGGCCGTGGACGAATTCCTGGCGGCCTGCGCGGCCGACAGCGTGTGGGCGAGACGGATTCCGGTGGACTACGCGTCGCATTCGGCCGCGGTGGAGTCCATCCGCGATCGGATCCTGGCGGAGCTGGCCGAGGTCGCGCCGCAATCCGGTTCCGTGCCGTTCTTCTCGACGGTGACCGCGGACTATGTCGACACCGCCCTGCTGGATGCCGCCTACTGGTATCGCGGCCTGCGCGAGCCCGTCCGGTTCGCCGAGTCGGTCGAAGCGCTACAGCGAGTGGGGGTGAACGCTTTCATCGAGGTCAGCCCGCACCCGGTCCTCACGGTCGGGATCGAGTTGACGTCGGACGCCATCGGCGCGTCCGATCGGGTGGCCGTCCTGGGCACCTTGAAGCGCGAACATGGCGGGCCGCGGCAGCTCGCGCTCGCGCTGGCCCGCGCCCACTGCGCCGGTATCGACCTGGCGGGGCACGTGTCGGCGCCCGTCGCCACCCGGGTGGACCTGCCGCGGTACGCGTTCGAGCACCGGCGGCACTGGCTGGCGCCGAGCGGTGCGCCGGATCTGCGGCAGTCGGGCCTGGACGAGGCGGCGCATCCCTTGCTGGCGGCGATGGTGCGGTTGCCCGACAGCGACGAGGCGGTGTTCACCGGCAGGTTGTCGCGTTCGGCGTATCCGTGGCTGACCGATCACGCGGTCGCGGGCGTGGCCGTGCTGCCCGGAACCGCCTTCGTGGAACTCGTCCTGTATGTGGGCGCGGTGGTCGAATGCGCGCTGTTGGCCGAACTGGTGCTCGAGGCGCCCCTGGTGGTCCCGTCGACGGGAGCCGTCGAACTACGGGTGGTGGCCGCCGCTCCGGACGAGAAGGGCACCCGCTCGGTGTGGGTGTATTCACGGTCGGAGGGGGCGGCCGACGAGAGCGCGGGCGCACCGCGGTGGGTTCGCCACGTCTCCGCCACCATTACCGCGGAAGCGGACGCCGGTGGCCCGGCGGTGGCCGCCGCGCCACCGGCCGGTGTGCCCGCCATCGATATCGCCGGTGCCTACGCGGATCTGGCCGAACGCGGTTACGACTACGGTCCGGTGTTTCAAGGGCTGACCGCACTGTGGCGCGGTGACGGCGAAGTCTTCGCCGAAGTGACACTGCCGGAGCCCGGCCGCGCCGGGGCCGCCGGATTCGGGGTGCATCCTGCTCTGCTGGACGCGGCGCTGCATCCGATCCTGCTGGGCGGGCTGGTATCCGACGTGCCGGAAGGGACGGTCGCGGTCCCGTTCTCCTGGGAGAACGTCAAGTTGTCCGCGACGGGAGCGACCACGGTGCGGGTCCACGCGGCCGTAGTCGGTGTCACGGCCGCGGCCGAGCGGATCGCGGTCACCCTCACCGACGCATCGGGTCTGCCGGTGGCCGAGGTGGGCGCGTTGACCATGCGCCCGATCCCGGTCGCGGCACTCGGACGGTCCCGGCCGCGCAGCGAGGGACTCGGCTACCGGGTGGAGTGGATCGCTTTGCCCGAGGCCGGCACGGTCGCGGACACCGGCGTCTGGAGCGACGCCGAGGAGAGCGAGACCGTGCATCTCGCGGGCCGGGCGGCGACGGTGATCCGGCTGGACGAGGCCGGGGACCGCGACGTGCCGGAATCGGTGCGAGATGTGGTGACCGCGGTGACCACCCGGCTCCAGCGGCTGCTGGATCGGGAAGACACCATCGTCGTGGTCACCCGCCGGGCCGTGGCGGCGCACCCGGGCGAGCCGGTCGATCCGGCCGCCGGAGCGGTGTGGGGCTTGCTGCGCACCGTTCAGCGCGAGCATCCGGATCGGATCCTGCTCGTCGACGTCGACGACTGGGCCGGTTACCGGCACGATGTCGCCCTCGCGATCACCACGAGCTCCGAACCGCAATTCGCCGTTCGCCGTGGCATCCCGCACGTCGCGCGCCTGCACCGGGCCGCGGGCGAGGTCGGGAACGCGAGTGTGGCGACGCGGGAGCAGGCGTGGGCGCTGATCCACCACGGCAAGGGCACCTTGTCCGGCGACAACCTGACGTTGCTGGAGACGCCGGAGGCGTTGCGGACGCTCGGCCCCGGCGAGGTCCGGGTGGCGGTGCGTGCGGTCGGCCTCAACTTCCGCGACGCGCTCATCGCGTTGGGAATGTACCCCGACCCGGACGCTGTGCTGGGTGTGGAAGGTGCGGGTGTGGTGGTCGAGGTCGGCGTAGGGGTGACGGAACTCGCCGTCGGTGCACGGGTTTTCGGGTTCTTGACGGGTGTGGGGTCGCTCGCGGTGACTGATTCCCGGTTGCTGGTGCCGATTCCCGCGGGGTGGTCGTTCGCGCAGGCGGCGGCGGTGCCCGCGGTGTTCGCGACGGCGTTCTACGGGTTGGTGGACGTGGCCGGGACACGGGCCGGGGAGACGGTGCTGGTGCATGCCGCGACGGGTGGAGTGGGCATGGCCGCGGTGCAGGTGGGGCGGTGGTTGGGTGCGCGATTGCTGGTGACGGCGAGTCGGCCGAAGTGGGATGTGTTGCGACGGTCGGGCTTCGGCGATGAAGAGATCGGTGATTCGCGATCGCTCGATTTCGAGGAGAAGTTCGGTGCGCTGACCGGTGGGCGTGGTGTCGATGTGGTGCTGGATTCGTTGGCGGACGAGTTCGTCGACGCGTCGTTGCGGTTGTTGGCGCCCGGTGGCCGGTTCGTGGAGATGGGGTTGCTGGATCGCCGTGACCCCGAGCGGGTAGCCGCCGAACACCCCGGAGTGCGGTACGCGAGTTTCGTCCTGCTGGACGTGGCGCCGGAACGGCTGCGGGAGATCCTGACCACGGTCGTGGAGCTGTTCGAGACCGGAACCTTGCAGCCGTCCCCGCTGACCGCGTGGGATCTGCGGCAGGCACCGGAGGCGTTGCGATTCATGAGTCAGGCTCGGCATATCGGCAAGAACGTGCTGACCGTGCCGAGGCCGTTGCGGCCGGAGGGCACGGTGTTGATCACCGGTGGCACCGGTGGTCTGGGTGCGTTGGCGGCACGGCATCTGGTCACCGAGTACGGGGTGCGCAGGCTGGTGCTGACCAGTAGACGCGGCCCGGACACGCCCGGTGCGGCCGAACTGCGTGCGGAACTCGTGGCCGCGGGTGCGCACGTGGAGGTCGTCGCCTGTGACGCGGCGGACCGGGACGCCCTCGCGGCGACGCTCGCGGCGATCCCGTCCGAGCATCCCCTGACCGGCGTCGTGCACGCCGCGGGTGTGCTGGCCGACGGTCTGTTCACCGACCTGACGGCGGAGCGGATCGCGGAAGTGTTGCGGCCGAAGGTGGACGCGGCGTGGAATCTGCATGCGGCGACGCGTGATGCGGATCTGTCGATGTTCGTGTTGTATTCGTCGATCGCGGGTGTGATCGGCAATGCGGGACAAGCGAATTACGCTGCGGCGAACATGTTCCTCGACGCGCTGGCCCAGCACCGGCATGTGCGCGGTCTGCCCGCGACCTCGATCGCCTGGGGATTGTGGGGTCGCAGCACCGGCATGACGAGCGCGCTCGGTGACGCCGACATCGCCCGGTTGCGGCGGGAGGGTTTCCCGCCGTTGGGCGAGCAAGAGGGCATGGCCCTGTTCGACGCCGCGCTCGCGAGTGGCGCGTCCGGGTTCGTGGCCGTCCGCGTCGACCGCGACGCCCTGGCGGAGACGAAACCTCGTGCGCTGACCGGTGATCTGGCGCGGCCGTCGCGCCGCCGGGTCGCCGATGACGTGGCGCAACGACCGGAATTGGCCGCGCGGCTGGCGGGTCGTTCCGCTGCCGAGCAGGACCGCGTCCTGCTCGACCTCATCCGCGCCCAGGCCGCTGCGGTGCTGGGGCATACCGGCGCGGAATCGATCCCGGCGGACACACCGTTCCGCGAGATCGGATTCGACTCACTCGGTGTCATGGAATTCCGCAACAGGCTGTCCGAAGCGACTGGTCTCCAGTTGCCCTCGACGCTGGTCTTCGATCACCCGACCGCGACCGCGATGGCGAAACTGGTGCGCTCCCTGGCGATGCCCGACGCCGCGCCCGAACCCGCCGAGCAGACGCCGCGGCGCAACCGACCGGTCGACGAACCGATCGCAGTCGTGGGCATGAGCTGCCGCTTCCCCGGCGGAGTCACCTCACCGGAGAGCCTCTGGGAATTGCTGGCCACCGGCACGGACGCCAGCGGAGACTTTCCCGCCGACCGCGGCTGGGATCTGGCGCGACTGTTCGACACGGATCCCGACAAACCGGGTACCTCCTACACCCGGCGCGGGGGATTCCTGTCCGGCGCGGGCGATTTCGATGCCGCCTTCTTCGGCATCGGCCCCCGGGAGGCGTCCGCCATGGATCCGCAGCAGCGCCTGCTGCTGGAAGCGACCTGGGAGGCGCTGGAGGACGCCGGTATCGACCCGGCCGCGTTGCGCGGCAGCGACACCGGGGTGTTCGCCGGAGCGTGCTCATCCGGTTACGGTGACCGGATCACCGGAGACCTGGAGGGCTACCGTCTCACCGGCACCACGCACAGCGTGATCTCCGGCCGGGTCGCCTACGTCTTCGGTTTCGAAGGTCCCGCCGTCACGGTGGACACCGCGTGCTCGTCGTCGCTGGTCGCCTTGCATCAGGCCACCCGGGCGCTGCGCAACGGAGAGACCTCGCTGGCGCTGGCGAGCGGTGTGACGGTCGCGGCGGATCCATATCTGTACGTCGACTTCGCCCGCCAGCGCGGGCTGGCGCCCGACGGACGCTGCAAATCGTTCTCCGCGGACGCCGACGGCGTCGGTTTCGCCGAGGGCGTCGGGGTGCTCGTGCTCGAACGGTTGTCCGATGCCCAGCGCCTCGGGCACCCTGTTCTCGCTCTGGTTCGCGGCAGCGCGGTCAACCAGGACGGTGCGAGCAATGGCCTGACCGCGCCGAACGGTCCGTCCCAGGAGCGGGTGATCGCCGCGGCGCTGGCCGACGCGGGGCTCACACCCGCGGACGTGGACGCGGTGGAGGCGCACGGAACCGGCACGACGCTGGGCGATCCGATCGAGGCCACGGCCCTCATCAACGCCTACGGGCACGACCGCGCCGGTCGCCCGCTGTTCATCGGGTCGGTCAAATCCAATCTCGGCCACACCATCGCCGCCGCGGGTGTCGGTGGCGTGATCAAGATGGTGCAGGCGCTGCGGCACGAAACCCTGCCGAAGACACTGCACGCGGACGAGCCGAGCCCGCACGTGGACTGGTCGGCGGGTGACGTGCGGTTGCTGACCGAGCCGCAGCCATGGCCGTCCGGTGACCGGGTGCGTCGAGCGGGCGTCTCGTCGTTCGGTGTCAGCGGCACCAACGCGCACGCCATCCTGGAAGAGGCGCCCGCGCCGGCGCCGGTCGTGTCCGCTGCCGGGCCTCCCCTCGAGACGGCCGTGCCCTGGCTGGTGTCGGCCGACTCCGCGTCGGGGCTGCGAGCGCAGGCCGAGCGGCTGCGGCAGTGGTCGATCCACCATCCCGACGCCGCCCTGTGGGACACCGCGCATGCGCTGATCACCTCCCGCGCACAGCTGCCGTGGCGTGGCGCCGTCGTCGGCCGCGGCCGGGACGAACTGCTCGCCGGGCTGGCGGAATTGGCCGCAGGTGCCCCGGGTGCGATCGCGGCGAAGGCGAACACGAGCGGCCGCACCGCGTTCCTGTTCACCGGTCAGGGCGCGCAGCGCGCCGGGATGGGCGCCGGTCTGTACGCGGCGTTCGGTGTGTTCGCCACGGCTTTCGACGAACTGTGCGCCCACATCGATCCGATGCTCGGCCGGTCGCTGCGGGAGTTGGTCTTCGACCCGGACGGCGCCGGGCTGCTGGATCGGACCGAGTTCACCCAGCCCGCCTTGTTCGCGTTCGAGGTGGCGCTGTTCCGGCTGCTGGAATCGTTCGGCGTCGTTCCGGATGTGCTCATCGGACATTCGATCGGCGAACTGACCGCCGCCTACCTCGCCGGAGTGTGGTCGCTGCCGGACGCGTGCTCGCTGGTTGTGGCGCGCGGGCGGTTGATGGGCGCACTGCCCGGCGACGGCGCGATGCTGGCCGCCGCGATACCCGAGGACAGGGCGGTGGACGTGCTCGGCGAGTTCGGTGGCCAGGTCTCGATCGCCGCGGTCAACGGGCCGGAATCGGTGGTGTTCTCCGGGGCGGCCACCGCGATCGGCGCGATCGCCGATCGGCTGGCCGCGGCGAATGTGCGGACCTCGCGGCTGCGGGTGAGCCATGCGTTCCATTCGGCGGCGATGGATCCGATGCTCGACGAATTCCGGCGTGTGGCAGAAGGTTTGACATACCATCGGCCGTCCGTCCCGATCGTGTCGAATGTGTCGGGCGCTCTGGTCGACGCCGAAGCGACCGACCCGGACTACTGGGTGGCCCAGGTACGCGGGTGTGTCCGGTTCGCGCCCGGCATCGCGACCCTGATCGACGACGGCGTCCGGCGGTTCCTCGAGGTCGGCCCGGATGCAGTGCTGGCGGCGATGGTCCGGCAGTGTCTGGCCGAAATGCCCGCGGCGGAAGCGGAGTCGATCGTGGTCGCGGCCGCTCGGCGCTCGACCGACGAGCCGGATCGGTTCGTGACCGCGCTGGCGGAGTCCGCCGCCGGAGGTGTGCCGGTGGACTGGACGCCGTTGTTCGCGGGCCGTGCGACCACGCGGGTAGCGTTGCCCACCTACGCCTTCGAGCGGCAGCGGTACTGGTTGCCGCCGGTCCGGGTGGCGGACGTCGCGCACTCGGGTCTGGACGACGCGGGTCATCCACTGCTGGGCGCTCTGGTGCGGTTGCCGGACTCGCCGGATGTCGTGTTCACTGGGCGATTGTCCGCAGCGGATCATCCGTGGCTGGCTGATCACGCGGTCGGCGGGGCGGTCGTGTTCCCCGGCGCCGCTTTCGTCGAACTCGTCCTGCACGTCGGCACGGTCCTGGGCTGCCCGGCGGTGTCGGAGCTGGTGATCGAGGCGCCCCTGCCGGTGCCCGCCGCAGGTGCGATCGAGTTGCGGGTGGTCGCCGGTGGCCCGGAGGAATCCGGTGCGCGGGCGGTCACGGTGTATTCGCGGTCGCGCGACGGTGCGGAGCCCGATGCCGACGCTCCGTGGGCGCGTCACGTGACCGCGACGGTGACCGCGCGGGCGGATGGCCCGTCGGCCGCCACGGCGGGGGCGAGCGGGCCACCGTCCGGTGCGACAGCGCTGGACCTGGCTGGCGCCTATGCGGATCTGGACGAACTCGGCTATGCGTACGGCCCGGCTTTCCGTGGGCTGACCGCGCTGTGGCGCGGCGACGGCGAAGTCTTCGCCGAGGTCGTGCTGCCCGAGTCCGCGCGCACCGAGGCCGGCGGGTACGGCCTGCATCCGGCGCTGCTGGACGCGGCGCTGCACTCCGTCCTGGTCGGCGGGCTGGCGCCCGATCCGGTGGCCGGTGCGGTGACCGTGCCGTTCTCCTGGGAGGACGTCAGACTGCATGCCGCCGGAGCCACCACGGTGCGGGTCCATGCCGCCGTGTCCGGCGCGGCGGGGGGAGAAACCCGGATCGCGGTGACCCTCACCGACGCTTCGGGACGGCTGGTGGCCGAGATCGGTGCGTTGAGCCTGCGCAGTCTCGCGACCGGCGCGTTCACCTCGGCGCGGCACCGCGCAGTCGGCTACGAACTCGACTGGACAGCTCTGCCTGCGGCAGAACCGAGCGGCACCGGGGTCTGGGGCGTCGCCGGTGACTTCGAGACCGTGCACGTCGCGGGCCGGGACATCACGGTGGCCCGGGTCGAAACCGACGTCGACGGGGTCGAGCTGCCCGCGACCGTGCGCGCGGTGGTGACCGCGACGGCGACACGCCTGCGGGAGTTGCTGGCACGGGACGGCCGCGTTGCCGTAGTGACCCGGCGGGCGGTGGCCGTCCACGCCGGAGAGTCCGTGGATCCGGCGGCGGCCGCGGCGTGGGGGTTGCTGCGCACCGCTCAGAGCGAACACCCGGACCGGCTCGTCCTCGTCGACGTCGACGAGTGGGATCGTTTGCGGCACAGCGTCGTATCGGCGCTGGCGCTGGAGGCCGAACCGCAACTGGCCGTCCGCGGCGGAGTCCCGCACGCACCGCGACTGCACCGTGCCGGGCACGCCGGTCTGCGCGGCGCGGAGCTACTGCGCGCCGCCGGGCCCGCCGACCACCGGGAATGGGAACTCGCGCCGATCGGGAAAGGCACGCTCGGTGCGGACAACTTCGATCTGCGTGAACTTCGGGACGCCCGGGCGCCGCTGGCTCCGGGGCAGATTCGGGTGCGCACGATGGCGGTCGGCCTGAACTTCCGCGACGTGCTGGTCGCGCTCGGCACTTACCCCGACCCGGATGCTGCGCTGGGTGTGGAAGGTGCGGGTGTGGTGGTCGAGGTGGGTGCGGGTGTGTCTGAAATCGTGCCCGGTGACAAGGTTTTCGGGTTCTTGACAGGGGTGGGGTCGTTGGTGGTGGTTGATCGCCGGTTGGTGGTGCGGATGCCCGCGGGGTGGTCGTTCGCGGAGGCGGCGGCGGTGCCCGCGGTGTTCGCGACGGCGTTCTACGGGTTGGTGGATGTGGCAGGGGTGCGTGCCGGGGAGACGGTGTTGGTGCATGCGGCGACGGGCGGTGTGGGGTTGGCCGCGGTGCAGGTGGGGCGGTGGTTGGGTGCGCGGTTGTTGGTGACGGCGAGTCGGCCGAAGTGGGGCGTGTTGCGAGGGTTGGGTTTCGGTGCGGAGGAGATCGGTGATTCGCGGTCGTTGGAGTTCGAGGGGAAGTTCGGTGCGCTGACCGGTGGTGTGGATGTGGTGCTGGATTCGTTGGCGGGTGAATTCGTGGACGCGTCGTTGCGGTTGCTCCGGCCGGGTGGCCGGTTCGTCGAAATGGGCATGCTGGATCGGCGTGATCCAGCCCAGGTCGCCACCGAACACCCCGGAGTCGCCTACAGCGGGTTCATGCTCATGGACGTGGACCCCGACCGGCTCCACGAGATCTTGACCCGTGTAGTCGACCTCTTCGAGGCGGGTGTGCTCACCGCCTCCCCACTGACCGCATGGGACGTGCGGGATCTTCCCGAGGCGTTGCGATTCATGAGTCAGGCTCGGCATATCGGCAAGAACGTGCTCACCGTGCCGAGGCCGTTGCGGCCGGAGGGCACGGTGTTGATCACCGGTGGCACCGGTGGTCTGGGTGCGTTGGCGGCACGGCATCTGGTCACCGAATACGGGGTGCGCAGATTGGTGCTGGCCAGCAGGCGCGGCCCGGGCACGCCCGGTGCCACGGAGTTGCGTGAGGAGCTCGTCGCCCTCGGCGCGCAGGTGGACGTGGTCGCTTGTGACGCCGCGGACCGGGATTCGTTGCACGCGGTACTGGCGGCGATCCCGCCGGAGCATCCGTTGACCGGCGTCGTGCACGCGGCAGGGGTGCTGGCCGACGCGCTCCTGGAGAACCTGACGGCGGAGCGGATCGCGGAAGTGTTGCGGCCGAAGGTGGACGCGGCGTGGAATCTGCATGCGGCGACGCGTGATGCGGATTTGTCGATGTTCGTGTTGTATTCGTCGATCGCGGGTGTGATCGGCAATGCGGGACAAGCGAATTACGCTGCGGCGAACATGTTCCTCGACGCGCTGGCCCAGCACCGGCATGTGCACGGTCTGCCCGCGACCTCGATCGCCTGGGGCCCGTGGCAGGCGGACACCGGTATGACTCGGGCGCTCGGCGACACCGACTTCGCCCGGTTGCGGCGGGAGGGTTTTTCGCCGTTGGGTGAACAAGAGGGCATGGCCCTGTTCGACGCCGCCCTGTCCGACGGTAGTGCGGCGTTCGTCGCGGCCCGGGTCGCGCTCACGGAGGTCGCCGATCACGATCCGCGCCCGATCATGCGCGACCTGCTGGGACCCAGCCGCCGCCGGGCCGAGAACGCGGGGACCGGAACACCCGAGCCGGTGCACCGCCTGGCGGGCTTGCCGACTGCCGAGCAGGACCGCGTCGTCCTCGATCTGGTACGCGGCGAGGCCGCGGCGGTGCTCGGAAGTGACATCGAGTCCATCGCCGCCGACAAACCCTTCACCGACATCGGATTCGACTCGCTCGGTGTCATGGAATTCCGCAACCGGTTGAAATCGGCCGCGGGCGTCCCGGTGCCCGCGACCGCGATGTTCGACTACCCGAGTCCGCGGGAACTGGCCGGCTACCTGCGTCAGGTGATCGCGCCGGTGGAGGACCCCGCGAAACGGATCGCGGCCGACGTGGAAGCGCTGGGTCGCAGCGTCGCCTCCGCCGAACTGTCGGCCGCCGACCGGTCGTCGCTGGCGACCACATTGTCCGCCCTGCTGCGTGAACTCGAAGGCAGGGACGCCGGTGCGGTCGATCCGAGCGGCGACGCCGACCATCTCGACACCGCGGACGATCACGAACTCTTCGAGTTCATCGACAACCTCAGCTGAACTTGCACGATCAGGAGCCCCACCGATGGCCGACACCGACGAGCTTCGCCGCTATCTGAAGAAGACCGCGAAGGAGCTCTACGAGACCAAACAACACCTGCGCGAACTCACCGATCGGACGCGGGAGCCCATCGCCATCGTCGGAATGGCCTGCCGGTACCCCGGCGGCGTCCGATCCGCCGAGGACCTGTGGCGCGTCGCCGCCGAGGGTGTGGACGCCGTCGGCGGGTATCCCTCCGACCGCGGCTGGGACCTGGAGCGGTTGTTCGACCCCGATCCGGACGTCCCGGGGACGGTCTACACGCGGGAGGGCGGTTTCCTCGACAGCGTCGCCGATTTCGACGCGGGCTTCTTCGGCATCAGCCCGCGCGAGGCCGCCGCGATGGACCCACAGCAGCGCTTGATGCTCGAGGCGGCCTGGGAGGCCCTGGAGGACGCCGGCATCGACCCGCTGTCGCTGCGCGGGAGCGACACCGGCGTGTTCGCCGGGGTGGCCCACCAGAACTACGGGCCCCGCGTCGGCTCCCCGGATATCACGGCCGAAACGGAAGGCCATGCCTATCTGGGTGTTTCCAGCAGCGTGCTGTCGGGCCGGATCGCCTACACCCTCGGGCTGGAGGGGCCGGCCGTCTCGATCGACACGGCATGCTCGTCGTCGCTGGTCGCCCTGCACCTCGCGTCCCGAGCGCTGCGCAACGGCGACGCCACCCTCGCCTTGGCGGGCGGGGTCACCGTGATGTCGGATCCGTCGCTGCTCATCGCGTTCGCGCGGCAGCGCGCCCTCTCTCCCGACGGCCGGTGCCGGGCATTCGCGGCGGCGGCCGACGGCACCGGTTTCTCCGAGGGACTCGGCGTGCTGGTGCTCGAACGGCTGTCCGACGCACGGCGGCTCGGGCACACCGTCCTGGCGGTCGTCCGCGGCAGCGCGATCAACCAGGACGGCGCGAGCAACGGGCTGACCGCGCCGAACGGCCGGTCGCAGGAAGCCGTGATCGGGCAGGCGTTGCGCGATGCGGGCTTGACGCCCGCCGACGTCGACGTGGTGGAAGCGCACGGTACGGGCACGATGCTGGGCGATCCGATCGAAGCACGGGCGCTGATCGCCGCCTACGGTGCTCGGGAGACCGAGACGCCCTTGCGGCTGGGATCGCTGAAGTCGAATATCGGGCACACCTCGGCCGCGGCGGGCGTCGGGGGCGTGATCAAGATGGTGCAGGCCATGCGGCACGAAATGCTGCCGAAGACCTTGCACATCGACGCGCCCACTCCCCATGTGGACTGGTCGGCGGGTACCGTGCGGCTGCTGCGGGACAGCGAGCCGTGGCCCACCGGTGCCGGAGTCCGGCGCGCGGGCGTGTCGTCGTTCGGCGCCAGCGGCACCAACGCCCATGTCGTCCTCGAGGAAGCGCCCGCCGACCCGGCCCCCGCCGAAACGGAGTCCGAGCCCGCTCCCGCCGAAACGAAAGAAGCGTCGCTGCACGCTGTTCCGTTGCTGTTGTCGGCGGGCTCCGGCGCCGCACTGCGGGAACAGGCGGACCGCTTGCGCCGCTGGATGACCGACGCCCCGGAGACGGATTCGCGGGATATCGCGCATTCGCTGCTCACCTCCCGTGCCCGGCTGGAGTGGCGAGGCGCCGTCGTCGGCCGCGACCGGGACGAACTCCTGGCCGGTCTGGCGGCCCTCGCCGAGGGACGCTCCACGCCGGGCGTGATCGAGAGCCGCGCCCGCGCGGGACGCACGGCGTTCCTGTTCACCGGTCAGGGCGCGCAGCGCGCCGGAATGGGACGGGAACTGTCCGCGGCGTTCCCGGTGTTCGCGGCGGAGCTGGACCGGGTGTGCGCCGAATTCGATCCGCTGCTCGGACGTTCGCTGAAGGACCTCCTCGCTGCCGAGGCGCCGGACGGCGACAGCGCGCCGGGACCGCTGGATCGGACCGAGTTCACCCAGCCCGCGCTGTTCGCCTTCGAGGTGGCGCTGTACCGGCTCGTCGAATCCTTCGGTCTGACCCCGGACGTGCTGCTCGGCCATTCCATCGGCGAATTGGCGGCGGCATATGTCGCCGGAGTGTGGTCGCTGCCCGACGCGTGTGCGCTGGTGGCGGCACGCGGCCGTCTCATGGGGGGCCTGCCGGCGGGCGGTGCGATGCTGGCGGTGGCGGTTCCGGAAGAGGAGGCGTCGGCCGCGCTCGACGGGTACCACGGCCGGGTCTCCGTGGCGGCGGTGAACGGGCCGTCGTCGGTGGTGCTGTCCGGTGACGCCGACGCGGTCGCGGAACTCGAGCGGCACTTCGGCGAGCGAGGTCGCCGGACGAACCGGCTGCGCGTCAGCCACGCCTTCCATTCGGCGCGGCTGGACCCGATGCTGTCCGAGTTCCGGACGGTGGCTTCCACTGTCGCCTATCGACGGCCGACGATCCCGATCGTCTCGAACGTCTCGGGGGTGATGGCAGGCGACGAACTGACCGACCCCGAGTACTGGGTCCGTCAGGTCCGGGCGGCGGTGCGGTTCGCGCCGGGCGTCCGGGCGCTGGCCGTGAGCGGGGTGGTGCGATTCCTGGAGGTCGGTCCCGACGCGGTGCTGTCCGCGATGACCCGGGAATGTCTCGCCGACCAACCCGATATCGAGGCCCGCTGCACGGTGGTCGCCGCCGTGCGGCGTGGCGCGGACGAGGCCGGGCAGCTCACCGCTTTCCTGGCCGCAGCCCACGCCGCGGGCGCCGAAGTGGATTGGCGGCCGCTGTTCGCCGGCCGCGCGCCGCGCCGAGTCGCCCTGCCCACCTATGCTTTTCAGCGTCAGCGGTACTGGCTGCCGCCGACCGACGGGATCGGCGATGTGAGCCGCGCCGGTCTTACCGCGATGGACCACCCGATGCTCGGCGCGGCGCTGGCGCTGGCCGGCACGGACGAGTGGCTGTTCACCGGCCGCCTGTCCACGCTGTCGCAGCCGTGGCTGGCCGACCACACGGTGTTCGGCACGGTGCTGTTGCCCGGCACCGCGTTCGTGGAGTTCGCGCTGGCGGTCGGCGCGCGACTGAACGCCGCGACGGTCGACGAACTGGTCCTGGAGGCGCCGTTGCGGCTGGACGAGGGAACCGAGGTCGATCTCCAGATCAGCGTCGAATCGCCCGACGACACGGGGCGCAGGCGCTTCGTCATCGCGTCGCGGACAGTCGGTGAGCGGACCGCCGGGTCCACGCACGCACGCGGTGTGCTCGCGCCCGCCACGGAAGACGCGCCGGCCTCCGGCGGTACCGACGGGCCGACCCCGGACGAGGACGCGACGACCGGAGACGCGCTGTACGACGAACTGGCCGCACGCGGCCTCGATTACGGACCCGCGTTCCGTGGCGTGCGCCGGATCTGGCGCCGCGACGATGCCGTCCTGGCCGAAGTGCGCCTCGGCGAGACGACCTCGGACGCCGCGCGTTTCGGTGTGCACCCAGCTCTGCTGGATGCCGCACTGCATGCCGCTGTCGACGTATTGGCCGCCGATTCGCCCGCACATCAAGCGCCGCTGCCGTTCTCCTTCACCGGCGTGCGGTTGTCTCGTGGTGGCGCGAGCGCGGCGCGGGCGCTGATCCGGCCCATGGGCGCGGACGGGGTGCGGGTCGAGTTGCGCGACGATATGGACGCGTTGCTGCTCACCATCGACGCGCTGCAGGCGCGGCCGGTCGACAGCGACGCGGTGCGCGACACCCGCTCGGCCGCACCCCACGGTCTTTACGACGTGCAGTGGGTGGCGGTGTCCTCCGGCGCGCCGTCCGGCGCGGTGCGGCTGGCCGCGGTCGGCGGACCGGCCCGATCCGATTTCGACGAACACCATTCGGATATGGCCGCGTTCACCGCGGTCGCCGGGACCTCCGACGGCCGCCACGCCGACGCGGTGGTGTGGTTCGCCGAGCCCGGAACCGAGCCTACCGACAGCGCCGAGGCCGACAGGGTGCGCCGCAGCGCGAACACCGCGCTGGTCACGGTGCAGTCCTGGTTGCGCATGCCGGAGTCCGGCGATACCCGGCTGGTCGTGGTGACCCGCAACGGCGCCGGGCGGCCCGGCGAGGATCCGGACCTGGCGGCCGCGGCGATCTGGGGACTGCTGCGCAGCGCGCAATCGGAGCATCCGGGCCGGATCGTCCTGGTGGACGCCGAGCGCGACGCGGTCGTCGGGCCCGAGCTGATCTCGGTGGCCCTCGCCACCGACGAGCCTCAGCTGGCGGCGCGCGGGGGCGACCTGCTCGCGCCCCGGCTCACCCGGCGCGGCGAGGTGACCGGCGCGCCCGTCGGCCTGGGCTCGGGCGCGGTGCTGATCACCGGCGGCACAGGTGGATTGGGCGCCCTGGTGGCCCGGCACCTGGCCGCGACGCATGGTGTGCGGGACCTGGTCTTGGTGTCCCGCCGTGGCGAACGGGCCGACGGTGTGGCCGAGCTGGTCGCCGAACTGACCGGACTCGGTGCCCGGCCGCGGGTGCTGGCCTGCGACGTCGCCGACCGTGCCGCGGTGCGGGCCCTGCTCGGCCGGTTGGCCGACGGTCCGGAGCTGACCGCCGTGATCCATGCCGCGGGCGTCCTGGACGACGCGACGCTCGACGCGCTCACCCCCGACCGGATCGAACGGGTCTTCGCGCCCAAGGTCGACGCCGCCCTCCACTTGGACGAACTCACCCGGGACCGGAACCTTTCGGCGTTCGTTCTCTTCTCGTCGATCGCCGCGGTCCTCGGCTCGGCGGGCCAGGGCAATTACGCCGCCGCCAACTCGGTGCTGGACGCGCTGGCCCGGCGTCGCGCCGCGGCGGGACTGCCCGCGGTCACGGTGGCCTGGGGTCCGTGGAATCAGAACGGCGGGATGACCGCCGACCTGGGCCGCGCCGGTCTGGAACGGCTGTCCCGCATGGGTTTCCGGCCCCTGACCGAGTCCGACGGGCTCGCGTTGTTCGACCGTGCCGCCGGCGCGGACACGCCGGTGGTCGCGGCCGTGGATTTCGACACCGCGGCATTGTCCGCGCAGGCCCGCGCGGGGTTGTTGCCGCCGCCGCTGCGTTCGCTGGTAGCGGTACCGCGCCGCGCCGCAGGGGGTGGCGGCGACTTGGCGGAGCGCCTCGCGTCGGCGCCGCCGGACCGGAGCGACGAGATCGTGCTGGAATTCGTGCGCGGGCAGGTCGCCGAGGTATTGGGCCACCCGACGGGCGATCTCATCGAGGCCGACAAACCGTTCAGCGAGCTGGGATTCGACTCGCTGGGCGCGGTGGACCTGCGCAACCGCCTGACCAAGGCCACCGGTCTGCGTCTTCCGTCCACCCTCGCCTTCGACCACCCGACTTCCGCCGCCGTCGCTCGGCTGCTGCGTTCCCGGATCGAGGGCGCCGGACCGGGAGTCCGCCGCGCGCGGCAGCGCACGCGAGCCGACGAACCGATTGCGATCGTCGGCATGGCCTGCCGATACCCCGGCGGAGTCACCTCGCCGGACGACCTCTGGAATCTGGTGGCCTCGGGTACGGACGCCATCAGTGAGTTCCCGGCGGATCGCGGCTGGGATCTGGATCGCTTGATCCATCCGGACCCCGAGCACCCCGGCACCTCCTACGTCAAGCAGGGCGGGTTCTTGACGGACGCGGCCGGCTTCGACGCCGGATTCTTCGGAATCGGCCCGCGGGAGGCGAACGCGATGGACCCGCAGCAGCGTTTGCTGCTGGAGGTGTCGTGGGAAGCGCTCGAGCACGCGGGTATCGATCCGGTGTCGCTGCGGGGCACCGACACCGGCGTCTACACGGGCGTGATGTATCAGGACTACGAGGTCTTGACCCGCAAAGCCGGTCCCGAGGCCGAAGGCTACGTCGGTACCGGCTCGGCGGCGAGCGTGGTCTCGGGGCGCATCGCGTATTCGCTCGGCCTGGAAGGTCCCGCGATGACGGTGGACACGGCGTGCTCGTCCTCGCTGGTGGCGCTGCACGTGGCGTGCCGGGCGCTGCGTCAGGGGGAGAGTTCGCTCGCCCTGGTGGGCGGTGCGACGGTGATGGCCACGCCAACGGTGTTCGTGGAATTCTCCCGTCAGCGCGGCCTGGCCGCGGACGGGCGGTGCAAATCGTTCTCGGCCGCCGCCGACGGGGTGGCCTGGGCGGAGGGCGCGGCCGTCCTGGTGGTCGAACGGCTGTCGGACGCACGACGACTCGGCCACAACGTGCTCGCGGTAGTGCGCGGCAGCGCGGTGAACCAGGACGGCGCCAGCAACGGCCTCACCGCGCCGAACGGCCCGTCGCAGGAGCGGGTGATCGCGGCCGCGCTGGCCGACGCCGGGCTCGGCCCCGCGGAGGTGGACGCCGTGGAAGCGCACGGGACCGGCACGACCTTGGGCGACCCGATCGAGGCACAGGCGTTGCTCGCCACATACGGGCAGGGCCGTCCGGAGCAACCCCTGCGGGTCGGATCGCTCAAGTCCAATATCGGCCACACCCAGGCGGCGGCCGGAGTCGGCGGCGTGATCAAGATGGTGCAGGCCCTGCGCCACGAGTTGTTGCCGAGAACCCTGCACGCGGACGAACTCTCCCCGCACGTGGATTGGTCGGCCGGATCGGTGCGGGTGCTGACCGACGCCGAGCCGTGGACCGTCGGCGACCGGGTACGACGCGCGGGAGTGTCGTCGTTCGGCATCAGCGGCACGAACGCGCATGTGATCCTCGAGGAAGCGCCCCCGTCCGCGCACGACGAGCGCACGGCGGCGGGCCCCGATCCGGTGGCGGGCGACACGGTGCCGCTCGTGGTCTCCGCGAAAACCTCCGAAGCGCTGCGGGCTCAAGCCGAACGCCTGCGCTCCTGGCTGCGGGACGAGCCGGAGATCGACTCGCGGCGGGTGGCGCGTGCGCTGCTCGACTCCCGCGCGCTCCTGGATCGCCGTGGCGTGGTGGTCGGACGCGATCGGCAGGAACTGCTCGCCGGGCTGGCCGCGCTGGCGGCGGGCGCGACGTCGCCTCATGCGGTCGAAGCACAGGCGGTGCCTGGCGCCACGGCCTTCCTGTTCACCGGCGGCGGCGCGCAGCGCGTCGGCATGGGCGCGGACCTGTACCGGGCGTTCCCGGTCTTCGCGAGCGCGCTGGAGGAAGTCTGCGCGGAGTTCGACCGGCATCTCGGAGGTTCGCTGCGGGAGGTGATGTTCACCGACGCCGCCGGGGTGCTGGACCGGATGGACTGGATGCAGCCCGCGTTGTTCGCGTTCGAGGTGGCGATGTTCCGGCTGCTGGAATCGTACGGTCTCGTGCCGGATGTGCTGGCGGGTCACTCGCTCGGCGAACTCGTCGCGGCATACGTGTCCGGGGTCTGGTCGCTCGCCGACGCCTGTGTCCTGGTGGCGGCGCGAGGACGGTTGATGGGGGCCGCGCCCTCCGGTGGGGCGATGTTGGCGGCCGCGGTGTCGGAGACGGAAGCGGAGGACCTGCTGACCGGCCTCGGTGACAGGCTCGCGATCGGGGCGGTGAACGGCCCGGAGTCGGTGGTGTTCTCGGGGTACGCCGATGCCGTCGGCGAGATGCAGCGGCGGCTGACCGAGGCGGGACGCAAGAACACCCTGCTGCGGATCTCGCACGCGTCCCATTCGATGCTGATGGAGCCCGTGCTGGAGGAATTCCGTACGGTGGCCGAGGGACTGACCTATCGCAGGCCCGCCGTGCCGATCGTGTCGAACGTTTCCGGCGCGCAGGCCGGTGACGAGGTGTGCGATCCGGGCTACTGGGTGGCGCAGGTGCGCAGCTGTGTGCGTTTCGCTCCCGGCGTGCGCAGTCTCCTCGACGCCGGGGTACGCCGTTTCGTCGAGGTCGGTCCGGACGCCGCGCTCACCGCCATGACCGGGGAATGCCTGGCCGAGCGTCCGGAGGTGGCGGCGAAGTCGCTGGTGGCGGCGTCGTCGCGGCGGTCGGTCCACGAGGTGACCCAGTTCGTCACCCTCCTCGCGCAGTCCTACGCGGCAGGGGTACCGGTGCGCCTGCGGTCGCTGCTACCCGCGGGAGACGCACGGGTGACGCTGCCGACGTACGCGTTCCAGCGCCGCCGCTATTGGGTGCAGCCCGCTCCCGAGATCGCGACGGGGTCGTTCGGGCATCCGCTGCTGACCAGCGCGGTACCGCTGGCCGGGAAGGACGAATGGCTGTTCACCGGCCGGTGCTCGACGCGTACCCAGCCTTGGATCGCCGACCACGCGGTGTTCGGCTCGGTGTTGCTGCCCGGAACGGCCTTCGCGGAGATGGCGTTGGCCGCGGGCGCGCATCTGGACGCCGGGGTGGTCGAGGAACTGCTGTTGCAAGCTCCCCTCCTGCTCAGCGCGGGCGTCGAAACCGATGTGCAGCTGAGTGCCGGTGGGCGGGACGAGGAAGGGCGGCGCAGTTTCGCCATCCACTCCCGCCCGGCGGCCCGGGACGCGGCCGACGCGGGGGAGTGGGTGCAGCACGCGAGCGGTGTCTTGAGCACGGCAGACGACGAACTCGCTCCGGTCTGGGGCGAACGGGCATGGCCGCCTTCGGATGCGGCGCCGTCGGACGGGTCGCTCTACGACCGACTGGCGGAGCGCGGCCTGGACTACGGTCCCGGCTTCCAAGGCGTGACCGCGCTGTGGTCGCGCGGTGAGCAGACTTTCTCCGAGGTTTCCCTCGACGAATCCGTCACCGCCGCGGCGGCGTCGTACGGTATCCACCCGGCGCTGCTGGACGCCTGCCTGCACGCGGCGCTCGGCGATCTGATCGGTGAGCTGCCCGCCGGGCAGGTGCCGTTGCCCTTCTCGTTCGCCGGTGTGCGGTTGTGGCGACCTGGACCCACCGCCGTGCGCGTTCGCGTCGTCCGCGATGCCGAGGGACAGGTCGCGATCGACATCGCCGACGAGACCGGCTCGCCCGTGGCGCGCATCGATGCGGTCTCCGCCCGTCCCATCGCGGCCGACGCCTTGGGGCCCGTGGCCGCGGCGCGTCGTGCGGCGCCCCTGCTCCTGCGCTGGACGCGAGCGGAGCTACCGGCGTTGCGGGCCGTGCCCGACCGCTTGGCGACGATGGGACAGACCCGGGTATCCGGCGTCGACCGCCACTACGCCGATGTCACCGAACTGACTGCGGCCGAACCGCTTCCGGAAGTGGTCGTGTGGTCGCCCGGCGACGATCCGGCGAACCCGGTGGATCCGCGGGCCGTGCGGCACGCGACCCGCACGACATGGCAGTTGCTGCGGTCCTGGCTGTCGAGCGAGCGGCTGGCGGAGACTCGGCTCGTGGTGGCGACCCGCCGGGCGACGGGCTTGCCCGGCGAATCGATCGATCTGGCCGCCGCGGCGGTGACCGGCCTGGTCCGCAGCGCGCAGTCCGAACAACCGGGCCGCATCGTGCTCCTGGACCACGACGAGGACCTGGACGCGAACACGGTGCTCGGCGTCGTCGAATCCGGGCACGCCCAAGTGGCGGTCCGCAGGGGAGAACTGCACCTACCGCGCCTCGCCGCTGCCGACCTCCCCGAAACACTCGGCAACACAGGCGGTTTCGGTGACGGAACGGTGCTGGTCACCGGTGGGACCAGCGGACTGGGCGCGGTGCTCGCCCGGCACCTGGTCGTCGCACACGGCGTCCGGCATCTGCTGCTGGTGTCGCGCCGCGGCGCGTCCGCCGACGGGGTGGCGGAACTGGCCGCCGAGCTGGACGGGCTGGGTGCGCGCACCCGGGTCGCCGCGTGTGACGTGGCCGATCGCGAGGGCCTGGCCGCCGTGCTGGAGTCGATCGGCGACGAGCACCCGCTGACGGCGGTCATCCATTCCGCGGGCTTGATCGACGACGCCACCATCGAGACGCTGACCGAACGACAGCTCGATCGCGTGCTCGCCCCGAAGGTCGACGGCGCACTGCACCTGCACGAGCTCACTCAGGGCCGGGACTTGGCGGCGTTCGTCGTGTTCTCATCGGCGGCGGCGATTCTGGGGTCGCCCGGACAGGGCAACTACGCGGCCGCGAACGCGTTCCTCGACGGGCTCGCGCATGCCCGCCGCGCACAGGGGCTGCCCGCCTTGTCGGTCGCCTGGGGTCTGTGGAACCAGGGCACGGGCATGACCGCCGAAATGGACCGCGCCACGGTGGCGCGGCTGCAGCGCATGGGTCTGCGGATCCTCGGTGAGGCGGACGGGACGGCGCTGTTCGACGCCGCGCTCGCCACGGACGCGGCCGTGGTCGCCTGCGTCGAATTCGACCAGCCCGCCCTGGCGGCGCAGGCACGTGCCGGGCTGCTGCCCGAGGTGCTGAGCGGCCTGGTGCCCAGCCGTGCGCGGCGAGTCACGGCCGCGCGCGTGTCCGGCGGTCTGCTGGCCGACCGGCTCGCCGCGGCGCCGGAGGACGAACGCGACGCGTTGGTGCTCGGATTCGTGCGCGAGCACGCCGCGGCGGTACTGGGCTACCGGTCCGCGGCCGCCATCGATCCCGAAACACCGTTCAGCGAGATGGGTTTCGATTCGCTGGGCGGCGTCGAACTGCGCAACCGGCTGTCGGAAGGCACGGGGACGCGTCTGCCCTCGACCCTGGTATTCAACTACCCGACGGTGAGCGCGGTGGCGAAATTGCTGCGGTCGCACTGGGAGGCGACCGCGACCACCTCGGCGATCGACGACCAGATCGCCGCGCTCACCGCGTTGTTCGCGACGCTGCCGTCCACGGAGGACAAGGCCCGGCTGGCCGAACGGATCCGCGCGGCGCTGACCGACGCCGTGGACGAACCCGAACCCGAAACCGAATCCGAGCCCGCCGCCGCGCAGGGCCGGGACGCCGTGGCGGCGGCCGCCACCGCGGACGAACTGTTCGCTCTCATCGACCGGCAGATCTCCGGAAAGTAGAGGAAGTCATGACACTCAACGACCTGTCGGCGATTGCGGTGACCGATGGCGTGCGCTCGCTGCACCTGGAGTGGGACGACCCGGGCATCGCCGTGCTCGGCATGATCCAGCTCTCCCGCGACGAACTCGTCGAGCGCATCCGCACCGGCGCCGTGCCGCTGCCGCCGCTGGCCAAACTGCTCAACATCGAGGTGGTCGACGCCGAGCCGGGGCGGATGACCTTGAGCCTCAACCCCGACGAGCGGCATGTGAACTTCCTCGGCGTGGTGGGCGGCGGTGTCGTCGGTACGGTGCTCGACGTCGCGATGTGGGGCGCGGTCCAGCTGTCTGTGGACGACAAATCCATGCTCACGACCGTGAGCATGACCTCCAATCTGGTGCGCGGAGTCTCGCACAACCAGGGTGCGCTACAGGCGATAGCGGAGGCGGTGCACGTCGGCCGAACCACAGCCACCGCCGAAAGCCGCCTCGTCGACGCCAACGGCAAGGTCTACGCGACCGCCGTCGCGACCTTCGTGCGGATGGGCGGCGGAAAGGGGTGACTGCCGGTGGGCCCGGGGACGTGGTCCCCGGGCCCACCGCGGTCCACGGTCAGAGTTCCGCCGCCAGCTGGGTGCCCTGCTGGATGGCGCGTTCGGCGTCGAGCTCCTTCGCCTCGTCGGCTCCTCCGATGACATGCACGCGCACGCCCAGGGATTCGAGCTGGTCGCCTAGGTCGCGAACCGATTCCTGGCCCGCGCACACCACGACGTTGTCGACTTCGATCACCCGGCGGCCCTGCCGTTGCGGGCCGAAACTGATGTGCAGGCCGCGATCGTCGATCCGCTCATAGTTGACGCCGCCGATCTGCTGGACACCGCGCGCCTCCAGGGCGGCGCGATGGATCCAGCCGGTCGTCTTCCCGAGAGTCAGTCCGAAGGGCCCCGACTTGCGCTGCAGGAGGGTGACTTCCCGGATTCCCGGGGCGGGCCTGCGGGGCCGCAACTGGCCTGGAGCGTGGATGTCATCGGTGACACCCCACTCGTCGCGCCATTCGTCGAGCGTCAGCGGGCCCTGGTGACCGGCGGTGAGGAATTCGCCGACGTCGAATCCGATTCCGCCCGCGCCGATGACGGCCACCCGGTCCCCGACGGGCTTCTCCCGCCGGATCAGTTCCGGATACGACAGCACCATCGGGTGATCGATTCCGGGGATGTCGGGAACGCGGGGACGCACGCCGGTGGCCAGCACCACGTCGTCCCAGTCGCCTGCCGCGAGCTGTTCGGCGGTGACGCGGGCGTTCAATCGCACGGTGACGCCGGTGAGTTCCAGCTTGCGCCGGTAGTACCGGATCGTCTCGTCGAACTCTTCCTTGCCGGGAATGCGGCGGGCGAGGTCGAACTGACCGCCGATCCGATCCTCGGCTTCGAAGAGTTCCACCTGGTGCCCGCGCTCGGCCAGCCCGATCGCTGCCGACAGCCCGGCCGGACCGGCCCCGACGACCGCCACCCGCTTGGCCCGCCTGGTGGGCAGCAGTTGCAGCAGCGTCTCGTGGCAGGCGCGGGGATTCACCAGGCAGGACACGGTCTGCCGGGTGAAGGTGTGATCCAGGCA
Source organism: Nocardia sp. NPDC047648 (assembly GCF_040642815.1). NCBI lineage: Bacteria > Bacillati > Actinomycetota > Actinomycetes > Mycobacteriales > Nocardiaceae > Nocardia > Nocardia sp. NPDC047648. The sequence continues at coordinate 125,810 of NZ_JBEYSX010000005.1, read as the reverse complement.
GGCTTGGTTGCAGGCGATGCAGGTGTTGATCTCGTCCACGCGGGATCCGGCGGCCTTGTTCACCCACTCCGGATCGGCCAGCAACGGCCGGGCCAGCGAGATGAGGTCCGCTTCACCCCGCTCCAGGATCTGTTCGGCGACCTCGGGCATGTTGATCCGGTTCGACGCGCACACCGGAATCGAGATGTGTTCCTTGAGCGCCGCGGTGTATCCGACGAACGCGGCCCGCGGCACCGAGGTGACGATCGTCGGCACCCGCGACTCGTGCCAGCCGATATCGGTGTTGATGACGTCCACCCCGGCGGCTTCCAATTCCTTGGCCAGGTCGATGATCTCCGCGTAGGTCTGCCCGTCCTCCACGAATTCCGCCAGCGACATCCGGAACATGATGAGCAGGTCGTCGCCGACGGCGGCTCTGGTCCGGGTGGCGACCTCGACCGGGAACCGCCGCCGGTTCGCTGCCGATCCGCCCCAGCGATCGGTGCGGGTGTTGGTGCGTGGCGCGAGGAACTGGTTGATCAGGAAGCCTTCGCCGCCCATGATCTCGACACCGTCGTAACCGGCCAGCTGTGCCAGCCGCGCGCAGCGCACGTGATCGGCGATCGTGGTCTCGATCTCCTGCTCGGTGAACGCCCGCGGCTCGAACGCGGTGAGCGGCGACGCCACCGCCGAGGGAGCCAGATTGGTGGGAATGTTCGAATCGCGGCCCCCGTGCAGGATCTGCAAGGCGATCTTGCCGCCCGCCTCGTGGACGGCCTCGGTGATCACGCGGTGTCGCTCCGCGTCGGTCTCGTCCAGCATGGCGCACGCGAACGGCCACAGCCATCCGTCGCGGCTGGGGGAGTATCCGCCGGTGACGATCAGCCCCACCCCGCCGCGTGCGCGTTCGGCGAAGAACGCGGCCAGCCGGTCGATGTGCCAGGCCCGGTCTTCCAGGCCGGTGTGCATGGAGCCCATCACGACTCGGTTGCGCAGTCGCACCCTCCCCAGGTCGATCGGCGACAGCAAATGAGGAAAGGCGGAACTCATGGGATGAACCTAACGGCAGCTACCCGCCTCCGCAATCGCTGGCGGCCCATGCCATCAGCGACGCACGGCCGGAGTCGTCCCCGCTCCGGGGTAGGGGCGACAAGTCGGCAACTCGAACCCCCGGAACGGCCGCGCCGCCCGGCGATCGGGCCGCGCCGTTCCCGGCATCGGGAAGACGCTTATTGACAATCTTCCTCGTCGCACCTACATTTACCCGGCCCTACCGGAATATGAAACACGTTGTGCGCGAGCAGGATCCATGCAGGCGAGGCGGTCCATCGCGTAGCGCCTGCGGCGGGCCTGGTCACTGCCTCGTGCCGGTATCCGGTTCGACGCGCAGATCCTTCTTGCGTGCGGTGGGCTGCGGCGCGGCGGCATTGTTCGCCGCCTGCACCGGATTCGCCGCCGGCGGTAGCGGCGGGATGGACAGAGGTGGCTGACGACGTTGCTGGTTCGGCGTTGTTCCGTCAAAGGCTCGAGGTCATGGCGTTACTTCGAATATGCCCGCTGAACCCATGCCGCCGATGCACATGGTGACTACGTCGTATCAGCGTTTCGTCGCCCTCATCGCGGCTCCGATGCCGCGCCCCGCCGCCTGTCACGATGGCGCTTTTCTCGCTGGCCGACGGACACCGTCGTGGACCGAACGCGCATGCGTCAGCGGGCTCCGGATCGGCGGAATCGAGAGTTCACCTGTCGCGTGGCCGACAGTCTCCCGCCGTCGGGTGACTCCGACCGCAGCCCACCTTGGTGGGATCGAACCACGTGAAGGGTGAGTTGCTGTGCACCCTGTGTGGCCTTTCGGCGCGGGCCTGCGTCGATGAGTCTGGACAGCGTCATCACGACAGCGGGACCGCCCCGCCACACCATCCGAAGGAGCACGAACATGACCATCAACCAGCGCTCGACTCGCCGCAGCCACCGGTTCACACGCGCCCTGGCGATCGCCGCGGCACCCGCCGTGCTGGGCGTCGGCCTGGTGACGGCCGGAGTCGCCCACGCCGATCAGGACCCCAACCTGCCGACCTGTCGCTGGCCCAACTTGGTGTGTGGCCCGCAGACCAATCTGACACCCGGCGGGCAAACCAACCTCACCCCCGGCGGCCAGACCAACCTCACCCCGCACCGGCCATACTCCCGAATGATCGACTGACCGCCCCGCTCGTGATCACCATGCCTGCGCGCGGCCACGCCAGCCCCGGCGGGGCCGCGGCACGCAGAGACGCGGGATCGGCAGCCGTCGACGCCGCCCCGTCGACCAGACAACAGCCGCGCCGTGCCCGAAACCAACCACTCAACTGTTGAGTAGTTCGCGGGCGAGGGTGTCGGTCCACCAGCGCTCGATTTGGTTGGGTTGCCAGGCTCGCTCGGTGGCGAGGATGGTGTAGACGTCGATATTGCAGAGCGCGGCGTAGATATCAACGGCGGCTGGGAGATCTGGGCGGAGGGTGCCTGCCGGCCAGGAGGAGAACACTTCGACCCGGGTTCGGTCGGCCGACTGTCGGCCCTGGCGGTAGAGGTCGGCGAAGTCGGGTTCGGTGCGGGCCGATTCACGCACGAGCATGATCAGATCTCCGGCCTGTTCGAACAGTCTCCTGTCGTAGCCGGCCATCGCGGCGAGCTGCTCGGCGGGTGTGGTGGACGATTCCAGTTCCGACAGCATCCGTCGGGGGTCGGCGGACAGATCCGCGGCGTGTACCAGCGCCCACACCAGTCCTGCCTTGTTCCGGTAGGCCGCATAGACGGTCGGTGTGGATACCCCGGCCTCGTCGGCCACCTCGCGCATCGTCGTCGCCGCCCAGCCCCGCGTGACGAACAGTCGGCGAGCAGCGTCGGCTATCTCGGCACGCGTTTCGCGCGCCTGCGTTTCCCGGCGTAGTGAGTCGTAGCGCCGTCGGCTCTGTCGATCCTCCACTTCCGCACTGCCTTCCTACTGCCTATATTGAATAGAAGCTATGTTAATCCAATATGGGCGGGAGGCCGGGGTTCGCCCTTGGTGGCGCGACGCCCCGCTTCTCACAAGGGGAGGGTGTGTCGATGAGCGTGATCACAGCGGCCGGTATCGCTGGTCTCGGGTTCGTGCTGACGGCGATCGTCGTCAACGTCGGCTATGTGCGGGCCCGGTTGCCGTTTCCGGCGGCGGCCGAAGGCCTGGACGCGGTCACCGACGCCTTCGCGACAGTCGGCGCCCGGCTCAGACGGCCCTCGGTGCTTGCGCCGGTCGGATGGTTGTGCCTGACCGTCTTCGCCGCGGGCGTGTTGTCGGTGTTGTGGCGCGGCGGATCAGGGGTTTCGGCCTGGGCGTTGGTGGGGTTCGCCGGTGTCCTCATGCAGAACGTCGCCTTCATGTGCGTGGAGGCGCTGCGTTTCGGCCTGGCCGCCGCCGCGCACGATCGGGCCTCGACCGCGGGCTTGTGGGGTTTCAGCAACGTACTGTTCGGCTTCAACCAGGTTTTCCTGGCCATGGCAGTGCTCGGTTTCACCATCGCCGGCGCCGGTGTCGGATTCATCCCCACCTGGCACATCGGGCTCGGATATGTCAGTGCCGCACTGCTTTTCATATCAGCGGCGGCCAGTCCCTACAACGCCGAAGGCACAAGCCGTCTCGCCCCGATCGGCCTCATCGGCTGGCTCGGCTGGGCCGGCTGGATCATCGCCTACAGCATCGCGCTGATACGTCTATAGGGACAACGCCCACAGGTGTCACGCATTCTCGCAAACGATCGGACACGAGAGTTCTGCGAGAGACCGCGAAGCGGCAGGATTACCGGCCTTTGCCTGCGTTCTGGTCGGCTTCGGCGTCGGATCGGTGTCCACGGCGGTCGCCGCAGGGCTCGCCCAGGTGATCCGTGAGCGGTGCGAGCGTGCCGGGGCCGCGGCGCCGGCGGCCTCCGACCCGGCCGCTGCTCGTGCGGCCGTGCGAGCGATTATCGACCGAATTCCCGACGCGCCGCCTGACTATCTACGAATGTCCTTCCGCCGCAGATCATTACGCGGGAACAATGGACATGGAGTGCACCGCTGATACCGACGGGGCGCTGACCGCCGCTCGGGTCAACGGCGCGCCGGTTCGATGTCGAGCGCGCGTTGCAGCTGGGTTGCCCACCAGCGCAGCTGAGCGGTCGAGTCTTGTGCTGCGGCGCCGGTGATGCCGGCGCTCCGCCGGAAGTCGCTGCCGTAGAGCGGCTCGGTTGCCATCGCCTGGTGAAGGGCCGCGACCGCGAGTCGCGTCTCGTCGAGAGAACTTCCGGGGGGACGACTCCGATGCAGAGCGTCGACGACCGGGTCGAGCATGCCGGCACCACGGTCGCGCCATCCCGCCGCGTGCAGCGCCACCGCGAGTTCGCCGTAGCCACCCCGGTACACCGTCTCCAGGGACTCGATGAGGTCGAGGAGATCGGTGCCGTGCTCCAGCCATGCGGCGACGACGTCTTGGAGCGCGGCTCGAAGCCGGCGTCCACCGTGACGAAGGAGTTCGGCGAGCAGCTTCTCGCGATTACCGAAGTGATGCGTGACGCCCGCATCGGTCATACCGACCAGCGCTGCCACCGCGCGCACCTGCACAGCGGCGACGCCTCCCTCGGCCAGCAGCGAAGCCGCGGCATCGAGGATCAACCGGCGGGCTTCGTCCGGTGGTCTGCGCGTTCTCGCGTTGGTCACCGCCGGAATCTTACCTTGACTTACCAAGGTTCTCCGGCGTACCGTTACCTTGATGAATCAAGGTAGATGGGGAGGGCATGTCGATAATCGAAATCACCGAGCCGAGAGGGAAATTCGGCAAGGAGGTGGCTCAGCGATGGCAGACATGAGCCTCACGCTGCACGACGTCACACTTCGGGCCACGGTGACCGGCACGGGGCCCGCGGTCCTGTTGCTGCACGCGGGCGAAGAGCGTCGCGACGTCTGGGCACCGGTCACGGAGGGGATGACCGAGTGCGGACTGCGGACGGTGGCCTTCGATCTGCGCGGGCACGGCGAGAGTTCCGGGCGGGCGACCACTTTGCGGGTGATCGCCGACGACGTGATCGAGATGGTGGCTCGCGAACCGGCGCCGATCGTCGTGGTGGGCGCCTCCCTCGGCGGGTTCGCCGCCGTCGCCGCCCTCGCGGAGCGGTCCGTCGCGCAGCGCGTCGTCGGCCTCGTGCTCGTGGACGTCGTTCCTGATGTCGATGCGGATCGCGCCCGCCGCTGGCTCGACGACCACGGGCTCCTCGCGCGCAATACCCAGCTCGCCGAGGACATTCTCGCGTCCCGCTCCGAGCTCCACGCGATCGTCGCGGCATCGGACCTGCCCATCCTGCTCGTGCGGGGAGGACGAAGTTCCCCGCTCGGCGACGCCGACGTAGACCGGCTACGCGCGGCCAACAGACGCGTCACCGTTACCCGCGTACCCGACGCCGGGCATCTCGTCGCTCGCGACGCCCCCGGGGAACTCGCCCGCATCGTTTCGGCGCACGCCACCAAGTGGCTCGGTACCGACGACGTCGTCCGTCGCGCGTTCGAGCTGCAGCGCACGCTCGGCGCCGAACGGATCGATCACCCAGGCGGGACCCTGTTCGAGCACCTACGCCGGGTGCACGCCCTCACCGTCGAATGGAACGCCGCGCCACGAGCCCGGCTGGCGTCGATCTGTCACGCGTCATACGGCACCGACGGGTTCCGGCACGCCCTGCTGCCGACCACCGATGACCAACAGCTGCGCCACGTCATCGGCCCTGACGCGGCGGCGCTGGTGTATCTCTACGGCGCATGCGATCGCTCGCGCACCTACCGCGAGCTCGGCCGACGGCCCTTTCCCGTGATCGATAGATTCACCGGCGGATCGAAGACGATCGAAGGAACCGAACTCCGCGATTTCGCCGTCCTGACCATCGCCAACGAACTCGACATCGCCCGCCACGCCCAGCTGCCACCGTCGATCCGCAGCGATATCCGTGACCTCGTCACCGCGCTGGCCACTTACGCGCCGGACGAGGCGGCGGTAGCTCTCGCCGACGAAGCGCTCGCTCCAGCGGACGCCGAGTGACCCGACCGGCTGAGCCGCAGTCCGGCAGGCGCTGTCGTGATCTCGTGGGAGCTCATCCGCGAGTGCGTTACGCGCCAGCCGGTGAACCGAACCAGTGCGTGAGCGCCGCGCGCAGCGTCTCGGCGGCGGTGTCGGCTGGTTCGCCGATCGCCGCAACCCAAGCCAGGTGACCGTCCGGACGGATCAGCAGGGCGTCGGCGGGCTGGTCTTCGGCTTTCCCGCGGTGGATCTCGACGACGTCACTCCACTCCTGGGCGATCGCGCGCAACCCCGGCTGGTCGGCGAGTTCGAGAAACACCGGCCGCGCGTTGTGCATGAGTTCCGCGACACAGGTGGCGCCCGCTTCGGTGTGCAGGGCGAGATCGGGCGCGAAGGTCCCGGCCAGCGGGTGTTCGACGCCCGGCATCGGATAGCGGATATCGCTGTGGCCGATCAGTCCTCCCATCCGGCGTAGCGCCGGCTCGTCGAGCAGCAACTCCTGCACGACCTGGCGCAGCGCCTCGTCGGCGTCGTCGCGGCCCCGCCGCAGCGCCACCTGCGCCCGGGTCTGCATCCGGGCCCTGGCACCGGCCATGTGCCGCTCGTCGTGATAGCTGTCCACCAGGCCTTCCGGCGCCCGGCCCCACACGGCCGCCGCCAGCTTCCAGCCCAGGTTCACCGAATCGAGCATGCCGACATTGAGCGCCGTGCCGGTGGCGGGCAGCAGGTGTGCCGCATCACCGGCCAGCAGGATCCGGCCGTCGCGATACCGCTCGGCCTGCCGATCCTTGAAGGTGAAGCGCGAGAGCCGCTTCGGGTTCGTCATCGGGAGGTCGACGCCGAGCACCCGCCGCACGCCGGCGCTGAGCTCGGCTAGGGTCAGCGGCTCCTCGTCGTCGTATTCGGTGGTCTCGTTCTCGGTGGCCATCAGGCTCGTTGTCCCGGATTCGGGGTCGATCGCGAACGCGAATACACCCCGATCGTTGCGGGTGAAGCCCTTGGCGACCCGCCCCAGCCCAGGCACATCGATATCGCCGTTGTCGAGCACGGTGACCGCGTCGCCCAACCGGACCTGGCCCAGCCGGTTGACCTCCGGATAGGTGGTGCCCGGGAACGGGATTCCGGCCACGTCGCGAATCCGACTGCGGCCGCCGTCGCAACCAACCAGGTAGCCGGCGCGCACCTGGTACGTCCCCTCCGGGCCACGGACCTGCGCGGTGACCGCGGCCACGTCCTGGCTCACGCCGAGCACCTCGTGTCCACGGCGGATCTCGGTGCCGAGTTCGCGAGCGCGTTCGTCGAGCAGTCGCTCGACGACGTGCTGCGGGATCGGCATCGCGCGCATCGGCGGATCAGCCAGCTGGGTGAAGTCCAGCTGCAGCGTGCCGAACGGGAACCGCGGCGCGATATTCGGGTCGCTGCTGGCCGCTTCGAAGCGCTCCAGCAGCCCGCGGTAGCGCAACACGTCCAGGATCCGCCCGCCGATTCCGCTGGCCTTCTGGGTTTCCCGGGGCACCAGGTGCTTTTCCAGCACCAACGGGCACACGCCGGCCAGGCTCAGTTCAGTGGCCAGGGTCAGACCGGCCGGACCGGCACCCACGATGATCACGTCGAAATCCGGCATTCGGACACTCCCTCTTTCCACAGCTTCTGGCGTAGCCGGGCAATTCTGCGGTATGAACCGGGTCTTGCCGCAAGCCCCCAGGTGCGCTATACCTTTAGCAGGGGAAAAGATCCGTCGTTTGCCGGGTTCGCTAACTTCAAGCTTCGGTAGTACCGAGCATTCCGTCTTCGACTGGTCACCCGCCCGCCTCGGGAGCGCTACAGAAGAAACAACGTGGGCCTCTCTATGCCGAGATCCTCGACGATCGCCGGCACCAGTTCGTCCAGCTCGTCATCGGTCACATAGACGGCGAGACGGCATTCAACTGGGACGCGCGCCGGGTCGTACGCCTCGTCCCACGCATGCGAACACCGCCAACGGTCGGAAATGACATCGCCCGCCTGCGTGGCAAATCCATTGTGCTGCAAGATCTGTGGCACCCGGTGCCGCGTGTGGGGGAGGAGCAGGACAGGTGTTGCCGGCGGGCTGCTGAAAGAGGACTTTCCGGTCGGCCGCGCGGAGGAATCGACACCCTGTCCAGCTGCACGGAAAGTGACCGCGGCGACGAGATCACGTCCGTCGCCATCGTCGGCACTGTGGTTGCGGAGGGATGAGTCTGGTCCAGAAATCGTGGCGTACGGCGTCCCACAACGTGTTGAGGTCCGGAAGGAGTTCTCGCGCCCGAACGAGGTCCGGTAGATCGTCGGGACCGAAGGATACGATTGTCGTGGCGTCAGAGGCATCGTGGACGGCGACGATAGAGATGAGGTGGTCCTGAAACACCCGCCAGGTCGCCCGCAATCCGCCTGCTTCAGTTAGTCGAGTATCATCCATGATTTTCTTTCACATAGCGCTGTGTTCCACTCCGTTACCGACGTTGTCGGCACCGACGGTGCGCGGACATTCCACTGTATTCAGGTCGAGGGGTATTCAGTCGCGCGAGAATCTGCGATTGGGCGCAACTCGCGGCGCTGTCCGGCGGGACAAAGCAATCCGCCGCGGTCGCAATAGTGGGCGAGCATCGACTGGAGTATTTCCGGACCCGATCGACCGCGTTCCGCTCATTTGCGGTATGTGCGGGCGACCAGTGCCGAACGCAGGCGCCAAAGTCCGCTCGCCTGGACGGGATCGAAACCTGTGAGCTGACCGATCCGCTTGAGCCGGTAATCCACGGTGTTGGTGTGTACGTGTAGTAGCCGCGCAGTGCGCCGGCGGTTGAGGTTGTGCGCTATATGGATTTGCAGAGTCTCCAGCAGTTCCGGATATTCCTCCAGTGGATCGAGCAGCGACCCGAGCTGTTCGCGGGCGGGGCCGGGGCGGGTGAGCTGGTATTCCAGAGCCAGCTCGTCGAAGTGATACAGGCCCGGCAGCAACCCGAGCCGGGTGACCATGTCGAGCAGTTCGTGGGCTTGATCCGCGGCGGTGGGCACGGTGTCGGTAGAGGCGGTCACCTCGGTGGCGGTGATGTGCACGCGGGCCGCTCGCGACAGATGCCCGATCAGGTCCTTCAGGGCGCCCTTGGTGATGTGATCGGCGGGAATGAGCAGGGTGCCGCCGTCGACCGAAAGCAGCGACAGCACGGTGTCGTCGCAGCGGGTGGCCAATTCCGCCTGCACACGCCGGAGTTTGCGGCGGGCAACGACTTTCGCGTCCAGCATCGAGTTGGACTCGTCCGGGTGGGACGGAATGGCGAGGGCTATTACGCGGTAGCGGTCGGAGATGTCGATGCCACACTCGCGGGCCATGGTGGAAGTGGGGTGGCCCCCCAGCAGCGCCGAGGTGAGCGTGTGCACCGCGGTGTGGTGCTCCGACACAACCGCGCGCAGTTCGCGCACATAGGCCACCGAGACCGCCGTGGTCATGGTGTCGAGCATTTCGACGACGAGTTTGGCGGCGTCGAGGATGCTTTGATAGTCGGCGGCGCTGACGGTGAGCATCGGCTCGGTGTCAGCTGAGCCGGAGGCACGCTGCTCGGCCAATGCGGTGGACACCACCAGGTCGAAGCCGATCTTGAAGCCCTCATGGATAGCGTGGTGAATGGTACCGATGGGCACACCTTCGCGAGCCCATTGCGCCGCGGCGTCCTCGAGTTGCCCGGCCTTCTCCGGAATGTTGCTGCCGTCCAGCATGCTTACTGCCAACTCCAAGCATGCGCGGGTGATGACGGTGATGTCGCCATGGATCGCATCGCCAGGCAAGGTGCCGCAGGGGGCGACGGTTTCGACGAAATGCCCGACCATCTGCCGCGACAAGGCGCGCACGTCTTTCAGCGGCAGCGACATGGGCCGACCGGATACAGTTAGTCCTTGCCGTCCGGCGAAGGTGAGAGACATGGTGGAGCTTCCTTCCACCCCCGTTAACTGCTCTATTGCACCAGCGTAGCTAGCGCACGAACCCAGAGAACGGATTACTCCGAGTAACGTGAATTTCAGGAGGAGCGGTCGGCAGGCGATAGTGATACGTCACAATGACAGTCTCCGAGACCGACCCGATCTGCCGAGGGCTACCTCGGCTCACGTGCGCCGGCAGGTGCGTGGCTCGGGTAGATCACCCGTAGGCGATCTTCTCCAGTAGATCCAACGCTTCATGCACCTTGCTCCGTTCGTCGGGTGGCAAGCTCTCCGATACGAGACGCGCGAGAGTAATGTTCGGCGACCCCCGTTGCCCGCGCACCCAGGCCAGGCCGTCGTCGGTGAGTATCAGGTTCACGCGGCGTCCGTCGACCGGGTCGCGTACGCCGACGATCAGCCCCTGATCTCGTAGCCCGTCGACGACATTGCGCATGGTCTGCGGGCGCAGCATCTCCAGGCGAGCCAGATCGACAGCGGCCATGGCTCCGCCTCGATGCAACCGTCCCAGCACCGCCCACTGCGTCGCGGACAATCGACACTCATTCGGATCCCTCCGGATGCGGCGCAGAATCACGGTCAATGCGATGCGCAGGCGCGCCGCTGTGGCGGCCAGTGCTGTGGGGTCCGCGACATCAACGGCCAACGTGCAACTCCTGACTCTCACCCGACCGGAAGCGAATTGTGGGCGGCGTTCTGCCTCGACACCGCCCGCCGGGTGCTCGATCACGTCGAGGGCCGATGCGCCGCCCGGGCAGCTCCCTCCGCGCCTGGTGACCGGCCGGTGTGCGGGGCTGTTCCCCCGATCCCGGCGCCGACCCCCACGATCAGCGAGGGATGGTGCCCAACCCGGGCGGTCTTCTGTGTGCCTTGCCTGGCGTCCCTCAACCGGCGGCCATGTTGCGCAGGCTGCGCGGCGGTGACGGCTTCGAACCGGGAAGCGCGCCGTGGTGCTCACCCTGGACCGTGTCGGCACCGCCGCGTGCCACTCCAGCTAGCCGATAGGCAGGCAGAAGGTGTTCTCGGCCGAGCCAAGGGGGATGGGAATACACAATTCCACCGAGCCCGTGACGGGGGTGGCCGCGGCCGCATCCGCCGAGGCTGTGCCGACACCGAGGGCGGTGGCCGATAGTGCGAATGCGGCCACGGCGAGCGGGCGGATAATTCTCGAGTTCATGCAGTCATCCTCAGTCGTGTTCATGGAGAATTTCCCGGGTTCGGGACGAAACGATCAGATCACGAACTCGAAGGCCCTTCCAGGTCCTTTTCCAGAATTTGGATTTCTAGATCAACTCTTTCCCCAGTCGTCGTAGATCATCACAGTAATCAGTGGCATCAACACTAACTGTGACCCGAATACACACGATAGTTCTGCTCATTGCTTGTGGCCTTTCGTCGCCCGGCATCGAATATGCCGACGTCGACCATGAGTGCCTGTCGTGCTACACCCGGTCCCTGCACTGTCGGGTGAAACCTCTGCACAGCGGCGGTATTCGCCGACGCAGGTAACTCATTTCTGAAGCAAAATTTGCCCGGGGACGCGTTGTGATGCCGAGGAAGATGCTTTCCCTCGGAATAGTGCCGGTCACAAACATTCGTTCGTCCCGTTTTCCACTGCGCTTTTGCCAGTACGTTGATCTTGGAAAACTCCCATGGCGGAGAGGCTGCGGGCACTGATTTTCCGGAATCGTGCCGCAGCTGTTCGGGATGCCTGGAGAACATGTTCGACCGACCAGACCGGCCCGTAGGGCCTGGTGAAGGAGAAATATGCCCACCGACACCGATGCGAACCCCCTATCGGCCGCTCCGCCGGGGAGCGCCTGGTCCGATCGACTTTTGTCGATCTCCCGGCATGATCTGCCCGCCTCGATCGTGGTGTTCCTCGTCGCCCTGCCGTTGTCGCTGGGCATTGCCATCGCCTCGGACGCCCCGATTGCCGCCGGCCTGATCGCGGCCGCCGTGGGTGGCATCGTGGTCGGCTTCCTTGGTGGGAGCCCGCTGCAGGTCAGCGGGCCTGCGGCCGGGCTCACAGTGGTCGTCGCCGAGACCATTCATCAGTTCGGCTGGAAGACAACCTGTTTCATCACCACTGCGGCCGGCCTGTTGCAGATCCTGTTCGGATTGAGCCGGATCGCGCGCGCCGCGCTGGCGATCGCACCGGTCGTCGTGCATGCCATGCTCGCCGGTATCGGAGTCACCATCGCGCTGCAACAGGTGCACGTGCTGCTGGGTGGGGCGTCGCGCACCTCGGCCTTCGAGAACATCACCGAACTCCCCGGTCAGCTGCTGAACGCGCACGGTGACGACTTCGTCGTCGGCGTGATCGTCATCGGTATCATCGTTGCCTGGCGCCGGGTACCCGACAGGGTTGGCCTGATCCCGGGCCCGCTGGTCGCGGTGCTGATGGGTACGGTGCTTTCGCTGGTGCTGCCCGGTAGTCCGGACCGCATCGAGATCGACAGCTCGCTGTTCGACGCCACCGGCCTGCCTGTCCCGCCCAGCGGCAACTGGGCCGGAGTAGCGCTGGCGGCGCTTACCATCGCCTTGATCGCCGGCGTGGAGAGCCTGCTCTCGGCGGTCGCGGTGGACAAGCTGCACACCGGCAGGCGGACCAACTTCGACCGTGAGCTGGTGGCTCAGGGCGCGGCCAACATGACCTCCGGCATCCTCGGTGGACTCCCGGTCACGGGCGTGATCGTGCGCAGCTCCACCAACGTGGCCGCCGGTGCACGCACCCAGGCCTCGGCGATTCTGCACGGCGCGTGGATCCTGGTGTTCTCCATCGCGCTTGTCGGCGTCGTACAGCAGGTCCCGAAGTCGGCGCTGGCCGGGTTGCTCGTCGTGGTGGGTGTCCAGCTGGTGAAACTGGCGCACATCCAGCTCGCCCATCGCACCGGCGACCTGGCGGTATACGCGGTGACCATGGTCAGCGTGGTGTTTTTGAACCTGCTCGAGGGGGTGCTGATCGGCCTGGCCGTGGCGTTCGCGATGTTGCTGTGGCGAGTGGTGAAGGTATCGGTGCAGGTCGCGCCAGAGACGGGCACCGATCGCTGGGTCGTCCGCGTCGAGGGCACGTGCACCTTCCTGGCACTGCCGAAGCTGACCAAGAAGCTGGCCACGGTGCCGACCGGTACCGACGTACTGGTCGAGCTGACCGTCGACTTCCTCGACCACGCCGGCTACGAGGCCATCCACGATTGGGCCCGGCAGCACGAAAGTAACGCTGGAAGAGTGGAATTCGTCGAGATCGGTACCGCGCGCATGGAACACAGCAGGACCGGCCCGCCTCGACGCGGCCGGGCTCGTGGCATGCTCGATGAGGTGCTCGTCCCGTGGCGCGACCGAAACGGCGACGCGGTCGCGGCCGGCGTGATCGCCTACCATCGCAGTCACGCCCACGTGATCCGGCCGCACCTGGACCAGTTGCGTGACCGGCAAGATCCGCACTCGTTGTTTCTCACCTGTGCCGACTCGCGCATCGTGCCCAATGTGATCACCAACAGCGGTCCTGGTGACCTGTTCACCGTCCGCAACGTCGGCAATCTGCACCCCGCGGACGGATCGGACGTCTCGGTCGAGGCGGCCCTGTCTTTCGCGGTGGACAACCTGAAGGTGAACAACGTGGTGGTGTGCGGCCATTCCTCCTGCGGTGCTATGGAGGCCGTGCTGGTCGGCGCCTCCACCGGACCGCGACTGGACACCTGGCTCGCCCATGCCCGCCCGAGCCTGGATGCCTACCTTGCCGGGCACCCGGTTCAGATCGCTGCGGCTGCCGCGGGTTATGGCGAAGCCGCCCAGCTGAGCATGGTCAACGTCGCCGTTCAGCTCGAGACTCTGCGACGCCACCCGGTGATCCGTCGGGCCGCCGCTGCCCGCGGCCTGACGGTATCGGGCCTGTTCTTCGACATCTCCACCGCCTGCATGCTCGAGGTCACCACCGACGGCGTCAGCGAATTCGACGTCTGCGCAGTGCGGTGAAGACCTGGTCAGCGGCGAGGTGGTCCGGGCAGTCGCCCGGCTCGCCACCGTGCCGTTGCCCGCCCGATATCAGTTGCCGGCGGCTCGCCGTAGAGCCACTCACGGGCCAGCCGATGCCAATTGTTGCTTGTTTCGAGCTGGCCGAGTGCGGCGAAGGTGAACAACTCCGCGCGCCTGGAGAACACGTGCTCCGCCGGAAGCAGTTGATGCCGCATACCCCGGAACTCGTCCGCCCTCGGGTCGACGGCGAGGACTACCGCCGCGGTGGCGAGTTCGGGAGTGATCGTGATCTCCTCATCGAGCAGATGCCAACCCGACGCCGCCCACACGTATTCCAGGCATTCCTGTGGTGTGACGCCCGCGGCCGGGTCGATGATGCCGCGGCCGACCCACGCCTGGTACAGATCCACGGCCCGGTGTTCCGCAGCCGCCAGCAGGGACGCACGCTCGAACTCGGCGTCCGCGGGATCCATCCGGTAATACAGCCCGAAATCCACGAAAACGACGCGACCGCCTTCGTCCAGAAGGATGTTGCCGGGATGCGGGTCCCCGCAGAACTCGTAGTCGGAGAACAGTGAACCGATGTAGAAGCGGTAGATCAGCTCACCGATCCGATCTCGGTCGGTCCCGGGCAGAGCCCGCATCTCTTGGAAGGACTTCCCTTCGACGAACTCTGTCACCAGAACGTGGTGCGTGCTGTGTTGTTCGACGCTGTCGGGGACGATGATGAAGGGATGTTCGTGGAAGCGCGCGGCGACTTCATGCTGAGTCCGTGCTTCGCGCAGGTAGTCGAGTTCACCGCCGATGTTGCGTGCGATCTCGTCCAGGACGGCGGCGTCGGCCGCGCTCGGCAGCACCGATCTCCACAGCTTGGCGAACAACTGCAAGTTACGCATGTCCGCCTGGACGGCCTCGTCCACACCTGGGTACTTCACTTTCACCGCGACCATTCGTCCGTCACGCAACCTCGCCCGGTACACCTGTCCGATCGAGGCGGCGGCCACCGGCGTCTCCTCGAAATCGGCGAACACTCGGGACATCGGCCCGAGATCACCCTCGAGGACCTTCCGCATCGCCCTGAACGGAACCTCCGGCGCGCGGTCTCGAAGCTCGGCGAGCTTCACTCGAAACAGTTCACGGTGGGATTCGGGGACGAGGTCGATATCGAGAACCGACAGCATCTGGCCCAGCTTCATCGCCGCACCCTTCATGCCGCCGAGCACTGTGACCATTTGCTGCGCGGCTTGCAGAGTGGACCGCTCGGCGAGTATCCGACGGGCTTCCTCAGGCCGGCCGACCATGGACAGCCGAGTCCCGACTCCACGCACTGCTTGGCCCGCGACCAGTCGGCCCAGGCGACTGCCCCGCAGCAGTCTGCCTCTGGGCAGCTGACCGGCCGCCATCAGCACCTCCGTTGGTCGGCCCATGATTTATCTCGCGCGCCGTGGGTATCGGCCGTTCCCGCGACGTCGGCCGTCGATTCAACGGTCTAACAACATACAACAAACGGCAGTGACATTCGACAGCTGGAGCTGAGGTGAGCAAAGCTCACTCCGCGACCACGAGACAGGGAAGTGTGATGCCGCAGAAGGCTGCCCGACAGCGCCGTCGCCCAACCCAGCAGCGCGCGAAGGAAACGAGGGAGCAGATACTCGACACCGCGGCCCGGTTGTTCGGTGAGTGCGGAATCGCTGAAACCTCGACGAACCGGATCGCGGCGGAGGCCGGGTTGAGCATCGGCACGGTCTACCGGTACTTCCCCGATCGGACCGCGATCGTCGATGAGCTGCGCGAGCGCCTTTTCGACAACGCGGAACGGCGCTTCACCCGCTGGTTATCCGACTTGTCGCAGCGCCCGGTTCCCGAGCTGCTCCCCTTGGTTCCGAAAGTGTCCACCGAGAAGCTGGAGCTGCTCACCGAAGAGTTGTTCGCCAACGCGCATCTGGTGCGCGCGCTGGGCGGCGAAGTGCAATGCCGCGGCAGCGGCATTCCCGAGTTCGAAGCGCGTCTACGTCCGCTGGTAAAGGTGCTGTTGATCCAGCTGCTCGGCCCGGGAGACGATCACAGGTACGACGTGATGGCATACGTGCTGGTCGATATCGGCTTCACGGCTGTGCTGCGCGCAACGGCCCGGGAGGTCCACGACCATGAACGCCGCGAGGCCATCACGATGACCGCTCGGATCATCGGCGCATGGCTCGAGTCCGAAATACGGCGGCTCAACTGACCTCACGACCCTGAGCCCGGCGAACAGGACTGTATCTCGCCGACCACTCGATCGCCCGCGATCTGCTGGACGACCTATGGACCGCACCGAATCGGGCATTCCGCCCCGATCGCGCACGGCGACGGGCGTCCACGGTTGGATCCAGCGGCAGCAAAACGCGCGACCGATGTTCGTTGCGCGCTCGACCTGTGAGTGCTACCGCAAAAAGTGAGCAATCGTTTCACGCAACGAGCTGGATATCTCTTCGAACGTCGTGCGAACGATCTTCCGCCGCATGTTGCCGCCGTGATCCACCGCCGGTAATGGGTTGCCGAAGAAGAGTGGAAGGTGAGTTCAGGATCCTCTTATCGTTGGACCACGACCGATCAGGCCACAGGTCGAAAGCGATCGCCGTGGGAGTTCGGCCGCCTGGCACGGCTGCTGACCGCACCATCGGCCGGTAGAACCGCAGCAACTGGGCGGAAGGGAGTCGACGATGACAACCAACGGGGCACTTCGGCGTGGATCGACCGTCTCGGGCGAACCGATGCCATTCCCCGCACAAGGCGTGCAGCAGTTGGTCGGGCAGTCTGTCGACAACGTGATGGCCCGCGCCGTGCTTCCCGGTGACGACGTCGCCCGGGTCTGCCTCGAGCTGTCGGTCAGCATGCTGGACGGGCAGGATATTCCGGCGAAGACCGCCCGGCTGGCCGATGCGGCAACTGACTGGGCCCGCGACGGCATGCCGATCGACATGGTCCTGCACTCCATCCATGAAGGATTGAAGCTCGGTATGGATCTCATCTTCTCGAACGGGACGGTGCGGGACTACGCCGATCTGGTGAACAGCATGAAACTCGTCGTGGAAAGGCTCGACATCATGTGCGCCACCGTCGCCCGTGCGTATGTCCGTGAGCACAAGGCGGCGGTCGGTGAGCGCCACACTGCCGTCCACGCTCTGACTTCCGCTCTGCTGGGGGGATATTCCACCGCACTAACGGCCCGCGCGGACGGAATCGGCATCGCCGAGGAGTATTCGATTCTGGCACTGCATGTTCCGAAACATCCGGACGAGGAGCATCCGATGCTCGACGGCAAGGTCGTGGCCCGCCGCAAACTGCGCCGCCTGCAGGCCGAACTCGCCAGCCGCTGCGGCGAGAGCGCACTAGCGCTGCTGAGTGTGGACGGCGGGACGATCCTGATCCCGACCGCGACGCTGAGTGACGAGCGCCTCGACGAACTGCTCGCCCAGCTGTCAGCGGCCGCGCGCGTACCGGTGACAGCGGTCGTTGTCACCGCGTCGGCCGCGTTGGTGCCCGGCGCAGCCGACCGCGCTCACGAACTGCTCGACACGGTGCGTCGGCTGCAATACGCCCCCGGTCTGCACCGTTTCGCCGATATGGCGCTGGAATACCAGCTGACCCGGCCGGGTCCGGGTCGTGAAGCTCTCGGGTCGCTGCTGAACCCCCTCGATGAGTATCCCGAGCTTCTCCAGACCTTGCGGAGCTATATCGGCAACAACCTCAATCGCCAACGCACCGCCCGCTCGTTGCAGGTCCACCCCAACACCGTCGACTATCGGCTCAGGCGCATCAGCCAGGTCACCGGACTCGACCCCACCACCACGTCGGGAGTGTGGCAGCTGCGTTCGGCGCTTATCGCCCGCACGTTCAGCCAGCACAGCCAACCCGATTCCCGGGTCGGCACCGTATGAATCGCCGGGCGCAGGGTGGTCATCCGAGGTTCGACGAAGCCGCGATTTCCGCTTCGGCCCCAGCCGCGATCAGGCGGGCGGTCATGGCGATGACTTCCCGGCGCTCGCCGGTGTCATCGTCGAGCAAAGCGGCGCGGACTGCCGCCGCGAAACCGACGTTCACCAGAACGAAGGCCATCGCGTCGTGGCCCTGGTCATTGCCGGGGCCGAGCACCCGGATCAGCAGGACTTTCAGCAGCGCGCGCAGGCGTGGTTCGAATTCCGGGAGACCACTCTTGTAGTAGGCCAGCCCTCCCGCCAACGCTCGCACCAGCCCAGCGTTGGCCGCCAGTTCGTCGGTGATGGCCTCGAGAATGGTGACGGCCAGTTCCAGAACGGTTCTGCCGACGGAATCGGACACGCTGCGAATGAGGTGCCGTTCGATATCTTCCAGCAGCCTTTCCAGCAATTCGTCCACCATGACCGCACGGTCGGTGAAATATCGATAGACGGTATTGACGCTCACCCCGGCCTGGGCAGCGATCCGGTTGGTCGAGGTATTGGCGATCCCGTGTTCCCCGAACAGGCATGCGGCGGTATCGAGGATGTGCTCCCTGGTGGCCTTCGCGCGTTCCTGTGTCGGACGACGAGTCGCCTTCTTCGGCGGGGTCACGTACTCGCTCCTGTCTGCCGGCCCGGGAGGCGGGGTTGTGCGACCTGACGGTGCGTCGATTGTTCCGCATCGACTGCGTCATACCGAGTGCTGCGTGCGTTCGGATTCGATCCACGCCGCGACGGCCCGCGCGGTGACGGTGAGGGCCTGTCCGCGTTGTTGGTTGTCGATCTCGAGCACCGACGCGCGGAGCGCCGCCGCGATCCCGGTGTTGACCAGCACGATGCTCATGATGTCGTATTTGTGGTCGTCGCCCGGGCCGAGCAGTTGGATGACGAGCACCTTGGCGAACAGACGCAGACGGAGTTCCAGGTCGGGGATGCCGGTGTCATAGAACGAGACCCCGACCGCGAGTGCACGTATCAACGGAGCGTTGGCCACCAACTCGTCGGTGACGACTTCGAGGATGGACGCCACGAGCTCCGCGGTGGTTTGCTCCGCGAGACCGAAAACACGTTCGGTGAAGCGTTGTTCGGCATCTTCGACCAGCCGATCGATGAGCTTGTCCACCATGACCGTGCGGTCGGAGAAGTAGCGATAGACAGTGCCGACGCTCACTCCGGCATCGGCGGCGATCCGGTTGGTCGAAGTGTCGGCGATCCCGTGTTCCCCGAACAGGCGTGCGGCACTGTCGAGAATGAGCTCACGGGTCGCGGTCGCACGTTCCGGTGGCGGACGACGGGTCCCGCGGTTCGGCGGCATAAGAAACTCCTGCCTGCTGTCGCTGGGAACGGCCATCGTCGCCAACCCTACGGTCCGTACCAGCGGCCGCGGCCCGAATTTTCGATACGCGGGTCGTAAGGTGGGGATGATCTCCGTTGGGTCTCATGTCGTCCCGACTGGCCATGACGGGCATTCTCGAGCTGCGCAGAGGCGATCCGCTCCCCGCCTGACTCGATCACATCCTTGGATCGGTCGGTCAAGCTCAGATAGCCGTCCTAGGCGATCGAGCCGATGTCGCCGGTGCGCAGCCAGCCGTCGCGGAAACTTCTCTCCGTCGGGGCACCGGGGTGTCGATCGGCGATTCGATCGCGGGCCCGTAAGCGGCGTTCGGCGCGATGCCGGCGCTGTTCCGGCGCGAGCGCGACCGGGCCTCGCGGCGTACCGGTATCCAACATGGCTACACCCAGGCCGATACTTCCGCACACGACCCCGAGGCCGATGAACGGCACTACCGCGACCTGCTGGCCCTATTCGATCGCAATTTGCGCCGAGCCGGGCTCGGCCGACCTGGCGGAAGCACCTGTCAGGTCGGCGGCGCGTGTCGGATGCCCCGCCACCCTAGCGGGAATCGGACCCCGGAGGCCTGGACGTCGTGAATCAGCTGCGCATAGCCTTCGCAGACCTCACCGAGGTGAAACCATGCCTCGTGCCGCACGTCGTTGTCATCGACGTGCAGAACCGTCCACCACGCGTTGGCATAGATCTTTGCGATATGGCTGATGACCTCACCCAGGGAATGAGTGTGCCTGCGCGCTCCGGGGGCACTCGGAACATGGACGAACGTCCACGAATCGATCTCGCTGACGATCTCGGCAATGTCGATGTGGACGCGGGCTTCATCGAATTCAGCGGGAAGACGCGTTCGATTCAGGCGCGCTGGGATCAGTGCCGCGTGCAGATCGCCCAACTCCCTAGCCCACTCGATCAGCGATGATCCTTGCGTAAGGTGACCAGCGATCGCCCCCAACAACTGATCGGGCCCGAGCAGCGGTGCTTTCCCTTCCTCTGGATCGCTGTCGTCGCGCGGCCGGGGTGGTTCGGCTCGAGAGCAGAAGACGGTGGCGGTCATCGTCGCACCTCATATCGAGGCGCGATGGAGGTCGGTACGGTTCCCTCGGCAAGGTGAACCGCGTCGCGGAGTCCCTGATCATGAGCTGCGCCGGAGGTGAATTCGACGCGTTTGTCCAAGCGTCCCACTGGAGTTCCTTCGAACCGGTTTTGCCGTAGCTTCTTCTCTTCGAATAGATTTCCGTCGGCTCGGTTATGCGAGTGCCGAGAGCGTGACGGTGTGCCTAGGTCATCTGGGCGGGCGCCGGGGATCGACAATGCTGTCGAGGGTGGTCGTCGCCGATGACCAGTGCGGACAGTAGAGATCTGCCGCACCTTGACCTGATCAACTGTTATCACCAGAGTGTATACACTATTGCATCGGAGAATGAGCGAGTCAAGGCTCTATGCCCGAATGCGGTTGGGCATGCGACGCGATGCGGGCTCGAACGGGATCTTGCTCAATGCCATTCGTAGGTGCCGCGACCGAGTGACAGGCGCATCGAGACACTGCCCTCGTTGAGGCGCCACCTATGAACGACGAAGCTGCGCAGACCCGCCGTGACGAAGGGATCCGCTGACGCGATGGCGGTTGCGCCGGCTTCGTCGAAGGCGCGCAAGACCGTGACGCCCGATCCCGGGCCGGCGTCGGGGCCGCTGACGAGGGGGCCCGACAGGAAGACGAGGCCGCGTTCCTCGAGGTCCAGCAGCCAGGCGATGTGGGCGGGGGCGAGGGCGTCGATGTCCTCGGAGGTCGTCCCGGTCGAAGGGGTCGAGGTCACCATCCAGTAGTCCCGGCCCAGGAGTGGCGCGGGTTCCGGAGCGTCGCGATCGGTGGCGGGAGGCGATAAATTCATCACCTAACTGTATGCACTTTCTGGCCGCAGCAACATACCGGGCGGCCTTGACAGTGAAACTGCATACACATTACCGTCGAATGCGTAGCGAACAGGAGTGACGCCACCTGCGGACTCCTCGGCCGGGCAGTTCCAGGCGCACTCGATCGACCAGCACGTCGCCCGGCCGCCACCACGCGAAGGAAGGTTCACCATGCCGATCGCTGAACTCGGTCATTTCGGAGTTTTCTGCAATGACCTGGAAGCCAGTACAGCGTTCTACCGCGACGTCCTCGGACTCACGGTCACCGATGAGGACCTGGATCTGGGCATGCGTTTCTTCAGTGCCCGACCGAACTTCGAGCACCACGAGTTCCAGCTCGTCGAAGGCCGGACAGTGGCGCGCGCCGACGAGAACACCAAACTCATTCAGCAGGTCTCGTTCCGGGTCAATCATCTGACCGAGTTGATCGAGTTCCACCACAGATTCCTCGAGCACGATGTCGACTTCGACATGATCGTGACGCACGGCAACGCGTTCGGCATCTATTTCTTCGATCCCGAGGGCAACCGCTGCGAGGTGTACTGGCAGACCGGACTGCCCGCCCGCCAGCCATTCCTGGCAGCGATCGACCTCACCGACCCGATCGAGAAACTGCTGGCCGACAACGCGGCGCTGGTAGCTCGGTACGGGGAGACCGGCTATCTACAGCCGGGGCTGGTGAAGAACCTCATCCCGGACGCGATCGACGCCTGACAGCGTGCGTTCGGCAAGTTTTCACGAGAGAGAACACCCATGATCACGCTGACCGACATCGCCTATGTGCGGTCAGGAGTCGCCGATCTCGGGACCGCCGTCGACTTCGCGACCCGCATCGTCGGTCTCGAACTCGCCGGTGAGACCGAACCGGGGGTCGCACACCTTCGGGCCGACTCCCGCCACCACTGCCTGGCTCTGGTCGAGGGGGTTTCGGGGGTCCTGGCCTCCGGGTTCACCGTCGCCGACACGGATGCGCTGGAGGCTGCCGAGAACGAACTCGAGCAGGCCGGTTTCACGGTGCGGCGCGGGTCGAAGCCAGAGGCTCGCTCGCGACGTGTGGCCGAGTTCATCGGCTTCGACGATCCCTTCGGCAATCGCATCGAACTGGTCAGCCAACAGGAGACGATCACCCGCCCCGTCGCTTTCGCTCGGCCGGCCGGCATCACGGAGTTCGGGCACCTCTGCCTCGACGCACCGGATGTGCGCGAGGCCTACCGGTTCTGGAACGGGCACTTCAACGCCCGGGTGTCGGATTGGATCGGCGACGCCGCGTGCCTGATGCGGATCGATCCCGTGCACCACAAGCTCGCCGTATTCCAGGGCGAGAGCGCTGGTCTGTGCCACATGAACTTTCAGGTGGAGTCCATCGACGACGTCTTCCGTTCCTGGCACTTCCTGCAAGAACACGACGTCCAGATCGAAATGGGCCCTGGTCGTCACCCGCAGTCGACAGCGGTGTTCCTCTACTTTCTCGGTCCCGAAGGCTTCACCTACGAATACTCGTTCGGGGTGCGTCGCATCGAGGACGACGCGGCTTGGCGACCGCGCACGTTCGATCCGGACGAACCCGGTTCGATCGACATGTGGCTGGGTCCGGTCAAGCGGGTCTCCACGCAGCACGCGGCCTCGGTGGCCGGAACCCGACCCACCCCGATGAGGAGTTAGCAAGTGGCCGTCATCACCAGCGATCATCCGACCGCATCGATACGCGAAGTCGATGGGGTGCGCACCGCTGTCATCGACACGGGGGAGCCCGCAGGCGAGAGCGCGCAGCCGCCGCTATTGCTGCTGCACGGATCCGGTCCCGGTGTCAGCGCCGCGGCCAACTGGCGTCCCGTGCTGCCGTCCCTGTCGCAGAGCAGGCGCGTCATCGCCCCCGACCAGTTGGGCTTCGGTGGCACAGCCACCGGTGAGGCGCGCACGTGGGGCCGACAGGCGTGGACCCGGCACGCACTCGCGCTCATGGACGAACTCGGCATCGAGACCTACGACATCATCGGCAACTCGATGGGCGGGGCAATCGCCTTGTCACTCGCGGCCGAGCGTCCCCAGGCTGTTCGCCGACTCGTCCTCATGGGCTCGATGGGTGTCGCGATGGCACTACCACAAGGGCTCGACACCGTCTGGAACTACCGGCCGGGAATGGAGAACATGCGCGAGATCATCGGGCTGTTCGCCTACGACCGGGGGCTGATCACCGATCAGCTGGTCGAGATGCGATATAGGGCGAGTGTAGAGCCCGCCGTCGCGAAATCGTGGGAAGCGATGTTTCCCGAACCGCGCCAACGCTGGGTCGACGACCTGGCCCTGTCCGGTGCCGAGTTGACCCGGGTGGCACAGCCGACCCTCATGATTCACGGGCGAGACGACCGGGTGGTGCCGTGGAAGGAATCCTCGGGGGCGTTGCTGGAACTTCTTCCGGACGCCCGGCTACACGTGCTCGGCAACTGCGGCCACTGGACCATGATCGAGAAGACCGCCGACTTCCTCGGCGTCGTGGAACCGTTCCTGTCCGAGGCCTGACCTCGCTCAATGTGGCTTTCTGTGGGGAAGTCGTCGATGGAAGAAGGAGTTCCGATGTTGAGCACCATGCAGGACGAGCCGTTGTCGTTGGCGACGTTGCTGCGCTACGCATCGACGTTCGCCGGGGATTCGACTGTGTCGACGTGGACCGGTACCGGCGTGCGCACCATGACCTACCGTGAGGTCGGCGCCGAATCGGCGCGGTTGGCGAACGCGCTGCGCTCGTTGGGCATCGGGGTCGGCGATCGGGTCGGCACGTTCATGTGGAACAACAACGAGCACCTGGTCGCCTATATCGCGGTGCCCGCGATGGGCGCGGTGCTGCACGCGCTGAACATCCGGCTGTTCCCCGAGCAGGTCGTTTACGTGGCCGATCACGCCGAGGACCAAGTGGTGCTGGTGGACGGCACGCTGGTGCCGCTGTTCAGCCAGATCCTGCCGCACCTGAGGACGGTCCGCCACGTCATCGTGGTCAACGGAGACGCGGCGACGCTCACCGCGCCCGAGGGCGTGCAGGTGCACTCCTACCCCGAGTTGCTCGGCGCGCAGCCGGACACCTACGACTTCCCGGTGATCGACGAGCGTTCCGCCGCGGCAATGTGCTACACCTCCGGCACCACGGGCGATCCGAAGGGCGTGGTGTACTCGCACCGCTCGAACTGGTTGCACGCCATGCAAGTGGCCGCGAACAACGGGATGGGCCTGTTCGAAACCGACACCATCCTGGCGATCGTCCCGCTGTTCCACGCGAACGCCTGGGGTCTGCCGTACGCGGCGCTGATGTCGGGGTCGAATCTGTTGATGCCCGACCGGTTCCTGCAGCCGGGTCCGTTGCTGGAGATGATGGCTGCGCAGAAGCCGTCGTTCGCCGCCGCGGTGCCGACGATCTGGGGTGGGGTGCTGGCGGCGCTGGCGGCGAATCCGCAGGACATCACGCACCTGCGCTCGGTGGTGGTGGGTGGTTCGGCGGTGCCGCCGTCGATGATGCGCACCTTCGAGGACGCCCACGGCGTGCGGGTGCTGCACGCGTGGGGCATGACCGAGACCTCGCCGCTGGGCAGTGTGGCGCATCCGCCCGCCACCGCGGTCACCGACGAGCAGAAGTGGGCGTATCGGGTGACCCAGGGCCGTTTCCCGGCCGGTGTGCGCGCGCGTCTGGTCGGTGACGACGGTGTGGTACCCAACGACGGTGTGGCGTTGGGCGAGTTGGAAGTGCGCGGTCCGTGGATCACCGGCTCGTACTATTCGCCCGACGGCGCGGTGATCGATCCGGAGAAGTTCGACGAGGGCTGGTTGCGCACCGGCGATGTCGGCAAGATCAGCCCCGACGGTTATCTCACGCTGGTGGACCGATCCAAGGACGTGATCAAGTCCGGTGGGGAGTGGATCTCCTCGGTGGATCTGGAGAACGCCGTGATCGGCCATCCCGCGGTGGCCGAGGCCGCGGTGATCGGGGTGCCGGACGAGAAGTGGGACGAGCGCCCGCTGGTGGCGGTCGTGCTGGCCGAGGGCGCCGAGGTGAAACCCGAACAGCTGCGGGAGTTTTTGGCCGACAAGTTCGCCAAGTGGCAGTTGCCCGAACGCTGGGCGTTCATCGCCGAGGTCCCCAAGACCAGTGTGGGCAAGTTCGACAAGAAGCGGCTACGCGCCCAGTACTCCGACGGCGACCTGGACGTCACCACGCTCGGCTGACCGCGCCGCCCCACGTCACCACTTCAGCATCGGCAGCGGTGACGTGCGGTAACCACGCAACCGCCGCGCGGGCTGCTGGTGCCACAGCGCGAGCCGGGCCTCGACCTCATCGCGAAGATCATCGGCTTCACGGCGGTTGCTCACCCGTCAGTCCGGAACGCCGACCATCTCCAGGGCCAATGCCACAGCGGTCGGCTGGTAGTCGGGCGAGGTGTCGCTCAATACTTTGAGAGCGGTGTGGGCCAAGTGACTCGCCATGCGGGCTTGGGCCGTGGCCTTGGCGCCCTCCACCAGCGCGGACAGAATCTGCGCGTGTTCGCGATCACCGGCCTTGTGCCAGCTGTTCGGCTCGCCACCCTGGTAGATCCGGATGTACCGGACACACCGGTCGGCCAGTTGACGCAACTGCTTCTGCATGGTGTCACCGGCACCGCAGGTGATCGTGCGGTGGAACGCCGAATGGATGACGAACCAGCGCTCGGTCTCGCCTTCCTCCGCGGCCACGCGCATGGCCGCCAGTTGCTCGGTCGCGTGATCTCGGGCGTCGTCGTCGAAGCTGTCCACTGTCATGGCGACGGCCAGCGACTCCAGCACGACTCGGCTCGCATAGATCTCGTCGAGCTCACGCGGGTCGAGCATGGAGACGCGGGTGCGCTGGTTCGGTTCGATCTCGACCAGACCCTCCTCCTGCAGCATCCGCAGCACCTCGCGCAACGGCGTGCGGCTGACACCGAGCTGCTCGGCCAGCGACACCTGCGAGAGCTTCGTCCCAGGCCGCAGCGTGCCGTCGAGAATCCTTTCGCGCAGGTAGGCATGTACGTACGGGATAGCTTGGCGTGCCTCGGGTAGTTCCACCCTGGTGATGTGCGGGACGAGCACTTTGCGACTCATACCCCTAGCGTAAGCGATGTGTATACATGTTCCTTCTCTTTCGGATACCGCTGGCGTAAACTGCATACAGTTATTGAGTGGTGGCGTCCGCGGAGGCGTCCCTCCCCGCATGAAAACCTGTGAGGACGTGACCAATGTGAGCATTATCGGAGTCATCGGACTGGGCAAGATGGGCCTGCCGATCGCTGAGAACTTGCTGGCCCGGGGGTTCGACGTCGTAGGGTACCGGCGCAGCATCGAGTGTCCCGAGCTCGAGGCCGCGGGCGGCACCGTCGCGTCGTCGCCGGCGGAACTGGCCACCGCGTGCGAGGTCATCGTGTCGATCCTGCCGACCGCGGATGACGTCGAGCGCGTGGTCAGCGGACCCGAGGGCACGCTGTCGACGACGCGCCCCGGAGCGATCCACCTCGAGATGAGCACGATCCCGGTGACGCGCAAGCTCGCACTGATGCGTCAGCTCCAGCATGCCGGGGCCACCATGCTCGACTGTCCGATCAGCGGCAGCCCCGGAATGATCGGCCCGCGGCTGGCCAGGATCTTCGCCTCCGGAGCGGCGGAGGCGATCGATCGAGTCGCCGACATCCTGGACGCCATCTCGGGGCCCTGGATCAGAACCGGCGACTTCGGGACCGGCACCCACCTGAAGTACATCTCCTCCATGCTGGTGGCGACCCATACGGTCGCGGCCGCAGAAGCGATCGTGCTGGCCCGCCGCGACAACTTGGACCTCGAGATGGTCCAGTGCGCCCTGGAGACGTCCATCGCGGGCTCGGCGCTGTTCGAGCAGCGAGGTCCGGTAATGGCGCAACGCTCATGGCTGCCCGCTCCCGGGCCCGTCGCGACGCTGCACGAGATCCTCGACCAGGTCGAGGCGCACCTGCACGATCTCGGTGAGCGTCGGCCGGTGTTCGAGGCGGCCAAAGCGGTCTTCGACCAGGCCTTGGCCGACGGTTGGGGACAACTCGATATAGCCAGCGTGCACGACCAGATCTCCGCCCAGAACGCATTCGCCCAGGAAGTCACCACATGATCTACGTCACTCACCGCCTCCCGGTCAACGAGACCGGCGAACCCACGCTCGATCGGACAGCCGTGTGGCAGGGCCTCGCCATGAAGGCCGCCAACGCGTTGCCCTTCGTGCCGGCCATGTCCCATTGTCTTGTCACCGCTCGTCTCGACGACGACACGTTCGAGCGCGAGATCGAACTGTTCGGCGACCGCTACTCCGAGCGAGTCAGCCTCCAACCGCAACAGCGGGTGATCTTCACGCGCATCTCGGGGCCGGTCCTCGGCACGATCGTCAACGACATCGAGGAAGACGAGGGGGAGCTGTTCCTCCGCTTCAGCTTCGCGCTGGTGCTCGAAGGCGTACAGAGTGGTTCTCCCGAGGAGGCGGCGTACGCCGAGGAAACGACCACGCAGTACATCGCGGCGGTCGGCGCAACGCTCGCGGCCATACGTCGGGTCGCAGGCGGAGAAGCGTCCGTCACGCTGCCCATGAGCTGACGTCCGTACCGTCGGCGACGGCCCCGCGTTCCGGCGCGGGGCCGTGCGCTCCCCGGCGGGCACCGCATACGCCCGAATTCACTTTCACCGCAATCCGGTCCACTCCGGTCGGCATGGCGACGAGATCGCAGTCCAGCGGCGTTGAGCCTTGGGTGGCATACGCGCGTGGGGTTCAATGAGCGGCGCGCGTCGTCGCCGCTTTGCGCAGCAGGTGTGCCCCCAGTCTGGGCAGTAGTTCGTGTTTGACGGCTTGCCATGAGCGAATCTCTTCCGCCGACATGGCGGCGATTGGTGCGTCCCTCGTCTCGAGCCAGACGGTGCACGCGGCGGCAAGCACCGACATGGTGGCGACTGCGGTGGCGGGGTCGGCTGCCATCGTGATCGCGCCGTTGCCACGCAGAATGATCGCGTCCGACACCCCGATCGCCTCGGCGAGTCGACGGCCGCGGTCGGCCTGGCGGACCAGGAGCGCGGAGGGGTACACCGGCACGGAGTCGCCCAGCCAGCATGCCTGGCCGTGGGTCGGGGCGATGCGGTCGGCGAGCATGCCGACGGCCAGCGATGCCGCCGGCTGGGCCCGCGCGATCGCTCCGGTCGCCGGGAAACGGTCGTAGAGGGCCAAATGGGCCCACGCCTCGGCCGGGCATCCGGGTGGCAAAGAGGTCGCGTTCAACAGCACGCGGATGCAGTTCGACGCCTCGACGGTCTCGAGATCCGCGGCAGGTGTGATCACCATGTGGTCGAAGTCCCTGGCGGACACATGCCCGAACGCGTCGACCAGCCCCATGGTGGCCATGGCGCGCGCTGCGTCGGAAACCTGGACTTCGAGGGGTTGGGCGGTGGAAGAGTTCACAGGCATAACTGTATGCACTTTCAGCCCGGGCGCCAAGACCGGGGCGGAAATCGACGCTTCGGGGAGTTCATTCCCGTCGAGCCATCACGCATTCGGACGTACCGGTCGGGGTAGAGCGTGAGCAGCTCCGCGGCGTCGGCCACGCGCAACCTACCGTTCTCGCGCAGAGCGACGAGGAGCGTGAGCACGTTCTCGGCCGAAGAGATCGACTCGTGGGATGGCATGGTCCCTGCCCTCATCGACGATGGACGCCCCTGGTCATGCCGCGACCATTCTGTTCTCCAGTCGACCGAGGCCGTCGATCTCGCTGACGACCAGGTCGCCGGCGTTCAGGAAAGTCTTGCGCGGCAGGCCGACGCCGGCCGGTGTACCGGTCAAGATGACGTCACCCGGCTCGAGGGTCAGCACGCGGCTCGCGGCGGCGATCAACCGCGGCACCGTGATCACCATGTCCGCGGTGGACGCTTCCTGCTTGATCTCCCCGTTGACCGTCAGCCGAAGCGTGAGGTCGTGCGGATCGCCGATCTGCCAGCTGGGCACGAGTCCGGGCCCCAATGGGCACGACCCGTCGAATGCCTTGTGCTGGAACCAGTCCCAGCCGAATGGTGCGAGGACCGCGTCTTTCCTCGGGAACAGTCCCCGGGCGGACAGGTCGTTGGCGACCGTGTAGCCCGCCACGTGATCGAGGGCCGCGCGCTCATCGATATCGCGACCGCCTGCGCCGATGACGACGGCCAACTCGACCTCCCAGTCCACGTCGGCGCGTTTCGGCAGACGCACGTCGTCGTGCGCGCCCCGGACCGTCGTGGTGGGCGGCTTGAGGAAGAAGAAGGGCTCACCGTCCGGATCCGGACGCTGCGTGCCCATCTCCTCCGCGTGTCCGTAGTAGTTCGCCCCGGCGCAGATGACCTTACGGGGGTAGGTGAGAGGTGCGACGAGCTCGACATCCGGCATGACCTCGAGCGCCGAGGGCTGGAAATTCTGGAGCAGGGGCGTGAACTCGGCCCACCGATCGAGAACTTCCAACAGAGTGAGCCCCGCCATCGGCTCCGGCGCCCGACCGACTTCGCCGTCGGCGAGCACGCCGACACTCGGCTGCGCTCGGTTGCTCCCGACGAACTGGACTAGACACCACTGCTGCGACGACATGAAAACCCCTTAGGAATCAAGAACTCTCTAAAGTGCACACACTTTTAGGGCGGATGTCAAGCCGGGCCGTTCGACAGGCTCGCTACTCCGGAACCGGCGTGCGCAATGGCGGTGAAGTGCGGGCACTGCGTCACCTCGAACGGCCGCGACGGTCGGCTCGTAGTCCCGCGTCGGGTACGCGCCTCACGAAACTGCCTGTTGCCCAACCAAAATCAGATACGCGACCGCGACGGCAGCGATCGCGATCGCTGGAATCAGCTGCGCGAACCGGTCGCGAACGCGGAGGTGGCTGATAGCGGCGCCGACCATCAGCGCCACGATGCCCACCGCGGCGAGGGCGCCGACGGCGGGGATCGTCAGCCCCAGGAGTACGCCGATCGCACCGAGTAACTCCAGGACCCCGATACGGCGGAAGGCGTTGACGCTGAATCCGAGGTGCGTCGCGGTGTCGCGTTGGAAGGTGACGGCCAGAGTCATGGTCGCACCGGCCCCTAGCAGAACGATCGCGAGCAAAGCGGCGAGGATGGTTGTTGCGGTCATGGCGACCTCCCTGTTGTCGGTGCGGATTGGTCCCTGGACATCCAGGGCGGTGGGCATAGCTGATCGCTGTCTGCCTCATATGAGGCTCGAATGCAGCCCCTCAGCTCGGGGTGGGGCTGATGCCGACGATCTGGATCTCGCCGAAGTCGACGCCTCCGTCCAGCGGTTCGGCGCGGGCCTGCCTTCAGGTCCGGGGCCGCTGGTCGCAGGCGATAGGGGTGGCTCGAGGTGCTCCCGGCACAGGTGTGCTTCTGCCGTGTCCGGTCGTAGACGAGGGGAGCGCCGGGCGAATTATCGGGCCGTCCTGTTCACTCTCCTTCCAGGATCGGCAGGAGCAGACGTGACCTGGAGTGCACCGTGTTGACGCTCGGGCTGCCAATGGGGGCGTGACTGAACAGCAGCATGGGGCGGAAGTCCTCGCGGCTGTCGTCACTGGTGAGGATGAGCCGGATGCGGTGCCCGCGGCGGAATCGGCGGGCGTTGGCCACCAGCGGGATGCGGTAGTCGACCGGCTCCCCCACAGGGACGGGATCCCACGTTCTCATGGGGAGGACGGGCCTGCCCGTCGCGCTCGCGTCCTCGTCGACGTAGCGCATGCCGGCTCGCAGCCAGCCCTGGGTGACGTCGATGGTTTTGCCGTCCGGTCCGACGTCTTGCAGGAGCAGGATCCATGCCGTGTCTGCTGCACTGCTGGTGGCGGTGAGCCGTAGCTCGGGGTGACCGACCATGTCGAGGTTGCCGAGAAGGGGATCGCTGGTCCAACTCAATTGTGCGGGCATGGCGTTCGCGCCGTCCGTGGCGTAGTCGCGCTCGCCTGGTTGCTCGTCGGCCGTGAGGGAGCCGTCGGGATTGAGCGACATGGCCATGTGTGTCGCAGGCGGGGGCCAGGAGTCGGCGGTGAGCCACCGTTCGGCCCCGGGCAGCCAGTAGCGGATGGCGGGGCCTTCGAGAATGCCGGTGTCGCGCCCCTTGAGCCAGTAGTCGAACCAGGCGAGGGCCTCGATGTGCATGCTCTCCCATGGCCAGGGCAAGCTGTGCTCGCCGAGCATGGTCATGCGCACGTGCGGGTTGTGGGCGAGGGCCTTCCAGGCTTGGAAGAGGCCGGGTAGATGGAGAGGGACGTTGGACCACTCGCCGCCGAGGTAGACGGGGATATCGACGCGGGAGAGCAATTCGGTCAGGTCACGGTCGTCCCACCACGCATCTCGGGTGGGGTGTTCGGTGGCCACCGCGTTCAGCAGGGCCTCCCATGGGTGGGCATCGTGGCGGAAGCGACTGACCAGCCGCAGGCCGAGGGTCGCCTGGACGCCGTCGGTGTGCCTGAACCGGCGGTGGACGGCGGGAATCGCGAGAATTCTGCGCAGGAGACGGGACAGGCCCTTGCGGTAGAGAAGATCGCCGTGGGCGGACAGGACGCCCAGCGCACGGAACCACGGGGTGATGAAAGCCTGGCTCAGCAGGCCGTTGTGGTAAGAGGCTTCCCAGGCCTGGACGGTGACATTGAACGGGAACAGGGCCTTGAGGTGAGGTGGGCGCTGGGTTGCCGCCTCCATCTGGGTCATGGCGTAGTAGCTGATGCCGATCATGCCCACGTTGCCGTCGCACCACGGCTGCCCGGCGACCCACTCGACCAGGTCGAACAGGTCTTGGCGCTCCTGCTCGTCGAAAAAGGTGTAGGTGCCGTCGGAGCCCACTGTGCCACGAAGGTTGGCGATGACATGGGCGTAGCCGCGTGGAACCCAGAAGTCGGTGGTGCCGGCCTCGATGACCGCCGCGGGGGCACCGAGGTCCTGGAGTTGGCGGGGATAGGGTGCCGCCGCGATGAGCGCGGGAAATCTGCCGTCGGCGTCCGGGCGGTGAATATCGGCCAGCAGCCGGGTGCCGTCACGGACCGGGACAGGCACATTGTTCTCGCGGGTCGTCCCGTGGAGAGCGGGGGACAGGTCGCGATACTCGCGACCTGTGGTCTGCGGTCCGTTCAACTGACGCTGACCAGGCTCCGCACCGGCTGCTCTTACCCGAGCCACGGCATCCTCATTTCCACATGTACAGAAATTAACGGCCTAACGGTACGCCCGGCGGCCCGCTACAGGCAAGAGAAATTTCCATACATGCTGAAATATCGGTCGTAGGCGGCCCGAGCGCCGCGAGAGGCATTGACTCGTGAGGCCGCGATGGCCTTCGACGTGTGGCCTATCGCTATCGCTGGTCTCCGGACGCAGGGGGAACGAGACCGAGGGCCTGGGCCTTTCGCAGCGCCGCGATGCGGTCGTGCACACCGAGCTTGCGATAGAGGTTCTCGGTATGTTTCGTGACCGTCGCCGCCTTGATCCCGAGTCGGGTGCCGATGGCATGTGCGGTAAGGCCGTCGCACAGGAGCGCGAGCACCGCCGACTCCCGGGGAGTGATCTTGTACTCCGCGGGATCCGCGCGCATGGTGTGGTGTGCGAAGGCTGCCGCCTCGTGCGCTTCGACCGTGTCGAGCAGCGACCGGGCGAGCACGGCGTATTCGAGATCGCGGTCGCTGAACCCGCCCCCGCTGCGGCTCATGATGACGCCGCGGATCCGGCCGGGTTCGGAACTCAACGGCAACGCCAGCTGGCGGTCGATGCCGATGGCATCCTTTCCTGCCCGGTAGGCCTCACCCTTCCACCAGCGATCGTCGGCTACCTCATCCATCGTCAGCGGGGTTTTGTCTCGCGTCAGCGCATAATGTCGAAGCAGAGGGTGAGACCGCATATGCGCGTGGATCAGTGCGTCAAGCGGTGCCTCGTGTAGCCAGTCCGGCGATCCGGTGAGCGCATGGCCGATTCCTGCCCGCCAGTTCAGGTCGATGAGAACCGCCAAGTCACACGGTAGATCGGCGGTCAAGCGTTCCATCAGCAGCGGCCAGACACAGACCGGCTCCTTTTCGGTGATGATCTGCAACGCGAGATCGTGGATGCGTTTGGCGTCTCCCCCTGGCACAGCCTCCATTCCAGCATTGTGCAGCACCGGTTCCCGGAGATCAGCTCGAGCCGAGAGCGGTATACGAAGTTCTTCGTATACCCGCCTTAGAGCGCCGAACTTATCGTTGGTCTCGGAAGTATCTGGCGGACCGCCCCTTTGGATCGACACGGCGTCGGCCGCATCGAAGGATGGTTCGCCAGAGAAGCGGACTACGAAGCACGTTGCGCCGGAAGCGCGCGGAAGTTTGCCGGGGGAATGCATGCGAACATTTGTCGTCAATCTCGATCGTGATACCGAGCGACTGACCGTGATCTCCGAGAATCTGGCACGTCACGGGATGCTCTTCGAGCGGTGGCCTGCCACCGACGGGCGGACGCTGGATCTCGATCATCCGGAGCGGGGCGAAGCTGTCGAGGGCTTCGGCCGCTGGGCGGCGCTGGAGGCCGCCTGCGGGATCAGTCATATCAGGCTCTGGCGCCATATCGTCGACAACAGGATTCCGTGGACGATCGTGCTCGAGGACGACGCCGAGTTGATCTCTCCGCTACCCCACGACGTCGATGAGTGGGGACTCCCTCCCGACTGTGATCTCGTCTTCCTGAGCAGCAGGGCCGCACCAGGCCGGATCCGCTCGACCAGCGGCAGGTTCTCCTACGCCGACCTGATCGGCGGGGCGGGTACCGAGGGGTATCTCGTCGGACTCGCGGGCGCGGCCAAACTCCTGCAGATCATGACTCCACTCAAGGATCCGCTCGACTTCCAGATGTACGCCCACGTCGAGTCCCTACAGCGACACGATGCGTTCCCTTACTTCTGGAAACTGCCCATCAATCCGGCCGCGGCGCATGTGCGGCTCAACGCCTACCGCCTCGTTCCCGATGTCGTACGCCATACCGGAGCGGAATCCAGTATCGGGAACAGCCGCCATCCCAGAGCCAGATTCTACTGTCGGCTGCTTCTCGGGCTCGACTTCGCCGACGGAGGATACGGATCGGGCGGCTACACGAACATTCGAGCCGAGTTCGCCCGGCATACTCGCGATTTCGCCGCACGACAGCCATCCCGGCACGTCACCGACTTCTTTCACGGAGTCGACCTGTCGCATTGCCCGCGTGGGCGCGCGTACGAGGTCGCGACGACACTCGCCGACCACGGAGTGAACAGCGTTCGCCTGAGCGTTTGGGTCGACGACAACTCGCCGATGAACCTCGAGCACGCCATCGGCTTGGCTCAGGCCGCTCGATCCGCCGGACTCGCGATATGTCTCACTCTGCACTATTCCGACACCTGGGCGGATCCGGGTAAACAGTTCAAGCCGAGGGCGTGGGCATCGATGCCGATCCGGACGCTGATCGAGGAAGTTCGCCGCTACACCGCGCACACCCTCACCGAGTTCCGCCGACATGGCATCCAGCCGGCCATGGTGCAAGTCGGCAACGAGATAACCAACGGGATGTTGTGGGCGGAGCCGGGACAGGATCAACGCAGCGGCGCGCGGCTGCACCCGGAAGACGGCGTCGAGAGCGACTGGAATTCAGCCGATCAATGGGTGATCCTGTCCGAACTCCTGCGCGCGGCGACGATGGGCGTGCGGGAAACGGCCGATTCCACCCTCATCTCTGTTCATCTCGACCGCGGCGCCGACGTCGAGGGCGCCGAGTGGTGGTTGCGATACGCGGACCATTTCGACGTCGACTACGACGCCGTGTCGCTGTCGTTCTATCCACTGGCACATGACGACGCTACGATTTCGCGGCTACGCCAGATCGAATCCCTCTGCGCATCGCGACCGCACAAGAGCGTGTTGATCGGCGAGACAGCGTATCCCTTCAGACCGATCGCGGGGAACGACCGTACCTACACCGACATCGAGCGGGAGTTCTCCTTCGACGAGCGCGGGCAGCACGAATACCTCAGATCCGCTCTGCGATCCATCGGAAACCTGTCGACGGGATGCGGACTGTTCTGGTGGGGAGCATGTTTCATCGACAACAGCGTCGAGCGGTCCGTCGACTACTTCCGTGCCCACGCCCTCTTCGACGCCGATTGGCGCCCTCTTCCTGCGCTCTCTGCCTTCAAGGAGAATCCGGGGTCGAGGGCCGAACACACTCATCGCCGAAGCCGCGGGCCACGGTAGTGCCGTACGCCAGGCCCGACCGGACAGTCACGGGCACAAGCGCTGGATCTAGGCCTCTTCGACGGCTTCGCCGATTTGGTGAGCGACGCGATTGTGCTGGTCCTGCGCCAGCCAGTGACCGGCCGCGGAATTTCTTCAGTTCGGTCCTCGGACCTCGGGATCCGCCAATCGAGTCGAGGTGCGTGTCCTGGAGGCCGCTTGCCAATTCGAGGCCGAAACCGAGTGCTCGGTCGCACGCGATGTGAAGGCTCACACCAGCTGACCCGGGCCCTCCAGTCCCGGAACGTGACTGGCACGGGGGTCACTGGCGTGCCAAGAAGTCGGTGAGCAGCGGGAGCAGTGCCGGTAGCCCGTCTACCGGAACGATGTGGCCGCAGTCGGAGATTACTGCCTCGGTCAGATCGTCGGTGCAGGACCGCAGCTGCCGGGCGAGGGCGTCGCCGACCGGATGTGCCCCGACGGCCAGCGTCGGCATCCGCAATCGGGTTGTGGTGGTGGCGTTCTCGATCTGGCGGGTGCTCTCGGATAGGGCGCGGTAGTGCGCGAA
Source organism: Nocardia sp. NPDC047648 (assembly GCF_040642815.1). Lineage (NCBI taxonomy): Bacteria > Bacillati > Actinomycetota > Actinomycetes > Mycobacteriales > Nocardiaceae > Nocardia > Nocardia sp. NPDC047648. Next base: position 89,842 of record NZ_JBEYSX010000005.1, on the reverse strand, counting down.
GGCGGCGCGCAAGGCGGCAGAGCCGGTGTAGGCGGTGACGAACGCGGCGCGCAGGTGCGCGGGCACACCGCGGCCGCGCGTGCCCGCGGTCAGAAACCAGTCGATATAGGAGGCCTCGTGCCCGGTGAGCACCGCCTCGGCCAGGTCCGGGACGGCGTGGAAGCCGAACCACCACGGCGGTCCGTCGCGCAGGAAATCCTCAGCCCCGGGTAACCGGCCCAGAATCGCCTCCATGAGCACTAGGCGCCGGACCCGATCCGGGTGATGCGTCGCGGCCAGGAACGCCGGCGCGGCGCCGAGATCGAAACCGACGATATCCGCCCGGGTTTCGCCGAGGGCATCCAGCACGGCGATCGCATCCATGGCCAGATTCCCGGCGTCGTAACCGCCTTCCGGCCGGGAGGTCGCACCTAGACCGCGCAGATCGGGTGCGATCACCCGATGCGTGCCCGCGAGTCTGTCCAGCACCCCCCGCCACACCTGCCAGGTATGCGGAAACCCGTGCAGCAGCAAGACCGCGGGACCCGTTCCGGCGACGGCGACGTTCATGTCGATCCCGTTCGCCGCGACCCTGTGCAGCGCTATGTCTGCGCTCATCTCCACCTCGAGACCGGTAACCATCAGTGACCACATCACGGTAGGTAACCTTGTCGGATCGGCCAAGACGGCACTTTCGATTCAGGTGGTGAGGTCCAGGTGACTACCCGGCGCGGAGATCTGTTCGATCCGGCTTGTCCGACCCGGCAACTGCTGGACCGGATCGGCTCCAAATGGGTGTCGATGGTGGTGAAAATCCTTGCGGCGGCGGATCCGCCCGAGGTGCGCTTCGCCGATCTGCGCCGCCGCCTCCCGGGTATCTCCCAGAAGATGTTGTCGGTCACCCTCGGCCAACTAGTGCGCGACGGTCTGGTCGCCCGCCGCGTCGACCCTACGGTCCCGCCCCAGGTCCACTATCGCCTCACCGAGCTCGGTATGTCCCTGGAAGTTCCGCTCGCAGCTCTACGGGAATGGGCCGAGCAGCACATGCCGTCCATCAACGACAGGCCCCCTGCCGACCGGTGATCCGCTGGGTTGCGGTGGAGCCTGTCCACACACCCGCAGATGCCGGGGCGCGTGCGGGCTGAAGACAGAAGGGGCGAAGTGTGAGCGGCGGAAACGAATCGGTCCGGGGCCAGCGTGCGGACCGGTACGCTCCCCACGGCCGGGTACCCGGTCGCAAGGGGAGGCGCGGCTATGACCCTGTACCGCTAGAGGTATCTCTGCTCGCACTTCGCACTGCGCGGTCGGATGGCACGACGGCCCATACTGCCGGTACCGGCGTCCGGAGCCACGGCCGATCACCCCCGGCGAGATGCGAACGATGCGGTACCTGCGCGAGCTGGAGCAGGCGGGCGTACTCGAGAGGCCGCGCCCGCTGGATCTGCGATGGTTGTGGCTGGCACCGCCCGCCGTAGTGGCCTTCTTCCTCCTCATGCTGCTGTGACCTCGTAGGGTTCCGGTTTTCGACATGAAACCCAGAGCGCGGTCTCGCGGTTCAGCAGTTGAACGGGAAGCACGACCGCGGCTGTGCCGGTGCGAGGGTTGACGGCACCACTGCGGTGTCGGCCGGCCTGTCGGGCGATCCTATGTGGGTGAGGACCAGCACGACCAGCACGAGGATCGGACCGACCACGAGCGCTGCGATGCCCCATAGGATCGGCGTGGGCGATGCACTGCGGTAGCCGTGGTAGTCCGGGGACCGGTAGCGCCCCGGTCGTTGGGGTGCGCGTCGATCGGTGAAACGGACCGACCCCCTCACGTAGCTCCCGCCTACCCGCCCCCTGCGCGAATGCCCCCGCACGGCTTCATACCCCATGACCGTCAGTATGGCGCGAGGATCCGACGACATGCAGCAGTTCTGTCGTACAACGGTCCATCATCATGTGGACCCTGGCGATGTCGGCCGCGGCGCGGGCGCTCATGCGGCGAAGCGGCGCGCGAGGAGCTGATCGAGTACCCGCGGCGGGTACACCACCAACAGCGCTCGCTGGGGTCTGCGGCCGGCAAGACCCGGCTGTGGATGCGGATGCCCGCCCCGCGCCGGACCGGCGCCGGCAGCGACAGGTGCCCACCCCTGGGTGACACCGCAGCGGCCGTAACCAGGGCGGGTGATCACGATCAGTCCGCCCGCGATCCGCCACGACAGCAGATCCCCAGGCCGCCAGTCAAACGCCGTCAGCACGGCCTTGTCGACCACGCGGCCGTTGGAACCACCCGGGCGGATGCTGTGTACCGCCGTGCGCGCGGGAGGTTGCTCGACATTGCTCAAAGGCAAGCCGGGCGCACGCGAGACCGCCCGATTGCCCACGGGCTGGTCGACCGCGGCGAAGGGCGGGAGGACCGGCAGTAGTCTCGGTCACAATTTCACCCCCACTGTGAGTCGTGGGTGTTGTATATGGTCAGTCCTGATGAGCGAGTTGGGCGCGGAGTGTGTCCAGGCCCATGCCGCCGAGTTCGAGCGCGCGGGTGTGAAAGTCTTTCAGGTCGAACGCTTGCCCGGCGCGCTGACGGGCTTCGTCGCGGGCGGTGAGCCAGAGTCGTTCGCCGAGCTTGTAGGCGGGTGCTTGGCCCGGCCATCCGAGGTAGCGGTCGATCTCGTCGCGGGCCTCGGCTGGGTCGAGGACGGTGCGGGTCAATAGGAATTCCGCGCCGAGGTCCGGTGTCCACCGTTTGCCGGGGTGGAAGCCGGCACCAGCGGGGATCTTCAGCTGCAGGTGCATCCCGATATCGACGATCACCCGTGCGGCGCGGAACAGTTGTTGTGCGAGCATGCCGAACAGATCGCCGTCGTCGCTGAGGTATCCGAGGTCGCGCATGAGGCGCTCGGCGTAGAGTGCCCAGCCTTCACCGTGCCCGGCGGTGAACGACAACATGCGCTGGTAGGTGTTGAGCGATGCGCCTTGGGCGACCGCTGTCGCGACCTGCAGATGATGTCCGGGTACTCCCTCGTGGTACACGGTGGAGACCTCGCGCCAGGTGGCGAATTCGGTCTTGTCCGGGGCTACCGACCACCACATCCGGCCGGGTCGCCGGAAGTCCGCGCTGGGCCCGGTGTAGTAGGCGCCCAGAGTCCCACCGGGCGGCGCGATCGTGCATTCCAACCGCATCAACGCATCGGGGATATCGAAGTGTGTGCCGCGCAACGATGTCAATGCCCGGTCCGACAGGTGTTGCATCCAGGCTTCGAACTCGCTGCGCCCGTGTACCCGGTAGCGGGCGTCCGCGTCGAGGGCCGTGGCGGTTTCGGCGAGCGTCGCGCCCGGGGCGATCCGGGCGGCGACCGATGCCATGTCGGCCTCGAGTCGTGCGAATTCGTCCCAGCCCCACTCGTAGGCTTCCCGCAGATCGACCGTGCTGCCGAGATGGTATCGGGACCAGAGCCGATACACCTGCTCGCCAACGGCGTCAGCGGCCGGTGCCAGCGGTCCCAGCTCGTTGCGCAGGAAGCCGGCCAGGTCGGCATACGCGTGTTCGGCCGCGCGTGCGGCTTGCCGTAATCGCTGCGCCGGCGCGCCGTGCACACGATCGGCGGCGGCGACGAATGTGGAAAAGAACCCTGCCCCACCGCGCAGTCCCGCCCAGATTTCCGCCTGCTCGGCGGTCTTGGTGATCTGCCGTTGTGCGGATACCTGTCCGCGCTGGGCGGCGCTCAGCAACGAGGCATTCAGGCCCTGCAGCGTGCCGGGAATCTTCGCCAGTCTTGTGGCGACGAGCGACCAGTCCTCGGCGGTGCTGGTGTCCATCAGATCGAACACCATCCGAATGTCCTGTACCGGGCTGGAGATCACGTTCAGCGCCGCCGCCCGCAGGCCGGCCTCGAGTATCTCGATCTCGAGTCCGACACGGTCGCAGAACACGGCTTTCGCGACCCGCTCACCGTCGTCGGCAGGCTCGGCGGCCAGCACATCGCGCAACGCCGCGCGGTAGATGTCCGCGCGCAGATCATGGCCGGCGGGCGAATAATCAGTGAGACAGTCCTGATCTCCGGTGAGCCCGAACATCGCGGCCGCCACCGGATCGGCAGCCGCATACTCGGTGACGAACCGGTCACAGATCTGATGGACACTCTCGCCTGATGCCATGCGGCGCACGCTACCGCCCGTCCGCTGGGCCGGGCACTGACGGCGTTGTGCCCACGATCGAATCGAGGGTGCCCGATATATCGAGATCATCGATGGTGACGGCGGGATCGCGGGTAACCGTACAAAGTATCCGCAGGTACCGGGCGATGACCGTATCGATCGTCGAACGATGGAAGAGGTCCGTCGCGTATTCGAGGGTCACGGGATACCCGTCGGCCGGTTCGGGGCTGTCGGTGATGAAGAAAATGAGGTCCGACCGCGAAATCCCGAGCGATACGGGATAGCCGGTGACCTGTAAACCAGGGAAGCGGACGGCCGGGAAGACGTGACTCTGGAATACCAGTGTTACTGGTAGCACGGAGGTCAGCAGTCGATCGAATGCGCCGGATCCGTCCGGATCGAGTAGTTCGACGAGATGTTGCAGCGGAAGATCCTGATGGGCGTATGCCGCCAGGGCCTTTTCTCTCACTGCGGCGAGTAGTTCAGCGAATGAAGCCGGCCCCTGGACGGAGACGCGGAGAATCCACGAAGTGTGGAAGAATCCGATGAGGTCGGTGAGGGCGTCGTCGACGCGGCCCGCGATCGGAGAGGCCATCGAGATGTCGTCACCTCCGCCGAGTTGGCCGAGCAGCACCACCAGGGCGGCCTGGAGCACCATCGGTGCGGTGGCCCCGTGAAGACGTGCGATTCGCTGTATTCCAGCGCGGGTTCGGCTGTCGATTGTGAACTCTGCCGTGCTGCTGGGATGGCTGGGCCTCGCTCGACGCGGCAGGTCGGTCGGTAGTAGGCGATCAGTGGGGAGCCCGGCGAGTTCTCGCTTCCAATAACGGGATTGGCGGGAGAACTCACTCTCGGGATCGCTGGGGTCGCCCAGAAGCTGGTTGTGCCATTGGGCGTAGTCGGCGTATTGGACCGGCAGCGGGGTCCATCGGGGTTCGGTGTGGCTCCGACGTGCGGTGTACGCGTGCGCCAGGTCACGGCCGAGCGGATGCAGGGACCATCCGTCGGCGGCGATGTGGTGAAGAACCAGCAGAACCACGTGTTCGTCCGTACCAGTGCGCAGTATCGCCGCGCGAAAGGGTATATCGGTTGCGAGATCGAATGGGTGCCGGGCGAGTTCGTCGACGATTCGTGCTGCGTCGGTCGCGTCCACCGGCGAACCGGAGGTGATGGTGATCGGGCAGTCGGCGGGGTCGTGGATGTGCTGGTAGGGCTGCCCGGTGGGGGTCTGTCGGATAGTGGTGCGCAGAATCTCGTGGCGCACCACGAGGTCGTGTATCGCGTCGGTGAGCGCGGTTGTGTCGAGGGGGCCGGTCAAGCGCACGGCGAGTGGCATGTTGTAGTTCGCCGAGGGGCCTTCGATGCGGTGGATGAGCCGAAGGCGTTCCTGGTTGGCCGACAGTGGGGGCCGCGCCGGCCGCTCCTGTGGGGTGAGGGACGGGCGTGGGGTGATGGTGTTGTCGAGGTGGGTGGTGAGTTGGGCGACGGTGGGGTTGTCGAAGATGGTGCGGAGGGGGATTTCGGTGCCGAGGGTGGTGCGGATCAGGGAGGCAAGGCGCGTGGCGCGCAGCGAGTGGCCGCCGAGATGGAAGAAATCGTCGTCGATGCCCACTGCGGGGATGTCCAGTATTTCGGCGAAGAGGCCGGTGAGTAGGCGTTCGCGGGCGGTGCGGGGGGCGCGGTACGCGGTGGTGGGGGTGCGAGTGGGTTCGGGCAGGGCGTTGCGGTCGAGTTTGCCGTTGGGGGTGAGCGGGAGATTCTCGAGTGTGACGATTGTCGTCGGGACCATGTAACGGGGTAGTAGCGATGCCGCGAATCGGCGTATCTCGTCGAGGTCGGGATCGGCTGCGGTGTCGGTGACGATGTAGGCGGTCAACTGTGTGTCGCTGGTGTTGTCACCGTGGGTGTGGGCGAGTACTACGGCGTGAGTGATATCGGGATGGCGGGTGAGTGTGTTCTCGATGTCGCCGGGTTCGATGCGGAAGCCGCGGATCTTGATCTGGTCATCGGTGCGGCCGAGGTATTCGAGTGCGCCGTCGGGGCGCCGGCGGGCGAGGTCTCCGGTGCGGTACATGCGTTCGCCTCGACTGAATGGATCGGCGACGAACCGTAGCGCGGTCGGTCCGGGCCGATTGTGATAGCCGCGAGCGAGCTGGGCGCCGGCCACATAGAGTTCGCCGGCGACTCCGGTCGGTACCGGCTGTAGCCACGAATCCAGCACCAAAACCCAGGTATTGGCCAGCGGATGCCCGATCGGTATCGGGCGATCGGGCGCGTCATCGGCGGTGAGTCGGAATATTGTCGCGAGAACCGTTGTCTCCGTCGGGCCGTAGCCGTTGAAGATGCGAACGCCGGGTAGGGCGGCCCGGCTCTGTTCGACGATTCCGCGCGGGAGGGGCTCTCCGGCGAAAATAATTGTTTCGGTGATGCTTTCGCTGTCCAATTCGTCGACCACCGCGGTGAACGCCGTAGGCACCGTGCTGACGATGCTTCCGCGCGAGTGGTTCTTCCGCAGCTCGAGAATGTTTTCGACGAGTTCTATGGATGCGCCGGAGCACAGGGCGGCGAATATCTCGAAAAACGAGACGTCGAACGCCGCGGATGTACTTGCCACGATCCGGGTATCGGCTGTAATGCCCACTGCGGACGAAAGTTCGGCGATGAGGTTGGTGGTGTTGGCGTGGGTGATGGTGACGGCTTTGGGTCTTCCGGTGGTGCCGGAGGTGTAGATGAGGTAGGCGGGGTTGTGCGGGAGGGGTGGATTGTGGGTTGTGGGTGGGGTGGGCGTGCGGAGATGCCGGGCGTGGAGGTGGAGGCGAGGTGTGCTGGTCGGAGGTAGTGGGGTGGTGGTGTCCGTGAGGATCAGCGTGGGTCGGGCGTCGGTGATGATGTCGGCGAGCCGGGCCGGTGGGTGAGTGGGGTCGAGGGGTAGGTATGCGGCGCCGGTTTTCAGGACGGCGAGCATGGCGATGATGAGGTCGGAGGTGCGGGGCATAGCGATGGCGATGATGGTTTCTGGCTGTGCGTTGTGGGTCGTGAGGTGGTAGGCGAGGTTGGTGGCCCGGGTGTCGAGTTCGCTGTAGGTGAGGGTGCTGGTGCCGGTGTGGATGGCGATGTTGCCGGGAGTGTTTCGGATTCGGGCGTGGAGTAGGTCGACCAGGGTGGTGGGGTCGGTGTGGGTCTCGGGGGTGTGGTGGAGTCGGCGGAGCTCATCGGCGGTGAGCAGGCCGAGGCGGCCGACGGCGACGGTCGGATTGCTCGCCGCAGCGTGGAGGAGCTGCTCGTATCGCGCGATCAGGGTCTTGATCGTGGCGTCGTCGAACAGGGCGGTGGCGTATTCGATGGTGATCGGGTAGCCGTCGGTGGGGTTCGAGGCATTGACGATCGTGAACGAGATGTCGACACGGGAGGTACCGCTGGTCATGGGCCGTGGAGTGGCGCGAAGATCCGGCAGTGTGAGGGTGGGTGGCGGTTCGTTGAGGAAGGTGAACAGGACCTGGAAGAGGGGATGGTGTGCGGCTGTGCGGGTGGGGTTCAGCTGTTCGACGATCTGGTCGAAGGGCGCGTCCTGGTTGGCGTATGCCGCGAGCGCCTTCTGCTTGACCTGTGCCAGTAGCTCGGTGAACGGCGCGTCAGGGGCGATGATGGTGCGCAGAACCCAGGTGTTGACGAAGAATCCGACCAGGTCGCTGAGCGCTTCGTCGGTGCGGCCGGCGATAGATGAACCGATGGGGATGTCGCGGCCCGCGCCGTACTTGTTCAGCAGGAGGGCCAGCGCGGCCTGCAACACCATGGCCGGAGTCGCGTTGCCCTCCCGGGCGAGTTGTTCGACGGCGAGACGAATGTCGGGTCCGATATGGAACGTCGCGGTGGTGCCCCGGTGATCGGCCGCGCGTGGGCGTGGTCGGTCGGTGGGGAGAGGGAGCAGATCCGGGAGCCCTGTCAGTTCGGCAGTCCAGTATCGAAGTTGTCGTGAAAGTAGGCTGTCGGGGTCGTCGATGGAGCCGAGTAGTCGGTTATGCCAAAGGGCGTAGTCGGCATAGTGGACCGGCAGCGGCGTCCACACGGGTTCGCGGCCGTCGCGGCGGGCCCGGTACGCGCTGGTCAGATCTTGTATCAGCGGAACCATCGACCAGCCGTCGCCCGCGATGTGGTGCAGTACCAGGGCGACGGTGTGGTCGTGATCGTCGTGCCGAAAGATCGAGGCCCGCAACGGAATATCGGACCACAGCTCGAAGCGATGGCTCGCCAGTTCGGCCAGTGCGGCCGTGGTGTCGGCCTCGGAGGTACTGCGATGGACTTCGATGGGAATGTGCAGATCGTCGGGATCCAGGATGCGCTGGTGGGGTGTTCCGTCGGCGTCGGCGTATACCGTGCGCAGAGTCTCGTGCCGGGCGACGACATCGGCGACGGCGGTGGTGAGCGCGGCGAGGTCGAGTGGCCCGTTCATCCGCACGGCCATCGGCATGTTGTAGGTGGCCGATGGGCCTTCCGAGCGGTGCAGGAACCACAGACGTCGTTGAGCGGAAGACAACGGCACCACCGCTGGCCGCCGCTGTGGTGTGAGGGGGGTGCGCGGGGTGGTGGTGTTGTCGAGGTGGGTGGCGAGTTGGGCGATGGTGGGGTTGTCGAAGATGGTGCGGAGGGGAATCTCGACGCCGAGCGCGGCGCGGATACGGGAGGAGAGGCGGGTTGCGGAGAGGGAGTGGCCGCCGAGTTGGAAGAAGTCGTCGTCGATGCTCACCTCGGGCAGGCCGAGGACATCGCTGAACAGATCGGCCAGTGTCTCTTCCTGGGCGGTACCGGGTTTGCGGTATGGGACCGTGGATCGGATCTGCGGTGCCGGTAGGGCGCCGCGGTCGAGTTTGCCGTTGGCGGTGAGCGGGAGGTTGCCGAGTGGTATCAGCGCCGTCGGCACCATGACGTCCGGCAGTTGTGCCGCGAGGAATTCGCGGACTTCCTGGATGTCCACGGTGGCCGCCGGGTCGGTTACCAGGTAGCCGACGAGTCGGGTGTCGCTGGTGTCGTCGCTGTGGGTGTGGGCGAGGACGACGGCCTGGGTGATGCCGGGATGGCGGGTGAGGGTGGCTTCGATTTCGCCGGGCTCGATGCGGAAGCCGCGGACTTTGATCTGGTCGTCGACGCGGCCGAGGTATTCGAGCATGCCATCCGGGCGCCAGCGGGCAAGATCGCCGGTGCGGTACATGCGTTCGCCCGGGGCGAAGGGGTTGGCCACGAATCGGGCCGCGGTCGATCCCGGCTGTCCGTGATAGCCGCGGGCGAGCTGACCACCGGCCACATAGAGTTCACCGGGCGCGGCCGGAGGAACGGGTTGCAGCCAGGGATCGAGGAGGAAGGCGTGGGTGCCGGCGACCGGTGTGCCGATGGGTATCCGATCGGGCACGGGGTCGGCCGGGGTGAGTGCGGCGGTGGTGACGTAGACGGTTGTCTCGGTGGGTCCGTATCCGTTGACGATGTGAGCGTCGGGGAGCCTGGAAAGGGTCCGACGGACGAGCGCGCCGGTCAGCGGCTCACCGATGAACACGACGGTATGCGGCGTGAGAGTCGCTGGAGCATCGATAATTGCGGCAAACGCGGAGGGGACGGTGCTGACCAGTTCCCCGGCGGTCCCGGGGCGCCGGGTGAGTTCGAGGATGTTGCCGATCAGGTCCACGGTGCCACCGGTGGCGATCGTGGTCAGGATCTCGAACACCGAAACGTCGAATCCGGCGGAGGTGGCCGCGACGACTCGACCCGGGCCCGGCGGTCGAAGTGCCGCGGCGGCGGCAATGTGGGTCGCGAGGTTCCGGTGAGTGATGGCGACGCCCTTCGCGGCGCCGGTGGTCCCGGAGGTGTAGATGAGATACGCGAGGTTGTCGGGGTGGACGCGGACCCCGGCGTCGGGCTCTGTTGCGTCTGCGTCTGCTGCGGTGGAGTCGAGGCGGACTTGGGGTATCGCGGTGGGGGGCAGCGTGATGGTGCTGTCGGTGACAATGAGCTCCGGTCGGGCATCGGCGATGATGCGGATCAGCCGAGCTGGTGGATGGGTGGGGTCGAGGGGGAGGTAGGCGGCGCCGATTTTGAGCACGGCGAGCATCGCGATGACAAGATCGGGGGTTCGGGGCAAAGCGATGGCAACGATCGAGTCGGCACCGAGGGCCGTGGTCGTGGAGCCGATCAGGCGGCGGGCGAGCCGGGAGCTACAAGTGTCGAGTTCGGCGTAGTCGAGGTGTTGATCGCCGCATATCAATGCCGTTGCGCCCGGAACCTTCCGGACATGGGTCGCAAACAACTCCAGCATGGTCGGGCCGATGTTCCCGGCGTCCGTAGCGGCTGCCGCCCCGCTCTGGACACGCAGAATCCGATCACGCTCGTCGGGGGTGAGCACCGAAAACCGTCGTACTGCCTCGCCCGGATCCGTTGCGGCGAGGGCATTCAGCAGCCCCAGAAACCGTCGATGATGTCCGGCCGCGGTATCGGCCTCGTAGCGGTCCGCGTTGACGACAAGGTCGATACGTGTGCGGCTCGGAGTTCTCGGCAGGTCGTAGATGTCGAATGCCGCGTCCTGAACCAGTCCCGCCGAAACACTGTGTGCCGCAGCGCGATGGCCACCGAATTCGAAATTCTCCAAAGATGACATGAAATTGAGCTGGAGTCCGGCAGAGTTTTCTACCCCGGTCGCGGCCCGCAGCTCGCGGGTAATGCTCTCGCCGCGATACCGATGATGCCGAACAACAGCGGATACTTCTCTGCCGACGGCGAGTAATAGTTCCGATATCGGCCCATCGGGATGAACTTCGATGCGCAGCGGAACCATATTCGCGACCGTGGCCGGCATTCGACGCAATACGCCGGATGCCCGCGCCGATACGGGAAGTTGAAGGAGCATCTCACAGCGGCCCGTCAGCTTGTGCACGTAGAGTGCCGCGGCGGCGATGAATACAGTCGACAGTCGAATACCGAGTTCTGCGGCTGAACGTTGCAGTGCGGCGACGGTATCGGTATCGAGGTAGCCGGTGTGGCGGATTACGGAGGAGACCGGGCTACGCGTATTGCGATCCGCCAGTGTGGCAGGCTCCGGGCAGCCGGCGAGGCGGCCTCGCCAATAGTCGCGGTCCGCACGGTATCGATCCGAGTTCCGATACATGTTCTCGGCATCGACCAGCGCGGCAAGCGACTCGAATCGTGACGGGGACGGCAACCGGCCGGCCGAATATGCGGAATAGAGGTCCGCGACGCGCTGAGCGATGAGGGTATAGCCCACACCGTCCATGACGATGTGGTGATACCCCTGATACCAGGCATTGCGATCGGCCGCGAGCTTGAACAGCGCAAATGTGACGAGGCCACCAACTTCCGGCCGCCGTGGATCGGAAAGCTCCGATCGCATCCAGTCTTCGGCGCGGCCGATCGGATCCGGATCGGTGCTGAAGTCGAACACCTGCAGAGTTCTCGCCGGCCGATCCGCGACGTACTGATACAGCGTGTGATCGGGCTGGGCGAATCGGGTGCGGAGCGACTCGGCTTCACACATCACCTGCCGGCATGCGCGGTCCATGAGCGTGGGATCGATCGGTCCGTCGATGAGGAAGTAGCCACCGAACCGATGGATCAGCGAGGACGGATGCAGCTGGTGCGTCAGCCAGATCTCCTGTTGCGCTTGAGTTGTCGGTAGCCGCGTACCGGACGCAGTGCCGTTGTTCATGCTCGCGCTCTCTCGATGCCTCGCCGGGCGGCCCGTGACTTCCTCAGTGGCACAGTGGTATCCATTCCTGCCTACGAACTTCGACCTGACCGAGCCGACGTGGGTGCTCGCTGCGACTGCACGGGCCATCCAATGGCTAGCACGCGGAAACGGTGCACCGCAACGATTCCCATCGCTGGCGAAGTTCGCGCCGTTCAGCTCGATAACCTCGTAGAAGGCCGCCGCGGCCAGTTCGATTCGGCCTGGTTGTCGAGAGTGACGCGGCCGGATTGGAGAACGATCATGAACGCAACGACGGGGAGTATCGCGTCCGCGGTATCGGACCTTCGGGCGACTCCGCTCGGTCAGCTGTCGGGCCAGAGCCTGTCCGACCTGATGAAGAACCTCAGCAACTCATCGGTTACGACCCTCTCCTTCAGCTCCAGGGTCTGATAGTCCGACGGAGCGAGCGAAGGCCGACTGAACCATGCACCCGAATTATGAACCGCTTCCTTTCCGGCAGTACGTGATAAAAGTGCACAGTCGGTGCGATCTGGCGTGCGACCACTGTTATATGTACGAGCACGCCGACCAGTCCTGGCGCGGCCGCCCCATGGAGTTCGCTCCGGAGACTGCCGCCCAGGTCGGGTTCCGCATCGCCGAGCATGCCGCGGGCCATGCGCTGCGGCGTGTCTCGCTCGTTCTGCACGGTGGCGAGCCCTTGTTGCTCGGTCCGGCCCGTACCAGGGAGACACTGGCTACGCTGACGGCGGCGATCGCCCCGGTCGCCGAGCCGGACCTCTACATCCACACCAACGGGGTACGGCTGGATGAAGAGTTTCTCGATCTCTTCGTGGAATACAATGTCCGCGTCGGTGTCTCGCTGGACGGCGACCGCGCCGCGAACGACCGTCATCGTCTCTACCGCAACGGGCGCAGTAGCTACGACAAGGTGCTCGCTGGTCTGGAGTTGCTGCGAAAGCCACAGTACCGGCAGCTGTACACCGGCCTGCTGTGTACCGTGGACATCGCAAACGACCCGGCGGCCGTGTATCGAGGCTTGCTCGAACAAGAGCCTCCCGCGCTGGATCTTCTACTTCCGCATTCCAATTGGGAACACCAGCCGCCCGGTCTGCGCGCGCCGCGCGACCCCGACGACCCGACTCGCGGCGGCGGTGAGTATTCCGACTGGCTGATCGCGATGTTCGAGGCGTGGAACGCCGATGGACGGCCGGTGCCGTTACGCACCTTCGATTCGCTGCTGGCAGCGATGTACGGACGGCCCAGTGGCGCGGAGTCGTTCGGGCTGGATCCGGTCGACCTCCTGGTCATCGAGACCGACGGCACATTGGAACAGGTCGATTCGTTGAAGACGGCGTATCCCGGCGCGGCGGCCACCGGCCTGGATGTCTGGCGCAACAGCCTCGACGAGGCGGCCGCGATTCCGGGAATCACCGTGCGCCAGCAAGGCGTCGACGGCATCGGCGAAACATGCCGGTCCTGCACGCTGGTGCAGGTCTGTGGCGGTGGCTTCTACCCGGATCGATACCGGCCGGGCGCCGGTTTCGACAACCCCTCGGTGTATTGCGCGGATCTCAAGGAGTTGATCGAGTACATGGCGAAGACAGAAGCCGACGCAGGTCGGGGTGGTGCGCAGACAGCGGCTCGGGATTCCGCGGCGTCGGCGCACAGTTTGTCGGATGAGCAGTTCGCTCGGTTGGGGGCTGGTTTCGGGGATGCTGCGGCGGTGAGTTGGTTGGGGGCGGCGCAG